>NZ_JBIVIV010000016.1:0-227529 GCF_044749865.1 Streptomyces sp. NPDC088910
ACATTCCGAACCCGGAAGCTAAGCCTTTCAGCGCCGATGGTACTGCAGGGGGGACCCTGTGGGAGAGTAGGACACCGCCGAACAATCTTTATGGACCCTCGGTCCTGGCCTAAGCGCTGGGACCGGGGGTCTTTTTTCGTTGTTCTTCGGTGCGCGTCCTCTCCGTCATGGCGAGAGACTCGCACTACAGCAGTACGATCCGACAGGAGTCACGTCGATGCCCAACTCGCCTGAAGACCGGCCCGAGCGTCCCGAACGCCGGGACTCGCGCCCGAACGGCGGCGGCGACCGCGGGGGTTACCGCAGCAGCGGTCCGCGGCGGGACGGTGACCGTCCCACCGGCGGCTTCCGTCGCGACGATCGACGTGACGACCGTCCGCGGGGCCCGCGTCGCGAAGACGACCGTGGCGGCTACCGCCCGCGCGACGACCGCCGCGACAGTGGTGGCCGTCCTCCGGCCGGCGGCGGCTACCGCCCCCGCGACGACCGCCCCCGCGACGACCGTCCGCGCCAGGACCGCCCCCGCGACGACCGCTCCGGCGGTGGCGGCGGTGGCTTCCGCCCGCGTGACGACCGGCCTCGTTTTGACCGTCCGCGTGAGGACCGTCCCGGCGGTGGTGGCGGTTTCCGTCGTGACGACCGTCCGCGTGACGACCGGCGCGACGACCGTCCCCGTGGCCCGCGCCGTGAGGACGACCGCGGCGGCTACCGCCCCCGCGACGACCGTCCCAGGGACGACCGCCCGCGCCAGGACCGCCCCCGCGACGACCGCTCCGGCGGTGGCGGCGGTGGCTTCCGTCCGCGTGACGACCGGCCTCGTTTTGACCGCCCGCGCGAGGACCGTCCCCGTGACGACAGGCCCCGTGACGACCGTCCCCGCTTCGACAGGCCGCGTGACGATCGGCGCGACGACCGGTCCGGCGGCGGCTTCCGTCCCCGTGAGGACCGGCCGCGCTACGACCGCCCGCGTGATGACCGCCCCGGTGGCGGCGGTGGCGGGTTCCGCAGGGACGACAGGCCCCGTGACGACCGTCCCCGTTTCGACGGCCCGCGTGACGACCGCCCGCGCGGTCCGCGCCGCGACGACGACCGTCCCCGTTTCGACCGGCCCCGCGATGACCGTCGCGACGACCGCCGTGACGACCGTCCGCGTGGCCCGCGCCGGGACGACGACCGGGACCGTGGCGGCCAGGGGCGTCGCCCCGTGGTCGAGGGCCGCGGCCGGTTCGAGAACCGGGGCAGGGACGACCGCCGTGAGGAGCGGGAGCCCGTCCGCAGGCTGCCGATCCCTGACGAGGTCACCGGCCACGAGATCGACCCGAGCGTGCGCCAGGAGCTGATGAGCCTGCCGAAGACGCTCGCGGAGGACGTGGCGCGCAACCTCGTCATGGTGGCCCGGCTGCTGGACGAGGAGCCCGAGCAGGCGTACGCGTACTCGCGCGTCGCGCTGCGTCTTGCGTCCCGCGTCGCGGCCGTCAGGGAAGCGGCGGGCTTCGCGTCGTACGCCAGTGAGCGGTACGCCGAGGCGCTGGCCGAATTCCGGGCGACCCGGCGGATGACCGGCACCGTCGACCTGTGGCCGGTGATGGCGGACTGCGAGCGCGGTCTCGGCCGTCCGGAGCGCGCGCTGGAGATGGCGGGCGCCCCCGAGGTGCACAAGCTGGACAAGGCCGGCCAGGTCGAGATGCGCCTGGTCGCGGCCGGGGCCCGGCAGGACATGGGCCAGGACGAGGCCGCGGTGGTCACCCTCCAGAGCTCCGAGCTGGCGTCCAACGCCGTGCACCCGTGGACCGCCCGCCTGCGGTACGCCTACGCGGACGCGCTGCTGCGCGTCGGCCGTGAGCGCGAGGGCCGCGACTGGTTCGCGAAGGCGCTCGAAGCCGACCACAACGGCACCACCGACGCCTCCGACCGCCTCGCCCAGCTCGACGGCGTGGAATTCGTCGACGCCATCGACGAGGACGACGCGGCCGAGTCCGAGTCCGAGCCCCAGCGGCCGGACACGGCGGACGAGGCGGCGGACGACGAGGACGACGCCGACGACACGGACGACGACGTTTCGGACGACGACGTTTCGGACGACGACGTCTCCGACGAGGACGACGTCGAGACCTCCGAGACCTCCGAGGAGCCCGTCGGCGGTACCGACGAGTCCGCGCCGGACGAGGACGACTCGGACGACGAGGTCGCCGACGAAAGCGCCCACGACGCAGAGGGCTCCGACGATGCCGAGAAGGCCGAGCAGAAGGCCGAGGCGGCCGACGGCACCGCCCCGTCCTCCTTCCTCGACTCGCCGTTCCGCGAGCCCGCCGCCCACGGCGAGCCGAAGAGCGACGACGAGGACTGACACCCGCACGCGTCCCACGTGAAGGGCGGCACCCGCACACCGCGGGTGCCGCCCTTTCGTATGCCCGGCTATGACCCGGCCGCGCCTCGACTCCGCCTCGCCTCCGCCCCGCCTCCGCCGCGCCTCCGCCACGACCCTGACGAGGCGCCGGATCAGCCGAGTCCGACGCTGCGCATCACCAGTCCGCTCGCCGGTTTCGGGCCGAAGGACGTGGACTTGCGAGGCATGGTCACGCCCTGGCGGGCGAGGTCGCGGACGACGTCCTCGTGCACCGGGTGCATGAGGACGGCCGTGCCGTGCAGCCGTTCCGCGAGGCCGACGGCGGCGGCCGTGTCGTGGATGTAGCGGATGTCCTCGGGGGAGTCGGGGACCTTCCAGACATCGTCGAGCAGCAGGCTGTGCAGGACGGCGGCGTCCAGGCGGCGCCATTGCGCGGGGCGGTCGGCCGGTACGCCGCGCTCGATGGCCGCCGGGTCGGGGCGGTCCAGCAGGTGGAAACCGCCGTCGCCCGCGACCAGGAAGGCGTTGCCGTCGTCCGCGGCCTGCGCCAGCGCGTCGAGCGCGCCGTCCAGCGAAGGACCGGGCAGCGGCCGTACGCGGAAGGTGGTGCGGGCGGCCTCCAGCGCGTCGGCCGGCGGCAGCCGCGGCAGGACGCGGTGGATGGCACGTACCCGCAGCGGGTAGCGGGCGGTGTCGACCAGCAGGACGAGGCCGTAGTCCCAGGGGGTGCCGGGGCGGTGGGCCGACTGGAGCAGCCGGTAGGTCGCCCAGCGGTGGTGGCCGTCGGCGATCAGGGCCTGGTGGGACGCGAGATCGGCCTCGACGGCCGCGTGGTCGACGGGGTCGGTGAGCGCCCACAGCCGGTGCCGTACCCCGTCCTCGGTGACCGTGGCCAGCAGCGGCTCGGCGTCGGCGGCGGTGCGGTCGATGACGGCGGCCGTCGCGTCGCCCTGGCGGTATGACAGCAGCAGCGGCTCCAGATTGGCGCCGGTCGCGCGCATCAGGGCCGCGCGGTCGGCGACCGGGCCGGGCATGACGTCCTCGTGCGGCAGGACGATGCCGTCCTCCGGCGGTGTGAGCCGCAGTGCGCCGATCACCCCGCGCTGGAGGTGGTCGCCGTCGCGCTGTTCGTAGACGTAGAGGGCGGGCAGCGGGTCGGCGGCGAGGACGCCCTCGTCGAGCCAGGCGGTGAGGGTCCTGGCGGCCTTGCCGTGCCGGGCGGCCGGTGTCTCGGCCTCGGGGAGGATGAGCCGGACGACGTTGTGCGGGTCGGCTGTCTCCAACCGCCGCTGGCCGTCGGGGCGTACGACGACGTCGTACGGCGGTGAGGTCACCGCGGCCAGGCTGCCGACGCGCTGTCGTACGTAGCGGAGCCCGCGGAAGGGCTTCAGACGCAGGCCGTGCTCGCCGTTGAGTCCGGAGTTGGTCATCAGCGCATGCTATGTCCGGGGCGGCCATGAGGGATGATCGGGGTCATCGACGACACCCCGAGGAGCGAGCCCGTCATGACCCACCGGACCAGTCCGAACGGCACCGAAGGACCGCTGGACACGGCGTACGACACGGCGCTCCTCGACCTCGACGGGGTCGTGTACGCGGGCGGTGACGCCATCGCGCACGCGGTCGAGTCGCTGGCCGCGGCGAGCGGGCACGGGATGCGCCTGGCGTACGTGACGAACAACGCCTCGCGTACGCCGCAGGCCGTCGCGGAGCACCTCACGGACCTCGGGGTGCCCGCGGAGGCCGACGAGGTGATCACCTCGGCGCAGGCGGTGGCGCGGCTGATCGCCGATCAGGTGCCGGAGGGGGCGAAGGTGCTCGCGGTGGGCGGCGAGGGGCTGTTCGCGGCGCTGCGCGAGCGCGGGCTGCGGCCGGTGGAGTCGGCGGACGACGAGCCGGTGGCGGCCGTGCAGGGATACGGGCCCGACCTGCGGTGGTCGCAGCTCGGGGAGATGGCGTACGCGGTGAACCGGGGCGTGCCGTGGTTCGCGTCCAACACGGATCTGACGATTCCGAGCGCGCGCGGGATCGCGCCGGGGAACGGCGCGGCGGTGGAGGTCGTACGGATCGCGACCGGCGGTGAGCCGCAGGTCGCGGGGAAGCCGCTGCCGCCGATGCACCGCGAGACGGTGATCAGGACGGGGGCGAAGCGGCCCCTGGTGGTGGGGGACCGGCTCGACACGGACATCGAGGGCGCGTACGCAGGCGAGGTGGATTCGCTGCTCGTGCTGACCGGGGTGACGGACGCGGCCCACCTGCTCGCCGCCGAGCCGCGCCACCGTCCCACGTATGTCGCCGCCGACCTGCGCGGGCTGCTGGCCGCGCAGCCGGAGGTCACGGCGGCCGACGGCGGCTTCCGCTGCGGGGGTTGGACCGCCTCCGCCGCCTCGGACGCGCTCGTGCTCGACGGTGACGGCGACGCGCTCGACGGACTGCGCGCGCTGTGCGCCGCGGCCTGGACGTCGGCGGGCGACGGCACATGCGGCCTGGACGCGGACAAGGCACTGGCGCGGCTGGGCCTTTGAGCGTGGCTGGGCCTTTGAGCCCGGCTGGGATTTTGCGGCGGGCCGGTGCTCGGAGGCGGGCCGGCGCTCTGAGCCCGGCCGGGGCTCTGAGGCGGGCTCCATGATGCGGGCCCGGACCGGCACTTGAGCCCGGCTGACCCGCGCGGGCGCGTCTGACCGCGCCGCACCCGCCCGCCTGACGCGGTGCGCGCCATGCCGTGCGCGCCCCGTGGCGCGCGGCCGGGTCAGGCGGGCGCGTCCGCCGTGGCCTCGCTCTTCGCGCCCGCCTCGGCTTCGGCTTGCGCGACGGCCGCCGCCAGCAGGTCGTCCTCGGTGACGCCGTGCCGCCAGTAGCCGGTGAATTTGATCGCCTTGCGGTCGATGCCGCGGTCGTTGACCAGGTGGCGGCGGAGCGCGCGTGCCGAGGCGGCCTCGCCCGCGATCCAGGCGTAGGGGGTGCCGGAGGGCAGGTCCCCGGCGTCGCGGACGGCGGCCAGCAGCGCGGCGGTGCGGTCGGCGCCGGGGTGCTCCCGTACCAGCCAGGTGATGTCGGCGTCGGCGTCGGTGGTCAGCGGGATGCGGTCGTCGGGGTGGGCGACCTCGATCCAGACCTTGACGGGCATGCCCGCGGGCAGCCACTCCAGGATGCTCGCCACGGCGGGCAGCGCGGTCTCGTCGGCGGTCAGCAGCACCCAGTCGGTACCGGCGGGCGGCTGGAAGTCGACGCCGCCGTTGTCCTCGCCTGCCGGGGCGAGGATGCTCACCGGGTCGCCGGGCTTGGCCTGTTGGGCCCAGCGGGAGGCGGGGCCGAGGTCGCCGTGCAGGGCGAAGTCGATGTCGAATTCCAGCGGGTCGCGGCGGACCGCGCGGATCGTGTACGTCCGCATGATGCCGCGGACGTCGGGGTCGAGGGCGCGCCAGTCGGCGTACCAGTCGGCGCCGAGCGGTTCCGGCAGCACCGGGCGGGTCTGGCCCCGCTGCGGCAGGAAGAGCTTGAAGCGCTGGTCCCGGCCGCCGCTCACGACGCCGGCCAGGTCGTCGCCGCCGAGCACGATCCGTACCAGAGTGGGCGACAGCCGCTCGGTGCGCAGGACGCGGGGGTGGAAGAAGAGGTAGGGCGCGGTGGACACGGCGTCAGCTCACCTTCTTCGCACCGGCGATGGCCTTGGTCAGCGCCTCGATCTGGGCGGCGCACTTGTCGTACGAGAAGATCGGCTCGCTCGGCCAGCCGATGACCTGTCCGGCCTTGACGGCGGCCAGTTGCGCCCAGGTGGGCTTGGCCGCCAGGTCCTTGGGCTGGAGGGTCGCGGTGCGGTTGTCGAGCATGATGATGTCGGGCTTGTACTTGTCGGCGTTCTCCCAGCTCAGCGTCTCGAAGAAGCCGCCTTCGACCTTGTCGGGGACGATGAAGTCGACGCCGAGGCTCTTGTAGTAGCTGAGGTCGGACGCGGAGGGCGGGGTGGAGACGTAGAAGGAGTCGGCGCTGCCGGAGGCGGCCATCACCTTGATGCCGCCGGACGCCTTGGCGGCGGCGCGCAGATCGGCGGACGCCTTCTCGAAGCGGGCCTTGGCGGCGGCGTTGGTGGTCGAGTTCATGTCCGCGCCCAGGGACGCGGCGAGTTCGGCGTACCGCTGGAGCGGGGTGGTGATCGGGACGCCCTTGAGGCTGATGCCGACGCTGGGCGCGATGCCGAGGATCTTCTTGGCGCTCTCGTCCGGCACGTACCAGAGGGTCGGCGCCTCGTACATGTGGCTGATCAGCAGTTGGGGGGAGAGAGCCGCGTACTTCTCGATGTTGAACTCGCCCCAGGTGTTGCCGACCACGGTGAGCTTGCTGACGTCGAGGTCGCCCGCCTGGGCGTCGGCGCCGCCGCCCTTGACCGTGGTCGGGCCGAAGACGCCGACGCACTCGACGCCGTAGTCGTGCAGCGCGGCGGCGGCGCCGACGTAGGCGACCAGCTTGGCGGGGGTCTTGTCGAGCTTCACCGTGGTCTTGCGGTCGTCGGTGAAGGACCAGGGGCCCGCGGGGGTCTTGGCGCCGGAGTCCGCCGTGCCGCCGGAGTCGGCGCCCGAGTCCTTGGAGTCCTTGTCGGAGGAGCCGCCGCAAGCCGCGAGCAGGGCGCCGATACCGACGGAGCCGCCCACGGCGAGCACGCCGCGCCGCGACATTCCGGACATGGGTGAGAAACGAGGGGGATTCATCAAGACAGCCGCTCTGCTCGGAGTTGAGGTGGCCAGGTTAGGCTAACCTAATCACCGTGTTGGTCGATCGTCACTCCCCACCCGCTCCGGTCACCGGACAGCAGGTCGCCGGCCCACCGGCCGTCGAACGCCGCGGCAGCGTCGCGCGGGCGAACGCGAAACGCGCCGCCGGACTGCTCGCCGCCGTCGGCCTGCTGGTCGTCGTGGCCCTCGCGAGCATCGCCATCGGCGCCAAGGACATACCCGTCGACCAGGTCTGGCACGGGCTGTTCCACTACGCGGGCACCGACAACGACGTGGTGATCCGCAAACTGCGGCTGCCGCGTACGGTCCTCGGACTCCTCGTCGGCGCCGCGCTCGGCGTCGCGGGCGCGGCCATGCAGGCCCTCACCCGCAACCCGCTCGCCGACCCCGGACTGCTCGGCGTCAACGCGGGCGCCGCGGCGGCCGTCGTCTCCGCGATCAGCTTCTTCGGCGTGACCAGCATGAGCGGTTACGTGTGGTTCGCCCTCGGCGGCGCGGCCGTGGTCTCGGCGCTGGTCTACGTCATCGGCGGCAGCCGGTCCGCGACCCCGGTCCGCCTCGCCCTCGCGGGCACCGCCGTCACCGCCGTGCTCCAGGGCTGGACCACCGCCGTCGAACTCAGCGACAACGCGGCCCTGGACCGGATGCGCTTCTGGCAGGTCGGCTCGCTCGCCGCCGCCGACATGGCGACCGTCCGCTACGTGACCCCGTTCCTCCTGGCCGGCGCCGTACTCGCGTTCATCAGCGGCCGGCCGCTCAACGCCGTCGCGCTCGGCGACGACACCGCCCGCGGCCTCGGGGCCAAACTGACCCGCACCCGCGTGCTGGTGATGATCTCCATCACGCTGTTGTGCGGCGCGGCCACCGCCGCCTGCGGGCCCATCGTCTTCATCGGCCTGATGGTGCCGCACGTCGTACGCGGCATCACCGGACCCGACATGCGCTGGATCCTGCCCTACGCGGCCGTGCTGTCACCGGTGCTGCTGCTCGGCGCTGACGTGGTCGGACGGCTCATCACCCGCCCGGCCGAACTCCAGGTCGGCATCGTCACCGCGGTCCTCGGCGGACCGGTCTTCATCGCCCTCGTACGCCGCCGAAGGATGGCCGAACTGTGAGAGAACCCGTACTGCGCACCCGCGGCGGACTGTCCGTCCGGTTCGACCGGCGCGCGGCCGTCGTCTCCTGCGTCCTGCTGCTCGCGGCCCTCGCCGTCTCCGTCGTCCTGATCGGCACGGGCGACTACGCCATCGCCCCGCTCGACGTCGTCCGCACCCTGACCGGACACGGCACCGCCGCCCAGGAGTTCATCGTCCGCGACCTGCGGCTGCCGCGGGTGATCGTGGCGCTGCTCGTCGGCGCCGCGCTCGGCATGGCGGGCGCCGCCTTCCAGACCGTCTCCCGCAACCCGCTCGGCAGCCCCGACGTCATCGGCTTCGGCCAGGGCTCCGCCGCGGGCGCGCTGATCGTCATCGTGCTGCTCAAGGGCAGCGCCTACCAGGTCTCCATCGGCGCGGTCGCGGGCGGACTGCTCACCGGCATCGCCGTCTACGTGCTGGCCTGGAAGCGCGGGGTGCACGGCTACCGGCTGGTGCTGATCGGCATCGGCGCCTCGGCCGTGCTGTCGGCCGTCAACAGCTATCTGCTGGTCAAGGCCGACTTCGTGGACGCCGCCCGCGCGATCGTCTGGATCACCGGCTCCCTCGACGGCCGCGACTGGAACCAGGTCTGGCCGCTGCTCGTCGCCTGCGGCGTCCTCATGCCCCTGCTGCTGTCCCAGGGACGCGCGCTGCGGATCAGCGAGATGGGCGACGACGCGGCGGCGGCGCTGGGCGTCCGCGTGGAGCGCACCCGGCTGATCGTCGTACTCGGCGCCGTCCTGCTCACCGCGTCCGCCACCGCGGCGGCGGGCCCCATCGCCTTCATCGCGCTGACCGCGCCCCAACTGGCCCGGCGCCTGACCCGTTCGCCGGGTGTCTCGCTGCTGTCGTCCGCGCTGTTGGGCGCCGCACTGCTCGTCGCCGCCGACCTGGCCGCCCAACGCGCCTTCGGCTCAGGCCAGGTGCCGGTCGGTGTCGCCACCGGCGTGCTCGGCGGCGGCTATCTGCTGTGGCTGCTGATCGCGGAGCGGAGGGCCGGACGGATATGAGGACGCGTACGGAACGCGAGGAGCGTACGGAGAACGCGCGGAGCGCGGTCGACCCGGAGCGTACGCAGGGCACGGCGGACCCGGAGCGTACGCAGGGCGCGGCCGGCCCCGAGCGTACGGCGCTCACAGCGCGGCTGAGACCGCGCCGCGGCGGCCGACGGAAGCAGCCGCGGCCACCGGCAGACACCACCCGCCAGACCCCTTCGGCAGAACACGGAGCGTCCCGCATGACCCGCCTCGCCGCCGAGTCCGTCACTCTCGCGTACGACCAGCGGGTCATCGCGAAGGAGCTGTCGGTCGCCATACCCGACCAGTCCTTCACCGTCATCGTCGGACCGAACGCCTGCGGCAAGTCGACATTGCTGCGCGCGCTGTCGCGGCTGCTGAAGCCGGCCGCGGGCCAGGTCCTGCTGGACGGCCAGGCCATTGGCACGCTGCCCGCGAAGGCGGTCGCCAGGACGCTGGGGCTGCTCCCGCAGAGCTCAGTGGCGCCCGACGGGATCACCGTGTCGGGGCTGGTGTCGCGCGGCCGGTACCCGCACCAGGGGCTGCTGCGGCAGTGGTCGCCGGAGGACGAGCGAATCGTCGACGAATCGATGGCGGCGACCGGCGTCACCGCCCTGGCCGATCGCTATGTCGACGAACTGTCCGGCGGACAGCGGCAACGCGTCTGGATCGCCATGGCCCTCGCCCAGCAGACCCCGCTGCTGCTGCTCGACGAGCCGACCACCTTCCTCGACATCCAGCACCAGCTCGACGTGCTCGACCTCTGCGCGGAACTCCACGAACAGCGCGGCCGTACGCTCGTCGCCGTTCTGCACGACCTCAACCAGGCCGCGCGCTACGCCACTCACCTGATCGCCATGCGCGACGGCCGGATCGAGGCGCAGGGGCCGCCCGCCGAGATCATCACCGCGGAGCTGGTGGAGCGGGTCTTCGGGGTGCGCTGCCGGATCATCGAGGACCCGGAGAGCGGTACGCCGCTGGTGGTGCCCGCCGCGCGGCGGGCCGGTGCGGTGGCGGCCGGCGCGACCCTCACCGACGCCGAGCCGGGCCAGGACTCGGAACCGGCTCCCGGCGTCAAGTCCGGTACGGGCTCCGACCCCGTCGATTCCGTGCCCGGTTCCGGGCCTGGTTCCGTGCCGGGGGCCGGGTCTGATGCCGTGCCAGGCTCGGGGCCGGGTTCGGTGTCGGATTCCGGGTCAGGTTCCGCGCGTGACTCCGCGTCGGCAGCCGGTTCCGTATCCGTATCCGGTGACTCCGCGCCCGGCCCGCTTACAGCAGAGACCGCAGACGCAGGACGTCCCGCAGGCCGGCCTGGAGCTTGACCCGGCCGCTGCCCCACGCCTTGGCGAAGTTCAACTCGCCGCCGACCAGGGCGACCAGGTCGTCGCCCGACATGGTCAGCCTGATCTGCGCCTTGTCGGCGGGCGTGCCCGGCACGGTCGTCACGTCCTCGATCCGGCCGCCGGACAGCCGCCCCACGAAGGTCACGTCCAGATCGGTGATCCGGCAGCTCAGGGAGCGGTCCATGGCGGCGGCTGAGCGCACGCCGCCCTCGGCGTCGGCGAGGTTCGCCGCCAGTCGGTCGAGCGCGCTGCGGCACTCCTCGATCGTCGCCATCGGTGCGGTGTCCTTCTGGATCGTGCCGGATCGTGCGCGGTCCGCGCGCACGTCCGGACGACGCTACCGCAGCACCGCGGGGCACCGTGCTCGGGCCGCGGTCGCGATACGCGGTAGCGTCGTGACCGGATACGTCAACGGCGAGGCGAGGAGTGTGAGCGATGCGGGACGCGCTGCGTACCTGTCTACAGATCGCGGGCGGCCTGACCGAGGCCACCCGGCGGCGCACGATCGACGCGGCGAGGGAGCTGCTCGACCAGACGGGAATAGACGTCGACGCCGTCCAGCGCAGGATCGGCTCCGCCATTCCGGCCGAAGTCCAGACCCTCGCCGACGAGCTGATGGCCTCGGGCCGGGCCAACCGTGACCTGCTCCTCGGGCTCATCCGGGACGAAGTCGACAAGACGATGAGCCGGGTCGGCCGCCTCGCCGACGAAGTGACGAAGGTCGGTGTCGTCCTCGAAACGCTCGAACGGCGCATCGGGAACCTGGAGTCCACCGACGAGGACGCGGCCGACAGCGGTGCCGGGCAGGCCCGGCCCTCGGAGGCGCCTTCCCGGCGCGGCGCCGCCCCGCCGGTCCAGCACGTCAAGGTCGAGCCGGACGCGGCGCCCGCCGCCGCGCCCGCGAAGAAGGCGGCCCCGGCCGCGGCGACCGCTCCCAAGGGCACGGCGTCGACCGCGGTCCGCAAGGCGGCGGCGAAGAAGGCGCCTTCGGCGCGGAAGACGGCGGCCAAGAAGTCGGCGACGACTCCTTCTCCGGCCGCTCCGGCTTCCCCGGCTTCCCCGGCCTCTCCGGCGGCGAAGAAGGCCGCCCCGACCCGGAAGACCGCCACCGCGGGTACGGGCCCGGCCGCCACGAAGACCGCGTCCGCCAAGAAGGCCGCGGCCAAGAAGACCGCGCCCGCGAAGAAGTCCGCCACCCGCAAGACCACCCCGGCCAGGCCCACTCCGGCCCAGGCGGCCCCTCCGGCGCCCGCGGCCCCCGCGACGCCGGAACAGCCGGAAGGCACCGCCCCGGCGAAGAAGGCGACGGCGAAGAAGGCGACACCCGAGAAGACGGTGGCCAAGAAGACGGCAGCCAAGAAGGCCCCCGCGGCGAAGAAGGCGTCCGCCGTCAAGAAGACCGCCGCGGTGAAGAAGTCGGCGACGGCCAGGACGGCCACGACGAAGAAGGCCGCGTCCAAGAAGGCGCCCGCCGCGAAGAAGGCCACGCCCGCGAAGAAGTCCGCACCGGGGCCGGAGGCGGGTAACGGCGGTGAGTGACCTCGATTTCGGGCCGTCCGGTGCCGCACCGGCACCGGACGGCGACGAGGCGCCGGACGCCGCACCGGCGCAGGACGCCGACGCGGCCGGACCGGCGGACGGGGCCGTTCACGCCCTGCCGGAGGCGGCCGGTCCCGTACCGCTCGGCGTGGTGCTGCGGGAGACGGGGAATGCCGACGTGGACGCGGCGGTTGCCCGGCTGTCGGACGCCGACGAACTGCCGACCGCGGGACACATAGAGGTGTACGAGGACGCGCACCGCGGATTGCGGGACGCACTCGCCGCGCTGGACGAGAACAGGAGCTGAACCGTACGTGGTGGCACGACGCCGACTCGACGCCGAGCTGGTGCGCCGGAGTCTCGCGCGCTCGCGGGAGCACGCAAGCCAGTTGATCGCCGCCGGGCGGGTGACCGTCGGCGGCGCGACCGCCACGAAGGCGGCCACGCAGGTGGAGACCAGCGCCGCCGTGGTGGTGGCGCGGGACGCCGACGAACCCGACTACGTGTCGCGCGGCGGCCACAAGCTGGCCGGCGCGCTCGCCGCGTTCCAGCCGCGCGGGCTGACCGTCGAGGGCCGCAGGGCGCTCGACGCGGGCGCGTCCACCGGCGGCTTCACCGATGTGCTGCTGCGGGCGGGCGCCGCCGAGGTCGTCGCGGTCGACGTCGGCTACGGCCAGCTGGCCTGGTCGTTGCAGAGCGACGACCGCGTCACCGTCAAGGACCGTACCAACGTCCGCGAGTTGACGCTCGACCACATCGACGGCACCCCCGTCGACCTGATCGTCGGCGACCTGTCGTTCATTCCGCTCGGTCTGGTGCTGCCCGCGCTCGTACGGTGCGCCGCGCCCGACGCCGATCTCGTCCTGATGGTGAAGCCGCAGTTCGAGGTGGGTAGGGAACGACTGGGCAGCGGTGGCGTCGTCCGCAGCACCCAGCTACGGGCCGAGAGCGTACGCAAGGTCGCCGCTCAGGGGGCGGAGCTGGGGCTCGGGGTGCTGGGCGTCACGGCCAGTCCGCTGCCCGGACCGTCCGGGAATGTGGAATATTTTCTGTGGCTGCGGGCCGGTGCGCCTCCTCTGGACCCGGCCGATGTCGACCGTGCTGTGGCGGAGGGGCCCCGTTGACCACCAAGACCGAATCCGAATCCGGAACCGGATCCGAAGCCGGACGCGACGCGCAGTGCGGACCGGGCGGCGCCCGTACCGTCTTCCTGCTCGCCCACACCGGCCGCCCGGCCGCCATCCGCAGTGCGGAACGCGTGGTCAAGGGGCTGCTGAGGTGCGGGATCGGCGTACGGCTGCTCGCCGAGGAGGCCGCGGACCTGCCGTTGCCCGCCGAGGTCGAGCACGTCACGGAGCCGGGGCCCGAGTCCGTCGAGGGCTGCGAGCTGATCGTCGTACTCGGCGGTGACGGCACACTGCTGCGCGGCGCCGAGTTCGCCCGCGCCTCCGGGGTCCCGCTGCTCGGCGTGAACCTCGGCCGGGTCGGCTTCCTCGCCGAGGCCGAGCGGGACGACCTCGACAAGGTCGTCGACCGCGTCGTCACCCGCGAGTACGAGGTCGAGGAGCGGATGACCCTCGACGTGCTGGTCCGCAACGACGGGCACATCGTGCACACCGACTGGGCGCTCAACGAGGCCTCGGTCGAGAAGGCGTCCCGCGAACGCCTCCTGGAGGTCGTCACCGAGGTCGACGGCCGCCCGGTCTCCCGCTTCGGCGGCGACGGCGTCGTCTGCGCCACCCCCACCGGCTCGACCGCCTACGCCTTCTCGGCCGGCGGGCCCGTCGTCTGGCCCGAGGTCGAAGCGCTCCTGATGGTGCCCATCAGCGCCCACGCCCTCTTCGCCAAGCCCCTGGTGACCTCGCCCCGCTCCGTCCTCGCCGTCGAGGTCCAGCCCAAGACGCCGCACGGCGTCCTGTGGTGCGACGGCCGCCGTACCGTCGAGCTTCTCGCCGGTGCCCGCGTCGAAGTCCGCCGGGGCGCCGTGCCCGTGCGGCTGGCCCGGCTCCACCACGCCTCCTTCACGGACCGTCTCGTCGCCAAATTCGCCCTCCCCGTCGCCGGATGGCGCGGCGCCCCCCAATGACCCGCCCGACGGCGAACCGTTCGCTACGCGCAGGCGGGCGCCCGTCGCGGGCGTGAGGACAGGGCGCTGCCCTTGCGCAGGGCCGGGTTCTTAGGGGCGCGGGGAACCGCGCGACCAGCCCCCGCCGGGCCGTCGGCCCGAGAACAGCCGATCTGCCCCGCTGGGGCCGGTGGTGCCCCGCGGGAGCGCTTCGGCGGGCCGCGCAGCCCCAGCCGCCCCTGAAAAGACCGGTGTGCCGCCCCGGCGAAGAAAGGCCCGGGGCCGCGCTCCGGAAGACGCTTGCCCACTCCGCAGGGGGGACCCGTTCGGGGCCGAGCCCCGGAGATGCGCACCGCCCCCCGCAGGGGACCGTCGCGCGGCGGGGCGCAAACCTCGTATGGTCGTACCCGTGTTGGAGGAAATGCGAATCCGGTCGCTCGGGGTCATCGAGGACGCCGTGGTGGAACTCTCACCCGGCTTCACCGCGGTGACCGGCGAGACCGGTGCGGGCAAGACCATGGTCGTGACCAGCCTCGGCCTGCTCCTGGGCGGCCGGGCCGATCCTGCGCTGGTACGCATCGGCGCGAAGGCGGCGTCCGTCGAGGGCCGGATAACGATGGCCCCCGGCAACCGGGCCTCCGTACGGGCGGAGGAAGCGGGCGCGGAGCTGGACGACGGCGCGCTGCTGATCAGCCGTACCGTCTCGGCGGAAGGCCGCTCACGGGCGTTCGTGGGCGGCCGTACCGTCCCGGTCGGGCTGCTCGGCGAGCTGGCGGACGACCTGGTGGCCGTGCACGGCCAGACCGACCAGCAGGGCCTGCTGCGCCCGGCGCGGCAGCGCGAGGCCCTGGACCGGTACGCGGGCGACGCCGTCGCGGCGCCGCTGGCGAAGTACGGGTCGGCCTACCGCAGGCTGCGTGAGGTCGCGGCGGAGCTGGACGAGCTGACGACGCGGGCCAGGGAGCGCGCGCAGGAAGCGGACCTGCTGCGGTTCGGCATCGAGGAAGTGGCGGCGGCCGAGCCGGTCGCGGGCGAGGACACCGAACTGGCCGCCGAGGCGGCCCGCCTCGGCCACGCCGAGGCGCTGGCGAGCGCGGCGGCCATCGCGCACGCGGCGCTCGCGGGGAACCCGGAGGACCCGGAGGGCGTGGATGCGGGCACCCTCGTCGCGGGGGCGCAGCGCGCGGTGGACGCGGTCAGCGCGCACGACCCGGAGCTGGCGGGCCTGGCGGCCCGGCTCGGCGAGATCGGCATCCTGCTCGGTGACGTCTCGGGCGAGCTGGCGGGATACGCCGACAATCTGGACGCCGACCCGCTGCGGCTCGCGGCCGTCGAGGAGCGCAGGTCCGTACTGGCGCATCTGACGCGCAAGTACGGCGTCGACATCGACGGCGTGCTGGCCTGGGCCGAGGAGAGCGCCGCGCGGCTCGGCGAACTCGAGGGCGACGACGAGCGGATCGAAGGACTCACCGCGGAGCGGGACGCGCTCCGCGCGGAGCTGGGCGCGCTCGCCCAGGACCTGACCGACGCGCGGGGCGAGGCGGCGGACCGTTTCGCCGCCGCCGTCACCGCGGAACTCGCCGAGCTGGCGATGCCGCACGCCCGTGTCGGCGTCGCGATCCGGCAGACCGAGACGGCCGAGCCGGACGCCGGGATCGAGGTGGGCGGCCGGGCCGTGGCCTTCGGCCCGACCGGCGCCGACGAGGTGGAGCTGCAACTGGCCCCGCACCCCGGCTCCCCGGCCCGGCCGATCGCCAAGGGCGCCTCGGGCGGTGAGCTGTCGCGCGTCATGCTCGCCGTCGAGGTGGTCTTCGCCGGGTCCGACCCGGTGCCGACGTACCTCTTCGACGAGGTGGACGCCGGAGTCGGCGGCAAGGCGGCCGTCGAGGTCGGCCGCCGCCTGGCGCGCCTGGCCCGTACCGCGCAGGTCGTGGTCGTCACCCACCTCCCGCAGGTCGCGGCCTTCGCCGACCGGCAGCTCCTGGTCGAGAAGACCAACGACGGGTCCGTCACCCGCAGCGGCGTCACCATCCTGGAGGGCGAGGCCCGGGTGAAGGAGCTCTCCCGCATGCTCGCCGGTCTCGAGGACTCCGAACTGGGCCGCGCCCACGCCGAGGAACTCCTCGCCGCGGCCAAGGCGGCCCGCTGACCCCCCGACACCCCGGCCCGCTGCCGCCAGCCGCGTCGCCGAGCCCCTGACCGCCCCGGTCTAACGTGCCCAAGGTCTCGCGGCGGTCCGGCGCAGGCCGGGGCTGCCGGGAGCGTCAGCCGTGTCGCTGAGCCCCGACCGCTCCGCTCGGACGTGGCCGGGGTCTCGCGGCGGTCCGAGGAGCGGGCCCGGACGCCGAGGTCCGGCTGCGCCGCCGGTCCTGGCGTGAGGTCACGTGGCCGTCCGGAGGCAGGCCGGTGCCGCCGGGGGCGTCAGCCGTGGCGCTGAGGCCCGGCCGTTCCGGTCGGAGCTGCCCGAGGAGCGGGCCTGGGACCGCAGGTCCGGATGGCGGCGTGCGGGTGCGCCGCCCGGGCGGGCGGGGGTCGCGTGGCCGCCAGTCGTTGCGGCGGCGGGCGGCGGGCGGGTGAGGTCGGTCGGGTGGCGGCCTGTCGAAGGAGGCCGGGTGCGCCGGGGTGCGGCGAGGGCGGTACGGCACCTCGGCCGCGGAGAGCCCTTGGCGCTCCGGGACAGGGGCGGGGCCGGACGCGGCGCGTCGGTCGAGCGGGCCTGCGGGCCCCTGGTGGTCCGGGTCCGGAGGACATCGGCGCGGTCGGATAATGTGCCGCGCGCGGCGGGAGCGCGCGGAGACGGCTTTCCGGGGGCGTGGCGGGGAAGGCTGTGCGGGCCGGGTAATTGCGCAGCCGGGCGCGGCGGTTGGCCGCGAGCGGACGACGGCGACGACGTGGAGGCAGCGGGATGAGCAGGCGTGGCTGGAAGGGGCGGTCGGGACGGCTGTCCGTCGGCATGGCGGCGGCCGGTGCGACCCGCGCGGCCTACGCGGAGCTGCGCAGGCGGCCCCCGGTCGAGGCCCGGATGTGGCAGCGCAGCAACTACGCGGGGCGCGGTGTGGAGCTGTACGGCGGCCTGGCCGCCGCGGCCGGGGCCGCGACCGCCCTGGGCACCGCGCGCGGCCTGACCGTACGCTCCCGGATCGCGGCCGTCGGCGCCGCACTGGCCGCGGGCGCCTGCGGGGCCTACGACGACCAGGCCGGCTCGCCCGACGAACGCGGCTTCGGCGCGCATCTGAAGGCGCTGCGCGAGGGCCGGTTCACCTCGGGCGCCGTGAAACTCCTCGGCATCGGCGCGGCCGGGCTCGCCGCGGGCACCCTGCTCAAGGTGCGGCCCTTCGACCAACTGCTCGCGGGCGTCGTCATCGCGGGCACCGCGCACGCGGTGAACCTGGTGGACATCTCGCCCGGCCGCGCCGCGAAGGCGGTCATCGCCGTCGGCGTGCCCGGCCTGCTGCGCCGCGGCCCCGCGGGAGTGCTGGCCGCGGCCCCCGTGGGCGCCGCGGCGGCCGTACTCGGCGACGAC
Source organism: Streptomyces sp. NPDC088910 (assembly GCF_044749865.1). Lineage (NCBI taxonomy): Bacteria > Bacillati > Actinomycetota > Actinomycetes > Kitasatosporales > Streptomycetaceae > Streptomyces > Streptomyces sp. NPDC088910. The sequence continues at coordinate 17,700 of NZ_JBIVIV010000016.1, forward strand.
CTCAGCGAGCGGACGATGCTCGGCGACGGCGGCGCCCACGCGCTCGGCGCGGCGCTGGGCGCGGCGATCGTCGTCGCCAACGGCAGGACCGGGCTGCTGCTGCACGCGGCGGCGCTCATCGCGATGACCGCCGCGGGCGACCGGATCTCCTCCCACGAGCGGTTGTGGAACGCGCCCGGAGTGCGGCACGTTGACTCCTGGGGCCGCGTGGCACACCCGTATGGGTGATCCCAAGGGCGGGTGAGCGGGCCTGAGCGCGACCGTGACCGGTGACCCGCGGGTGCGGCCTGGCATCCTGGAGGGGTTGCCCGTACCCGCCAACACCCGCCGTCCCGTGCCGAGTCAGGAGCAGTGCCCCGCGTGAGCAGCATGTCCACCCCCTTCCAGGGGCAGCTCCACGCCGTGCACGTCATGGGCACGACGTCGGGAGCGCACGTCAGCTCGCTGGCGGGCGGCCTCGTGGCGCGGGGTGTCGCGGTCACCGTCTGCGGGCCCCCCGCCGCCGAGGCCGACTACGCCTTCTCCGGCACCGGCGCCCGCTTCGTACCCCTCGACATCGGCCGCAGGGCCGCCGCCGCCACCGACGCGCCCGCCGTCGCCGCCCTGCGCGCCGTCTTCTCCGGCGCCGGAATCGTCCACGCGCACGGCCTGCGCGCCGGACTGCTGGCCGCGATCGCGCTCGGCGGGCGCAGCACCCCACTGGTCCTCACCTGGCACGGCGGCGCCCCCGCGGAACACGACGGCGCGGGCCGCGCCGCGCTGCTGCGCTGGCTGGAGCGCCGGGCGGTACGCGGCGCCACCGTCGTCCTCGGCGTCTGCGCCGAACTCGTCGACCGGGCCCGCCACCTCGGCGCCAAGGACGTCAGGCTGGCACCGGCCGCCGTACCGCGCCCGGTCGCCCCGCCGCCGCGCCTGCCCGGCGACGGCGAGCGGCACACCCACAAGACCCGCGCCGAATTCGGCGCGATCGACCGCCCGCTGCTGCTGGCCGTCGGCCGCCTCGAAGCCCACAAGGGCTACGACCTGCTGCTGGACGCCGCCGCCCACTGGACGGGTCTCGAACCGCCGCCGCTGGTCGCCGTCGCGGGCGAGGGCAGTAGGCGCGCGGCCCTGGAGAAGCGGATCGAGGCGGAACAGCTCCCGGTGGTCCTGCTCGGCCGCCGCGACGACGTGCCGGAACTGCTCGCCGCCGCCGACCTCGTCGTGCTGCCCAGCCGCTGGGAGGCCCGCCCGCTGATCGCCCAGGAAGCCCTGCACGCGGGCGTTCCCCTGATCGCCACCGCCGTCGGCGGCACCCCCGAACTCGTCGGCGACGCGGCCGCCCTCGTCCCCTACGGCGACGCGGCGGCCCTCGCCCGCGCCGTCGTCACCCTGCTCGCCGACCCCGGCCGCCGTACCGCCCTGTCCGTGGCGGGCCGCGCCCAGGCCGCCACCTGGCCCACCGAGGACGACACGGTGGCCCAGGTGCTCAGCGTCTACGACGAGCTGACGCAGGTCTGACGGACCGGGGTCCGGGACCCGCTACGCGCGGAACGCCCCGGTGGCGGTGAGCCGCAGCGCCGTGTCGATCAGCGGCACATGGCTGAACGCCTGCGGGAAGTTGCCGACCTGGCGCTTACGGCGCGGGTCCCACTCCTCGGCGAGCAGACCCAGGTCGTTGCGGAGCGCCAGCAGCTTCTCGAAGAGCTTGCGCGCCTCCTCGACCCGGCCGATCATCGCGAGGTCGTCGGCGAGCCAGAACGAGCAGGCGAGGAACGCCCCTTCGTCGCCGGGCAGGCCGTCCAGATTCTCCTCGCCGTCGGCGCCGCTGGAGACGGGGTAGCGCAGGACGAAGCCGTCCTCGGTCGACAGCTCCCGCTGGATCGCCTCGATGGTGCCGATGACCCGCTTGTCGTCCGGCGGCAGGAAGCCCATCTGCGGGATGAGCAGCAGCGAGGCGTCCAGCTCCTTGGAGCCGTAGGACTGCGTGAAGGTGTTGCGCTCCCGGTCGAAGCCCTTCTCGCACACGTCGTAGTGGATGTCCTCGCGCAGCTCCTTGAGCCGCTCCAGCGGGCCGTCGACCTCGCCGGACTCGATGAGCTTGACGGTGCGGTCGACCGCGACCCAGGCCATCACCTTGGAGTGCACGAAATGGCGGCGCGGGCCCCGGACTTCCCAGATGCCCTCGTCCGGCTCGTTCCAGTGCTTCTCCAGGTAGCGGATCAGCTTGAGCTGGAGGACGCTCGCGTAGTCGTTGCGGGCCAGGCCCGTCATGTGGCCCAGGTGCAGGGCCTCGGTGACCTCGCCGTACACGTCGAGCTGGAGCTGGTGGGCCGCGCCGTTGCCGATCCGCACGGGGGAGGAGCCCTCGTAACCGGGCAGCCAGTGCAGCTCGTTCTCGCCCAGCTCGCGCTCGCCCGCGATGCCGTACATGATCTGGAGGTTCTCGGGGTCGCCCGCCACCGCGCGCAGCAGCCACTCGCGCCAGGCGCGGGCCTCGTCGCGATAGCCGGTGCGCAGCAGCGAGGACAGGGTGATCGCGGCGTCGCGCAGCCAGGTGAAGCGGTAGTCCCAGTTGCGGACCCCGCCGATGTCCTCGGGCAGCGAGGTGGTCGGCGCGGCGACGATCGCGCCGGTCGGCCCGTACGTCAGCGCCTTGAGCGTGATCAGCGAGCGCACCACCGCGTCCCGGTACGGGCCGGTGTACGTACACTGCTCGACCCACTCGCGCCAGAAGTCCTCGGTGGCGGTCAGCGACGCCTCGGGCTCAGGCAGCGAGGGCTGCGGCTTGTGCGACGGCTCCCAACTGATGGTGAACGCGATGCGGTCGCCGGGAGCGACGGTGAACTCGGAGTACGTCGTCAGATCCTGGCCGTAGGTGTCGACATCGGTGTCCAGCCACACGGAGTCGGGCCCGGCCACCGCGACCGTACGGTCGCCGACCTTGTGCACCCACGGCGTGATCTGCCCGTAGGAGAAACGCATCCGCAGGGCGGAGCGCATCGGGACGCGACCGTGCACGCCCTCCACGATCCGGATGACCTGCGGTGCGCCGTCACGCGGCGGCATGAAGTCGATCACACGGACCGTGCCGCGCTCGGTGTCCCACTCGGACTCCAGCACCAGCGAGTCGCCCCGGTACCTGCGGCGCGTCGCGGCCGGCGGCTGGTCGTCCTTGCCGTGCGCGGGGCCGAGCCGCCAGAAGCCGTGCTGCTCGGTACCGAGCAGTCCGGCGAAGACGGCGGGCGAGTCGAACCGGGGGAGGCACAGCCAGTCGACCGTGCCGTCCCGGCAGACCAGTGCGGCGGTCTGCATATCACCGATGAGGGCGTAGTCCTCGATGAGCCCGGCCACGTGCAACTCCAGTCGAACGACAGGCGCCGCCCCCGCTGGGGACGGTCTTGCGGTCTGGGGATTTTGGACGAGCTCATGATCCGGGAACTGGGCGGGGATAGTGCCGTGCCGGTCGGCTCGTAGCAATGCGTCCGTGCAGGATACGTCGTCCGAGGAGGGCGTGCGCATGTCTCCGCGATCTTCGCTCCGCCGGTCGGGTGTACCGGCCCCGCGGCGGCTCCACGACGGCCCCGCGGCTGCGCTACAACGCCTTACTACGGCCCTTCGACGGCGCTTCGACGGCCAGAAGAGCGCACGAAAGCTGCCCGAAGACCTCACGAAGACCTCACGAAGACCGCCGGGCGACCGCGCGATGGCCGTCCGGCGGCCGGGCGGTGGCGGCCCGGAGTGGCGAAAGTCATCGGTCGTGCCCGCCGGCCGCCGTGGCGCATCATTCGGCGGCCGGGGTCGCTGATACCCTGGTAGCCCGTGGGCCGGTGGGATGAACCACTGAACCGCCGCGACGGCGCTCCCAAGCACGAACGCCGTCCCGACCCTCACCTCGCGACCACGGGAGCCCCCTCTTGGCAGCTTTTCTGAAGAATGCGCCGAAATCCACGACGAAGCACATCTTCGTCACCGGTGGTGTGGCCTCCTCTCTCGGCAAGGGCCTGACGGCCTCCAGCCTCGGGGCGCTGCTCAAGGCACGGGGCCTGCGGGTCACCATGCAGAAGCTCGATCCTTATCTCAACGTGGATCCGGGCACCATGAACCCCTTCCAGCACGGCGAGGTCTTCGTCACGGACGACGGCGCCGAGACCGACCTCGACATCGGTCACTACGAGCGCTTCCTCGACGTCAATCTGGCGGGTTCCGCCAACGTCACCACCGGCCAGATCTACTCCACGGTGATCGCCAAGGAGCGGCGCGGCGAGTACCTCGGTGACACCGTGCAGGTGATCCCGCACATCACCAACGAGATCAAGTCCCGTATCCGCCGGATGGCCACCGACGACGTGGACGTCGTCATCACCGAGGTCGGCGGCACGGTCGGCGACATCGAGTCGCTGCCGTTCCTGGAGTCGGTCCGCCAGGTCAGGCACGAGGTCGGCCGGGACAACGTCTTCGTGGTGCACATCTCGCTGCTGCCGTACATCGGCCCCTCCGGCGAGCTGAAGACCAAGCCGACCCAGCACTCGGTGGCCGCGCTGCGCAACATCGGCATCCAGCCCGACGCGATCGTGCTGCGCGCGGACCGCCATGTGCCGGACGCCATCAAGCGGAAGATCTCGCTGATGTGCGACGTCGACGAGGACGCGGTGGTCGCCGCGATCGACGCGCCCTCCATCTACGACATCCCCAAGGTGCTGCACACCGAGGGCCTGGACGCGTACGTCGTCCGGCGGCTGGACCTGCCTTTCCGTGATGTGGACTGGGCCCAGTGGGACGACCTGCTCAAGCGGGTGCACGAGCCCGCCCACGAGGTGAAGGTCGCGCTGGTCGGCAAGTACATCGACCTGCCCGACGCCTATCTGTCGGTGACCGAGGCACTGCGCGCCGGCGGATTCGCCAACAACGCGAAGGTGCACGTCAAGTGGGTCACCTCCGACGACTGCCGGACCCCGGCGGGCGCGGCGGCGCAGCTCGGCGACGTGGACGCGATCTGCGTGCCCGGCGGCTTCGGCGACCGAGGCGTCGAGGGCAAGGTCACCGCGATCACCTTCGCCCGTGAGAACCGCGTCCCACTGCTCGGACTCTGCCTCGGCCTGCAATGCGTGGTCATCGAGGCCGCGCGCAACCTCGCCGGGATCGCCGACGCCAACTCCACCGAGTTCGACCCCGGCACCGGACACCCGGTCATCTCGACCATGGCCGAGCAGCTCGACATCGTGGACGGCAAGGGCGACCTCGGCGGCACGATGCGCCTGGGCACCTACCCGGCGAAGCTCGCCGAGGGCTCCATCGTCCGCGAGGTCTACGGCGACCAGCCGTACGTCGAGGAGCGGCACCGCCACCGCTACGAGGTGAACAACGCCTACCGCGCCGAGCTGGAGAAGGCGACCGGCATCGTCTTCTCGGGCACCTCGCCCGACAACAAGCTCGTCGAGTACGTCGAGTACCCGCGCGAGGTGCACCCGTACCTGGTCGCCACCCAGGCGCACCCCGAACTGAAGTCCCGCCCGACCCGGCCCCACCCGCTGTTCGCCGGGCTGGTCAAGGCGGCGGTCGCGCGCCAGCAGCAGGACGCGCAGGAGCGGCAGGGCTGAAGGCGGCGTTACGGGAGCGGGCCCGGCGCCCGCTCCCGGTCACTCGGTACGGTCACGGACTCGGAAGGCGCAGCATGCTGAAGGACACTCAGGAGGAGTGGCGGGTCACCGTGACCTCCACGCCGTTCACCGGCAAGAAGACGTCGGTACGCACGGACGAGGTGGTCATGCCCGACGGCACCACCGCCGTCCGCGACTACCAGGTCCACCCCGGCTCGGTGGCCGTCCTCGCCCTCGACGACGCCGACCGCGTCCTCGTACTGCGCCAGTACCGGCACCCCGTACGGCAGAAGCTCTGGGAGATCCCGGCCGGACTGCTCGACATCCCCGGCGAGAATCCGCTGCACGCGGCCCAGCGCGAGCTGTACGAGGAGGCGCACGTCAAGGCCGAGGACTGGCGGGTCCTCACCGACGTCTACACCAGCCCCGGCGGTACGGACGAGGCGGTACGGATCTTCCTCGCGCGCGGTGTCTCCGAGGCGGACGGCGAGCGCTTCGCGGTCGCCGAGGAGGAGGCCGACATGGAGCTGGCCCGCGTCCCGCTCGCCGACCTCGTCAGCGGGATCCTCGCGGGCGACCTGCACAACAACTGCCTGGTCGTGGGCGTCTTCGCGCTCCAGGCCGCGATGAACGGCGCCGGTCTCGACGCGCTGCGGCCCGCCGAGTCGCCGTGGCCCGCGCGGCCCTTCACACCCTGACCGTCCCCTCCACAGCTTCTTCACAGCTCCCTCATCGGTCTCGATGATCCGATGGAGTGATCATTTGCGCGGTCGGCCGCGTCGGAGCCCCGGACCGGCCCGACCGCGTGAACTAGGCTCGTCGCCGTAGCCGCGTACCCGCGCATCCGCGCCCCGCGCGGACGACCCCACTGAGCCGGGAGCGTAGGCCGTGACGGATCAGGCGCTGAACCCCAACGGGACCCCTGCGGGAGCGGACGCCCCGGCGGCACCTGAACCGGACACGGCCCCCGCACCCGCCAAGGCGCGCGCCCGCCGCCGACGGTCGGCTTCCGCCGGCTCCCCGACGCGCAAGGGCCCGGCCCCCGAGGCCCCTTCTGCCGCCGTCGAGTCCGGGCCGGAGCAGCCGCCCGCGAAGGACGCCGAGCCGTCGTCCGCGACCGGCCCCAAAGCCGAACGCACCGCCGCCGGACCGGACGCCGAGCCGGAACCCGAGTCCGAGTCCGAGTCGGCACCGGACACTCCGGCCGCGCGTCCGGCGAAGGCCGAGCGCACCGCCGCTGTCGCGCCGGGAACCGAGAACGGGTCCGGGGCGGACACCGGGGCCGACGTCGAGGCGGACCCCCAGCCTGATCCCACGCCTCATCGCAAGGCCGACCCCAAGGCCGACCCCAAGGCCGGGACCGCGCCCGCCGCGCCTTCGGACGTCGGCGCGGGCGCGGCCCGCCCGGTGAGCCGGACCGGCGAGGTCACGGTGCGGGTCGGCGCCGCCGTATGGGCGGGAGCCCAAGGCGAGGGTCAATTCGTGGGCCGGGAAAGGGAGTTGGCGGAGCTGCGCGGAGAGATCGGACGGCCGGGCCTCGGAAAGCAGGGGAAGGGGCGGGCGCGCGTGCTGCTCGTCGCCGGACGCCCCGGCGTCGGTCGGACCGCGCTCGCGCTGCGCCTGGCCGAAGACCTGGCCGACGACTACCCGGACGGCCAGGTCTTCCTGCGCATGACCTCCCCGGAAGGGGAGCCCGTACCCGCCGAGCAGGCCGTCCGCGCCCTCCGCCGAGCCCTCGCCCGTACTCCGGGAGCCGACGGATCGGCCGCCCCCGTAACACCCGCCGCTCCCGCCCCGGCCGCCCCGTCCGGCGGCCCCGCCGCCACCTCGCGCAAGACGCTCCTCGTCCTGGACGACGTCCTGCGCGCCGATCAGCTCGACGGGCTGATCCCCGACGCGCCCGGCAGCCTTGTCGTCGTCACCTCGGACGGCCCGCTGCCCGGAGTGCCGGACGTGCGGCCGTGCACGCTGGGCGGGCTCGACACGCCCGCCGCCGTGGAACTGCTCGCGCACAGCATCGGCTCCACCCGGGTGACCTGCGACCCGCGCGCCGCCGAGGCCCTGGTGCAGGAGATCGGCGGGCACCCCACCGCGCTGCGGCTGGTCGCCGCCTGGCTCGCGGCCCGGCCGACGCTGTCCGTGGCGGACGCCGCGACCCGGCTGCGTACCGTCTCGGCCGACGCGCCCGCCGCGCCCTCGGCCGAAGCGGACAGGACGGCGCCTTTGCGCGCCGCCGCGCAGGGCGAACTCGTGCGGTCCTTCCGGCTGGTCTACGAGGACGTGCCGCAGACCGCCGCGCGGATGCTGCGACTCCTGTCGCTGGCACCTGCGGGCATGGTCGACGCGCAGGTCGCCTCGGCGCTCGCGGGCTGTTCCGTGGCCGCCGCGCAGAGCACGCTCGACGACTTCGTCGGCGGCGCCCTGCTGGCGCCGGGTCCGGTGACGGGCGACGAGCTGCCGCCGCAGTACCGCCTGCCCGGCTGCTTCGAGCCGCTGCTGCGCGGGCTGCTCGAATCCCGCGACCGCCCGGAGGAGGTCCGGCTGGCCCGGGCCAGGATGCTGGAGCGGACCGTACGGCTGCTGCTGTCGTGCGGCTCGGCGCTCGTGCGGATGCGGCTGCCGGACGACGGCCCGCGCAGCCTCAGCTTCGACTCGCCCGCGACGGCCGCCGAGTGGCTGCGGTCCCGGCTGCCCGCGCTGCTGGCCTCCGCGCGGGTCGCCGTCGCGGACGGCGATCTGGACACCCTGGCCAGACGGCTGATCGCCGCCCAGGTGCAGGCGCTCGCCGCCTTCCCCGGCGGGAACGCGATGGCGGCCGAGCAGTACGAACTGCACGGCCTGGTCCTGGACGTCGCCGAGCGGCGCGGCCTGGACCGGGAGAAGGCGGCGGCGCTGATCAATCTCGGCGACCTGGACGCGGCGGCGGGCCGTTCCGACCGGGCGCTCGACCGGTACCGCGCCGCACTGGGCGCGGCCCGCAAGTGCGACGACGCGGAGGCCGAGGGCCGGGTGCTGGAAGCCCTCGGCGGTACGTATCAGGAGCGGCACGACCCGCAGCGGGCCGCCGACTGGTACGGCAGGGCGCTCGCGCTGCGCCAGGAACGCGGCGAGACCTTCCACGAGGCCCGGCTGCACGGCCGGATCGGCGCGCTGTTCACCTACGACGGCCGGTACGGGCCCGCGCTGCGCGAATGGCGCGCCGCCGCCGGGGCGTACCGGCGGCTGGCCGACCTGGGCGCGCAGGCCCGCGCGCTGACCGAGGCCGCGCGGGTGCAGGAGTACGCGGGCTACCCGGAGGACGCGCTGCGGACCTGCCGCGACGCGCTGTACTGGGCGCGCAAGGCGGGGGAGCGGCGGCTGGAGGGCGCGATCCTGCTGCGGCTCGCCGACACGCTCGACCGGCTGGGCGATCCCAGCGGCGCCACGGTCCAGCGCGCCGCCGCGAACCGCCTGCTCAGCGAGGGCGAATCGGCGCCGAACTGACGATCGCCGCGCTGTATACCTACGAAACTGCCAATGGTCTCGGCCAAAGTGGTCACTTTGTAAGGCTGGACAGAGAGTCTTCCTTCACTAGACTGGCTTTCTGCCGCCCCAAAGCGGTCATTCTTCCCTGAGCGCAAGGACCGTGATCGACGTGAAGGTGGGCATCCCCCGCGAGGTCAAGAACAACGAGTTCCGCGTGGCCATCACCCCGGCAGGCGTGCACGAACTCGTCCGCAATGGACACCAGGTCTTCGTGGAGCAGGGCGCCGGCGACGGCTCGTCCATCCCCGACGAGGAGTACGTCTCGGCCGGTGCGGGCATCCTCGCCACCGCCGACGAGGTGTGGGCCACGGCCGATCTGCTGCTCAAGGTGAAGGAGCCGATCGCCGAGGAGTACCACCGGCTCCGCAAGGACCAGACGCTCTTCACCTACCTGCACCTCGCCGCCTCCCGCGCGTGCACGGACGCGCTGCTGGAGTCGGGCACCACCGCCATCGCGTACGAGACGGTGGAGACCGCGAACCGCCAGCTCCCGCTGCTCGCCCCGATGTCCGAGGTGGCCGGCCGGCTCGCCCCGCAGGTCGGCGCCTACCACCTGATGCGCTCGGCCGGCGGTCGCGGCGTCCTGCCCGGCGGCGTCCCCGGTGTCCAGTCCGGCAAGGCCGTCGTCATCGGCGCCGGTGTCTCCGGCTGGCACGCCACCACCATCGCGCTCGGACTCGGCTTCCACGTCACGCTGCTGGACAAGGACGTCAACAAACTGCGCGAGGCCGACAAGGTGTTCGGCAACCGCGTGCAGACCATCGCCTCCAACGCCTACGCGCTGGAGAAGGCCGTGCTCGACGCCGACCTCGTGATCGGCGCGGTGCTCATTCCGGGCGCGAAGGCACCGAAGCTGGTCACCAACGAGCTGGTCTCGCGCATGAAGCCGGGATCTGTCCTTGTCGACATCGCGATCGACCAGGGCGGCTGCTTCGAGGACTCCCGCCCCACCACGCACGCCGAACCGACGTTCCCCGTACACCAGTCGGTGTTCTACTGCGTCGCGAACATGCCCGGCGCGGTTCCCAACACCTCGACGTACGCGCTGACCAACGCGACGCTGCCGTACATCGTCGAACTGGCCAACCGCGGCTGGCGCGAAGCGCTGCGACGTGACGCGGCTCTCGCTCTCGGTCTCAACACGCATGAGGGACAAGTTGTTTACGGTCCGGTGGCCGAGGCGCACGGCCTCGACTCCACCGACCTGCACGCGCTGCTGGGCTGACCGGCGGCCACTGTGACCAGGCGCGTCAACATCGCGCCAACACCGCACCACCGGCCGGGTCTTGTGTGTCGAGGCCCGGCCGTTCATGTGCTTACGCCCTTGACAGCGGGGTGTTCGGTTGCCGACACATCGTGCCGTGTCCGGCGGATTGTGTTGCTGTGGACCACCGACACGCCATAGAGTCGCGAATCGTCGGCTGTAGTCACGCTGACCTGTCTAGAAGTTTCCTGGTCACCAAGGAGGTAAGACGACTTGTGAATGAGTCGACATTTGCTCCCGGGGGTGGTCAACCAGGAATGACCGTCGGTTCCGTCGCGGTCCGCACCTTCGAGTCCCGCCGGCCCGAGACGAACACAGAGACGCAACCTGCTTACGCCATGGCGCCTTTCAACGACAACGACCTGCAGGACGGTCAGTTCTACGACCCGGATGCCGAGTACGAACCGGATCCGGAGTACGCGGCCACCCTCGCCCCGGACGCGGCCCGGCAGCGCCGCGAACGCGTCGGCCCCACCGGCCGGCCCCTGCCGTACTTCCCGATCCCCAATCCGCTCACCAACCACGGCCCCGCGAAGATCGTCGCGATGTGCAACCAGAAGGGCGGGGTCGGCAAGACCACCTCGACCATCAACCTGGGCGCGGCGCTGGCCGAATACGGCCGCCGGGTGCTCCTTGTCGACTTCGACCCGCAGGGCGCGCTCTCGGTCGGCCTCGGGGTCAACCCGATGGAACTCGACATCACGGTCTACAACCTGCTGATGGAACGCGGACTGGCGGCCGACGAGTGCCTGCTGAAGACCGCGGTGCCCGGCATGGACCTGCTCCCCAGCAATATCGACCTGTCGGCAGCGGAAGTGCAGCTCGTCAGCGAGGTCGCCCGCGAGTCGTCGCTCCAGCGCGCCCTCAAGCCGCTGATGGCCGACTACGACTACATCGTCATCGACTGCCAGCCCTCGCTCGGCCTGCTGACGGTCAACGCGCTCACCGCGGCGCACTCGGTGATCGTTCCGCTGGAGTGCGAATTCTTCGCACTGCGCGGGGTCGCGCTGCTCACCGAGACCATCGAGAAGGTCCGCGAGCGGCTCAACCCCGAGCTTGAGCTCGACGGCATCCTCGCCACCATGTACGACTCGCGCACCGTGCACAGCCGCGAGGTGCTGGCCCGGGTCGTCGAGGCGTTCGACGAGCACGTCTTCCACACCGTCATCGGCCGCACCGTGCGGTTCCCCGAGACGACCGTGGCGGGCGAGCCGATCACCACCTACGCGTCCAACTCCGTCGGCGCGGCCGCCTATCGCCAGCTCGCCAGGGAGGTGCTCGCCCGGTGCCACGCCGAGTGAGTCTGCCGGGCGCCGACGAGCTGTTCCGGACGACCGGAGGAGCGGCGCTCCAGGCCCCGCAGCCACGGCAGCACCCCGGCGGCCCCGGCCCCGGCGGCTCCGGTGGTTCCGGGAGCTCCGGCGGCTCCGGTGGTCCGGGCGAAGGACAGAACGGTACGCAGGCGGACGGCCGGCTGCGGTCCGTACCGGTGGCCGACCCGGCCGCCGGGAACGACGCGGCCGATCCCGCGGACGACGACGAAGGGACACGACCCTCCGGCACCGCGGGACAGGGCGAGGACAACGCGGAACACGGCGGCCGGGACATCCCGACCTCACGCCGCCCGCTGACCGCCGAACGGGCCGGTATGCCGTCGCCCGCCGCCTCCTCCGGCACCATGACCGCGCCCGCGCCGCAGCCGCAGGCCGCACCGGTCCAGCCCCCGATCACCGCCCAGCCGCAGCCCCAGCAGGCGCGGCGCAAGGCCGCCCGGCAGAACCGCCGTCCCAGCGGGCGCGAGCGGCACGACGAGAAGATCACCGTCTATGTCTCCGCCGAGGAGCTGATGGATCTGGAACACGCCCGGCTGGTGCTGCGCGGTGAGCACGGGCTCGCCATCGACCGCGGCCGGATCGTCCGCGAGGCCGTCGCCGTGGTGCTGGCCGATCTGGAGTCGCGCGGCGACGCGAGCATCCTCGTACGCCGTCTGCGGGGCCGCTGACGCCCCGACGGCGCGCGGTCGGGGAACGGGGCATGGCCTGCTGCGGCGAGTAGCCTGCACAGACCACTTCGTACCCTGGACCCCGATGCCGACCTCACCCGCCACTCCCCGCCGCAGCCTCGGGCTCGGCGCCGCCGCCGAGGCGGAACCGACGCCTGCCGTGACAGCGGAGCCGCCTGCCGCGGTGGCGGAACAGGCCGTGGAAGAGGCGGTGGAAGAGACCGAGCCCGCCGAGCCCGCGGCGCCGGTCGAAGCCGTTGAGGCCGAGCCGGCTCCGGCTCCGGCCGGAGGGGACCGTTTCACCGTACGGCTGGCGAATTTCGAGGGGCCGTTCGACCTGCTGCTCGGGCTGATCTCCAAGCACAAGATGGACGTCACGGAGGTGGCGCTGTCGAAGGTCACCAACGAGTTCATGACGTACATCCACGCCATGGGCCCGGACTGGGACCTCGACCAGACCACCGAGTTCCTGGTCGTCGCGGCCACCCTGCTGGACCTGAAGGCGGCCCGGCTGCTGCCGTCCGCCGAGGTCGAGGACGAGGCGGACCTCGCGCTGCTGGAAGCACGGGACCTGCTCTTCGCCCGGCTGCTCCAGTACCGGGCGTACAAGCGGATCGCGGCGATCTTCGCCGAGCGGCTGGACCACGAGGCGCTGCGCTACCCCCGTACCGTCGGCCTCGAACCGCAGCACGCGGAGTTGCTGCCCGAGGTCGTCCTCAGCATCGGCCCCGAGCGCTTCGCGCAGCTCGCGGTGAAGGCGATGCTGCCCAAGCCCAAGCCGCAGGTGTACGTCGACCACATCCACGCGCCGCTGGTGAGCGTCCGGGAGCAGGGCGAGCGGGTGATCGCACTGCTGCGGGAGCTCGGCGTGGCCAGTTTCGGGCAGTTGACCGAGGACGCGCCGGACACGCTGACGGTCGTGGCGCGCTTCCTCGCGCTTCTCGAGCTGTACCGGGAGAAGGCGGTCGCGCTGGACCAGGAGGAGGCCCTCGGGCTGCTCCAGGTCCGCTGGACGGGCGGGGAACAGGACACGGCGGCGCCGCTGGTGACCGACGAGTTCGACCAGGAGGCGGCGGCTCCGGCGCGCAAGCCGGAACCGCGGCGGGAGCCGGAACCGGTGCCGGTGCCGGAGTCAGTGCCGGTGCGTGAGCCGCAGCACGAGCAGGGAGAGGCCGAGGAATGACGGACGTGTCGGATATCACCGGGGCCCTTGCCGCGGCCGGCGCGGCAGGCGATACGGCGGCGCCCTCGGGCCTGCTCGCCGCCGCGACCGCCGAGCTGGAGCTGAAGCCCGCCCTGGAGGCCGTGCTGATGGTCGTCGACGAACCGGCCACCGAGGAGCACCTGGCCAAGGTCCTGGAACGGCCGCGGCGGGCCGTCGGCAGGGCGCTGCGCGAGCTGTCCGACGACTACACCCGCGAGGGACGCGGCTTCGACCTGCGGCTGGTCGCCGGTGGCTGGCGCTTCTACACCCGGCCCGCCTTCGCGCCCGCCGTGGAGAAGTTCGTCCTCGACGGCCAGCACGCCCGGCTCACGCAGGCCGCGCTGGAGACGCTGGCGGTGGTCGCGTACCGGCAGCCGGTCAGCCGTTCGCGCGTCTCGGCGGTCCGCGGAGTCAACTGCGACGGCGTCATGCGCACCCTCCTCCAGCGGGGGCTGGTCGAGGAAGGTGGGACGGAACCCGAGACAGGTGCGATCCTGTACAGGACGACGAACTACTTCCTGGAACGTATGGGCCTGCGCAGCCTCGACGAGCTGCCCGAGCTAGCACCGTTCCTGCCGGAGGCGGAAGCGATCGAGGCGGAGTCCCAGGAGGGGCTTCCGTCGTTCGATCCGGACGCGCCGGACGACACCTCGACAACGGACACTTGATGCGAAGCAGCGACAGGAACAGCGGCGGCAACCGGAACCCGCGGGGCGGCGGAGGCGACAGGCCCCGTGACGCCGACCGGCGTGGCGGTGCCGACCGGCGCGGCGACGGCCGCTCGGGCGACGGGCGCTCGGGGGACGCGCGCCGCGGTGAGGGCCAGAGCCAGCGGCCCAAGGGCACGCCGCGTCCCGAGGAGCGCCGCTACGACGTGGGCAGCACCGGCCAGTCCGGTGCGAACAAGCCCGGCGGCATGCCGCGTACCAAGCCCGGCAGCAACAAGCCGACCGGCAACCGCGGCCGCAAGCCGGTGCCGGCCCGGCCGCGCGAGCTGGACGCGCAGATCGAGGAGCGCAACCGGGAGCGGCACAGCAAGCCGCAGATCAAGACGCCCAAGACCTTCCCCGGCGCCGAGCAGGAGGGCGAGCGCCTGCAAAAGGTGCTCGCGCGGGCCGGAATGGGTTCGCGCCGCGCGTGCGAGGAGCTGATCGAACAGCACCGCGTCGAGGTCAACGGGCGGATCGTCACCGAGCAGGGCCTGCGGGTCGACGTGGACCACGACGAGGTGAAGGTCGACGGGCTGACCGTAGCCACCCAGTCGTATCTCTTCTTCGCGCTCAACAAGCCGGCCGGTGTCGTCTCCACCATGGAGGACCCCGACGGCCGCCAGTGCCTCGGCGACTACGTCACCAACCGCGAGACCCGGCTCTTCCACGTCGGTCGGCTCGACACCGAGACCGAGGGCCTGATCCTGCTCACCAACCACGGCGAGCTGGCCCACCGGCTGACCCACCCGCGCTACGGCGTGCAGAAGACCTATCTCGCCGCGATCCAGGGGCCGCTCCCGCGCGACCTCGGCAAGCAGCTCAAGAGCGGTATCGAGCTGGAGGACGGCTGGGCCCGCGCGGACCACTTCCGCGTGGTCCAGAACACCGGCAAGAACTACCTCGTCGAGGTCACCCTCCACGAGGGCCGCAAGCACATCGTCCGCCGCATGCTCTCCGAAGCGGGCTTCCCCGTCGACAAACTGGTCCGCACCAGCTTCGGCCCCATCCCCCTCGGCGACCAGAAGTCCGGCTGGCTCCGCCGCCTGACCAACACCGAGGTCGGCATGCTGATGCACGAGGTCGAGCTCTAACCCCACCGCCCCGCCCCCCGGCCCCGCCGGACCGCCGGGCCCGCAAGTGCGGACCCGCGAAGGCGTCCGTCCAGATGGACGGGCGCCTTCGCGCGGGTGAGCTACGCGGGCTTGGGGGGGAGTGGGAAGGTGGCTGAGGTGCGGCGGACGCGGGTGAGGAAGGCTTCTATGCGGGGGCGGTCGGGGTCGGGGGGGAGGGGGGAGCGGGCGGCGGCGGTGTCGGTCTCTTCGTGGAGCGTGCGCATCCAGGCGCGGACCTCGTCCCAGCTCAGTTCGCCGCGCTTGACGGACAGCAGGCGCTCGCGCTGGTCGCCCACGTCGATGGTGAGGCGGCCGGTGCGCAGCAGGTCGCGGCAGGACATCAGGAGCCGCAGCAGGTGCATGGCGTGCTTCCAGCGCGGCTGGCCGTGGGTGCGGATGTCCGCTTCGAGGCGGCCGAGCTGCTGGGCGGCGTAGCCGCGGAAGGTGGCGTCGGCGCGGCGGGAGAGGAACGCGTCGCGCAGGTCGAGGAGTTCGAGCCCGGTCGGGTCGGCGTACTCCACCAGCGGTGAGTGCAGGCATTCGAGCAGATTGGGGTTGGCGCGCAGCGCGAGCGAGCAGAATCGCTCCAGCTCCCAGGAGAACTGTTCGTGCCGCGGTCCTGTGACATGCGTCGGCGGCTTGTCGAAACGCCAGAACAATTCGGTGGGCGCCACGTACACACCCCGCCGGTCGGTGTCACTGCCGTCGGTGGCCAGACCGAAGGCGCGCGAGCCCATGACGCAGGCATAGACCGTGTGGTCCCGGACAAGGTCGTGCCCCAGCGGATCGCGCATGAGGGCGATTATCGCCATGAAGTCCGACCAAGCGCCGGAGTTTCCACTGCTTCGTGCGGTGATCACGTTGCGGACGGTGAGGGCGGGGCCCACGGTACCGCTGCGGCGGGGGAGATCCCGAGGGCCGTAGCGGGACTACGACCAGGCCGTCAGCCCGAGCGGACGGCCGTACGGATCCCGTACGACCTCCAGCATGCCGGTCACCGCGGGCCGGTCGATGGGGCCGTAGACGTGCGGGAAGGCCGTGCCCTCCGGAACGCCGGGCGGCGGCGCCGGATCGGCCGCCTCCCAGCGGACCTCGGCGCGCAGCGCGGCCTCCTCGATCAGCAGCACCATCAGCGGCCCCGCCACCTCCCGGTAGAAGGCGTCGGCCACCGCGAGGGTCACGGCCTCGTCGGGCGAGCAGTGCACAAAACCCTCCTCGTCCAGGGAGGCGGGGGCGTACGGGCGCTCGGGCGCGTGCAGCCAGTCGTCCAGCGGCACCAAGTGGAAGAGCATGGGGAAGTTCTACCTGGTCCGGGCGGGTGAGGCGGTGGCAAGTGGCGGCGGAGACGGGTTTGCGGGACATTGTCCGTGTTCGGTGCCGGGCGACGTGACGCGCGCCGACGGCCCGACTCCTGAAAGGGACGAGACCATGGCGGGAAACGACCTCGGAAGCCTTCTCGGCACTCTGCTCAGCGGCGCGAAGGGCGGCTCCTCCTCCGGCGGCGCGGGCGGCCTCCTCGGTTCGCTGCTGGGCCAGCTCGGCGGCAAGGGCGCGGCCGGTGGCACCGGCGCCGCCGCGGCCAACGGCGCCTCGGGCAACCCCCTCGAAGGGCTGCTGGGCATGCTCAACAAGTCCGGCCTTGGCGAGCAGGCCAGGTCGTGGGTGGGCCTGGGCGACAACAAGCCCGTCACCGGCGACCAGATCGCCCAGGCGCTTCCCGACGACGCCCTCCGGAAGGCGGCGCAGGACGCGGGCGTCTCCCCGCGGGAGGCCGCCGACCACCTCGCGGGCAGCCTCCCCGAGGCGGTGGACAAGCTGACGCCCGAGGGCGAGGTCCCGCAGGGGGAGTCCCTCCAGGACGTCATCAGCAGGCAGCTCGGCAAGCTCGGCGGCCTCGGCAAGTAATGTCCCCGCCCCCGTGGCGGTCCGGCTCGCGTACCCGGCCGCCACGGGGGCCTTGCCCGTACGCCTGCGCCGCCCGTACGCCTGCGCCGCCTGTACGCCTGCGCCGCCTGTACGCCCGCGGCACCCGTACGTCCTCGCCGCGCGTCTCGCAGTGCGGGCGTCCGTCTCGCGCCCCGCCCCCGGTGACTACCCTGGTCGGCAGGTACGTGAGCAGCCGAGGGAGCAGTGACGTGGCGGTACGAACGGTCCGCGGGAGCGGCCGACCCGAGCGGGACGCCTCCGGGAGCGTCGCCCAGTGAGGACCGCTCTGGTCGTCGGCAGCGGCCTGATGGGCACCTCCGCCGCCCTCGCGCTCACCGCGCGCGGTGTGGACGTCCACCTCACCGACCACGACCCGGGCACCGCGCGCACCGCGGCCTCGCTCGGCGCGGGCACCACGGGAGAGCCCGAGGGCCCGGTCGACCTCGTGATCGTCGCAGTGCCGCCCGCCCACGTCGCGGCCACCCTCGCCGACGCGCTGACCCGCGGCCTCGGCCGCGGCTACCTCGACATCGCCAGCGTCAAGGGCGGCCCGCGCCGCGACCTGGAGGCGCTGGGCTGCGACCTCACCCACTACATCGGCACCCACCCCATGGCGGGCCGCGAGCGCTCCGGGCCGCTGGCCGCGACGGCCGACCTCTTCGAGGGCCGCCCCTGGGTGCTCACCCCGACCCCGGCCACCGACACCGAGGTGCTCAACCTCGCCCTCGAACTGGTCGCGCTGTGCCGCGCCGTCCCCGTCGTCATGGACGCCGACGCCCACGACCGGGCCGTCGCCCTGGTCTCGCACACCCCGCAGCTCGTCTCCAGCATGGTCGCGGCCCGCCTGGAGCACGCCGAGGACACCGCCGTACGCCTGTGCGGCCAGGGCATCCTCGACGTCACGCGCATCGCGGGCTCCGAGCCCGGCATGTGGATGGACATCCTGGCCGCCAACCCCGGACCGGTCGCCGACGTCCTCGCCGACGTCGCCGTCGACCTGACCGAGACGGTCGCGGCGCTGCGCGCCCTCCAGTCCGCCGACGAGGACAAGCGGCGCGGCGGCGCGGCGGGCATCGAGGACATCCTGCGGCGCGGCAACGCGGGCCGCGCCAAGGTCCCCGGCAAGCACGGCACGGCGCCCAAGGCGTACGAGATCGTGGCCGTCCTCATCGGCGACCAGCCGGGCGAGCTGGCCCGCCTCTTCGCCGACGCGGGCGCGGCGGGCGTCAACATCGAGGACGTCCGCATCGAACACTCCACCGGACAGCAGGCCGGTCTGGTGCACCTCATGGTCGAGCCGCGCACCGCGCCCGCCCTGACCGTGGCACTGCGCGAACGCGGCTGGTCGATCCGGCAGTAGACGTACGGCGCGGGCCGGGCGGTGGCACGGTCAGGGCGCGGCCGGGCTCCGGCGGTACGGATCGGACGCGTGCCGGACGGGTCAGCCGCAGGACCGTACGCGGGCACAGGGCGCACATGGCTCACCCGGCGCACCCGGGCGCGAGCGTGACGGGCACCCGGCCCGGCACCCCGGCCCCGTGCCCGTCCCGGCAGGGAAAACCCGTGGCGTTCCGGCGTGCGGGCGGCCGGTAACCTTGGGGGAATGGCATCCGGCCCCTCGGCCGGCCCGCCCGCCCCCCGCTCCGCGCACGAGGAAGGCCACCCGCTGTGGAAAATCCGGTGATCGTCGCCATCGACGGCCCTTCCGGTACCGGCAAGTCCAGCACGTCCAGGGCGGTCGCGGCGAAGCTGGGGCTGAGCTACCTCGACACCGGGGCGCAGTACCGCGCGATCACCTGGTGGATGCTGAGCAACGGCATCGACGTCAACGACCCGGTGGCCGTCGCCGACTGCGCGGGCAAGCCCGCCATCGTCGCGGGCCACGACCCGGCGGCCCCCGGCATCACCGTGGACGGCGTGGACGCCTCGGGCCCGATCCGCACCCAGGAGGTCACCGCCGCGGTCAGCGCCGTCAGCGCGGTCCCCGAGGTACGGACCAGGATGGTCGAGTTGCAGCGCGCCGCCGCCACCGCGTCCCCCGGCGGCATCGTGGTCGAGGGCCGGGACATCGGCACGACCGTCTTCCCTGACGCCACCGTCAAGATCTTCCTCACCGCGTCCGCCGAGGCCCGCGCCGCCCGCCGCAGCGGCGAGCTGAACGGCGCGCTGAGCGTCGCGGACACCCGGGCCGCGCTCATCAAGCGGGACGCGGCCGACTCGGGCCGCAAGACCTCCCCGCTGGCCAAGGCCGCCGACGCGGTCGAGGTCGACACCACCGACCTCACCCTCGACCAGGTCATCGAGTGCATCGTCACTCTGGTCGAGGAGAAGCGGGCGCCCAGGTGACCGCAGAGCAGGGCACGGCGCCGGGACCGCGCGGAGCGGCCGTCGGACGCCGGATCGGCATCGTCTTGATGAACGGCCTGTGGCGGCCCCGGGTGCTCGGCGCCTGGCGGGTACCGGCGCACGGCCCGGTCATCCTGGCGGGCAACCACTCGCACAACATCGACGGCCCGATGCTGATCGGCATCTCGCCGCGCCCGCTGCACTTCCTGGTGAAGAAGGAAGCCTTCGTCGGGCCGCTCGACCCGTTCCTGCGCTCCATCGGGCAGCTCAAGGTCGACCGCGAGACCGCCGACCGTACGGCGATAACCGCCGCGCTCGGCGTCCTGGAGCGCGGCGGGATGCTCGGCATCTTCCCCGAGGGCACCCGGGGCGACGGCGACTTCGCCGAGCTGCGCTCGGGTCTGGCGTACTTCGCGGTGCGCTCCGGCGCGCCCGTCGTGCCGGTCGCCGTCCTCGGCAGCACCGCCAAGGGCCGGGCGGTCCCGGCACTGCCGCCGCTGCGCTCGCGGATCGACGTCGTCTTCGGGGAGCCCTTCGAGGCGGGCGACGGCAGCGGGCGCCGCACCCGCAGCGCGATGGACGCCGCCACGCTGCGCATCCAGGAGCGGCTCACCGCCCACCTGGCGCACGCCAAGCAAGCCACCGGCCGCTGACCGCGCAGACGGAAAACGCGCAGGCCGAACCGCACCGGCTGCACCACACTGGTTACCGCAGCCGCCACAGTTGATCGACGGAGATACCTCATGGACCACGCAGACGAGCAGACCGAGCACGGCGGGACCGGCGCGCTCGGCGACGCCGAATACGCCGAGTTCATGGAGCTTGCCGCCGAGGAGGGCTTCGACCTCGAAGAGGTGGCCGACGACCTGGCCGAGGCCGGGCACGGCCCGCTGCCGGTGCTCGCCGTGGTCGGCCGTCCCAACGTCGGCAAGTCGACGCTGGTCAACCGGATCATCGGCCGCCGCGAGGCGGTCGTGGAGGACAAGCCGGGCGTCACCCGCGACCGCGTCACGTACGAGGCGAACTGGAACGGCCGCCGCTTCAAGATCGTGGACACCGGCGGCTGGGAGCAGGACGTCCTCGGCATCGACGCCTCCGTGGCGGCGCAGGCCGAGTTCGCCATCGAGGCGTCCGACGCGGTGGTCTTCGTCGTGGACTCCACCGTCGGCGCCACCGACACCGACGCGGCGGTCGTACGGCTGCTGCGCCGCGCGGGCAAGCCGGTCGTGCTGGCCGCCAACAAGGTCGACGGACCGTCCGGCGAGGCCGACGCGGCCGCGCTGTGGAACCTCGGCCTCGGCGAGCCCTACCCGGTCTCCTCGCTGCACGGCCGCGGCACCGGCGATCTGCTCGACGCCATCATCGGGGTGCTGCCCGAGGCGCCCGCGCTGACCTTCGGCGACGTCGTCGGCGGCCCGCGCCGGATCGCGCTCATCGGCCGCCCGAATGTCGGCAAGTCGTCCCTGCTGAACAAGGTGGCCAACGAGGACCGGGTGGTCGTCAACGAGGTCGCGGGCACCACCCGCGACCCGGTGGACGAGCTGATCCAGCTCGGCGGTGTCACCTGGAAGTTCATCGACACCGCGGGCATCCGCCGCCGCGTCCACCTCACCGAGGGCGCGGACTATTACGCGTCGCTGCGTACGGCGGCGGCGCTGGAGAAGGCCGAGGTCGCGGTCATCCTGGTGGACGCCAGTGAGACGCTGGCCGAGCAGGACACCCGGATCATCACCATGGCCGTCGAGGCGGGCCGCGCGGTCGTGATCGCGTACAACAAGTGGGACCTGCTGGACGAGGAGCGGCGCTACTACCTGGAGCGCGAGATCGAGAAGGACCTCGTGCAGGTGCAGTGGGCGCCGCGGGTCAACGTCTCGGCGCGCACCGGGCGGCACATGGAGCGGCTGGTCCCGGCGATCGAGACGGCCATCGCGGGCTGGGAGACCCGGGTGCCGACCGGCCGCCTCAACGCGTTCCTGGGCGAGCTGGTCGCCGCGCACCCGCACCCGATCCGCGGCGGAAAGCAGCCCCGCATCCTGTTCGGGACGCAGGCGGGCATCAAGCCGCCGCGGTTCGTGCTGTTCGCCTCGGGCTTCCTGGAGGCGGGCTACCGGCGCTTCATCGAGCGTCGGCTGCGCGAGGAGTTCGGCTTCGCCGGTACGCCGATCCAGGTGTCGGTCCGGGTCCGCGAGAAGCGCGGGCGCAAGAAGTAGCGGCGCGCACGGGCCCCCGCGAGCCGGGGGCTCCCGGGGTCAGAGCCCGGGCATCCGATTGTCGGGACGGCCCGGCGGCAGCGCCGCCGGGCCGTTGCCGCGGTGTCTGCCGGGGGCGTACGCCGGCTGCTCCGCGTGCCAGGTGGTGAAGCCGTTGAACTGCAACGCCTCCTCGCCGGTCCGGTCGCCGGGCAGCGTGCGGAAGAGCCGCTGGTACTCCGAGTAGAGCGCGTCGTAGATGGGTGTTTCTGTGGCACCGCCCCCGGTCGCGTCCAGCGCGCTGCGCATGGACGGGATGTAGCGCTGGAAAGGGGCCCGGGAGGAGGTGTCAAAGGTGTGCACGTATGTGCCAACGAGCCGGTGTTGTCCGGGATGCGGGCCAGTCGGTTGAATTGCAGATCTTTGACCCGGGCGGCAGTGGGCGCGCGGAAGGGGCGCGCACGGTGTCCCGTACACGCCCCTCGTTTCCGGTGAGACGGGTGGCTCAGGTCCCCGACAGCGGCATCGTCGCGGCCACCAGCAGGCCCCGCGAGCACGCCCTGGCCAGGGCGTCCCGCATCAGGTCCTCGCGCGGCTGACGGCCGATGGAACCGGCCGGGGCGGCGTAGACGTACACCTCGTTGGTCCGGTTGACGGCGTTCCGCCAGCCGTCGCTGACCTGGAGCGGCTGGTGGGCCTGCCACCACGCGGTGCCGGGGGTGCCGCCCGCGCCGGGCTGGAGCACGGCGTGCAGCCGCCCGGTGGCCAGCAGCACCGACCAGCCCGACAGCGGCGACGGCGGCACCTCCAGGTCGAGCTGCGGCATGAAGCCCTGCTCGATCAGGAGCGGCAGGAAGTCGTCGCCCGCGCCGGTGGCGCCGACCCGTGCGACCGGCCCGGTGGGCTCGATCACGAGCGCCGGGCGCAGCGTCTCCTCGACGATGATCAGACCGCAGGTGATGCCGAGCACCGCCTGCCGGGGCGCGGTCTCCACGGGCGGCGCGTCGGCCTGGCCGCCGATCGAGGGCCCCGCCGCCGTCTCGGGGCCGCCGATGCTGCGGACGGCGCCCTGCAACTGCTCCTCGGTGACCGGGACGACCTGCGAGGGGATGCAGGCGGCGTGCGCGAAGGCGAGGACCGCCGTCTCGTCGCCCACGAAGAGCACGGTGCTGGTCCGCTCCTGCCCGGTGTCCCCGGGGGTGCGACAGGACGTGCAGTCGTACGTGCCAGGAGCGTTGGCGCCGTTGAGGAGCCGCTGGGTCTCCTCGTCGCCGATCTCGGCTCGTACCTCGTCACTCACGTCGAGCATGGGCGGCACGGGAGTCTCCTTGAAGTGCGGTGGTGCGGTCACGAATCCGGCCGGAACGCCGGACCTGTCCCGGCGCATAGTGACAACGGATGATCTGTGGTGGGAGTCACGCTTTGCGGGGGGATGTATTCCGTTACCGGTCGCCGAGGGTGAGATTCCCGGCGAATCGCTCACGCAGCGTCGAACGGCCGTGTGGGTGACGAAAGTTGGGCCTGTGAGGCTACTCACGGAGCGCGCCGTTTAGATCCTCATTTACGACGATACGTACGCGCCAATCACCCGTAAACCTCGTCTTCTTACCGCCGGTAACCCTCAACTGGCCTGCGGCGGACGGCAATTGTTTGGTGCGAGGGGGTGCGGCTGCCTAGATTCGCCCGCCGTGTGCAAATCGCACCGCCCGGGTTCGGACGGGCGCCGCATCCGTGGGGGAGCGGCGCCCGTCGTGACGCAGCAAGGGGGACACCCGGGTCCGTGGAGAGGGAATCCATGGTCTTGAACTGCAAGTACCGGCACACCGCGCTCCTGACCGGCGTCGCCGCACTGGCGCCGCTGGGCGTGCTGGCCGCCGCGGGAGAGGCGTCGGCGGCCGACAACGGGGTGTGGGACCGTATCGCGCAGTGCGAGAGCGGCGGGAACTGGCACATCAACACCCACAACGGCTACTACGGCGGTCTCCAGTTCGCCCCCGGCACCTGGCGGTCCTACGGCGGCACCGCGTACGCGCCGACCGCGGACCTCGCCAGCCGCGAGCAGCAGATCGCCATAGCGACAAAGCTCCAGCGCGCCAGCGGCTGGGGCGCCTGGCCCGTCTGCTCGCGCCGCGCGGGAGCCTACGGGGACGCGCCGTCCGCGGGCACGCCGTCCGCGAAGTCGACGGGCAAGTCCCTCGACAAGCCCGTCAGGAAGACCGTCAAGCCCGCCGCCGAGCCGAAGAAGCGGGAACCGGCGAAGGTCGTACGGCGGACCATGCCGCGCTACGAGTCGGCCGCCGAGGGCCGGGCCGACCGCAACGCGACACGCACCGCCCTGATCGCCGTCGTGCGCGGCCCGGCGGAGCGGGGGCAGGGCCCGGTCGTTCCGGCGTGGTGGCCGCACTGGTGACGGACCGTCCGCCGGCGGGGCGGTTCGGGCGCCCGTCCGGCCGGGGCGCCCCGGGACCGCGCTCGTTCGGTGCCGGAGCGTCGTAAGGCCGCCGTAAACCGGACCCGCCGCGTTCCCCCGTGTGCCCCACCCCGTTGTGGTCCGACCGGGTGGGGTACGCGCGACGTACGGACGCGATGCCCCCGATCCGGGGTGCGGCCGTGCTTAGCGTGGCCCGATGAGCGATCAGTCGTCTTATCGTCATATCGTCTCCCCGCGTGCCTCGGTGCGCGTCGCCGTGGCCGTCGCACGCGCCGCCGCCACGCTGGCCGCGCTCGGTGCGGCCGTGCTGCTGCCGGTGGCCGCCGCGCCACCCGCGACGGCCGCCCAGGGCGCGCCGGCCGTCCCACCGCCCGTGGAGCGGCCGGGACAGCCGCAGCAGCCCGAGCGGTCCGGCGGGTCCCCGCAGTCGGTGCCGTCGGTACAGGCGGCCATCGCCTTCCAGGCCGCGCGGGCCGCCGCCGGGTCCCCGACCGTCTGGGACCGGATCGCCATGTGCGAGAGCAGCGGGAACTGGCACATCAACACCGGCAACAGCTACTACGGCGGACTCCAGTTCTGGCAGCCCACCTGGGAGCTGTTCGGCGGTCGCGCCTATGCCCGGCGCGCCGACCTCGCCACCCCCGCCGAACAGATCTCGGTCGCGGAGGAAGTGCTGAAGGTGCAGGGCTGGAACGCCTGGCCGGTCTGCGCGCGGCGCAACGGCTTCACCGGCCACCGCCACATCGTGCACACCGTCAAGAGCGGCGAGACCTTGTCGGCCATTGCCCGTTCCTATGGAACCCAAGGGGGCTGGCAGTACCTCTACCAGCTCAACAGGGACCTCATCGGCCCCGACCCCGACCGGCTGATCGCGGGAACCGTCCTCACCGTCAACTGACGCGGCGGCCCACCCGAGTCAACCCCGTTCACCCGTTCGTGGCGCGTCCGGCAAAGGGACGCGCCACGGTCGCTACGGTCGGTCGCGCGGGCCGACCGACCCGCGTCCAGCGGGGGAACAGGAACACGGGCACGCCCATGCGCATCACCTTCCTGATACACACCACGTACGGCATCGGCGGCACCATTCGCACGGTGCGCAATCTGGCGGCGCGGCTGGCCGACGAGCACGAGGTCGAGATCGTCTCGGTCTTCCGCGACCGCGACCGGCCCGAGTTCACGTACGACCCCCGGATCCGGCTGAGATATCTGGTCGACATCCGCAAAGGCGCCCAGGACGGCGTCCTCGACGACCCGCGCCACCAGCGGCCGTCGGCGATCTTCCCGTCCACCGACCGGCGGCACGCCCTCTACAGCCCGATCACCGACGAACGCATCGGCGCGTGCCTGGCGGAACTCGACACCGACGTGGTGGTCGGCACCCGGCCGGGCCTCAACGTGCACCTCGCCCGCCAGGCGCCGCGCGGCCTCGTCCGGGTCGCCCAGGAGCACCTGACGCTCGACACGCACTCCACGCGGCTCGTGCTGACCCTGCGCCGCCACTACCCGGGTCTGGACGCCGTCACCACCACCACGGAGGCCGACGCGGCCGTCTACCGCCGCCGTATGCCGGGCGTCCGGGTCGCCGCCGTCCCCAACAGCGTGCCGCCCACCGGCGCCGCCCCCTCCGACTGCACCGCGCCCGTCGTGGTCGCCGCCGGACGGCTCGCCCCCGCCAAGCGCTACGACGACCTGATCCGCGCCTTCGCCCTCGTCCGCGACCGCCGCCCCGACTGGACGCTGCGGCTGTACGGCTCGGGCCGCGAGCGCGCGAAGCTCGACGCGCTCGTCACCGAACTGGGCGTGCGCGACAACGTGAAGCTGATGGGCGCGGTCTCGCCGATCGAACCGGAGCTGGCCAAGGCGTCGGTGCTCGCCGTCACCTCGACCCTGGAGTCCTTCGGCATGACGTTGGTGGAGGGCATGTGCGCGGGGCTTCCCGTGGTCTCCACCGACTGCCCGCTCGGGCCGCGGGAGATCGTCGACGACGGCGTGAACGGTCTGCTGGTGCCGCCGCGCGACATCGACGCGATCGCCGCCGCGCTGCTGTCGCTCATCGAGGACGACGAGCGCCGCCGGGAGATGGGCCGCGCCGCGCTGGCCTCCTCGGCGCACTACGACCCCTCGGTCATCGCCCGGCGCCATGTGGACCTCTTCCAGCGGCTGCTGGACGACCGGGCGCGCGGCGGCGCCCGTCCGCGCGCCGCGGTCCGCGCGTCGGTCGGGCGGACGATGGGCGCCCTGCTGTCCGCGGGGGACATGACGGGGGCCGCGGTCAGGAAGGCCGGACGCCGAAGGCAACACATCGTCAGTTAAAGACGGCCGTCTACCCAATTCCTATCTCTTCATGCTCATGGACCCGCGAGTAACCGGAGGCATTGCGAAGATGCTGTGCGGGAGTTGTGTGGACAGGTAATTCAGTGACCTGCGGGTATTCACGGGGACGGAGCGAACCGTAGGGCACGATCTGTGACAGAAACGTGATGATCAAGGTCGTTCCGTGCCGGGGACGCCTACCGTGAAGGTATGCCTCACAACCCTCAGACCCCACAGGATCCGCGGCCCCCACGGAGCCCGGCCGACGACCCCGACGCCTACACCGGCCTCGACGCGCGGGAGGCCGAGCGCCTGGCCGAGCAGCGGGGCTGGCAGACGGTGCGCAGCCTGCCGCCCGGCGCGATCGTGACCATGGAGTACGTCGTCGGGCGGCTGAACTTCACCGTGGAAGGGGGCCGCGTCCAGCGCTGCTGGGTCGGCTGACGGGCCGAGCCGCCCGGCTCAGCCCGCGATGCCCCGGCCGCGCACCTGCTGGTGCGCGAGCGGGGTCGTGGGCCTGGCCGGGCGCTCGACGGGCGGACGGCGGCTGCCGACCGGAGTGAGCGGTGTGCGCTCGTTGCGTCCGGTGGGCGGCCTGCCGGGCGCGTGCGGGGCGGCGGCGACCGGAGTGGTCGTGGTGGCCGTGACCGCCGCGGTGGCGCCCCGGGCGACCGCGCCGACCGTCGCGCGGCTCGGCGCGTGCTCCTCCTGCTCCGCGTCCGGGTCCTCGTCCTGCGCGGAGGCCGGGGAGCGCTGGGCGACCAGCACCGGGCTCACGGCCTCCGGGCGGAGGACCGCTTCGGCGGAACCGGTGCGCATCCGGGCCCAGGCGTAGGCCAGGAAGTCCTCGGCCCGTGCCATCGCGGGCTCGAACCACGGCAGCGCCAGCAGGATCAGCAGACCGGCCGCCCAGCCGAGCAGCACGTCGCTCACCCAGTGCGTACCGAGGTAGACCGTCGTGGCGCCCACGCCGAGCGCGAGCAGCGCGCTCACCACGGACCCCAGCCTGCGGGCGCGCGGAGTCGTGGCCAGATACGCCAGAACGCCCCAGGTCACGACCGCGTTGGCGGTGTGACCCGAGGGAAATATATCGCCGCCGGCGAACATCTCGGCGGAGCCGACGGTCGTCGCGTAGTGCGGACCGAGCCGCCCGAGACCGTATTTCACGGCTCCCACGGTGATGTTCAACAACAGCAGTGAGGTGCCGAGGACCAGCAGCGGGTGCAGCGTGCGGTGGCGCCACGCGCGCCACCCCAGCCACGCGAGCACCATCACCGCGGTGGGACCTCGTTGGCCGAGGACGACGAAATAATCCAGGAACGCGTGGATTTGCGGCCATTGTTTGTAAGGACGCCAGAGCATGACCTGCCAGTCCAGCGTCACCAGTTTGGAAGTGGTGAGGACGCCCACGACGATCGCCACGTAGACCGCCAGCGTCGAACCGAACAGCCACACGCGTGTTCGGCTCATCCGCGGCAGGTCGCGGGTGGTCGGGCGCTCCGCCGTACGGAGGCGCTTCTCATCGGTTCGCACTCAATCGACGTTACAGCGTGTGACGGCATAGTTCGGCCGTACGAGCTGCTTTGTAATGACGATGTGATGTGGAGTGCGTCTCAGGGAGCCCTTTGGCGGCCGGTGATTCGGGCGGAATGCGGGAGTGGCTGGAGTTTATGTTCGGGTGTTGATACTCACAGGGTCGGCAAGGTGCGGCCTTCTTATTTATTGCTTATTTCCCTCACCTTTCTCCGCAGTTTCCCCGTCCATACCCGGGCCGACGTGATCGAACGGGGCCGCGCACGGGCGGCGCCGGGGCGCGCGACGGGTGTCCGAGGGGGTCCCGCGGGGGCGGTGACCGGGTGTTGTGAGCCCGTGACCAGCGCGTGGTCTCGCGTACGCTGACGACTCACTCGTTCGTGGAGGTATGCGTATGACGAGGCCGGTCAGCAGGTGGACCATTCTGTTCGTCCTCTGCGTCAGCCTGCTGATCGTCGCTCTCGACGCGACGGTGCTGCACGTGGCCGTCCCCGCCCTCACCGAGGATCTGCGGCCCGGCGCCCAGGACCTGCTGTGGATCGTGGACGCCTATCCGCTGATCGCCGCCTCTCTGCTGATCCTTTTCGGGACGCTCGGCGACCGCATCGGCCGCCGCAAGGTCCTGCTGATCGGCTACGCCCTCTTCGGCGTGGCCTCCGCGCTCGCCGCCTTCGCGCCGACGCCCCACGTACTGATCGCCGCCCGCGCGCTGCTCGGCGCCGGCGGCGCGATGATCATGCCTGCCACTTTGTCGATACTTCGACAGGTCTTCCCCGACCGCCGCGAGCGCGCGACGGCGATCGGCGTGTGGAGCGCGGTCGCCGCGGTGGGCGCCGCCGTCGGCCCGGTGCTCGGCGGCTTCCTCGTCGAGCACTTCTGGTGGGGCTCGGTCTTCCTGATCAACATCCCGCTGATGGCGGTGATGCTGCCGCTCGGCCGGATACTCCTGCCGGAGTCCCGGGGCAGCACCGGCGGCCCGTGGGACGTGCTCGGCGCGGTCACCGCCGCCCTCGGCGTCCTCGGCGTGGTCCTCGGCATGAAGCGGCTCGGCGGCGGCGCGAGCCCGCTGGACGCCTCCGCCTTCGTCCCGCTGCTGGCCGGAGTGGGCCTGCTGGTCTGGTTCATACGCCGCCAGCGCCGCCGCGAGCACCCGCTGATCGACGTCCGGATGTTCTCCCAGCCCGCCTTCTCCACCTCGGTCGGCTGCATCGTGCTCGCCATGCTCGCCCTGGTCGGCCTGGAACTGATCGCGGTGCAGTACCTGCAACTGGTCCTCGGCCTCAGCCCGCTCCAGACCGGACTGCGCCTGCTGCCGCTCACCTTCGCCGCCATGGCCGCGGGACTCACCGGCTCCCGCATGCTGCGCGGCTTCGGTCCACGCCGCATGGTCTGCGGCGGCTTCGTGCTCACCGCCGTCGCCGTACTCGCGCTGACCGCCATGGGCCAGAGCGACCGGCCGGTCCTGCTCACCACCGCCTTCGTCCTGCTCGGCTTCGGCCTGGAGGCCACCCTCTTCGGGGCCTACGAGTCCATGCTCAGCGAATCCCCCGCGCACCAGGCGGGCGGCGCGGCGGCGATCGGCGAGACCTCGTACCAACTGGGCGCCGGGATGGGCATCGCGCTGCTCGGCAGTGTGATGAACGCCGCCTATGCGCCGGGCGTCGCCCGCACCCCGGGAGTGAGCGCCGCCGACAGCACCGCCGCGGGCCACTCGCTCGGTGAGGCGTACGACGTCGCCGACCGGCTCGGCGGCGGCTCGGGCGCGGCGCTGCGGCACGCGGCCCGGCACTCCTTCGTCACCGGGCTGCACATGACCCTGCTGGTGAGCGCGGGGCTGCTGCTCACCGGGGCGCTGGCCGCGCTGCGGCTGCCGCGGGTCATGGAATGCGGCGCGGACAAGGGGCAGGCCACCTGCGATCTGGTGGTCCCGGCCCGCCAGGAGCCCGCGGCGGCCGTACGGTCCGGCGCGCCGGGGGAGTGAGCGGCGTCCGGCCCCCGGCGGCCGGGCCACGGGGCGCGCGAAGGTCCCGGCGCCGGGCTCCCACCCGCTGCCTTTGGCCATGAGATCGGGCTCCCGCCGGCCGGGACATCCGGCTCCCGACGCTCCCGGCGCGCGGCGGGCCGAGCGGTCTGGACGCGCGGCAGACTGAAACGTAACGTCGGCGCCGAGCCGTAGGTTACCGCCGCTAGTTTCCGTGTCCTTCTGTGCCGGAGGTCCCCCGTCATGCCCGGAGTCGCAACCCCGCCCTTCGACCCGTACGACCCGCTGGGCCTCGACGACCTGCTGACGCCCGAGGACCGCGCGGTCCGCGACACCGTACGGAAGTGGGCCGCCGACCGCGTGCTGCCGCATGTCGCCGACTGGTACGAGCGCGGCGAACTGCCCGTCATCAGGGAACTCGCCCGTGAGCTGGGCGCGATCGGCGCCCTCGGCATGCCGCTGACCGGCTACGGCTGCGCGGGCGCGAGCGCCGTCCAGTACGGCCTGGCCTGTCTGGAACTGGAGGCCGCCGACTCCGGCATCCGGTCGCTGGTCTCGGTCCAGGGCTCGCTCGCGATGTACGCCGTCCACCGCTACGGCTCCGAGGAACAGAAGCGGCGCTGGCTCCCGTCGATGGCCGCGGGCGAGGTGATCGGCTGCTTCGGCCTCACCGAACCCGACCACGGCTCCGACCCGGCCGCCATGACCACCCACGCCAGGCGGGACGGCTCCGACTGGGTGCTCAGCGGCCGCAAGATGTGGATCACCAACGGCTCGGTGGCCGGTGTCGCCGTCGTCTGGGCCCAGACGACCGACGCGCCCGGCGGCATCCGCGGCTTCGTCGTCCCCACCGACACCCCCGGCTTCTCCGCGCCGGAGATCCACCACAAGTGGAGCCTGCGCGCCTCGGTCACCAGCGAACTCGTCATGGACGACGTCCGGTTGCCCGCCGACGCTGTGCTTCCCGAGGTCACCGGCCTGCGCGGACCGCTGAGCTGCCTCAGTCACGCGCGCTACGGAATCGTCTGGGGCGCGATGGGCGCCGCGCGCAGCAGCTTCGAGGCCGCCTTGTCGTACGCGACGACGCGCGAGCAGTTCGGCAGGCCGATCGGTGGCTTCCAGCTCACCCAGGCCAAACTCGCCGACATGGCGGTCGAACTGCACAAGGGCATCCTGCTCGCCCACCACCTGGGACAGCGGATGGACGCCGGAC
This sequence comes from Streptomyces sp. NPDC088910, assembly GCF_044749865.1. Taxonomy (NCBI): domain Bacteria; kingdom Bacillati; phylum Actinomycetota; class Actinomycetes; order Kitasatosporales; family Streptomycetaceae; genus Streptomyces; species Streptomyces sp. NPDC088910. The sequence continues at coordinate 49,028 of NZ_JBIVIV010000016.1, forward strand.
GGCTGCGGCCGGAACAGGTGAGCTTCGGCAAGCTCAACAACGTCCGCGAGGCGATCGAGATCTGCCGCACCGCCCGGACGATCCTGGGCGCCAACGGGATCTCACTGGAGTACCCGGTGATGCGGCACGCCACCAACCTGGAGTCCGTGCTCACCTATGAGGGCACGGTCGAGATGCACCAGCTCGTCCTGGGCAAGGCGCTCACCGGACTCGACGCCTTCCGCGGATGACGCGGTGCGGCCGTACCGGCCCGGTGAGCGCCCTGCCCGGTCCTGATCGGGGGTTGTCCCCGGGGAGACAACCCCCGGCCCCCGGCAGGGGCGGGACCGGCGGGCGGGTGAGAGAGCGGCGGCCAGAATGTCGGTTCTGGTCGAACCAGAGTGTCAGTTCTGGTTGAAGAAGCCGTCGCCGCCGCGCTTGGCGTCGGCGTTCATGACCATGTAGTCGGCGGGAGTCAGCAGGAAGACCCTGGTGGCGACGCGCTCGATGGAGCCGCGCAGCCCGAACGTGAGACCGGCGGCGAAGTCGACGACGCGCTTGGCGTCGCTCGGCTCCATGCCGGTGAGGTTGACGATGACCGGGACGCCCTCGCGGAACAGCTCCCCGATGCCGCGCGCGTCCCGGAAACCGTCCGGGGTCACGGTGGCGATCCTGCGGCCCTGCTCTTCGGCGGTCTCGGTGGCGACCCGCACCCGCGGGTCGGTCACCCACGTGTCAGCCCGCTCGGAGCCCTCGCCGTAGTCGGCGTACTCCTCGTCGTAGTAACCCTCGCCGCCGTTGTCGTCAACGAGGCCCAGCCAAGCACTCGCCCGTCGAACCGATCCCATGGACGCCTCCTCTCTCACACGGTCAGTACCGTCCGCAGTCCTATGGTCGTCCATGATGTGGATGATGTGCCAAGCGGATTGCCGCCAGTCAGGCGTCTTGTGACGGTACTGGTGCACACGATAGTGGCGGATCGTCAGGCAGGCCCAGGGATATGGCCCCTGACACTTCGTTGGGAGCGCTCCCCACTTCCGGGTGACACGCGGGGCCGTCCGGCCGTACGCGCGCTCGTAGGCACGGCCGTACGTGTCGTCGTAAGTCCGCTCGTATCCGGCGCCGACCGGCCGGCCCCGAACCGTCGTACGCGATCCGCGCGTCGTGGTGAGCGGCCGACCGTGGGCCCGGACGGACCCGTACGGCTGCCGCCGACGACTGACCCCTGTCCCCGGCTGCGGATAATATGTCCGCCGGTCGCAGGGGTCGGCCCTGCGGGCGGGCCAGTTCAACGGGGGAGCACGCGATGTTCGGGATCATCAGGCCGTGTCGGCACCGCATGTCCGAGGGGCTCGCGGCCTCCTGGACGGCCCACTTGTGCGGCCTGTGTCTCGCGTTGCGGGACGGGCACGGCCAGTTCGCGAGAATCGCCACCAACTACGACGGACTCGTCGTGTCGGTGCTCGTCGAGGCGCAGACAGCCCTGTCCGGTGACGCCGACAGCCTGCGCCGCAAGGCCGGGCCGTGCCCGCTGCGCGGGATGCGGACGGCGCCGGTCGCCATGGGGGAGGGCGCGCGGCTGGCCGCGGCCGTCTCGCTGGTGCTCGCCTCGGCGAAGATGCGCGACCATGTGGAGGACGCCGACGGGGCGTTCGCCCGGCGGCCGGTCGCCGCGGCGGCCCGTACGGTCGCCCGCCGCTGGGACCGGGCCGGGGCGCGTACCGGCGACAGCCTGGGCTTCGACACCGCGGTGCTGCTCGACGCGGTCGGGCGGCAGGGCGGGATCGAGGCGGCGGCCGGACTCGGCACCTCGCTGCTGACCGTCACCGAGCCCACCGAGACGGCGACCGCCGCGGCCTTCGCGCACACCGCCGTACTCGCCGGGCGGCCCGCCAACCGGGAACCGCTGGCGGAGGCCGGACGGCTCTTCGGACGGCTCGCCCACCTCCTGGACGCGGTCGAGGACCTGGCCGAGGACACCCGCTCCGGCGCCTGGAACCCGCTCACCGCGACCGGCACCGACCTCGCCGAGGCGCGGCGGCTGTGCGACGACGCGCTGCACGGCATACGCCTCGCGCTCCGCGACACCGACTTCGCCGGGTCCGCCTCGGGCAAGCTCACCCATGTCCTGCTCGTCCACGAATTGGGACGGTCGGTGGACAGGGCCTTCGGCACCGGCGGTTGCGCGCACCAGGGCGCGGCGCCGTCCGCCGCCTCGCCCCCGCCGGGCAACCCCTACGCGCCGGGCGCGCCCGGCGGCACTCCGCACGGTCCGGGCCAGCGGCCGAACGCGCCCGGCGGCCCCGGTTTTCCCGGCGGCTTCCCGCCGCCCGAGCCGCCGCGCAGGCGCGGACTGATCATGGGCTGCCTGGTCTACGCCGGGATGTGCTGCACCTGTGAGCTGTGCTGCCGCGAGCACGACGACCCGTGGAGCGGGCAGCGCCGCGACTCCTGGTGCAGCAACTGCGACTGCGACTGCGACGGCTGCTCGGACTGCGGTGATTGTTGCGATTGCTGTGACTGCTGCGACTGCGGGTGCGACTGCTGAGGCTGTACGGCGGGGCGTGCGGATGAGCTGTTCGGGTGAGGTGTTCGGGTGAGCTGTACGAATGAGCTCTACGAATGAACTCTGCGAATGAGGTCGGGCCCGTAGCGGGAGCCCGGTGGGCGGGACGGCCTGCGGGGGTGACCTGCGAGGGGAGCGCCCGAGGGAGGGCGGCCAAACGGCGGGGCTGCGTGCGCGCGTGTGTGAGGACGGGACGATCCGTCGGAGAAAGGTCAGCTACAACAACACGACGCCGACCACACCCGACCGAAGTCGATGTGGCCGCGAGTGACGAGCCGACAGCTACGCATGCCCACAGTGCAGCAGCCCATCAGGGCATCCGTCAACCACGCTGAGACGCGTGGTCCAGCACCTGGACATGCTTGACAGCGGGTGACGGCGTCGGCATAGCCTCGTGTCAAGGCCCTTGACGGGCCCAGCCGCGTTGAGGGACGCGGCGGCCTGTGTGAAGACGACTCCCGTGCCCCTTCCGCGTGTCCACGGAGCCTTCGCATGCCTGCTGCCTTCTCCCCTTCTTCTCCCTCGCCTTCTTCCTCTTCTTCCCCGGCCGCCGCGTCGCGGGGTGCCTCCGTGACCGCCGCCGCTGCCGCCGCTGCCGCCGCGCCGCCCGCACCCGCCGTCCGGCGCCGTACGCGCTCGCTGCATCTCGCCGCCGCGATCGACGTCCCCGACCGCTACGAGGTGGCCTCGTACGGGGAGTTGGCCCGGCTCGCGGAGGGCGGCGCGCTGGACTTCGTCACCCTGGACGGCGCGGCCGACGCCGATCCGCTCGCCGTACTCACCGCGGTGGCCGCCGAGACCGGCCGGATCGGGCTCGTCCCCGCGGTGCCCGTGACCCGCGCCGGGCCGCGTGGTGTCGCGGCGGCGGTCGGCGCCCTGGATTCGGCCAGCCGGGGCCGGGCCGGCTGGACGCCCCGGGCGGTGCCAGAGCCGGTGCCTGAGTCGGCGTCCGGTCCGGCGTCCGGTCGGAGGTCCGAGTCGAGGGCCGGGGGGACGGCCGGGGGGACGGCCGACCTGAGATCCGGTCCGAGATCCGCGCTCACGCTGAAAGCGAGAGCCGAGGCGATGTGGCGGGAGACGGCGGCCGTCGCCGAGGCGGTCGCGCGGGAGTGGGACGGCGGCGCGCCCGGCCCGCGGGTGCGGCAGGGGCGGCCGGTCACGGCGGTGGACGCGACCGAACCCGCCGCCCGCGCCGTCGCGGCCCGGTACGCCGACCTCGCCTTCGTCCGCGCCGCGGGTCCCGAGACCGCCGGGCTGGTACGGGACGAACTGCGGCGGCTGGCGGTCGGAGCGGGGCGGGACCCGGACCGGCTGCTGGTGCTCGCCGAACTCTCCGTCGACCTCGGCGGCGGCGAGATCGGCCCGGAGCCGGGCGCCGAGATCACCCTGGTGCCGGACGGCGCGGGCGGCGTGCTGTTCTGCGGCGGCCCCGTCGACCTGGCCGAGCTGATCGCCGCGTGGCAGCAGGCGGGCGCGGTCGACGGCTTCCGCGTCCGGCCGGTGGAGCCCCGACGCGATCTGGAGCGCTTCGTGAACGGGACCACCGCGCTGCTCCAGCACCGGGGTCTGTTCCGCTCCTTCCACCCGGGCGCGACACTGCGCGAACACCTGGGCCTGCACCGCCCGTTACCGGACCTCCGGTGAACCGCCCGTCTCACCGGTCGGACGGCGGTGCGTCGCCGCGCGCCTCCTTCCGAGGCTTCGCACGTCCTGTCCCATGACTCCGCGCGCCGCCTCCCGAGGCTTCGCACGTCCTGTCCCATGACTCCGCGCGCCCTCTCCCGCGACACTCCCCGTACCCCCTCACGGCACACTCCCCGCAGGTCACCGCCGTGCGAGCGCGTCCGGCTCGCACGGCCCGTATGGAAGGCTTGGTCGGCATGAGCGCAGAAACGGTTCTTGCTTGGAAGCGGTGGCACGAGCGGCGGGCCGAGACCGTCGCGGCGCCGTACGGTCCGCTGGCCCTGATCGGTACGTACTGGCTCGACGACGTGGCCGGGGACGGGACGATCCCCGGACTGCCGGGCCGGTGGCGGCAGGACGGCGGGGCGGTGGTGCACGAGGCGGACGGCGTGTCGACCGTGCTGGAGGCCGAGGGCGAGCCGGTGTTCCTGCCGGACGGCAGGAAACTGCTGGCGATCGTCCGCGAGGGCCTGCTCGCCGTACGGGTCTGGGACCCGCGGTCGCCCGCCCGTCTGGCCTTCGCCGGGATCGCGGCCTTCGACCCCGACGAGCGCTGGGTGCTGCCCGCGGTCTTCCGCCCGTTCGAGGCCGACCGCACCGTCCGGGTACCGAACGCGGACGGCCGTGAGCGCGGTCTCGGCCTCGGCGGCGAGCTGGCGTTCACGGTGGACGGGACCGAGCACACGCTCGCCGTGACGGTCGAGGACGACGGCCGGCTGTGGGGCGTCATCGCGGACGCGACCAGCGGAACCAGCACCTTCCGGTTCCGCTTCCTGCACGCGCCCGCGCCGGACGCCGACGGTTCGCTGACGCTGGACCTGAACCGTACGACGCTGCCGCCGTGCGCTTTCGCGGACGCCTTCATCTGCCCGTTTCCGCCGCCGGGCAACACCCTGGCCTTCGCGCTGGAAGCGGGGGAGCGGGCAGTTCTCACCAACTGAGACGGCGTCACATCCGGTTGCCCCGGCGGTTTTTGGACCGCCGGGGCAGCGCTGTGTCAGGCGCCGTACGGACATTCGGCCGAACTACCCGGCCGAAAGGCCCCCTTGTGTGTTGCCTGTGGGATCTGAATACTCCTGTGAGTGCTTGTCAGGCGTATGAGGCGTTCGAATATCGGATCGAGTCTGACAGTACACCGACAAATCCCCCCGCAACCTCCCACCCCCACAGGAGGAAACGAGTGAAGACCACCCGGCGCATACAGCTTCTGGCCGTCACCTCCGGCCTGATCGCCGCCACCGCCATCGCACTCCCGTCGGCGAGCGCCACCCCCACCCCCAAGGCCACGCCCGACGCGGCCGCCACCCTCGCGACCCACCTCGGCGCGAACAGCACCGCGGGCACCTACTACGACGCGGCGAGCAAGACCACCGTCGTCAACGTCACCACCCAGGCCGCGGCCGACAGCGTCCGCGCCGCGGGCGCCACCCCGCGCCTGGTCAGCCACAGCGCCGCGCAGCTCGCCAAGGCGGGCGACGCGACCAAGGCGGCCGACGTCGCGGGCACCGCCTGGTCCGTCGACCCGCGCAGCAACACCCTGGAAGTCAGCATCGACAGCCGGGTCACCGCCTCCCAGCTCGACCAGCTCAAGAAGTCCACGGCCGGCTTCGGCGACGCCGTGCGCATCAACCGGGTCGAGGGCACCTTCAACACGCTGCTCTCCGGCGGCGACGCGGTGCAGACCACCCAGTGGCGCTGCTCGGTGGGCTTCAACGTCCGCAGCGGCAGCACGTACTACTTCCTGACCGCGGGTCACTGCACCGAGGGCAAGCCCGCGTACTACACCACCTCCGGCACCTACATCGGCCCGACGACGGGCACCAGCTTCCCGACCAACGACTACGGCATCGTCCGCTACGACTCGACGGTCGCCCATGACGGCACCGTCGGCAGCCAGGACATCACCAGCGCCGCCAACGCCTACGTCGGCGAGTCCGTCACGCGTCGCGGCTCGACCACCGGCATCCACAGCGGCACCGTCCAGGCCCTCAACGCCACCGTCAACTACGGCAACGGCGAGATCGTCTACGGTCTGATCAAGACCAACGTCTGCGCCGAGCCCGGCGACAGCGGCGGCTCCCTCTACGACGGCACCAAGGCCATCGGCCTGACCTCCGGCGGCAGCGGCAACTGCTCCTCCGGCGGGACCACGTACTTCCAGCCCGTCACGGAGGCGCTGAGCGCGTACGGCGTCAGCGTCTACTGAGCCGTCCGCCGAAACCCGCGCGAGTAAGCGAGGCCCGCGCGAGTCGGCGTGAATCGGCCGAGCGGGCGGAAGCCTTGCGGGCAAAGGCAGTTCACCCGCTCAACAGCTCCACCGTCCGACGCCCCCACCGCACCCCGCGCGGTGGGGGCGCCGGTTCGTACAGACTGGACGGCATGCTGGAAACCTCGGCGCGGCTGTTGCGCCTGCTCTCGCTGCTCCAGTCACGCCGCGACTGGACGGGGCCCGACCTCGCCGAGCGGCTGGACGTCACCGCGCGCACGGTCCGCCGTGACGTCGAGCGGCTGCGGGCGCTCGGCTATCCCGTGCACGCGGCGCCCGGCACCGCGGGCGGCTACCGGCTGGGCGCGGGCGCCGCGCTGCCGCCGCTGCTGCTCGACGACGAGGAGGCGGTGGCGGTCGCGCTCTGCCTGCGCACCGGGGCGGGCAGCAGCGTCGAGGGGATCCAGGAGACGTCGGTACGCGCGCTGACCAAGCTGGAGCAGGTGCTGCCGTCCCGGCTGCGGCACCGCGTCCAGGCGATGCAGGCGGTCACCGTACGGCCGCGCGCCGCCGGTCCGACGGTCGGCCAGGAGGTGCTGACCGTGATCGGCGCCGCGTGCCGGGACCGGGAGTTGCTGCGCTTCGACTACCGCGACTACGCGGGCAAGGCCAGCCGCCGGGCCGTGGAACCGTACCGGCTCGTCCACCACGGATGGCGCTGGTACCTGCTCGCCTACGACGTCGACCGCGCGGACTGGCGGACCTTCCGCGTCGACCGGATGGAGCCCAAGCCGCCCACCGGCCCGCGCTTCACGCCCCGCGAACTGCCCGAGGACGCGGCGGAGTACGTGGCCAAGGGCGTCACCTCGCACGCGTACCGCTTCCAGGCGCGCGTGGTGCTGCATGCGCCCGCCTCGACCGTCCGGCAGATCTGGGCGGGTTTCGGAGCGGTCGACCCGCTCGACGCCGACACCTGCGAACTGACCACCGGCTTCGAGTCGTTGGACGCGCTGGCGATGTTCGTCGGCATGCTCGGGGTGGACTTCGAAGTGCGGGAGCCGCCCGAACTCGCCGAGTATCTGCGGGTGGTGGCGGGGCGGCTGACGCGGGCGGCGGACCGCGGGGTGGCCGACGGGACGGAGGCGTCCTCGGGGCCGGGGTGAGCAAGGCTCAGTCGAAAGCGACCGCTTGACGGAGCGTCACAGTCCGTTCGCCCAAGTAGGTGGTGTGCGAGCTGACCACCGGCGGCACCCGCAGCGCCTCGTGCTCGCGCGGGAGACGGCGGATTCCGGTGAAGGGGCCGCCCGCGGCGCTGAGTTCGGCGACCGCGTCGAGCAGCGCCACGTCGTCGGCGCCGAGCGCGTCGAACGGCTGGTCCCTCGGCGGGTCGGCCAGCCCCCAGCCGTCCCACACCAGCAGTTCGGTGCTGTTGAGCATCGCCAGGTCGAGCAGCAGATTGTGCTGCACGAACCACCACCCTTGCAGACCGAGGAGTTCGACCCCGTACGTCCGCGGGTCCGCCGTGCCCGACCGGCAGTCCTGCCACGCCCGGCCCGCCACCACGAACCGGTCGCGCGGCACGTCGAACGGGTCGAAGTCGATGCCGTGCGCGCTGATCAGCTCGGGCGCGGCCATCTGCGCGTCGACCAGCCGCCAGCTCGCGCGGTCCGCGTCCCAGTACTCGGTGATCCAGTGGTCGTCGTGGAAACCCGGTGTGAAGTACGTGGCGTAGCCGCCGCGGACCCTGGCGGGGACGCCCTTCTCGCGCAGCGCGGAGCACAGCAGCAGCGCGAAGTCCCGGCAGGTACCGGCGAATCGCTCCTCCGGGCGGCGCGGGCGGTCGAGCGGCGCGTCGCACAGGCCGCGCGCCACCGCGAGGATGTCCGCGGCGTAACGGGTCTCCGCCTCGGCGTCCTTGCGGTCGCGCGGCAGCTCGTACCCGAACAGGTGCGTCTCCTCCCGGTGGACGAGCAGACTGCGCACCGTCTCGGCGAGGACCCTCGGGTCGGCGGGCAGCCCGGCGAAGACGTCCGTGCCGCCCGGATCGCTGGCCACGCTCTGCGTCCGGTAGAAATCGAACTCATTTTCGTCCATGAGGGAACTCTGCCGGGAATTCCCGCCGGAATTCAACCTGTTCGGCCGTCCGTCCGTGGCAATCGGTGTCGCGGCGCCGGGCCTCAGGGGGCCTCAGGCCAACGGGCCGCTGGTGGCGCCCTCTTCGCGGCCCCAGCCATAGGCGCGGTCGGCACGCAGCTTGATCACCAGGCGGTGGTCGGCGACCATCGCGGCGCGGTACTCGTCCCAGTCCGGGTGCTCGCCCCGGAGCGCGCGGTACAGGTCGACCAGCTCCTCCACGGTCGCGTCGTGCGGATCGGCGGCCACCGGGGTGAGTTCGGCGTCGCCCTCGGCGACCAGGTACGCGCCGAGGTCGGGCGTGGAGACGTAGAAGCTGGCCCGCGGGTCGCGGCGCAGATTGCGGGTCTTCGCGCGGTCGTCGGTCGCCGAGACGCGGATGGTGCGGGTCGAGTCGTCGTAGTGGAAGGTCACGTTGGACAACTGCGGTCGGCCGTCCCGCTTCAGCGTGACGAGGACGCCGTTGAGCTGCCGCTGGAGGAGGTCGAACAGCGGGTGGGCGGAGGTTTCCTGACGGCTCATCATCGCTCCGGTTCTGATCGTGGGGCTTCGGGGTGGTGGCCGGTGGCCGGTGCGGCCTCGGGCACGGGTGCGTGCTGGTGCTGGTGCTGGTGCTCGTCGTGGTCGCGCTCGCGGGCGGGCTCGTGCTTGTGGTCGGGCTGTGCGGGTCCCGGTCCGGCGTCGGGTTCAGTGAGGGGAAACGCCATCACCGTCGCGCCGATTCCGACCGTGCCCGGCGAATGCGGCGCTCGCGCCGCGTCGTGCAGCTCGTCGAAGAGCGCGGCCAGTCGGACACGGAAGGTGTCCCAGACCTCGGGCGCCACCCATAGCTCCGCGTCCGAGGTCACCCCCGCGGCACCCGGCGCGCGGCGGCCCGCCCGGTCGCGCAGATTGTGGGCCAGTGCCTCGGCGATCAGCAGCGCCCCCTCGTCCCGCTGATCGGAGAGCGGGGAGCCGTGCACCGCGCGGTAACGGCGTTCCCTGCCGCCGCGGTTGGCGCGCACCTCGGCGAGTTCCACCAGGCCGACCGCGTCCAGCCTGCGCAGATGCTGACTGGCCAGGGCGTGCGAGACGCCCAGTTCGCGGGCGAGTTCCGCGGCGGACAGCGGCGCGTTCCAGACCAGGGACACGATGCGCAGCCGCACCGGGTGGGCGAGGGCTCTGAGGAGGGGATCGGTCGCCGTCATGTGCCCATTAGACCGTCCACGGGCGCGGGAAGCGGGCAGGCGGTTGCCGCCGCTGACTCCCAAGCAATATGTTGGGAGTCATGACGGTGCGCAAGGTCCTGGGGGACCGTGACGCGGCGACGTATCTGGGCGGTGTCCTGGTCTCCGGTTTCGGTGACTCGGCGATGCTGCTCGTCGCCGGTATCTGGGTGAAGACGCTGACCGGCTCCAGCAGCCTCGCGGCGGCCGTGACCTTCTGTGTGTGGGCGCCCGCCCTGGCCGGGCCCGTGCTCGGCACCCTCGCCGACCGGGTGCGCCGCCGCTCGCTGCTGATCTGGACCAACGCGGCCCTGGCCGTCCTGCTCCCGGTCCTTCTCGCGGTACGGTCCGGCCGCGAGGCATGGCTGCTGTTCGTGGTCCTCGCGGTGGTCGGCGCCGCCTCCGTGCTGTCGGACGCCGCCGAGGCCGGTCTCGTCACCGCCGCCGTCCCCGTCGACCTGCGCGGCGACTTCAACGGCCTGCGGATGACCGTCAACGAGGCCATGAAGCTGCTCGCCCCGCTCGTCGGCGCGGGCCTCTTCCTGCGCTACGGCGGCGGGGCCGTCGCCGTCCTCGACGCCGTCACCTTCGTCCTCGCGGCGGCGGCCTTCGCGATGCTGCGCACCCGTGAACTCCCGCCGGTCCCACCGGCCGAGGGCTGGCGCGAGCAGACCGCGGAGGGCATCCGCTGCCTGCGCGACCACCCCCTGCTGCGCCCGCTGGTGACCGTCGGAGCGGTCGCGATGGTGCTGTCCGGGCTCAGCAGCTCCGCGATCTACGAGATGACCGAGGCCGGGCTGCACCGTCCGCCCGCCTTCGTGGCGGTGCTCTACGTGGTGCAGGGCGCCGGGTCGATCGTCGCCGGAGTGGTCGCGGGCGCGGTCATGCGCCGCCTGCCGGAACGGGTCTTCGCCGCCGTCGGCCTGCTGCTCTTCACCACCGGCGCCGCCCTGCGCGCCGTCCCCTCACTGCCCGTCGTGCTCGTCGCGACCCTCGCCATCGGGGTCGGGCTGCCCTGGGTCATCGTCGCGGCCTTCACCGCCGTCCAGCAGCGCACCGCTCCCGAACTGGTCGGCCGGGTCGCGGCCACCGCGAGCACGGTGATCTTCGGACCCACGGCGCTGGCCGCCGCCCTCGGCGCGGGGCTGGTCGCCCTGGTCGACTTCCGGCTCCAACTCGCCTCCGTCGGCGTCCTCGGGCTGCTGGCCGCGTGGCTTCTGCTGCTGCGTGGCGGGGGCGCGGGTTCGGCGGACGCGGGTTCGGTGAGGGCCGCGGGTTCGGCGGACGCGGGTTCGGTGAGCGTCGAGGGTTTGGCGGATGCCGGTTCAGCGCAGTGCGTTCCGGTGGACGCCGTTTCAGTGGGCTCTGTTTCAGCGAGCCCCGCCGAGGGGGGCTCCGCCCAGGGGGAACACGGCGTCCTGCGTCCAGCGAACGCCGTCGAAGACCACCAGCCGGACCTCCGCGATCCGCGTCCGCAGCAGCGCTAGCGCCGGGACGCACTCCGCCTCCACCGCGGCGTACACCTCGTCCGACTGCCCCTGCGCGACAGTCAGATGGGGGGCCGGATCACCGAACGCGCCTCCGTACGGCGGGGCTTCCGGCCACCGGGTCGCCACTGCCGCGGTCAGCGCCCGCACGGGTGCTTCGGGCTCGGGCGCCAGCCACAGCAGATCCGGGAACCGCCCGAAGCGGGGGAAGCGCACCTCGAACGGCGGGTGGCCCGCGAAGAGTTCACCCAGCGCAGCCCGTACCCCCGTGTCGATCCGCTCGGCCGGAAGGAACGGATACAGCACCGTGAGATGGGCGGGCACCCCCTCCGCCGCGGCCGGGTCGTACCGCTCCCGCGCCGCGCCCACCACGTTCTCCGCCTCCGGCACCACAGCCACCAACGCGGTCGTACCCGCCGCGCGCCCCGACGTTCCCTTCTGGCCCATACCTGGCATCGTCCCCCGCCCGTCCCTCGCACCGCCACCCAACACCCACCGCCACCCAACACCCACCGCCACCCAACACCCACCGCCACCCAACACCCGTCGCGGTCCTACGCTTTCGGCTCGCCCTCGCCGAGGGGGCGGGCGGTGTGGACGACGAGGTTGGTGACGTCGTGTTCGCGTTCGATGTGGCCGTCGAGCAGGACGGCGGGGGCGTCGAGGATGGTGCGGCGGATGAGGGCCCAGACCGGTGGGGTGATGACGAGGTTGGCCATGGCGGTCTCGTCCTCGACGACGGCGAAGGCCATGCCGTTGGCGGTCGGGGGGCGTTGGAGGTATTTGACGATGCCGCCGACGCGGATGCGGCGCTGTGCGGGCCAGGTGCGGATGGCCTTGGTGGGCTGTGCGCCGAGGTGGTCGAGGTAGGGGCGCAGGTGGTGGACGGGGTGCGGTCCCGCGGTGGCGCCGGTGGCGGTGAGGTCGGCCAGGGTGGTCTCGCCCGCGGTCATGGCGGGGAGTTCGGGGGCGTCGGGCAGGGCGTCGAAGCCGGGCAGGACCGGCTGCTGGTGCGCGGTGTGGGCGCCGGAGCGCCAGATCGCGGTGCGGCGGCCGGTGCCCAGGGACGCGAAGGCGCCGGCGGTGGCGAGCTGTTCGAGGAGCCGGGCGCCCAGGCCGCCGCGTCGGGCGACATCGTCCAGGTCCCGGAACGGCCGCTCGGCGCGGGCCGTGAGGAGGGTCGTGGCGGCGTCCTGCGACAGTCCGCGGACGCTGGTGAGCCCGCGGCGGATCGCCGGGTGTCCGTCGGGTCGCGCGGAGTCGGGTTCGAGGGTGGCGTGCGCGCCGGAGGCGTTGATGTCGACGCCCCGGACGGCGATGCCGTGGTGGCGGGCGTCCTGGATGAGGGTCTGGGAGTCGTAGAAGCCCATCGGCAGGTGGGCCATGATCCCGGCGATCAGGGCCGCGGGGTAGTAGTGCTTGATCCAGGCGGACGCGTAGATGATGCCCGCCATGGACTGCGCGTGGGACTCGGGGAAGCCGTAACTGCTCAGCGACGAGATCATGGTGATGATCCGCTCCGCGGCGTCCGGGCCGATCCCGCGCCGCGCCATGCCGGTCAGCAGCCGGTCGCGCAGCCGGGCGACCTTCTCGGTGGCGTGTTTGGCGGCGAGGTCCTTGCGGAGCCGGTCGGCCTCGCCGGGGGTGAACCCGGCGCAGTCGGTGGCGAGCCGGATCGCCTGCTCCTGCCACAACACCACCCCCAGGGACTTCTTCAGCGCCGCTTCGGCCAGCGGGTGGGGGTAGGTGACGGGTTCCTCGCCCGCCCTGCGCCGCAGATACGGGTGCTTGCTCCCGGCCTGGATCGGCCCGGGGCGGATGATCGAGGCGGCGACGGTGAGGTCCTCGAAGCAGGCCGGTTTCAGCTGCGGCAGGGTGCTGATCTGGGCGCGGCTCTCGGCCTGGTAGACCCCTATGGTGTCGGCGCGGGCGATCATCGCGTACACCCGCGGGTCGTCCTGCGGAATCGTCGCCATGTCGAGGTGTACGCCGTGGTGTCCGGCGATCAGGTCACAGGCGGTGTGCAGAGCCGCGAGCATGCCGAGACCCAGCAGATCGATCTTGACCAGATGGGCGGCGGCGACGTCGTCCTTGTCGCCCTGGAGGACGGACCGGCCGGGCATGGTGGCCCATTCGACCGGCATGACCTCGCCGATCGGCTGCGCGGTCAGCACCATGCCGCCGGAGTGCACCCCCAGGTGCCGTGGCAGACCTTTGAGCTGAGCGGCCAGGTCGGTGACGTCGGCGGGGATGTCCGGATCGGCTGTCGTGCCCGTGCCCGTGCCCGTGCTCGTGTTTGTGGCCGTGCTCGTGGCCGTGTTTGTGTCGCTGCTCGCGCCGTCGGGGGTGTGGGGGCGGCCGGGCCGGTGGTGCAGGGACCGGGTCATGGCGTTGACGGCGGCGGCCGGGTAACCGAGCACTCGGGCCGCGTCCCTGACCGCCAGCTTCGGCTGGTAGCTGATGAGGTTGGCGACCTGCGCGGCGTGGTCACGGCCGTAGCGGGTGTAGACGTACTGGATGACCTCTTCGCGGCGGTGGTTCTCGAAGTCGATGTCGATGTCCGGCGGCCCCGACTTCTCCATCGACAGGAACCGTTCGAAGAGCAACCCGTGCTTGAGCGCGTCCACCGCCGTGATGCCCAGGACGTAGCAGACCACGCTGCTGGCGGCGCTGCCCCGGCCCTGGCACCAGATGCCCTGCTCCTGCGAGAAGCGCACGATGTCGTGGACGATCAGGAAGTACCCGGCCATGCCCAGATCACCGATTACCCCCAGTTCGTGGTCGAGCTGCCGCCACGCGGTCGCCGCCGCCGGATCGTCACGGGCCCCGTAGCGGGCGGCGCAGCCCCGCTCGGCCAGTCGCCGCAGCCAGGAGCTGTCGTCGTGACCGGGCGGTACGGGGAAGCGCGGCAGTTCGGGCCGCAGCTCGGCGAGGTCGAGGACGCACGACTGGCCCAGGGCGATGGTCGATTCGTACGCTCCGGGGTAGCGGGCCAGCCGCTCCTCCATCTCCGCCCCGGTCCGCAGGTGCGCGGTCGGCGCGGCCATCAGATGCCCGGTGGCCTGGTCGAGGGTCTCGATCCGTCGCAGTGCGGTGAGGGCCTGGGCGAGCCGGGCCTGCGCGGGCGCGGCGTAGTGGACGGCGTTGGTGGCGACCACGGGGGTGCCGGTGCGGTGAGCGGCCACCACCAGGGCGTCGGCGCGCACGCTGTCGACGGGAAGATTCCAGTCGATGAGTTCCGCGTGCACGCTGCCGCTGCCGAACACCTCGCCGAGCTGGTCGAGGTGGAAGGCGAGCTGTCCGATCTCCGTACCGTCCTCGCCCGCGTCGGCGGGCGGGCAGCCGGTCAGGACCGCCCAGTCGCCGCCGGCGGCGGCGCGGGCGAGCACGTCGAGGTCGTACACCGGACGGCCTTTGGACCCGGCGAGCTGGGCCGCGGTGATCGCCGCGGACAGGCGGTGGAACCCGTCGAGGTTCCGGGCGAGGACGACGGGGTGCCCGAGCCCGTGAGCGGTGAGGGTGAGTTCGGCGCCGAACACGGTCCGCAGCCCGGTACCGCGGGCGGCCTCGGCAACCCGCCGGGCCCCGTACAGCCCGTCCCGGTCGGTGAGCGCCAGCACCTCGATGCCCAGCTGCACGGCCTCCGTGACCAGCGCCCCCGGATCACTGGCCCCTTGGAGGAACGACAGCGAACTGTGCACATGCAGCTCCGCCCACGGCAACCGGCTCCGCTCTTCCCGGTATTCGGTGTGTGCCGCGTGTGCCGGGTCCGCCGGGTCCGCCGCGTGTGCCGGATCCGCTGGGCGCGCCGTGCGCGGAGCGGCGGCGGGCAGGCGCAGCAGACGACCGGTGCGGCGGTCAGCCATAGTGGGCCTCGGCCCACCACCGGCCTGCGGAGATCTGCAACAGCCATGCCCCGCCCGCGGCGGTGGTGATCTGCATCCGGGCGATCCGCCGCGCACGGTCCCGGTCCCACCACTGTTCCAGCGCGGGCCACGGCGCACTCCACGCGGTCACTTCCAGCACGCCGGGGAGCCCGTCCACGGTCAGCCGGACCGGAGGCGCGGAGACCGCCAGCCGTCCCGAGACGCCCACCACCTGCCCGGCGCCGTCCAGCAACCGGGCGGGCAGCAGCGGCTGGTACACCGTGGCCGGGTGCGGGGCGGGCAGCCTGCCGGGCCACGGCCCGCCACCGGCCGGGGGCGTGGCGATGTCGCCGACCGGGACCTTGCGGACCCGGTCGGCCGGGCCACGGCCCCCGGTCAACTCCACCCGCGTGACCGCCCGGTGCCCGAGCAGCGCCTGCACCTGACCGGCCGCACGCTCCAGATCGTCCAGCGTGGCGCCCCCGCCGAACAGCACCGTCTGACGGCCGGTGGCCGCGCTGAGCTGCCGGGGCCGCAGCACCAGCTCCACCACTCCGACCGCGCCCCCGGCCCCGTCGGCGGCCGGGGCGAGATCCCCGGCATCGGTCCACGCCTGCACCTGCCAGCGCACCCGCTCCGCGACCGCCAACGACGACAGCCGTCCCTCGTGCCGCCACGCCCGCCGCAACTTGCGGCCGTCGGCCAGGCCCACCTCCACCTCCACTCGTGCTCCGACGACGCCCGCCGACGTCAGCCGCTCCTGCAACCGTTCGGCCAGTGCCTTCCCCGCGAACGCCAATGGCTCGGTGCGTTCCTCGGCAGGGTCGAAGCCCCACCGCACCGCGTGGTCGGGCTCCGCGCCCGAGGCGTTCAGAAGCCGCGGCTCACGCCCGGACGCGGTGCGGTGCGCCGCCGCCCCGTCGGCGCCGAAGCGGGCCGACACCTGGTCCGAGGGCAGCGCCGCGAAACCGCCCAGCGTGCCGATCCCGAGCCTGACCAGCAGTTCGGCCAGCCGGGGCCGACCGAGCACGCCCACCGGATAGGGGGCGAGTAAACCGGCCGTCTCCCCGGCCGGAACCAGGACCCCGGACCGGGCGCGGGCCGCCAGCGCCGCGGCGAACGTCGTATCCGCGGCCCCGCTCTGCACGGGGTGGCCGAGCCGGGAGAGCGCCGCGGCGACCCGCGCGGCCAGCTCCGCCTCGCCGCCCCAGTACCGCGCGGGACCGCGGGCCGGGGCGGCCACCATGCCCGGACGGATCACCTCCAGCCGCGGCATCACCTCCGCCTCCAACCGGCGTACCACCGGTTCGAACCCGCGCGTCTCGGCCGCCTGATCCCGTTCGGCGACCCGCAGCCCGGGGCAGCGGGACTGCGCCTGCCGTACCCGCATCCCCCGGCGTACCCCGGCCGCCCGCGCCGCGGCCGAACACGCCACCACCCGTCCGTCCCCCGACACGACCGCCACCGGCTCGCCGTCCGGCAGCCCCGTGGTGATCAGCGGCCAGTCCGGGACCCACGACACCAGCACTCGCACGCCCGCTCACCCCACCACGCGCAGCGCCCGGCCCCGGCCCGGCGCGGCCCCGGCCCGCACCTGATCCGCGGGCGGAGAGACCGGTTCGGGCTCCGCCACGGGCATCGCCATCCCGGTCGGGCCGGGCAGCAACAGCTCCGCCCGGCGCGGGGCACCGCCCGCGGCGCCGCGCCCGGACACCTCCACCACCACGCGGCGATGACGCAGCACACCGTGGCCCGCACCGAGCCCGTCCCACCGCGCCTCGGTCACCCGCAGCCGCAGATCGGCGCCGTCCCACGGACCGGCCACGAGCAACACGGCCCCGTGGGCCCGCACCTGTCCTGCCACCCGGCGGACCGCTCGCCCCGGCGCCGGCCCCGTCGCGCCGAGCAGGATCACCGGCACCGTCGACACCAGCAACGACACCACCTGCGCCCACCGGCTTCCCGGCGCGTCCACCCACAGGCCCGCCCCGGCGTCCAGCCCCGCGTCCCGCGCGGCCAGCGCCCCCAAGGACGGCAGCCCCACCACGGCCCAGCCGGCCCCGGGACGCCGTCCCACCGCCTGCGCCGCCAACGCCAGCAGCAGTCCCTTGTCCCCGCCGACAGCGGTCACCGTGCCCGCCCGCAGCCGCCCTTCGGGCAGCAGCGGACCCCACACGGACCCCGGTCCGGCGACCGTCCCGTGTCCCGCCCGACCGTCTGCCGCCAGCACTGCACCCATGCCCCCGACATTCGCACGCGCGTTCGAACAAGGCAAGTCGGCGCACCACCATCACTGCACGTGAGGGGTGTCGTACGGTCGATAAGCATGTCCTCTGCACCCGCTCGACCGCAGCCGCTCGGCCCGCCCTTGGCCGCCCCGGCGGGAGTGGTCGCGACGCCGTTCTCGGCCCGCTCGGCCGTCGTCACTCCGGTGGCCGACGTCCGCCCGCCGCCTGCCGTACTCGCGGACGCCGGTGGAGGCCGTCACTTCCGCCGCGATGCCGTGGAGGGTCGTGGGTTTTGTGACCGGCGGATAACGACGCGCCGACTTTTTACTCACGCGTAACTAGCCGCCCGTACTTACTCGCGCGTAATTTAACGGGTGTTCAGCAACCTCGTGATCCGGATCACAGGGCCTGCGTGTGTCCATTTTCCCGAACTGCGAGGAGATCACATGAGGCTGCCCTGGCGACGGCTCTTGGCCGCGCTTTCGCTGGCTGCCGCGATGGTTGTGGCGCCCGCTGCCACCGCCTCCGCATCTGCCAACTCGGCACCGTCAAGCGGGTGGAACAACTTCTCCTGCCGCCCCTCGGCCCAACACCCCCGTCCTGTCGTCCTGGTCCACGGCACCTTCGGCAACGGCACCGACAACTGGCTCGCCTTCGCCCCCTACCTGGTGCAGCGCGGCTACTGCGTCTACTCGTTCGACTACGGGATGCTGCCCGGCGTGCCGTTGATCGGCGGCCTCGGTCCGATCGCGGACTCCGCGCAGCAGCTCTCCGACTTCACCGACCGGGTGCTCGCCGCCTCCGGCACCTCCAAGGTCGACATCGTCGGGCACTCGCAGGGCGGCATGATGCCGCGTTACTACCTGCGCTTCCTCGGCGGCGCGGCGAAGGTGAACGCCCTGGTCGCACTGGCCCCCGACAACCACGGGACCACGCTCGACGGACTCACCAAGCTGCTCCCGTACTTCCCCGGCGCGGCCGACGCGCTCCACGGGATCACCCCCGGACTCGCCGACCAGGTGGCCGGATCGCCCTTCCAGCAGCACCTGAACGCGGGCGGCGACACCGTGCCCGGCGTGCACTACACGGTAATCTCGACCATCTACGACGAGGTCGTCACGCCGTATACGACCCAGGCGCTGTCCGGGCCCGACGTGCGCAACGTCGTGCTCCAGAACCTGTGCCCGGTCGACGTGTCCGAGCATGTGGCCATCGGCCTGACCGACCGCATCGCCTTCCACGAGGCGGCGAACGCGCTCGATCCGGCGCACGCGACCCCGACCACTTGCCTGTCGGCGTTCAGTTAGCCCATGGCGGTGATATGCGCGAGCCGTCGGCCAGCGTGGCTTGCAGGCCGATGCTCGTGGTGACCCACAAGGTGGCCGGCTCCTCCGTGCGGTTGGACAGACCTATGGAGGAGCCGGGCCGTGCGATGGCGGCATCTCCCGGTGTCAGGGAGCGCGTCTCCCCGTCGACGGACAGCTCCACCGACCCGGACAGGACCAGGAACACCTCCTCGCGAGTGATGGTGTGCGGAGGTCCCGACGTCCCGGCCGGGACCTCGCTGCGCCAGGCGCACAGTTCCTCGCTGCCGAGTGCGGGCGCCGCGTAGGACACGAAGCGCACCCCGTGGATCTCATGTGCGACGGCGTCGGCCGCGGTGATGAAAGGCATGACAACCTCCGGTGTTAGGCAAGTAGCTTGCGTAAGCTCCTTGCCTATATGTTCAAGCAGCTTGCGCACTGTGTCAAGGTGTTCCTGTGAAGAATTCCGATGCCATGAGCCTGAGCGCGGCGCTCCTCGCCGCCACCGGCTCGCTCGTCGAGGACATCCACAACGGCGTCGTGGCCCTCGGCTACACCGACCTGCGCCCCACGCACGGCTTTGTCTTCTCCCGGCTGGCCCCGTCCGGCGCGACCGTCACCGAGATCGCCGAACACCTCGGCGTCACTCGCCAGGCGGCCAGTCAGATCGTGGACGAGCTGGAGCGCAAGGGGTACGTCGAACGCCGCCCCCACCCCGACGACGCGCGGGCCCGGCTGGTCGTGCTCACCCCGCAGGGGTGGCGGTGCACCCGCGCCGCCGAGGAGTCCGCCGCGGAAGCCGTCCAGCCCTGGATCGAACTCCTCGGCGAGAAGCGGCTGCTCGCGCTGCGCGACGAACTGGTCCGCCTCGCGCCCACCGGCCCCATCCGTCCGAGCTGGTAGCGCGGCACGCGGCCGACCGCCGGAGGAGAACGCGGCCCGGCCGCACCGGCCGTGGCAGGGTGGCGCCATGAGCGACCCAGACCGCCGGCCCACTGCCCTCCGGATCATCGGGACCGTCCTCGACCCCGGCACCTGGCGCCGCTGGGACGAACCGGTGACCGTGGCCGACCTGCCCGAAGCGGGCGACTACCGGGCGGATCTGCTCGCCGCCCGCGCCCGTACTGGCCTGGACGAGTCGGTGGTGACGGGGGAGGGGCGGATCCGGGGGCGCCGAGTGGCGCTGATGGCAGGGGAGTTCGGCTTCCTCGGCGGGTCCATCGGAGTCGCCGCGGGCACCCGGCTGGTCACGGCGGTCGAACGCGCCACCCGCGAACGGCTCCCGCTGCTGGCCACGCCCGCCTCCGGCGGCACCCGCATGCAGGAAGGGACCATCGCCTTCCTCCAGATGGTCAAGGTCACCGCCGCCATCGCCGACCACAAAGCCGCCGGACTCCCTTACCTGGTCCACCTGCGGCACCCCACGACCGGCGGGGTGCTCGCGTCCTGGGGATCGCTCGGCCATGTCACCTCGGCGGAACCCGGCGCGCTCATCGGCTTCCTGGGACCACGGGTGCACCAGGCGCTCTACGGCGAGGAGTTCCCCGCCGGAGTGCAGACCTCCGAGAATCTGCTCGCCCACGGTCTGATCGACGCGGTGCTGCCCGCGGGCGCGCTCGCCGCGGCGGCGGCCACGGCGCTCGACGTGCTCTGCGGCGAGCAGGGCCCGCTCTCGCACCGGCCCCTGACCACGCCCCGGCACGTGCCCGCGCCTCCGTCCGTGTCCACGCCCGCCCTCGTATCTCCGCCCGCACTCCTATCTCCGCCCGCGCCCGCAGGGCAGGAAGAGAGAGGACAAGGAGAGGACGCGCCGCTACCCGTGGACGCGTCGCTTCCCACGAGCGCGTCACTTCCCGCCGACACCGCCGACACCGCCGACACCGCCGACTCGCTGCGCCGCAGCCGCCGACCCGAACGCCCCGGACTGCACGACCTGTTGGCCCGTGCCACCGATGTGACACCGCTGAGCGGCACCGGCGCGGGAGAGCGCGACCCCGGTCTGCTGCTGGCACTCGCCCGCTTCGGACCCTCGCCGTGCGTGGTGCTCGGCCATGACCGCCGCCCCGCGGAAGCCGGACCCGCGCCGCTGGGACCCGCCGGGCTGCGCGAGGCACGGCGCGGGATGCGGATCGCCGCCGAACTCGGCCTGCCCCTCCTCACCGTTGTCGACACGGCGGGCGCCGCGCTCTCCCGCGAGGCGGAGGAAGGCGGTCTCGCCGCCGAGATCGCCCGCAGCCTCGCCGACCTCGTCACGCTCCCCGCGCCCACGCTGTGCCTGCTCCTCGGCCAAGGGGCGGGCGGCGGCGCGCTCGCTCTGCTGCCCGCCGATCAGGTGCTCGTCGCCCGGCACGCCTGGCTGTCCCCGCTCCCGCCCGAAGGCGCCTCCGCGATCCTCCACCGCACGACGGACCGCGCCGTCGAACTCGCCGAACAGCAGGGCATCGGCTCGGCCGCGCTGCTCGCCCACGGCATCGCGGACGCCGTCGTCCCGGAGGACCCGGACGCCGCCGACGACCCGGACGCCTTCCTCACCCGTCTCGCCCACGTTCTCGGCGCGCGTCTCGCGGACCTCCGCGCGATGGACCCCGAGCGGCGAACAGCCGCCCGCAGAGCGCGTTATCGCAGGCTGGGCGGGGTCTGAGGGGCCATTGTCAGTGGTGGGTGGCAGGCTTTTCCCATGAGCACCGAGACGGACAACCGCGACTTCTGGGACGGCGAAGCCGACCGCTTCGACGACGAGCCCGACCATGGCCTGCGCGACCCGAAGGTCAGGGACGCCTGGGCCATACGGCTGCGCTCGTGGCTGCCCGGGACGCCGTCCGACGTGCTCGACCTCGGCTGCGGCACGGGAAGCCTCGCGTTGCTCGCGGCCGAGGCGGGACACCGGATCACCGCTGTCGACTCATCGACAAAGATGGTCGCGCGGGCCGAGGAGAAGCTGACGGGTACGGGGGCGCGGGTGCTGGTCGGCGACGCCGCCCGGCCGCCGGTCGGCCCTGCCGGATTCGATGTCGTCCTCGTCCGGCACGTGCTGTGGACCCTGCCGGATCCGGCGGCCGTACTGCGGCACTGGGTGGGGTTGTTGCGGCCGGGCGGCAGGCTCGTACTGGTCGAAGGGCGCTGGGGCGCGATCAGCCCGGTCGGCATCGGGGCCGCGGAACTCGTCGAGCTGACCGCACCGCTCGGCGGCCGACTGGTGATCGAACAGCTCGGACACGACGCCGCGTTGTGGGGCCGTGAGGTCGAGGACGAGCGGTACGCGGCGGTGCTTCGGCCGCCCGCGCCCCAACGGCACAAGGAGATCGTCGACGTCCATCTGCTGCTGCTCCGCGGCGACGAGGTGCTGCTCGCCCGCCGCTCGGGCACCGGCTACGCGGACGGTCTGCTGAACGCGCCGTCCGGACACCTGGAGGACGGCGAGGACGTCAGAAGCGGCATGATCCGCGAGGCCCGCGAGGAGATCGGCATCGAGTTGGCGTCGGAGGAGCTGGCGGTCGCCCTGGTCATGCAGCACCGCGCACCGGACGGCGCGGCCAGGATCGGCTGGTTCTTCACGGCCGAATACGGCAGCGGCGGCGAGCCCGTCAACCGCGAGCCCGACAAGTGCTCCGAGCTGGGCTGGTACCCGCTGGACGCCCTGCCCGACGACATGGTCGCGTACTGCCGAGCGGGCATCGACGCCTACCGGGGCGGGCAGCCGTTCCTGCTCCACCTGCACGAGAGCGGGGACCCGATCGCCCACGACCCGGCCGGCAGCGGCCGAGCGGTGCCGCTGCCGCCGTCCGCTGTGCCAGGATCCCGGATATGAGCCTGAAGATCACCGTAGACGCGGACGCGGCCACCGCCCCGTACGAGCAACTGCGCGGGCAGATCGCGGAAGAGGCCCGCGAGGGACGCCTTCCGGTCGGCTACAAGCTGCCCACCGTACGGGGACTCGCCGAGCAGTTGGGGCTTGCGGCCAACACGGTCGCCAAGGCGTACCGCGCGCTGGAGGCCGACGGGGTGATCGAGACCCGCGGCAGGCACGGCACCTACATCGCCGCCGCCGACGCCCGCGCACGGGAAGTGGCCGCCGCGGCGGCGGAGTACGTGGCACGCACGCGCCGCCTCGGGCTCGACCGGGACGCCGCGCGGGCCGCGGTGGACGAGGCGCTGCGCGCCGTCGACGAGACCTAGAGCCCCGGACCCCGGAGGTTCTCGCTCTCGGAGGGGCGCCAGCGTGGCAGGTCGGCGGCCGGGGGTCCGGGCGGGCGTGACCAGGTGGTGGGGGAGCCGTCGTAGTGGATCGGCGGGAGTGCGTAACGGAGCCGGCCCATGGGGGAGTCGGCTTCGGCGAGACGGGGGGAGTGATCGCGATGGTCCGCAGGTGGTGGAGGGTCGGTCGCCGGGATGCCGGTACGGACGGCCACGGAGAGACCGCCCGCCGCGTACACCGTCTGCTCGGAGCGTTCGCCAGGCGCTGCCGCGAGTTCCTCCGCCACTCGGGCCACGAGGGCGTCGGTGCCGTCGGAGTCATGACAACGGCGGACGTCTCCAAGGCGGCGTCCGGCACTCGCGCGTCTCCTCGTGCGTCTTCTCACACCCGGGCGGCGCGGTTCCCGGACGCCTCATCGGCCTTGGCGGCGTCCGGGGCGGGGAAACCGCCGGAGCTGCTAGAGGTAGAGGCCGTCCGACGCCTGGGCGGGGACGGGCAGGGCGGCCGTGCTGCCGCGGCGGAGCGCGTACAGCTCGGCGAGGGTGGCGCCTTCGCGGCCGATGCCCTCGGGAGTGCCCAGCCAGTTGACGGCCTCGTCACGGGTCAGCGGGCCGACCTCGATCCTGGCCAGGCAGCGGCCCGGCCGGACCACCGCGGGGTGCAGGCGTTCCAGATCCTCGTTGGTGGTGATGCCGACCAGCACATTGCGGCCCTGGCCGAGCAGCCCGTCCGTGAGATTGAGCAGCCGGGACAGCGCCTGGCCGGTCTGGTGCTTGGCCTGGCCCCGGATCAGCTCGTCGCAGTCCTCCAGCAGCAGGAGCCGCCAGCGACCGCCCGCCGTGCCGTCGTCCTCGCCGATGGCGATGTCCATCAGATAGCCGACGTCGTTGAAGAGCCGCTCGGGGTCGAGCACGCAGTCGACCTGGCACCAGTCGCGCCAGGACCGGGCCAGGGTGCGCAGCGCCGAGGTCTTGCCGGTGCCGGGCGGGCCGTGGAGCAGCAGCAGGCGGCCGGTGATGTCGTCGGCCGTGAGCTTCATCAGGCCGTCCATCGAGTCGGCGACCGGCGCGGTGTAGTTCCCGCGCAGCTCCTCCCACGTGGCGGCGGAGATCTGCCGGGTGGTGCGGTGCGGTCCGCGGCGCGGCGAGACGTACCAGAAGCCCATGGTGACGTTCTCGGGCTGCGGCTCCGGCTCGTCCTCGGCGTCGTCGACGGAGGACTTCAGCACCTGCTCGGCCAGTTCGTCCGTGACGGCGGCCACGGTGACGTCGGCGCCCCGGTTCCAGCGGGAGATGAGGACGGTCCAGCCGTCGCCCTCGGCGAGGGTGGCGCTGCGGTCCTTGTCGCGGGCCTGGCGCAGTACCACCGCGTCCGGCGGCAGCAGTGTGAGGCCGGACTTCACATTCTCCAGCGAGGCGCCGCGCGAGAACGGCTGCTCGCCCGAGGTGAACCGGCCCAGGAAGAGGGCGTCCACGACATCGGACGGGGAGTCGCTGTCGTCCAGTCGCAGATGGACGGGGAGCGCCTGGTGCGGGGCGGTGGCGGCGGTCGGCTTGGCGGCCGGTCCCTTGCCGGTTCCGGTGGTGGGCGGCACTTGCCTCCTCGGTTCACTGGGTGTCGCGGACATGCGGCCCATGATCCGGCACGCGGGCCCGATTCGCCCAGTCTTTTTCCATGCCGGGCCTCCCACCACGCCGTTGGTGGATTCATACCGTCTTGTCAGTATTTGGCGAGCGAGGTGCCGGGCGGCTTGAACTTCTCGTACAAGCGTACGTCCACGCTCGTGGGTGTCCCCGGCGGGGCGGCGGGGGAGACCCGGGGGAACGGCACTGTTGCCAGGTCACAGCGGTCGCCGCCGATCGGGCGGCCGAGCTGGGCACATGCCCTTGGAATGTCAACGCCCTTGAGGAGAAGGTGAATACGGCGTCGCGAATGAGTCCAGGATGCGCACGTGACGTGGCGGGGCGATAGGGTTAGCCTGCCCGAGCCGGGTGCCCTCGTAAGGGTGGGGAGAGTAATGGAACAGATAGCGATGCACAGCAGGCCACGAGTGCCTGCCATCAACTGCGGTACAGGCGCGTCCAGTGCGCGCCTCGACCGGCACCTCGCGATACTGGCCGGGCCTGCCCTGCCCCAGCGCGACACAGAGGAAGCGACTGTGCTGATGCAGGAGCTGACCTCGCGCAACACCGTGCACACCAAGGCCAACCGCGGTGCGAGGGTGTCGCTCTTCGCGCCGCTGCGACGGCTGCGG
The DNA here is from genome assembly GCF_044749865.1 of Streptomyces sp. NPDC088910. NCBI lineage: Bacteria > Bacillati > Actinomycetota > Actinomycetes > Kitasatosporales > Streptomycetaceae > Streptomyces > Streptomyces sp. NPDC088910. The sequence goes on from NZ_JBIVIV010000016.1 coordinate 74,134, forward strand.
AGATCGCTGTTCGGCAACCGAGGCTGAGTCCGCTCCGCCCTCTCCCAGGACTCGGACTCCCAGGTCCCGCCGTCCCCTGACCTCGGTCGGGGCCGCGGACCGGCCAGGTGCTCGGATCGTCCGGCGGCCACACCGTCCCGGCTCGGCGCTGCTTCGCGCGGCGCTTCGGTGTGTGCCCGCCGCGGCCGTCCCTCCCCACCGGACGGTCCGCCGCGACACCAGGTCGCGCGGACACCCTTCACCCGGCCGCAGCAGGACCGCTTACGGCAGTGTCGTTCACGGCACGGCTGGTCACAACGGCTGGTCACAGCAGGGCGAACTGCCCGTCCGGCCCTTCCTCGTGGTGTTCCAGCACGGAGGCGGGCCTGCGCCTGGCGGCGGGCACCGGCAGTACGCCGCCGGCCCGCAGTTCGGCCGTCGTGACCGTCTCGCCGCGCACCGCCAGGCGGCGCGCCAGACCCTCGCGGTCCGCGCGCAGACCGGCCAGCAGCGTCAGCACACTGATCAGTTCCAGCAGCTCCGACGTGGTGGCCCGTGTCCACGCGGCGGGTCGCAGCGCCTCCAGGGTCCCCGGCGCACCCGGCGCCGTACGCCGCTCGAACCACGCCTCGATCACCCGCACCCCACCCGCGGTGACCTCCCAGGCGGCCGGTGAGACCGGCGAGATCCGGCCGTCACCGATCAGCAGCGCCCGCTCGTCCGGGTCGTACGACAACTCCCCGGCGGCCGGGGTGTCCGGCAGCGGCGACCGGACGTAAGGGCGGCTTCCTCCGGGCAGCCGGAGCCGACCGGCGTCGCGTCCCTCGGCGGGATCGGCGAACCGCGCCCCGTGGGTCTGGAGCCACAGCGTCCGGCGCCCGAGCGCCAGCCCCTCCTGCCAGAGCGCGGGATCACGGGGCAGCGGTACGAGGGCGCCGCCGGGGCCCGGCCGCGCCGCCGCGCCGATCCAGGCCAGCACGTCCGCTGCGGCGACCTCGGTGCCCAGCCGCGCGGAGAGCAGGGCGGTCAGTCCCGGCGCGATGTTGGGGTCCCGGCCGCCCGGCTGCCGGAACAGCGGCCGTATCCAGCCCGGCCGCCCGGCAGGGGAGCGCCCGTCGGGCAGCAGCGCGCAGAACACCACGGCGGGCTCCGGCGCCCCGGACTCCGCCACCGACGCGGGCCGCGCCTGATACGCCTGTTCCAGCGCGAAGACCTGCCGGTCGTCGGCCGTCCGCCATATCTCGGCCCGCGCCACGTCGATCAGCCGGTGGTCGGGTATCAGCCACTGCCGGTCGTACGGGCCGTGCTGCACCCGTACCGGCTCGGGGCAGCGACCGGTCTCGCCGGCCAGCGCGGTGGTCGGGGTGCGGTGGCCCGGCAACTGCGCGACGGGCGTGTGCAGATTCCTGGCCCGCGTCGGATGCAGCAGCGCCGACCGGGCGTCCTGGTCCGCGGTGCCGGTGAACAGCGCCCACCGGGCACGCAGACAGGAAGGCTCCGCGGCCATCGGCCAGCCGCGGCCGATCCGCAACGGGCGTACGGACCACGGCATCACGTCGTGCAGCAAAGGCGCGTCATTGCTCACCGCACGCATGCTACTGACGACCCTCAGGGCGCCTCCATCGTCACCGTGAACGAGAAGCGGTCACCCCGGTAATGGATGCGCACCACGTCCACCGCCCGGCCCGACTCGTCGTAGGTCACCCCGGTGTAGTGCAATATCGGGCTCAGCAGCGGCACTTGCAGCAGCCGCGCCGTCTCGGGGTCGGCCAGCCGCGCCTCCACGGTGTCGGTGATCCGGCTGATCCGCACGCCGAGCACGTCCCGCAGCACCTTCGTCATCGGCCACCGCTCCAGGTCGGCGAGGTCGATCCGGGCGCCGAGTTCCGGACGTACGAAATTCTCCGCCCAGTTGGTGGGCTCACCGCTCTCGTCGCAGCGCAGCCTGCGGTAGGCCATGGCCCGGTCGAGGTCGGGGAAGTGCTCGGCGGCCCCCGGCGGCAGCGGCTCGGAACCGTAGCGCAGCACCGCCGTACGGCCGCCGGACTGCTGCGCCACGATCGCGTCCACCGAGCCGAGCAGCTTCACCGGCGCCCCGCGCAGCGCCGTCGGCTCGATGAAGGTGCCACGCCTGCGGTGCCGGCTGATCAGGCCCTCGTCCTCCAGCTCCTTGAGCGCCTGCCGCATGGTGAGGACGCTCACCCCGTAGTGCCCGGCCAGCTCGTCCTCGGTGGGCAGCCGCAGCGGGGCCTGCGCGTGGCGGCCCAGTATCGAGGCGCGCAACGACTGCGAGACCTGGTACCACAGCGGCAGCTTGCGGTTCAGGACGAGGGAGTCGGGGGCGAAGGACGTCACGGCCGGAAGTTTCTCGCAAGCCCCTCCCACACCCGGTCGTAGCCCCCCTGCCGGTGCTCCCCGTTCAGTGCGAACTCGGTGGGCACGACCGGCCAACGGGTCTCGAACATGAACGCCAGCCCGTCGTCCACGCGCTGCGGCGCCAGTTCGGCGGCGCTCGCCTTGTCGAAGGTGGCCCGGTCAGGTCCGTGCGCCGACATCATGTTGTGCAGCGAGGCGCCGCCGGGCACGAAGCCCTCGGCCTTGGCGTCGTACGCCCCCTCGATCAGGCCCATGAACTCGGTCATCACATTGCGGTGGAAGTACGGCGGCCTGAAGGTGTCCTCGCCGACCAGCCAGCGGGGGGCGAAGACCACGAAGTCCGCGCCCGCGAGCCCCGGCGTGTCCGAGGGCGAGGTGAGCACCGTGAAGATCGACGGGTCGGGGTGGTCGTAGCTGAGCGACCCCAGCACGTTGAAGCGGTGCAGGTCGTACACGTACGGCACATGGCTGCCGTGCCAGGCGACCACGTCGAGCGGCGAGTGGTCGTAGACCGCGGCCCAGAGATTGCCGCCGAATTTGTTGACCACCTCCGTCTGCTCGTCCCGGTCCTCGTAGGCGGCGACCGGGACGCGGAAGTCCCGCGCGTTGGCCAGTCCGTTCGCACCGATCGGGCCCAACTCCGGGAGCTGGAAGGGCTGGCCGTAGTTCTCGCAGACGTAGCCGCTCGCCGTGCCGTCCGGCAGCTCGACGCGGAAGCGGACGCCGCGCGGGATCAGCGCGACCTCGCCCGGATCGGCGCGGATCAGCCCCAACTCGGTCCGCAGCAGCAGGGCGCCCCGCTGCGGCACGATCAGGAACTCGCCGTCCGAGGAGGAGAACACCCGGTTGTGCATCGAAAGGTTGGCCGCGTACCAGTGGATGCCGATGCCCTCACGGCGCAGCACATCGCCGTTGCCACCGACCGTGACCAGGCCGGTCACGAAATCCGTCGGCTCCTGCGGCATCGGCAGCGGGCCCCAGCGCAGCCGGTTGGGGTCGGGCTCCACGTCCAGGAACGGGGCGCTGCGCACCTGGCCGTTGGGGACCCGGCGGAAGGGCGGATGGGCGGCCGAGGGCCGGATCCGGTAGAGCCAGCTCCGTCGGTTGCGGGCGCGCGGCTCGGTGAACGCGGTGCCGCTGAGCTGTTCCGCGTAGAGCCCGAAGGGGGCGCGCTGCGGTGAGTTGCGCCCCTCCGGGAGCGCGCCCGCCACGGCTTCGCTGCTGTGCTCGTTGCCGAAGCCCGAGGAGTACGGCAGGTCCTTGCCGTCCTCGGCGTCGGCGCCGCCCGGCCCGTTCACGGCGTTCGTGGCGTTCATGGTCTGCTCCCGGTGGGGTCTCGTCCGTGATTCCTATGCTGAACCATAGGAATCACGGCGGCAACCCTCAGCCCGAGCCTGTGGAAAACTCCGCTGCCAGGGCCCGGACGGTGGCCGCGGCCGAGACCGCGTGGCCGCGCGCCGAGGCGTGCACCAGGTCGGCGCTGTACAGGTCGCGGTCGGCGACGGCGGGATGGTCGTACATCTCGACGACCACCGCGCCGTAGCGCTCCGCGACCATCCGGGTCACCTGATTGAGGACGGCGACGCCGGTCTCCAGCGGGCCGCCGCGCAGTTCCGGCACGGCCGCCGCGACATTCATCAGCGCGTACGCGAACAGGGTCCTGCCGGGCGCGGCCAGCCGGGCGAAGAGCAGGTCGAGCTCCTTCTCCAGCACCTCGGGGGAGAAGCCGGGCAGCAGCAGGTCGTTGCCGCCGCAGACGATCGCGACCAGGTCGGGCGCGAAGCGCGCGGCGCGCTCGGCCTGGTCGGCGCGTACCTGGCCCGCGGTGAGACCGCGCATGCCGAGGTTGAGATACGTCAGCTCCGGCACGACCCGGCGCAGGGCCTCCGCGGTGCGGTCGGCCCAGGGCACGGTGCGGTAGCCGGGCACGGGGTCGCCCAGGCCCTCGGCGATGCTGTCGCCGACGACCGCGAAGCGCTTCCAGGGCGCGCCGCGCAGCAGCCGGTCGCTCTCCTCGGGTGACAGGCAGTGGGGGTCGGCGGCCTCCGCCGGGTGATTGGCCGCATAGGTGGCGGAGAAGGCGCTGACCGCGCTGAGGACGGGATCGGGGACGGGATCGGGATCGGGGACGGGACTCTGAGCGGGATCGGGATCGGGATCGGGATCGGGAGCGGGGAGGGGATCGGGGAGGGGAACGGGAACGGCGTCGCCGTGCTGCGTCATCTCAGGACTCCTTGGCAAGGGTGCGGGTCAGGCCGAGGCCGACCACGGCGGCGACGGCGGCAAGCGCGGCGCAGACGAGGAACACCTCGCGGAACGCCCGCGTCCCGTCCAGGCCGTGGGCGGCGATGACCGAGGCGGTCGCGGCGACGCCGAGCGCGCCGCCCAACTGCCGCGCGGTGGTGGTCATGCCGACGCCCGAGGCGAACTGCCGGGGCGGCAGCGATGTCGCGGCGGCGGTGGACAGGGCGGTGAGCGTGGCCCCGAAGGCGGCGCCGCCGATCAGGCCCATGGGCAGCCACAGCGCCAGGAAACGGGTGTCGGTGCCGAGTTGGAACCAGGTCCAGACGCTCACCGCGGCGAAGGCGGCCATGGACACGGCGACAACGGCGGGCAGATGGTGCGGCCGGGCGCGCTTGCCGACCACCAGGGCGGCCACCGCGGAGGTGAGCGCGCCGGGTGTGAGGGCGAAGCCCGCCTTGAGGACCGAGTAGTGCCACACGGTGGTGAGGAACAGCGGTCCGCAGAGCATCCAGGCGAAGAGCGCGGCCCCGGCGAAAGCGGCTGCGGCGGAGGCGACGGCGAAGGCGCGGTCGCGGAACAGGCCGGTCTCGACGGCGGGCGTCACCTGGTGCGTGGAACGGACGAGCGCCACGACGAGCAGTGCCGCGCCGCACAATGTGCTGCCCACAGTGGCCGCGGACGCCCAGCCCCAGTCGCTGCCCTTGCTGAGGCCGAGCACCAGGAGGCCGATGCCCAGGGTGACGGCGAGCGTGCCCAGCGGGTCGGGAAACCGCCGTTCCGCGCCGACGCGTTCCGGCAGGCCGCGCAGTCCCGCGGCCACCAGGAGGATGCCCACTGGCACATTGATGAGGAAAACGGAGCGCCAGCCGAAGGCGTCGACTAGCAGACCGCCCAGGCTCGGCCCGGCGGCGCTGGCCATCGAGCCCGCGGCGCCCCAGACACCGATCGCCGCCGCGAGCCCGGCGGGGGGCGTGGTGGCGAGCAGCAGCCCGAGTGCGGCCGGGATCATCCCGGCCGCGGCGGCGCCCTGGAGGGCGCGGGCGGCGATCAGCCAGGGCAGGCCGGGCGCGGCGGCGCACAAGGCGGAGGCGACCGTGAAGCCGGTGAGCGACAGCAGGAAGACGCGCTTGCGGCCGAAGGCGTCGGCTATGCGTCCCGCGGGGGTGAGCAGCGCGGCGAAGAGCACCGCGTAGCTGCTCACGACCCACGACAGGTCGGACACGCGGTCGGCGGGGAAGCTCTCGGCCAGGTCGGGGAAAGCGACGTTGACCACGGTGGCGTCGAGGAACGCGATGAAGGTGGCGCCCGCGCTGAGCAGCAGGACGAGCCCCGGTCTGACGTCCGGGGTCCGTCCTGAGCCGGGCGGTGCGGGGAGGGTGGAAGCGGGGGAGGACATGGGCCGTCCTTGCCTTGGCAGCGAGAAACATACTGGGAGTACATACTGACGGTATGAAAATACATACCGAAGGTATGTGCGTGTCAAGAGTGGGCAGGCCCTAGGGTGGGAAGGGCATCGCGAACGACAGGAGGGCGCCGCCGTGGCAGCACCGCGCACAGGCACCGGAAGCGGGACGGGCACCGTCCCGGCCCGCAGGACGGCGGCACGCCCCACGCAGCGCGAGCGGTCGGACGCCACCGTCGAGGACCTGCTCACCGCGGCGCGCGCGCTGTTCGCCGCCGAGGGCTACGCGGCCACCTCGCTGGACGCGGTCTGCGAGCGGGCGGGCGTCACCAAAGGCGCCCTGTACCACCACTTCTCCGGCAAGAGGCAGCTCTTCAGCGCCGTCTACACCCGCGAGCAGGAACGTCTCGCCCAACGGATCTCGACCGCGTATCTCCAGGTCGCCGACCCGTGGGAGGCGGTCTACGAGAGCAGCCGCGCCTATCTGGAGGCGTCCTTGGACCCCGAGGTGCAGCGCATCACGCTCTTCGACGCTCCGGGCGCGCTCGGCTGGGAGGCGATGCGCGACCTCGGCGTCAACTGCCGCCAACTCACCCTGCGCGGCGTGAAGTACGCCATCAAGGCGGGCGCGATCTCGCAGCGCCCCGCCGACCCGCTGACGTCGATGCTCTACGGCGGACTCAGCGAGAGCGCGATGGCGATCGTCAGGGCCGACGACCCGCCGGCCGCCCTGGCGGAAGCCCTCGCGGACCTGCGCAAGCTCTTCGACGCGCTCGCCGCGAAGGGCTGAGGGAGCCGTGCCACGGGCCGTGGGCGCGGACAGCGGACTGCGCCGCGCACCGGTGCAGCAGCGCAGCACCGAACGCCTGGAACGCATCCTCGACGCCTGCGCCCGGCTATTGGACGAGGGCGGTTACGAGCGTCTCAGCACCCGCGCCGTCGCCGCCCGCGCGGGCGTCCCCATCGGGTCGGTCTACCGTTTCTTCTCCGACAAGCGCGCCCTCGCGGACGCCCTCGCCCACCGCAACCTCGACGAATTCCTCGACCGTACGGCCGCGCGTCTCGCGGAGCCCGGCACCGACCCCGACTGGCGCACGGCGGTGAACATCCTGGTCGACGAGTACACCGCCATGAAGCGCACCGCGCCCGGTTTCGCGCTGGTCGACTTCGGCGTGCCGGGCGAGACCAACCACGACCTCGCCGACCGGCTGCCCGCGCTGCTCGGGGAACGGCTCTCGGTCGACCCCTCGGAACCCCGGCTGCGGCTGGCCCTGGTGATCGCCGTCGAGACGGCGGACGCCGCGCTGCAACTCGCCTTCCGCACCGACCCGTCGGGCGACCCCGGGGTGATCTCCGAGACGAAGGAGCTGATCCGGGCCTATCTCGCGACCGTCCTGGACTGATCTCCCAGGCCCCCAGGCCCCCAGGCCCCCAGGCCCCCAGGCCCCCAGGCCCCCAGGTCCCCGGGCCTCCCCGCCCCTTCCCGGATCTCCCGCACCCGCCCTCGCGAGGCCCGATGCCCGCTCCAGGGGTCGTTGTCAGTACCGCCGGGTAATGTCGAAGACGACCGCGCGCCAACGTCGCCGCCCGTCCAGGGGAGTCCCCGATGACCCGAACCGCCCTGCGCATCTGTCCGCTCTGCGAGGCCACCTGCGGCCTCACGCTGTCCGTCGACGACGGACGGGTGACGCATGCCCGCGGCGACCGGGACGACGTGTTCAGCGCAGGCTTCATCTGCCCCAAGGGCGCCGCTTTCGGCGCGCTCGACGCCGACCCCGACCGGCTGCGGCGCCCCCTGGTGCGCCGCGAGGGCCGGCTGACCGAGGCGACGTGGGACGAGGCGTACGCGGCCGTCGCCGCCGGGATCGGCGCGGTCACCGGAGCGCACGGCGGTGACGCGGTCGGCGTCGTCCTCGGCAACCCCAATGTGCACACGATGGCGGGCGGCCTCTACCCCGCGCAGCTCATCGGCGCGCTGCGCACCCGCCGCGTCTTCACCGCGAGCACGCTCGACCAGATGCCCAAGCACGTGTCCTGCGGCTACCTCTTCGGCGACCCGAACGCGATCCCGGTGCCCGACCTGGACCGCACCGACCATCTGCTGCTCATCGGCGCGAACCCGCTGGTGTCCAACGGCAGTCTGGCCACCGCCGCCGACTTCCCCGGCAAGCTCAAGGCGCTGCGGCGGCGCGGCGGCAGACTCGTCGTCATCGACCCGCACCGCACCAGGACCGCCCGCGCCGCCGACCGCCATGTGGCGCCCAGGCCCGGCACCGACGCGGCCCTGCTGCTCGCCATGGTCAGGACACTGTTCGCCGAAGGGCTCGCGGACCCCGGCGAACTGACCCCGTGGCTCAGCGGTGTGGCCGAAGTACGCGACCTGGTGACGGATTTCGCGCCGGAGGCGGTCGCCGCGTATTGCGACGTCCCGGCCGACGACATCCGGGCCCTGGCGCGCGAGTTGGCGGCGGCCGAGCGCGCCGTGGTCTACGGGCGGCTCGGCAGCACCGCCGTGGAATTCGGCACCCTGGCGAGCTGGGCGGTCGACGTGCTCAACGCGCTGACCGGCAATCTGGACCGGCCGGGCGGTGCCATGTTCCCGCTCGCGGCCACCGCGCGGGCGCCCCGACCGCCCGGCCCCGGCAAGGGATTCCGCGTCGGCCGCTGGCACAGCCGGGTCTCGGGACACCCCGAGGTCAAGGGCGAACTGCCCGCCGCCGCCCTCGCCGAGGAGATCGACACCCCCGGGGACGGCCGCCTGCGCGCCCTCGTCGTGGTCGCGGCCAACCCGGTGCTGTCCGCCCCCGACGGCCTGCGGCTCGACCGCGCCCTGGACGGCCTGGACTTCATGGTCAGCGTCGATCCGTATCTCAACGAGACCTCGCGCCACGCCGATGTGGTGCTGCCGCCGCCCCCGCCCGCGCAGAGCGCGCACTACGACTTCGCCTTCAGCACGCTCGCGGTCCGCAACACCGTCCGCTACAGCCCGCCCGCGGTGCCGCTGGAGGACGGACTGCTGGACGAACCGGAGATCCACGCCCGGCTGATCCTCGCCGTCCTGGGACAGACCCGGGGCCAGGGAGCCGACCCCGCGCTCGTGGACGAACAGGCGGTGGTCCGCAAGCTCACCGCCGAGACCGGCGACCCGCACTCGCCGGTCCACGGCCGGGACGTCGCGGAGCTGTCCGCCGCGCTCGGCGGGAGCACCGGATACGAGCGGCGGCTCGACATGATGCTGCGCCTCGGCCCGTACGGCGACGGCTTCGGCGCCGACCCCGACGGCCTCACCCTGGCGAGGGTCCTGGACCGGCCGCACGGCATCGACCTCGGCCCGCTGCGCCCGCGCGTGCCCGAGGTGCTGCGGACACCGTCCGGCACGGTCGAGCTGGCGCCCGAGGCCATTGCCGCCGATCTGCCGCGGCTGCGGGCCGCGGTGACGCGCGGCGCGGACGGCGAAGGGCTGGTCCTCATCGGGCGCCGCCATCTGCGGTCCAACAACTCCTGGATGCACAATGTGCCCGCGCTCACCGGCGGCACCAACCGCTGCACGGCGCAGATACACCCCGTCGACGCGGCCCGGCTCGGGCTGGCCGACGGGGCGCTCGCCCTGATCAAGGGCGACGGCGGGGAGATCACCGCGGCCGTCGAGATCACCGACGCGCTGCGCCCCGGAGTGGTCAGCGTGCCGCACGGCTGGGGTCACGACCGCGAGGGCACCCGGCTGACCGAGGCGGCCCGCGAGCCGGGCGTCAACGTCAATCAGTTGCTCGACGGCACGCGGCTCGACCCGCTCTCCGGCACGGCCGTGCTCAACGGATTCCCGATACGGATGGAGGCCGTCCGCTGACCCGCGCCGCGCCCGTGACACGGCCGGGTGACACGGCGCCGCCGAGTGGTGTGACACCCGGACAGCGGGGCACGGGACCCCTGGGCGCGGGTCGCCCGGGGAGGGCGGCCGGACGTCACGGGCCCGGCCCGGCCCCGCGCGGAGCCCGGGTCGTCGGGTGTTCCCGGCGCGACGTGACTGACGGCACGCGACACACCCTGGCCACAAAAAACTAACGGCGCTAGTTTGGGCGTCGGACGCAGAGCGGTGACCCCGGAGGGCAGCAACGGTGGACGGTACGGCAGAGGGCGCACAGGACCTGGTGACATCGCGCGACGCCCAGTACATCGGCGGGAAGTGGCGCCCCGCCGCGGGCGGCGGCCGGATCGACGTCGTCAACCCGGTGACCGAGAAGGTCATCGGACAGGTGCCCGCGGGCACCGCGGAGGACGTGGACGAGGCCGTACGCGCCGCGCGCGCCGCCCTGCCCGGCTGGGCGGCCACCCCGCCCGCGGAACGCGGCGCGATACTCGGCGCGGTACGCGACCTGATGGCGGCGCGCCGCGAGGAGATCGCCGCGACCGTCGCCGCCGAGCTGGGCGCCCCGCCCGCCTTCGCCGCCGCCGTCCACACCGACATGCCCACCGCCGTCATGGGCAGCTTCGCCGCGCTCGCCGCCGGGTACGGCTTCGAGGAACAGGTCGGCAACTCACGGGTGTTCCAGGAGCCGGTCGGCGTCGTCGGCGCGATCACGCCGTGGAACTACCCGCTGCACCAGGTCGTCGCCAAGGCCGCCCCCGCGCTGGCCGCGGGCTGCACCGTGGTGCTCAAGCCCGCGGAGGACACCCCGCTGGTCGCCCAGCTCTTCGCCGCGATCCTCGACGAGGCCGGGCTCCCCGCCGGAGTCTTCAACCTGGTCACCGGCCTCGGCCCGGTCGCCGGACAGGCGCTCGCCGAGCACCCAGGCGTGGACATGGTCTCCTTCACCGGTTCCACCGCGGTCGGACGGCAGATCGGCGCCACCGCGGGCGCGGCCGTCAAGCGCGTCGCGCTCGAACTGGGCGGAAAGTCCGCGAACGTCATCCTCCCCGGCGCCGACCTCGCCCGCGCCGTCAACGTCGGCATCGCCAACGTCTTCGCCAACTCCGGCCAGACGTGCAGCGCCTGGACCCGGATCCTCGTCGACTCCGCGCGCTACGACGAAGCCGTCGAGGCGGCCACCGCGGCAGCCGCCAAGTACGTACCCGGCGAACGGCTCGGCCCGGTCGTCAACGCCAAGCAGCGCGAGCGGGTGCGCGGCTACATACGGCGCGGCGCCGCGGAAGGCGCGCGGATCGTCGTCGGCGGCCCCGACGCGCCGGACGGACTGGAGACCGGCTACTACGTACGCCCCACCGTCTTCGCCGACGTCGACCCCGGTATGACGATCGCCCAGGAGGAGATCTTCGGCCCGGTCGTCGCCCTGATCAGGTACGAGGACGAGGACGACGCCCTGCGCATCGCCAACGGCACGGTCTACGGGCTCGCGGGCGCGGTCTGGGGCGCCGACGACGCGGAGGCCGTCGCTTTCGCCCGCCGGATGGACACCGGACAGGTCGACATCAACGGCGGCCGGTTCAACCCGCTGGCGCCCTTCGGCGGTTACAAGCAGTCCGGAGTCGGCCGCGAGCTGGGCGCGCACGGGCTGGCGGAGTACCTCCAGACCAAGTCCCTCCAGTTCTGACCGCAGGACCGCAGGACCCCAGGACCGCCCGACCTGGCTGAACCGCACGAACCGCCCGCCCCTCCCGACCCGTTCGGGCCGGCTCGGTCGACCAGGATCACCCCGGCCGACCCGGTCCGACCGGCCCGTTGCCCCACCCCGCTCACGCCCGCTCGTCCGCATCCGCACCCGCATCCGCACCCGCATCCGCACCCGCATCCGTCAGCCCCCGACCGCATCCGTCCGCATCCGGATCCGCTCGCAGCCCCGCACCCAGGAGACCTCGTGGTACGCGCAGCCGTCCTGCCCGCCGTCAACGCGCCGCTGGCCGTCGCCGACATCGAGCTGCCCGACCCCGGACCCGGACAGGTCCGGGTCCGGCTGGCGGCGGCGGGCGTGTGCCACTCCGACCTGTCGCTGTCCAACGGGACGCTGCGCCAGCCGGTACCCGCCGTCCTCGGCCATGAGGGCGCGGGCACGGTGGTGGCGGTCGGAGACGGCGTCGCCCATCTCGCCCCCGGCGACCGCGTGGTCCTCAACTGGGCGCCCGCTTGCGGCGACTGCCACTTCTGCGGCCTCGCCGAGCCCTGGCTGTGTGCCAACTCCGCCACGGCAGCCGCCAGTCCGTACGCCACGCTGGCCGCCGACGGCAGCCCGCTCTACCCGGGCCTGGGCACCGCCGTCTTCGCCGAGGAGACCGTGGTCGCCGCGGGCGCGGTCCTGCCGCTCCCCGACGGCGTCCCGCTCACCGACGCCGCGCTGCTCGGCTGCGCCGTACTCACCGGCTACGGCGCGGTGCACCACTCGGCGCGGATCCGTACCGGCGAGAGCGTCGCCGTCTACGGGGTCGGCGGCGTGGGGCTCGCCGTGCTCCAGTCGGCGCGGATCGCGGGCGCCGAGCGGATCATCGCGGTCGATGTCGCGCCCGCCAAGGAGGAGCTGGCGCGGGCGGCCGGCGCCACCGACTTCGTCGTCTCCGGGGACGACACGGCCAAGCGGATCCGCAAGCTCACCGACGGCTTCGGCGCCGACGCGGCCATCGAGTGCGTGGGCCGCGCCGACACCATCCGCACCGCCTGGTCCTCCACGCGCCGCGGCGGCCGTACGACGGTGGTCGGCATCGGCGGCCAGGACCAGCAGGTCACCTTCACCGCGCTGGAACTCTTCTACTTCGGCCGCACGCTCTCCGGCTGCGTGTACGGAAACTGCGACCCGGCCGTGGATCTGCCGGTGCTCGCCGAGCACGTACGGGCGGGCCGCCTCGACCTGTCCGCCATGGTCACCGACCGCATCACGCTCGACGGCATCCCGGCGGCCTTCGAGGCGATGACCGCCGGGCGCGGCGGCCGGGCGCTGGTGGTCTTCTGACCGGTCGGTCGGGCCGGATTCCCGCGGGACCGCGCACCCGCCGCTGTCAGCGGGCGCGTCCCTAGGCGTACGTCTAGGCGTACGTCTACGCCTGCGCGCCGTCGACCATCGCCAGCCAGTGCCGGTGAGTGCCGTCGAAGGGACCGGTGCCCTCCGCCACCGCCGTCATCAGCCACGCGGCGGCGGATTCGGCGGCGCCGATCACATCGGCGGGGTAGCCGTACCGCACCTGGTGCTCGGCGAATTCGTCCTCGTCGACCAGGATCGGCAGGTCGGCGCCGCGCTTGAGCAGGACGTCCAGGTCGAGGTCGACCATGGTGACCTCGGCGGGGGACGGCCACCGCGGCGGGGTGGTGATGTCGCAGTAGATCTCGGTGCGGCGGGGCGCGGCGTTGAAGGTCGCCGTCCACCAGGCGTCGCGCGGGAAGAGGATGATGTGCGCCTCGGGGATCGGGACGTGGGGGTTGTGGCCCTTGCGCACCAGGCCGAAGCCGGGGAGGCCGAGCCATACGCCGTGCTCGTCCTCACCGAGCCGCCGCATCCGCAGATTCCAGTGCAGAGTGCCGTCGTATTTGCGGTAGTTGACCTGGACGAAGTCGGGCTCGGGGCCCTGCGGGACCGGTTCTGACATGGCGCCATCCTGTCAGCAGGCGCGGCCGGTCCGCCCCCGGATTTCCCGCCGGGAGGCCACCCCCCCCGGGGGCTCACGCCGGGGCGGTTCCCGGGCCCGCGAGCGCCTCGAACTGCACGGCCAGACCGTCGATCAGCGCGCGCAGCCCCGTCTCGAAGGCGCCGCTGTCGATCTGCCGCTGGTGCTTGGCGAGGAGGTGGGCCTGGCCGAGGTGCGGATAGTCGGCGGGGTCGTAGACGTCCGCGTCGCCGACGAAGCCGCCCGCGAAGGAGCCGAGCGCGGAGCCGGTGACGAAGTAGCGCATGAGGGCGCCGATCCGGGTGGCGTGGGCGGGCGGCCAGCCCGCCTCGACCATGCCGCCGAAGACGGCGTCGGCCATCCGGAGCCCGGCGGGCCGCAGGCCGGGCCCGACGGCGAGGAACGGCACGATGTGCGGGTGGTCGGTGAGGGCGGCGCGATAGGAGCGGCCCCAGTCGAGCAGCGCCTGCCGCCAGTCCCTGCCGTCACCGAACATCGACAGGTCGACCTGGGTGACGACGGTGTCGGCCGCCGCGTCGAGGATGGCTTCCTTGGTGGCGAAGTGGTTGTAGAGGGAGGGCCCGCTCACGCCCAGTTCGGCCGCGAGCCGCCGGGTGGACAGGGCCGCCAGACCCTCCTCGTCGATGAGGGCGAGGGCCGCCGTGACGATCCGGTCGCGACTGAGCAGGGGCTTGCGGGGGCGGGCCATGCGGCACATAGTAGAGCCTGCCGCCCGAAAACTAGCGGTGGTAGTTTCGAAGGATCGTCCGGACGATCGTGGGATGCGGTGACAACGCAGTGAACCTTGAGCTGACCGAGGAGCAGGCCGCCGTCAAGGAGCTGGCCAGGGACTTCACCGAGCGCGAGATCGCGCCGAACGCGGTGGCGTGGGACCGCGCCGAGAGCGTGGACCGCGCCATCGTGAAGAAGCTCGGCGCGCTCGGTTTCCTGGGGCTGACCGTCGACGAGAAGTACGGCGGCTCCGGCGGCGACCACCTCGCCTACTGCCTGGTGACCGAGGAGCTGGGCCGCGGCGACTCCTCCGTGCGCGGCATCGTCTCGGTCTCGCTCGGCCTGGTCGCCAAGTCGATCGCGCGCTGGGGGAGCGAGGAGCACAAGCGCGCGTGGCTGCCCCGGCTCACCGCGGGCGACGCGGTCGGCTGCTTCGGGCTGACCGAGCCGGGCACCGGTTCGGACGCCGCGAATCTCACCACCCGCGCGGTACGGGACGGCGACTCGTACGTGATCACCGGCAGCAAGATGTTCATCACCAACGGCACCTGGGCCGATGTCGTCCTGCTCTTCGCCCGCACCGGCCGCGCCGACGAGGGGCACAAGGGCGTCAGCGCCTTCCTGGTGCCGACCGACACGGCGGGCCTGACCCGCCGAGAGATCCACGGCAAGCTCGGGCTGCGCGGGCAGGCGACGGCCGAGCTGGTCCTCGACGGCGTCCGCGTCCCGGCCTCCGCGATGCTCGCGCCCGAGGGCAAGGGCTTCTCCGTGGCGATGTCCGCGCTGGCCAAGGGGCGGATGTCGGTCGCGGCGGGCTGTGTCGGCATCGCCCAGGCGTGCCTGGACGCGGCGGTGGCGTACGCGGGGGAGCGCGAGCAGTTCGGCGCGCCGATCGCCGGGCGTCAGCTCGTCCAGGAGCTGCTCGCCGACATCGTGGTGGACGTGGACGCGGCCCGGCTGCTCACCTGGCGGGTCGCCGACCTGATCGACCGCGGGCTGCCCTTCGCCACCGAGTCCTCGGTCGCCAAGCTCTACGCGAGCGAGGCCGCCGTGCGCTGTGCCAACAACGCCCTCCAGGTCTTCGGCGGCTACGGCTACATCGACGAGTACCCGGCGGGCAAGCTGCTGCGGGACGCGCGGGTCATGACGCTGTACGAAGGCACCAGCCAGATACACAAGCTGCTGATCGGACGGGCGCTGACCGGCGTATCAGCGTTCTGACCGCAGGCCGCGCACCTGTACGCACCCGTACCGCACTCCCCGGACACCCGTACCGCTTCCACGCACCGCGCACCCGTACCGCACTCCCCGTACGGCACCCGTACCGCTTCCACGCACCGCGTCCCCCTACCGCTTCGACGTCCTGTCTCGACGTCCCCCTGCCCTGGTCACGACAAGTGACGAGCGACCGCTTAGTATCTAAGCGCTTGCTCAGCCCCGCGATAGGGTGGCGGCTGTGACCGGCGGTGAGGAGCGTGCGATGAGCGTCGAGGCGACAACCGGCGAGGCGTGGGGGGACATCAGCCCCGACGCCGCGAGGCGGCTGGTGATCGCGGCGGTGCAGGCGTTCGCCGAGCGCGGCTACCACGCCACGACCACCCGCGACATCGCCGGGCGCGCGGGCATGAGCCCCGCCGCGCTCTACATCCACTACAAGACCAAAGAGGAACTGCTCTACCAGATCAGCAAGGTCGGCCACCTGCGCTCGCTCGCCATGCTCTCCGAGGCCAGGGACGGCGACGGCAGCCCGGCCGAACGGCTGGAGAGCGCCGTACGCGCCTTCGTCCGCTGGCACGCCGAGCACCACACGACCGGGCGGGTCGTGCAGTACGAGCTGGGCGCGCTCGCCCCCGAGCACCACGCGGAGATCGTGGCGCTGCGGCGGCAGAGCGAGGACGCGATCCGCACGATCATCAAGGACGGCGTGACGGCGGGCGAATTCGACGTCCCCGAGGTCTCCGGGACCACGCTCGCCGTGCTGTCGCTCTGCATCGACGTGGCCCGCTGGTTCAACCCCGAGGGCCGCAGGACCCCGGACGAGGTCGGCGCGCTCTACGCCGACCTCGTGCTGCGCATGGTGCGGCCCACGGCCTGAGGGCGCGACCCGCGCGAACGCCTCCACGGACAGCCGCCCGAACGCGTCCGCAGAGCTACAGATAGAAGCGGGCGACTGTCTCCGCCACGCACACCGGCTTGTCGCCGCCCTCGCGCTCGATGGTCACCTTCGTCACGAGCTGGATGCCGCCGCCCACCTCGGTGACCTCCGCGACCTCGGCGGTCGCGCGGAGCCGGGAGCCGACCGGTACGGGAGCGGGGAAACGCACCTTGTTCACGCCGTAGTTGACGCCCATCTTCACGCCCTCGACCAGCAGGAGTCGCGGGGTGAGGGACGGGATCAGGGAGAGCGTCAGATAGCCGTGCGCGATGGTCGTGCCGAACGGGCCGAGCGCCGCCTTCTCCGCGTCGACGTGGATCCACTGGTGGTCCCCGGTGGCCTCGGCGAACAGGTCGATCCGCTTCTGGTCGATCTCCTGCCACTCGGTCCAGCCGAGCTGTTCGCCGACGGCGGCGCGCAGTTCGTCCGGCGAAGCGAAGATGCGGGGCTGCGACATGGGGTGGCCTCCAGGGGCGGTCCGGTACGGCGCGCTACGGGGTTTCTAAGCGCTTGCTCAGCGACTCTCAGCATGGTTCGGGGGCCGCCGGGTGTCAATCGCCGCCGCGCGGTCGGCCGCCCCTCGCGCCGCCCGGCCGCCGATCCCGTACCCCCGGCTCCCGCGCCGATCCCGTACCCCCGGCTCCCGCGCCGATCCCGTACCCCCGGCTCCCGCGCCGCTACCAGAGC
Organism: Streptomyces sp. NPDC088910; assembly: GCF_044749865.1. NCBI lineage: Bacteria > Bacillati > Actinomycetota > Actinomycetes > Kitasatosporales > Streptomycetaceae > Streptomyces > Streptomyces sp. NPDC088910. The sequence continues at coordinate 91,254 of NZ_JBIVIV010000016.1, forward strand.
TCCGGCCGCCGCCCCGCCCAGGGCCTGGCCCGTTCCAACTGCGCCGACAGCGACACCAGCGTCGCCTCGTCGCCGTACCGCCCGCCCAGCATCACGCCGATCGGCAGCCCCGCGTCCGTCCAGTGCAGCGGGACGCTGACCGCGGGCTGGCCCGTCGCGTTGTACAGCGGGGTGAAGGGCGTGAAGGCGGCCATCGCGTCGAATTCGGCCGTCGGGTCCGCGTCGTCGCGCATGCCCCCGACCAGGGCGGGCGGCTGCGCGAGCGTCGGCGTCAGGATCACGTCGTACGACGTCAGGAGCGCGTCCGCGATGAGCTGGCCGAGCATGCGGAAGACGTAGAGGGCGCCCGCGAAGTCCAGCCCCGACACCTTGCCGCCCGCCGCCCGCAGATGCCGGGTCAGCGGCATCAGCAAGTGCTCGTCGCCCGGCGCGACCGGCCGGGCCGCGGCCATCACCGACCAGACCGCGTTGAACGCCTGCCGCACCGAGTCGTCCACCGGCAGCGCCATCTCGTCCACGTCGTGGCCCAGTTCGCGCAGCAGCCCCGCCGCGCCGTCGAGCGCGGCCCGGCAGTCGGGGTGCAGCGCGACGCCGGGCACCGGCGGATCGGCGAGCGCCACCACGCGCAGCGGCCCCGGCTCGCGGCGGGCGTGGGAGAGGAAGGTCTCGCCGGGCGGCAGCGAGGGCGCCCCGTACGGGGCGCCGGCCTCGGGGCCCGCGAGGATGTCGAGCAGCGCCGCCGCGTCGGCGACGGTACGGGCGATCGGGCCCGACGTGCTGAGCCCGCTCACGTCGTGCAGGACGGGACCGCCGCTCACCCGGCCGCGGCTCGGTTTTATGCCGAACAGCCCGCAAACCGAGGACGGGATACGGATCGAGCCGCCGCCGTCGCTGCCCTGCGCGACCGGCGCGAGGCCGCCCGCCACCGCCGCCCCGGCGCCACCGCTCGAACCGCCCGCCGACCGCTCCAGGTCCCAGGGCGTGCGGGCGGGCGGCGCCAGCCGGTTCTCGGTGTAGCAGGGCAGCCCGAACTCGGGGGTGTTGGTCTTGCCGAGCAGGATCGTGCCCGCCTTGCGCAGCCGGGCCGCCACATGGTCCTCGGCGTCGGGTACGTGCTCCGCGAAGGCCGCGGAACCGAAGGTGCAGCGCACACCCGCCACCAGATTCAGGTCCTTGACCGGCACCGGGACGCCGTGCAGCACGGGCAGTTCGTCGGCCGCGCCCTCGCGCCGCGCGGCCAGCGCCCACGCCTCGGCCTCCGCCGCCTGCTTGCGGGCGACCTCCGGCGTCACGGTGATGAACGCGCCGAGCGTCGCGTCGAGCCGGTCGATCCGCTCCAGATAGTGCTCGGTCAACTCGACCGGCGACACCGCCCCCTCACGTACCGCAGCCGCCTGCTCCACCGCCGTCAGATCGTGCAACTGGGCCATGCCCGCTCCCGCCTTCCGCCGCTCGTACCGCCGTGCGCCACGCGTCGTGCGCCGCGATCCTCGCACTACCGGCGGGTAGCGACCAGCCCCTCGGCGGACTCGGTCACCGCCCGGAACCCGTCACGCCTGATGACCGCGGCTCCGTGGCGGTGACGCCCGTCGGCCGGTGACGCCGCCGACCGGTGACGGCCGTCGCCCCGCCGTCGGCCACTATGGAGCGGAGCCGACGGGCCAAAACGAGTGGCACCCGCCATCCCGATCGGGGACCATCGCGAACGCCCGAGCCCGCCTGTGAACGACCAGCACCGCCAAGGAGCCACATGAGCCTGCGCCACCACGAGATCGCCGAGGCGGACAACCGCATCCTCAACCCCCTCAGCCAGGAGAAGCTGCGGCTGCTCGGTGAGATCTGCCGGTTGAAGGAGGGGCAGCGGCACCTCGACCTCGCCTGCGGGAAGGGCGAGATGCTGGCCGGCTGGGCGAAGCGGTACGGCACGGGCGGTGTCGGCGTCGACCTCAGCGAGGTCTTCCTGACGGCGGCGCGCGAGCGGGCCGCGGAATTCGGCGTGTCGGAGAGCGTGACCTTCGAGCGCGGCGACGCCGGGAAATACCAGCCGGAGCCCGCCTCCTTCGACATCGCCTCGTGCCTCGGCGCCACCTGGATCGGGGACGGCCTCGCGGGCACGATCGAGCTGCTGCGGCCCGCGCTGCGCCCCGGCGGACTCATGCTGATCGGCGAGCCGTACTGGCACGAGACACCTCCGGAGGAGGCGTACGAGGCCCTCGGCACCGAGCCGGACGACTTCGTGTCGCTCAGCGGCACCCTGGACCGCTTCGAGGCGGCGGGCGTCGACCTGGTCGAAATGGTGCTGGCCGACGGCGACAACTGGGACCGCTACTACGCGCCCCAGTGGTTCGCGATCTCCGAATGGCTCCGCCGCACCCCCGCCGACCACCCCGACGTACCGGCCATGCGCGAATTCCTCGACCACCAGCGGCGCGGCCATCTCACCTACGGCAAGCGCTACTTCGGCTGGGGCGTCTTCGTCCTGCGCCCCCGCTGACCGCGACGCGCGCCGCTGATCCCGGCGTGCCCCCGCTGACCGCGACGCGTGCCCGCACACCCCAACGCGCGCCCGCTCACCCCAACGCGCCCCCGCGGCTGCGGGAGTCGGGGGCGGCGGGATGTGGGGGAAGTGAAAAGCTGACGCATGTTCATCTTCCGGGAAGGAGGTACCGGCGGTAACGTCCGGGGACTGGTATCCGGAAGGAGCAGACATGCCGCTGCGGACCCCACGACGGATCGGCAAGCTGGGCAGGATCGGCAAGTGGAGAACGGCGACAGCCGCGGCGCTGCTGGCGCTCGGGGCCACCTTGGTGGCCCCGTTGCCGCTGGCGGCGCAGGCCGCGGACAACTCGGGCGACTACTGCGCGGGACAGTGCTCTGACATTCTGCCGCCTGGCGAGAACGGCAACGCCACGCTCGCGGACATTCTGGCGAACAAGGTGCTCGGGACACGCCCCGCGCACACCTCTGACCAGCTCGGACCGTATTCGTCGCTCGCCGACGGATACCCAGGGCTGACCGACGCGACCATCAGCAACTTCTTCAACAGCTCGTCCTTCGGCGTCCCTTCGGGCCAGGTCGCCTCGGTGATCAGCCCGCGCTCGGACGTGACGATCACCCGTGACAAGGCGACGGGCGTCCCCCACATCAAGGGCACGACCAGGCAGGGCACGGAGTACGGCGCCGGATACGCGGCGGCGCAGGACCGGCTGTGGCTGATGGACCTCTTCCGGCACGTCGGACGCGGCGAACTGTCGTCGTTCGCGGGCGGCGCGGCGGCCAACCGCGGCCTGGAGCAGGAGTTCTGGCGGCAGGCCCCGTACACCGAGGCCGACCTCCAGGACCAGGTCACCCGGCTGGCGAACAGCGGCGGCGCCCGCGGCCAGCAGGCGCTCGCCGACGCGCAGGCGTACGTCGACGGCATCAACGCCTACATCACGCAGTCCAAGAACGGCCGTTACTTCCCCGGCGAGTACGTCCTCACCGGGCACATGGACGCGATCACCAACGCGGGTACGATCGACCCGTTCCAGCTCACCGACATGATCGCGCTCGCCTCGGTGATCGGCGCGCTGTTCGGCACCGGCGGCGGCGGAGAGGTGGAGTCCGCGCTGTCGCTGCTGGCGGCGCAGCAGAAGTACGGGGTCGCCGAGGGCACCAAGGTCTGGGAGTCCTTCCGCGAGCGGGACGACCCCGAGGCCACGCCCACCGTGCACGACGGCAGCAGCTTCCCGTACGCCGGCAAGCCCGCGCAGGCCAAGGGCCAGGCGCTGCCCGACGCCGGTTCGGTCGTACCGGAACCGCTGGTCTACGACGCGACCGGCGGCGCCAAGCAGGCCACCACCAAGAGCCCCGGAGTGCTGCCGAGCAACCTCTTCTCCGGCGACGCCACGAAGAAGGGAATGTCCAACGCTCTCGTGGTCAGCGGCGCGCACACCGCCAGCGGCCACCCGGTCGCCGTCTTCGGTCCGCAAACCGGCTATTTCGCGCCACAGTTGCTGATGCTCCAGGAGTTGCAGGGCCCCGGCATCAGCGCGCGCGGCGCGTCCTTCGCGGGCCTGGGCATGTACGTGGAACTCGGCCGGGGCCAGGACTACGCCTGGAGCGCGACCTCCGCGAGCCAGGACGTCACCGACACCTACGCCGTGGAGCTGTGCCAGGACTCCACGCACTATGTGCTGCACGGCGCGTGCGTGCCGATGGAGAAGCTGGAACGCACCAACTCCTGGTCGCCGACCGTCGCCGACTCCACGGCGGCGGGCTCGTACCGCATGCAGGTCTGGCGCACGGCGTACGGCCCGGTGCAGTACCGGGCGACCGTCGGCGGCAAGGCCGTCGCCTATACGGCGCTGCGCAGTTCGTACCGGCACGAGGCCGACTCGATCCTGGGCTTCCAGGAGCTGAACGACCCCGGATTCGTGCACGACGCCGCCTCGTTCCAACGGGCGACGCAGGACATCAACTACACCTTCAACTGGTTCTACGCGGACTCCCAGCACACCGCGTACTACAACAGCGGCACCAACCCGGTCAGGGCGGACGGCGTGGACCCGTCGTTCCCGGTGTGGGCGCAGGCCGCCTACGACTGGCGCGGCTGGGACCCGGTGACCAACACCGCCTCCTACACCCCGCCCGCGCAGCATCCGCAGTCCGTCGACCAGGACTACTACGTGTCGTGGAACAACAAGCAGGCCAAGGGGTACACCTCGGCGGGCTTCGGCAACGGCTCCGTGCACCGCGCCGACCTGCTGGAGGACCGGGTGAAGGCGCTCACCCAGGCGGGCGGCGTCACCCGCGCCGCGCTCACCAAGGCCATGGCGGACGCGGCGCTCACCGACCTGCGCGGTGAGGACGTCCTGCCCGACCTGCTCCAGGTGATCCACAGCGCACCGGTCACCGATCCCCAGGAAGCCACCGCCGTACAGCAGTTGGAGGCGTGGAGCACGGCGGGCACCAAGCGGCACGAGACCTCGCCCGGCTCGCACACGTACGCCAACGCGGACGCGGTACGGGTGATGGACGCGTGGTGGCCGCTGCTGATCGCGGGCGAGTTCCAGCCCGGCCTCGGCAGCGACCTCTACAACGCGCTGGCCGCGAACCTCGCGATCGACGAGTCGCCGTCCGCGGGACACGGGCCGACCGGCTCGCACGCGGGCAGCGCCTTCCAGTACGGCTGGTGGTCGTACGCCGACAAGGATCTGCGCAAGGTGCTCGGCAAGCCGGTGCAGGGCGCGCTCGACCAGACGTACTGCGGCGGCGGCCAACTGACCGCCTGCCGCGACATGTTGCTGTCCACGCTGAAGCAGGCGGCGGCCGTCCCGGCGGCCACCGTCTACCCGGCCGACGACAGCGGCTGCTCCGCCGGTGACCAGTGGTGCGCCGACTCGATCGTCCAGCGTCCGCTGGGCGGAGTCACGGACGACCGGATCGCGTGGCAGAACCGGCCCACCTTCCAGCAGGTGGTGGAATTCCCGTCACACCGGTGACGCGTCCCGCTCAGGGGTGAGCCCTTGAGCGGTGCGCGGTGACAGTCGCGGGCCGGGTCCTCAGCCGGGGACCCGGCCCGCGGCGCGCAGCACCAGGCGGGCCAGCTCCTCGTGGCAGATGTCGCTGTGCGCGCCGGACGGCGGCCCGCCCGAGCACACCACCGAGGACGCGTCCACGCTGACGCAGCCGGTCCTCGGCAGCTCACCGGCCAGGGCCCGCTCCAGGGTCAACTCCGGTGCGCCGTCCAGAGCTTGGAAGCCGTCGTGGCCCAGCGCTCCCCAGCGTTCGCCGAAGCCGAGCAAATCCGCTCCCGCGTGGGCGATGTCGCCGAGCAGCGACTCGTCCTCACCCGCGAGCCGCGAGGCCAGCGGGTAGAACACGCCGAGCGCCTGGTCGTGCCGCGAATGGCAGGCCACCAGGGGCCCGGTGACCCGCTGTTGCCTGCCGTGCAGCGCCCCGCCCCGCGCGTCGAAGGGCTGCGGGCCGCTGAACGCGTAGTGCGAGAGGGCCCCTTGGAGCAGGGTCACCGACGAGACCCGGACGCTGGACGGCATGCCGTCCAGGGCGAAGGACACCAGCCGCGCGCCGAAGCTGTGCCCGATCAGGTGGACCCGGACCGAGGGCGCCCGGCGCGCCAGCACCCCGAGCAGCGGCCCGAGCCCGCGCTGCCCGACGGTCCCCGCGCGCCGCTTCATCGCGTAGTACGTGGCCTGCCGCAGCAACTCCTTGGCGCCGTCCCACACGCGCCGGCCGAGCCCGCCGAACACCGCCTCGCCGGAGACGGGTTGGGCCGGGGCGACCTCGGCGCCCGCTGTCGCCAGGGCGTCGGCCAGTGAGAGGCAGGTGGTGACGGGGTCCTGGGTGAAGAGGAGCGGCTCGGCGCCCGGCGCGGTGCCCATGTCCTCGGCGAGGAGGCTCTGGGCGGCGACGCCTTGTGCGGCGGGAATCTGTGCGGCGGGACCTGAGGCGGCGGGACCCCGTGCGCCGGGAGTCCGTGCGGCGGCGCCCGGACTCGGCGGCAGTCCGGTGAGCGTACGGACCAGCGCGGCGAATTCGTCCAGCCGCTCGGGCGCTTCCGGCCGCTCGGCCAGCAGTTCCGCGATCCGGTCGAGCGTCGGTCCGCTGCCGGGGAAGACCTCGCCGAGCGCGGCCCTGGTCAGGGGGTCGAGCGCGGCGCCCGACGCGGCGGCGCCGTCCGCCACGGGCGCGGCGAGCGTCGGGGAGGTGCGCGGGAAATCGGGGATGGGCTCGTCGCTGAAGCGCATCGACGGCCAGTGCACGCCGACGTAGCCGAAGCGGAGGTCCGGCGCGGCGGCCAGCAGGCCGGGGAAGGGGCCGAAGAAGCCGTCGTAGAGCGCGGTCGCGGTGGCGATGTCGTTGTTCCAGCCGTGCGAGAAGACCACCAGATCGGTCCGGTCCCCGACCGCCTCCAGCAGCGCGTCCCGCTGCCGGGGGTCGGGGTCGCCGTCCGCGTCGAAGGTCAAATCCCAGTACGGCCGGACGCTGGTCACTGAGGTGCTGGTCACTGAGGTGCCGGTCACGGCCATGGTGCCCCCCTGGAAATACGCCGTGATGGTGTGGTTCGCCCGCATCATCCCGACAGGGCCGGGTGTCGTCCATCCCCCGGACGGCTGAATACGCACCGGCTACGTACGCGGCGGCACCGGCTACGTACATGGCGCGCGGGCGGACCCCAGGCCCCGGCGTCCGGGGTCCGCCCCCGGCGCCCGGCCCGGCACTACCGGATTGTGTGACCGACCGCTTAGTATGCGAAGGAGCCGAGTCGAGTCGAAGGAGACACGATCGTGGTCGTGGAAGCAGTGCGCGGCGCCCGGGTGGTCGTCACCGGGGCGGGCGGCGGCATCGGAGCCGCCCTCGCCCGCAGATTCGCCGCCGAGGGCGCCCGGGTCGTGGTGAACGACCTGGACGCCGACGCCGCCCGCGCGGTCGCCGACGAGATCGGCGCGGCCGTCGTCCCCGGCGACGCCTCCGGCATCGTGCCCGCCGCCCGCACCGCGCTCGGCGGCGGCGTCGACATCTTCTGCGCCAACGCCGGGGTCGGCACCGGCGGCGGCCCCGAGGCGGACGACGCCGCCTGGGAGCTGGCCTGGGACGTCAACGTCATGAGCCATGTCCGCGCCGCCCGCGCGCTGCTCCCCGAATGGCTGGAGCGCGGGCAGGGGCGCTTCGTGTCCACCGTCTCGGCCGCCGGACTGCTGACGATGATCGGCGCGGCCCCGTACTCGGTCACCAAACACGGCGCGCTCGCCTTCGCCGAATGGCTCTCGCTCACCTACCGGCACCGCGGCGTCCACGTGCACGCGGTGTGCCCGCAGGGCGTGCGCACCGCGATGCTCCGCTCCACCGGGGTCGCGGGCGACCTCGTGCTCGCGCCGAACGCCATCGAGCCCGAGGACGTCGCCCAGGCGGTGCTCGACGGCATCGCGGCCGACCGCTTCCTGATCCTGCCGCACCCCGAGGTCGCCGGTTATTACGCGGCCCGCGCCGCGGAACCCGACCGCTGGCTCCGCGGCATGAACAAACTCCAGCGCACCTACGAGGAGTTGCGGGCGAAGGAAGCCGGACAGGCCGAGGGCGCCGGGAAGGCCGGGAAGGCCGAGGACGCCGTGAAAGCCGAGGGCGCGGGGAAGGCCGGGAAAGCCGAGGACACAGGGCGAGCCGGGCAGACCACGGAATCCGCCAACGCCCCCGCGCGGGAAGGGGAACCGGCATGACGACCTACGCCGACCAGCCCTGGCTCAAGCACTTCACCGACGAGCAGCGCGAGGACGTCGAGCACCCGCCGTCCGTCCTGCACACCTTCCTCGACGTCGCCGCGCGGATACCCGACCACCGCGCGCTCGCCTACTTCGACGGCGCGCTGAGCTACCGCGAACTCGACGCCCTCTCCGACGGGTTGGCCCGGCATCTGGCCGCGCGCGGCTTCGCCCCCGGCGACCGCCTCGCGGTCATGCTGCAAAATGTGCCGCAGTTCGTCGTCGGCCTGCTCGCCGCGTGGAAGGCGGGCGGCACCGTCATCCCGGTCAACCCCATGTACAAGCAGGGCGAGTTGGCGCACATCCTGACCGACGCCGGGGCCGCCGCGATCCTCTGCTCGGAGCGCGCCTGGCAGGGATACGTCCGCGCCACCGTCGTCGACTCGCCGGTCCGTATCGCGCTGACCGCCAGCGAATTCGACCTCCAGACGCGCGACGACAGCCGCGTACTGACCGGGGAACGGCCGCCCGCGCAGGCCGGTGAGGGCGCGGACGACGTGCTCACCGCCGCCCGCGCCGCGGCCGGACCGCGCCCCGACGTCCCCCTGCCCGCCGCCCGCGACATCGCGCTGATCAGCTACACCTCGGGCACCAGCGGCAAGCCCAAGGGGGCGCTCAACACACACGGCAACATCTCCTTCAACGCCCACCGGCAGGTACGCGTCCAGGGCTTCGCCGACGACGCCGTCATCTTCGCGCTCGCGCCGCTCTTCCACATCACCGGCATGGTCTGCCAGCTCTCGGCGGGGCTGGCGGGCGGACACACCGTCGTCCTCGCGTACCGCTTCGAGCCGGGCGTGGTGCTCGACGCCTTCCGCGAGCACCGCCCGACGTACACCGTCGGCCCGTCCACCGCCTTCATGGCGCTGCTGGCCAGGCCCGACGCCGACGCCGCGGACTTCGCGTCCTTCCGGCTGATCTCCTCGGGCGGCGCGCCGCTGCCGCCCGCCGTGGTGGAGGGCTTCCGCGCCCGCTCCGGCGGCCTCTACCTCGCCAACGGCTACGGCCTCACCGAGTGCACGGCCCCCTGCGCCAGCGTCCCGCCCGGCACCGAGGCCCCCGTCGACCCCGCGTCCGGCACCCTCGCCGTCGGCGTTCCGGGACCCGGCACGATGGTCCGGATCCTGGACGACACGGGCGCCGAGGTGCCGTTCGGCGAATCCGGCGAGATCGCCGTCACCGGACCGATGGTCGTACCGGGCTACTGGAACCGGCCGGAGGAGTCCGCGGCGGCCCTGCCCGGCGGCGAGCTGCTGACCGGCGACATCGGCTTCATGGACGAGGACGGCTGGCTCTACGTCGTCGACCGCAAGAAGGACATGATCAACGCGTCCGGCTTCAAGGTCTGGCCGCGCGAGGTCGAGGACGTCCTCTACACCCACCCCGCGGTCCGCGAGGCGGCCGTCGTCGGCGTCCCCGACGCCTACCGCGGCGAGAGCGTCAAGGCGTACGTCAGCCTGCGGCCCGGCGCCACCGCGGGGCCCGAGGAGATCGTCGCCTACTGCAAGGACCGGCTCGCCGCCTTCAAATACCCGCGCGAGGTCGAGGTGCTCGGCGACCTCCCCAAGACGGCCACCGGGAAGATCCTCCGGCGCGAACTCAAGGTCCGGGCCGGATAGGGTTCCCTACCGGCCGGAACGCGCGTCGCTTTGTCGGTACGGCGCCACATCGGTTCACCGGCAGGTCGGTACGGGGATACGTGGGCACGTGGGTACGGAAAGAGGTCAGGCCATGGCACGCAATGCGACGGGCGGCGGCAGCGGCGGCTCCGGCGAGGGCGGCACCGCCGCGGTACCCGAGCGGCTGCTCGCCGAGGCCACCCGGCTCTTCGCCGAGCGCGGCTACGACCGCACCTCCGTCCAGGAGATCGTGGAGGCCGCCGGAGTCACCAAGGGCGCGCTCTACCACTACTTCGGCTCCAAGGACGATCTGCTGCACGAGATCTACGGCCGGGTGCTGCGGCTCCAGACCGAACGTCTCGACGCCATCGCCGCCCGCGACACCGCCGTGCCCGACCGGCTCGCCGAGGCCGCCGCCGACGTCGTCGTCACCAGCATCCAGAACCTGGACGACACCAAGATCTTCTTCCGCTCCATCCACCAGCTCGCCCCGGAGAAGCAGAAGGCGGTACGTGCCGAGCGCCGCCGCTACCACGAGAAGTTCCGCTCCCTGATCGAGGAGGGCCAGCGCGGCGGCCACTTCCGCGCCGACCTGCGGCCCGACCTCGTGGTCGACTTCTTCTTCGGCTCCGTGCACCACCTCGGCACCTGGTACCACGCGGAGGGCCCGCTCTCCGCCGAGCAGGTCGCCACCGAATTCTCCGACCTGCTGCTGCACTCGGTGCGGCGGCACTGACCCGCTGGGAGCTTTGACGTGAAGGCATGGCGCGTGCACGAGAACGGCGAGCCGCGCGAGGCGATGCGCCTCGACGAGGTCCCCACCCCCGAGCCGGGTCCCGGCGAGGTGCTGCTGCGGGTACGCGCCGCCGGGGTCAACTTCCCCGACGCGATGCTCTGCCGGGGCACCTACCAGATCCGGCCGCCGCTGCCGTTCACGCCCGGCGTGGAATTCTGCGGCGAGGTCGTCGCCGTCGGTGAAGGGGTCACGGACCTGGACACCGGCGCCCGCGTCATCACGCCCGCCGCCCTGCCGCGCGGCGCCTTCGCCGAATACGCCGTCGTCCCCGCCGCCGGGGTGCTGCCCGCGCCCGAGGCCCTGGACGACGCCGAGGCCGCCGCCCTCCACATCGGCTACCAGACCGGCTGGTTCGCCCTGCACCGCCGCGCCGCCCTCAGGCCCGGCGAGACCCTGCTCGTGCACGCCGCCGCGGGCGGTGTCGGCAGCGCCGCCGTCCAGCTCGGCAAGGCCGCGGGCGCCACCGTCATCGGTGTCGTCGGCGGCCCCGACAAGGCCGAGGCCGCCCGTGAGCTCGGCGCCGACATCGTCGTGGACCGGCACGCGGAGGACTTCGTCGCGGTCGTCAAGGAAGCCACCGCCGGACGCGGTGCCAACGTCGTCTTCGACCCCGTCGGCGGCGACTCCTACACCAAGTCCACCAAGTGCGTCGCCTTCGAAGGGCGCATCGTCGTCGTCGGCTTCGCCGGCGGCACCGTCCCCGCGCCCGCGCTCAGCCACGCCCTCGTCAAGAACTACGCCATCCTCGGTCTCCACTGGGGGCTCTACAACACCCACGATCCGGTGGCGGTCCGCCAGGCCCACGAGGCGCTCTGCGAGCTGGCGGCTTCCGGGGCCGTCCGCCCCCTCGTGAGCGAGCGGGTGGCTTTCGACGGCGCCGCCGAGGCCGTTCAACGCGTCGCGGACGGCACGACGATCGGCCGGCTGGTCGTCCAGCCGTAACGCCCTCGGCGCCCCTGAAAAGACCGGCGCGCCGCCCACCGCGGAGGTACCCCTCCGCGGTGGGCCGCTCAAGACACCGGCGTATCGCCCCGCGCGGGCGCGGTCCCCTTACGGGGTCAGGTACTTCTTCAGCTCGCGGCGGGCGAGCGAGCGCTTGTGGACCTCGTCGGGTCCGTCCGCGAGCCGCAGGCTACGGGCGGCGGCGAAGAGTTGGGACAGGGGGAAGTCCTGGCTGACGCCGCCGGCGCCGTGGACCTGGATGGCGCGGTCGACGATGCGCTGGACGGCGACGGGGGTGGCGATCTTGATGGACTGGATCTCGGTGTGGGCGCCCTGGTTGCCGACGGTGTCCATGAGCCAGGCCGTCTTGAGGACGAGGAGCCGCAACTGCTCGATCTCGACGCGGGCTTCGGCGATCCACTCCTGGACCACGCCCTGGGCGGCGAGCGGCTTGCCGAAGGCGACACGGGAGGCGGCGCGGCGGCACATGAGTTCAAGCGCGCGCTCGGCCATGCCGATCAGCCGCATGCAGTGGTGGATGCGGCCGGGGCCGAGCCGGGCCTGGGCGATGGCGAAGCCGCCGCCCTCCTCGCCGATCAGATTCCCGGCGGGCACGCGCACGTCGTGGAAGACGATCTCGGCGTGACCGCCGTGGTCGCCGTCGTCGAAGCCGAACACCCGCATGCCGCGCCGTACTTCGATGCCGGGGGTGTCGCGCGGCACGAGGATCTGGCTCTGCTGGCGGTGCCGTTCGGCGTCCGGGTCGGTCTTGCCCATGACGATGAAGACCGCGCACTTGGGGTTCATCGCCCCGGAGATGTACCACTTGCGGCCGTTGATCACGTACGAGTCGCCGTCCCGTACGATCCGCGTCTCGATGTTGGTGGCGTCGGAGGAGGCGACGTCCGGCTCGGTCATCGCGAAGGCGGACCTGATCTCCCCGGCGAGCAGCGGCTCCAGCCACTCCTTGCGCTGGGCGGGGGTGCCGAATTCGCTGAGGACTTCCATGTTGCCGGTGTCGGGAGCGGCGCAGTTGAGGGCGGGCGGGGCCAAGTGGGGGCTGCGGCCGGTGAGTTCGGCGAGCGGCGCGTACTGGAGATTGGTCAGTCCCGCGCCGTGCTCGCCGGGCAGGAAGAGATTCCACAGGCCCTGCCGCCTGGCCTCGGCCTTGAGGTCCTCCACCACGGGCGGCGCGGTCCACCGGTCGTCCCCCGTGGCCTCGGCGCGCTGCTCGGCGAAGACCGGCTCGGCGGGGTAGACGTGCTCGTCGAGGAACGCGGTCAGCCGCGACCGCAGTTCCTCGGTACGGGTGTCGAAGGCGAATTCCATGGCTGCTCAGCCTTCCTTCCGGGGGGAGTCCTGCGAGGGGCGCGGCCGGCCCTGCCGCTCGGCGTGCCGCCGGAGCCGGTCGAGGCCGCGTTCGACGAAGTGGGGAACGATGCCGCCGATCCGGTCGAATCCGGCGCCGATCGTCTGCCCGAGGGTGTAGCGGTAGTGGATGCCCTCGGAGATGACGGCGAGCTTGTAGCAGGCGAAGGCCGTGTACCAGTCGACGGTCGACACGTCGCGGCCGGACCGCTCGGCGTACCGCTGGAGGAGTTCCGCCTCCGAGGGGTGGCCGGGCGCGCCGCCCGCCGCCTGGATGGGGAAGTCCGAGGCGATCTGCGGCTCGCTGTAGACCAGCAGCAGCCCGAGGTCGGTGAGCGGGTCGCCGAGGGTGGACATCTCCCAGTCCAGCACGGCGGTGAGCCGGTCGGCGGTGTCCACCAGGACGTTGTCCAGCTTGTAGTCGCCGTGGATGACGGCGCCGCCGGGGGAGTCGGGCAGGGCCGCGCCGAGCGCGGCGTGCAGCGCGTCGATGCCGGGCAGTTCACGGCTGCGGGAGGCGTCGAGCTGCTTGCCCCAGCGGCGCAACTGCCGTTCCAGATAGCCCTCGGGGCGGCCGAAGTCGCCGAGGCCGACCGCCGCCGGGTCCACCGCGTGCAGGTCGACCAGCGTGTCGACCAGCGCGAGCACGACCTCGCGGGTCCGCTCGGCGCCCAGCTCCCTGAGCTGGCTCTCGGTGCGGAAGGGGGTGCCCTCGACGAATTCCATGACGTAGAACGGGGCGCCGATCACCTCGCCGTCCTCGCACAGCAGCACCGTGCCGGGCACCGGCACCGGGGTGGCGGCGAGCGCGCTGATCACCCGGTGCTCGCGCGTCATGTCGTGCGCGGTGGCCAGGACGTGCCCGAGCGGCGGCCTGCGGACGACCCATTCGGTGCCGCCGTCGGTGACCCAGTACGTGAGGTTGGACCGGCCGCCCTCGATGAGCTTGCCGCGCAGGCCGCCGCCGACCAGCCCCGGCCGCTCCCGGTCGAGATGGGCGCGCAGCCGGCCCAGATCGAGACCCGGGGGGTTGTCGGTATCGCTCATGCCGTCTCCTCGTCACCGTCGTGGCTTCAGAAATCGTACCGACCAGTCGGTATGTCGTCCAGCTCTTCGCTCTCCCCGTCGCGTCCCGTCCGTCACATCCGCGCTCGGGGGGCCGCATTGACGGCCGTGGTCACCGCACCTACGCTCTGGACTTATGGGTGAACGTAATTCACATATGCAGACAGCAGATCGCTCCGCCGGACTCGTGATCACCGAGGTGCGGCTGACCCCCATCCTCATCGCCGATCCGCCGCTGCTCAACACCCAGGGTGTCCACCAGCCCTACACGCCCCGCCTCATCATCGAGGTCGTCACCGCCGACGGTACGGCCGGGGTGGGCGAGACCTACGGCGACACCCGCTATCTCGACCTCGCCGCGCCCCTGGCCCGCGCGCTGCCCGGCCACACGGTCAGCGATCTGAACGGGCTGTTCACCCTCGCGGAAGAGGTCTGCGGCGACCCCGCCGACGTCTCCGACTCCGTCGACGTCGGCGGGCTGCGCGGTGTGCAGACCGCCGACAAGCTGCGGCTGTCGGTCATCTCCGGCTTCGAGGTGGCCTGCCTCGACGCCCTCGGCAAGCACCTCGGCCTGCCGGTGCACGCGCTGCTCGGCGGCAAGGTCCGCGACGCCGTCGACTACAGCGCCTACCTCTTCTACCGGCTCGCCGCCCACCCCGAGGGGCAGGGCGAGGCCGACGACTGGGGTCCCGCCCTCGACCCGGAAGGCGTCGTCGCCCAGGCCCGCCGCTTCGCCGACACGTACGGCTTCGGCTCCTTCAAACTCAAGGGCGGTGTCTTCCCGCCCGACGAGGAGATCGCCGCCGTACGCGCCCTGGCCGCCGCCTTCCCCGGCCGGCCGCTGCGCCTCGACCCCAACGGCGCCTGGTCGGTGGAGACCTCGCTGTACGTGGCCCGCGAGCTGGGCGAGGTGCTGGAGTACCTGGAGGACCCGGCCAGCACCACCGACCGCATGGCCCGGGTCGCCAGCGGCACCTCCGTGCCGCTGGCGACCAACATGTGCGTGACGACCTTCGCCGAGATCCAGGACGCCTTCACACGCGGCGCCGTCCAGGTGGTGCTCTCCGACCACCACTACTGGGGCGGCCTGCGCAACACGCAGCAACTCGCCGCGATCTGCGCCACGTTCGGCGTGGGCCTGTCCATGCACTCCAACACCCACCTCGGCATCAGCCTCGCCGCCATGACCCATGTCGCGGCCACCGTGCCCAACCTCGACTACGCCTGCGACTCGCACTACCCGTGGCAGACCGAGGACGTCATCACCCGCCGCCATGTCTTCGAGGACGGCCGCCTCGCCGTCAGCGACCTCCCCGGCCTCGGCGTCGAACTCGACCAGGACGCGCTCAAGGCGCTGCACCAGCGCTGGCTCGACGACGACGGGGCCATGCGCGACCGCGACGACGCCGCCGCGATGCGCAAGGCGGACCCGGACTGGCGGACGCCGCCCGTGCCGCGCTGGTGACACACGCGTGTGGGGCGGCGGACCGTACGGCCCGCCGCCCCACACGCCTCACGACGTCAGCGCCTCACAGCACCAGCGACAGCAGCATGACGAAGCCCAGCGCCACCACCGAGATCACCGTCTCCATCACCGACCAGGTCTTGAGGGTCTGCGGGACGTCCATCCCGAAGTACTCCTTCACCAGCCAGAATCCGGCGTCGTTGACGTGCGAGAAGAACAGCGAACCGGCGCCCACCGACAGCACCAGCAGCGCGGTGTGCGAGGACGACATGCCCTCGGCGAGCGGCGCGACGAGACCGGCGGCCGAGATGATCGCCACCGTCGCGGAACCGGTCGCGACCCGGATCAGCACCGCGATCAGCCAGGCGAGCAGCAGCGCCGAGATGTGCCAGCTCTTGGACCAGTCGAGGATCATCTGACCGACCCCGCAGTCGATCAGGGTCTGCTTGAAGCCGCCGCCCGCGCCGACGATCAGCAGGATGCCCGCGATCGGGCCGAGCGAGGCGTCCACGGTCGAGGAGATGCGGTCCTTGCTGAAGCCCGCGGCCCGCCCGAGGGTGAACATCGCCACGATCACCGCGGCCAGCAGCGCCACCAGCGGCGTGCCGATGACGTCGAAGATCCGGTACGTCAGGCTGCTCTGGTCGTCCACGATCACGTCGACCAGGGCCTTGGCCAGCATCAGCACCACCGGCAGCAGCATCGTGCAGGTCGTCGCGGCGAAGCTCGGCCGCCGCTCCAGGTCGTCGGAGGCGCGCGCGGGCGTCATCCGCTCCGGCGGCGTCACGTCCACCCAGCCCGCGGCCACCCGGCCGAAGAGCGGACCCGCGATGGCGAGCGTGGGTATCGCGACCAGCACGCCGAGCGCGAGCGTGATGCCCATGTCGGCGTGGATGGCGCCGATCGCGGCCAGCGGGCCGGGGTGCGGCGGCACCAGACCGTGCATCACCGACAGACCGGCCAGCGCCGGGATGCCCAGCCGGATCAGCGACTGGCCGCTGCGCTTGGCGACCAGCAGCACCACCGGGATGAGGATCACGATGCCGATCTCGAAGAAGAGCGGCAGGCCGACCAGACCCGCGATCAGGGCCATCGCCCACGGCAGCCGTTTCTCGCTGGTACGGGCCAGGATCGTGTCGACGATCTGGTCCGCGCCGCCGGAGTCGGCGAGCAGTTTGCCGAGTATCGCGCCGAGCGCGATCAGGGTGCCGACGCTCGCCACGGTCGAGCCGAGGCCGGTCGAGAAACTGGTGATCGTCTTGGCCAGCGGCGCGCCCGCGACGGAGCCGAGCACACCGGAGCCGATGGTCAGGGCGAGGAAGGCGTGCACCTTCCAGCGGGTGATCAGCAGCACGATGACGGCGATACCGGCCAGGGCGGCCAGTGCCAGGCGGGTGTTGCCCGCGTCGGTGATCGGGGACGGATCGGCGGCCAGCAGCTCCACGCTGAGTGCGGACACGGAGGACTCCAGGGGGAAGGACGGGGACAGGGGGGAGGGGGTTCGAACGGGTGGGGCGGGTCAGTCCTGCGACGTCAGCGGGGTACGGCGGCGAGCGCGCGGTCCGCGATCTCCCGCGGGCCGCCCTCGATCGTCACGACCGCGCCCGCCTCGTCCGGCTCCAGCGGCTCCAGCGTCGCGAACTGCGAGCGCAGCAACTCGGACGGCATGAAGTGCTGCATCCGCGCGGCCAGTCGGGAGGCGATCAGCTCGGGGGACCCGTCCAGGTGCAGGAAGAACAGGTCGGGCGCGCTCTGACGCAGGTGGTCGCGGTAGCGGCGGCGCAGGGCGGAACAGCTCACCACCCCGCCCTTGCCCTCGCGTTGCGCGATCCACGCGCCGATGGCGTCGAGCCACGGCGCCCGGTCGGCGTCGTCCAGCGGGTGACCGGCCGACATCTTGGCGATGTTGGCCGCCGGGTGGAAGTCGTCGGCCTCGGCGTACGGGACGCCCAGCCGATCCGCCAGCAGGCCGCCGACGGTCGACTTGCCCGAACCGGAGACCCCCATCACGACGACGACGGGGGAGTGCGGTGGGCGCGGGGAGCTGGTCATGCGCTCGAACCTCCTTGTGCAAGCGGTCGGGGACACTCAACGCCATAGGTACTACTTATTCAAGAGTCTGTGATGTAAAAGTCACATGACTGTGCTGCCGCATAAGCTGTCCTCATGCCTCAGCAGGAAGCACCGCGGGACGACGCCGGGGGTCTGCACGCCCGTGTTCTGGCCGAACTCGGCCCCGCCATCGCCTCGGGCGACTACCCGCCGGGGACGGTTCTGCGCATCGACGAACTGGAATCGCGCTACGGCGTCTCGCGCACCGTCGTCCGCGAGGCGGTCCGGGTGCTGGAGGCGATGCACCTCGTGGAGTCCCGCCGCCGCGTCGGCGTCACCGTGCTGCGCAGCGAGGAGTGGAACGTCTTCGACCCGGCCGTCATCCGCTGGCGCCTGGCCGGCGCCGACCGCCCCCGCCAACTGCGCTCCCTCACCACCTTGCGCACCGCCGTGGAACCGGTCGCCGCGGGACTCGCCGCGACCGCCGCCGGTCCCGCCCAGTGCCGCGAACTCACCGTGCTGGCCGCCGAGATGGCCGCCGCCGCCCGCGCCGCCGACCTCGACGCGTACCTCGTGCACGACGTCGCCTTCCACCGCGTCGTCCTCGACGCCTCGGGCAACGAGATGTTCGCCCGCCTCGGGGACGTCGTCGCCGAAGTCCTCACCGGCCGCACCGAACACCATGTGATGTTCGCCGAGCCCGACCCCGCCGCCGTCACCCTCCACGTCCGCGTCGCCGAGGCGATCCGCTCCCGCGAGGCCGCCGCCGCCGAGGACCTGATGCGCGAGATCTGCGTGGGCGCCCTGCACGAGCTGGACATCCTGGCGCCCTGAAAATCCGTTTACCCGCACGGCCCGGCGGTGCTGCACTGGTACGCGTGACCGCTCGTCAACCCGCTCCGCCGCAGCCCTTCCGCTGGGCGCTGTCCTCGTACGAGGGCCGCCCGCCGGACCGCCTCGGCACGCTCGCGGACGGCTCGGAACCCGTACGGCTGTGGCACCTTCCGGCGCTCACACAGTGCACGGGCAAGGTGCTGGCCCGCTCCCGCGCCGCCGACCTCCGCTTCGTCGGCCGCTCGCTGGACAGCATGTACGACCTGCTCACCGGCGCGCTGGAACACGCGGACCGCCCTGGCGGACTCCTGCGGCTCCCCCTGTCGATCCGCCGCTCCGCCCGTCTCCCGCAGCCCCAGCGGGAGCGCTTGCGCGAGCACCTGGCCGCGGCGGGCCTCGAACCGCGCGCCCTGGCCCGCCGCAAGCGCCCGCTGGCCGTGGTCGACGTGGTCCACAGCGGCTCCACCTTCGACGCGCTCCACCGCGAACTGGCCGCGTGGATCGCCGAGAGCCGCGAACCCTGGTCGGTGATCCGCCGCAAGCTGCGCTACGTCGGGGTGACGCCCCGCGGCAAGAGCGGCCCGAACGCCGACCGCTGGCAGCAGTCACCCGATTCCGCCCGCTGGGTGCGGACGCTGCCCGCGGGACACGTGGTCAACGTGTCGCTGCCCTGGCCCGAATGGGGCTGGTACGGCAATGCGCAGCCCAAGCTCAACGGCACCTTTCCGCCGAGCCGCTGGTTCGACGAGGACGCGGACACACCCTGGTACCACCAGGCGCTCCCGCAGGCGCTGGCCGAGTCGCTGGCGCTGGTGGAGGCCGGCCGAAGCCGTACCGTGCGGGACGGACTCGTGCGGACCGTCGCGGGCGAGCCGGGCTTCGCCGACCGGGAGGTCCGGGCGCTGGTGAGCGTGCTGCGACGACGCTGAGGGGCGCGGCGGGCGCGCCTCACCACAGCTGGGCGCTTCACCACACGAGGGCGCGCGTCACCACAGCTGGGCGCGCGTCACCACACCAGCGCCGCGCCGAACACCGCGAGCGCCACCGTGCAGCCCACCACCGCGACGGCGGCGCCCGGCGCCATCACCGCCGGGTGCGGCGCGCCGCCGAGCTGCTGAATCCTGCGGTGCGCCAGCCGGAGGAAGGCCAGGAACGCGAGCGCCGTCAGACCGATGGCCACCGCGGGGAGCGCCCCGCCCTCGTGGTGCAGCACCTGCCGCCCGGCCAGCACGGCCGTCACCGCGCAGGACAGCGTCGTACGCCGCCACGCCAGCCGCGTTCGCTCCGGCTGGAGCCCCGGATCCCGGTCGTCACCGGGTCGGCCGCCGACTCCCGGCGGCCCGCCGTCCTGGCGGTCGTGGCTCATCCGGCCCAGCCGAAGAGCACCACGCACACCATCGCGACGGCGATCACCGCGATGGCGACCGCGAGCAGCGCGGGGAAGCGGGAGACGGGCAGGTCGGCGCCGCGGCGCATGGCGCGTTCGCAGCGGGCCCAGTGGTTGACCGCGCGCAGCGTGCAGGCGACGCCACCGGCCAGCAGGACGAGCGCCAGCGAGACCCGTACCCAGTGCGCGAGGTGGTCGGTGAGGAACTGGTCGACGGCGAAACCGCCGCCGATCAGGGCGAGCGCGGTGCGGATCCAGGCGAGGAAGGTCCGCTCGTTGGCCAGCGAGAAGCGGTAGTCGGGGGTCGTGCCCTCGTCCCGCACGCGGGCGGGGGCGAACCACAGACGTACGGAATCCCGCGCGGCACGCAGCCGCGCGGGCAGCTCCTGGGCGAAAGCGCTCACGCGTCCACACTAACGACCAGGTCGGAAGCGGGCGCGGGCGGTCACTTCCGGCGGGAGACCGCCGCGATGATCACGGCGAGCACCGCGGCCAGCAGCACCACGCCGACCACGGCGATCACCACATGGCCTGCGGAGCCGCCGCCACCGTCCTGCGGCGGCGCGACGTCAGCGAGCAGCATCGGAGGACTCCTTCCTTCCGTCGGTCGCACGCGCGTCGGTCGCACGCGCGTCGGTCGCGCTCTCTTCGGTCGCGCCCATTTCGGGCGGACTCTTCTCGGGCGGCCTCTTTTCGGTCGCGCTCGTCCCGGTCGGCCTCGTCCCGGTCAGGTCCGCCCCGGCCGCCCGGCCCCGCTCCCCGAGCCCCAGCACCAGCATCAGCAGCACCGGGAACTCCAGATACGCGTGGTAGCTGGCCACCGCCGCGTACAGCGACCTGCCCCGCGTGTAGTCGCTGACGAACAGCACCGACAGGGCCGCCGCCCCGCCGAGCCCCAGCGCCCAGGCCCGCACACCGCGCAGCACGGGCGCGCGCCGCTCGAACGCCTCGGTCGCGTCCGGCGCGTACCGCGGCATGAACCACACCCACACCACGTAATGCATGGTCTGGAGGAAGGCGAAGACCGCGACGAAGCGCAGCCCGGCGTGCGTGTGCTGCCAGGCGGGCGGGGTGTACGACAGCGCCAGCCGGTCCGTCCAGCCCGAGCCCGCGCCGAGCAGACCGTCGAGGGCGCCGGACAGCAGCAGCGCGGGAATCACCAGCACCCACCCGCACTGCACCGCCCGGAAGGCGGCACGGCCGCGCGGCATGGCGCGCGACCACTCCCACAAGAAGAGCAGCGGTACCACATTGTGCAGATGGGCCAGCACCACGAAGTGGTAGGCGGGGAAGGCCAGCGACGCCATGGCGGCGCCCGCCAGCAGCGCGCAGGAGGCGGCCAGCGGTACGGGCCTGGTCCGCAGCGCGTGCACGCAGGCCGCGGCGAGCAGCACGTACGCGAGCAGGATCTCGGCGGTACGGGTGCCCGAGGACGGCGGCAGCAGGCGGCACACGACGATGCCGGTGATGAGCGCGCCCAGCAGCCGCAGGAACGGGCCGTGCAGGACGCCTTCGAACCGGCCGGTCACGTACCGCAGTTCGAGCACATTGTGCAGAATGCCGAAGACCGCGAGGCCCACCACGGCCGTGCCCGCGGGCAGCCGCAGCGAGACGGCGAGCGCCACCGCCGCCGCCAGGACGAAACCGGCGACCGGCAGCGTACGCCCCGCGCGTCCCGTATCGCCCGTGCCCGCACCGCCCGCCAGGGGCGCCCCCACCGCGCTGGCCACTCGTCCCCTCCCCGTGGCACGATCCGCCCGTGCCGTATCCGCTGGCCCTCGCCCTCACCCTGCTCGTCGAGGTGCCCTGCTACGTCGCGGCGGTCACCGCGGCGTCCGCCGTCCGACCGACGCGGACCGCTCTCGCGGCCGTCATGGTCAACTGTGTGACGCACCCGCCGCTGTGGTGGTTCCTGCGGCAGACGCACGGCGCCGCGTACTGGCCCGCCTTCGCCGTCGCCGAGAGCGCGGTCTGCCTCGTGGAGGGTCTGCTGCTCGGCCGACTGCTGCGGCTGCGGGGCCCGTTGCCGTACGCGTCCTCGGTCGCCGCCAACTGCGCCTCGGTCATCGCCGGTCTCCTGGTGGCCGGTTGAGCCGCCGGGCGGTCAACTCCCGTGCGTCGCACGCCATTCGAGCAGCCTGCGGTAGCCGTCGAGGCCGTCCGGCACCCACTCCCACTCGGTGAGCCTGGCGGCCAGCTCCTCCTCGGTGAGGAAGGTGTGCCAGGCCACCTCCTCGGCCTGCGGGGCGACCGGCAGTGTGCACCGCACCTGGTAGACCGACGACCACCACGTCCGCGGCCCGTCCTCGTAGAGGAATCGGAACAGCGGCTCGGGGCGCGGCAGTCCGCTCACCCCCAGTTCCTCCTCCGCCTCGCGCAGCGCCGCCTCCTCGTAGGACTCGCCCGCGCCGACGACACCGCCGACGAACATGTCGTAGAGGGAGGGGAAGACCAGCTTCTCCGCGGTGCGGCGGTGCACGAAGATCCGGTCCTCGGCGTCCCTGGCCAGGATGAAGACGCAGCGGTGCCGCAGGCCCTTGGCGTACGCCTCGCCGCGCGGCGCCCTGCCGACGACCCGGTCGTGCTCGTCCACGATGTCGATGATCTCGTCGGCGGACAGCGGGGGTCGCGGTGTGGGCTCGTTCATGGAGCCGATTCAACCACCGGCCGCCGGACCCGCCCCGGGCGCGCCCCCTGGTGGTCTTGCGCGGCGCGGACACCGGCAAGATGATCGTCCCGGTTCGGTGAGACGGGGGAGTGACGGGAGTGTGGGATGACGGCACACCAGGCGCCCCGGGTACCGCAGGCGCCCCAGACGCGACAGGACCGGCGGGCACCGCGGGCGCAGCGGGAGCGCGGGGCGCCGCTGCGGATCGCGAACTGCTCCGGCTACTACGGTGACCGGCTGTCGGCCGCCCGCGAGATGGTCGAGGGCGGCCCCATCGACGTCCTCACCGGCGACTACCTGGCCGAACTGACCATGCTGCTGCTGTGGAAGGCGCGGCAGCGCGACCCGGACGGCGGCTACGCGGTCTCCTTCCTCGCCCAGATGCGCGAGGTGCTCGGCACCTGCCTGGAGCGCGGCATCAAGATCGTCGTCAACGCGGGCGGCCTCAACCCGGCGGGACTGGCCGCCAAACTCGCCGAGTTGGCCGCGGTCGGCGGCCTGCACCCGTCCGTGGCGTACGTCGAGGGCGACGACCTGCTGGACCGGCTGCCCGAACTCCAGTCCCGCGGCCACGACTTCGCGCACCTGGCCACCGGCCGCCCGCTGGCGGGCTCCGGCGTCGAGCCGGTCACCGCCAACGCGTACCTCGGCGGCTGGGGCATCGCGCAGGCGCTGCGCGGCGGCGCCGACGTGGTGATCTGCGGCCGGGTCACCGACGCCTCGCTGGTCGTCGGGCCCGCCGCCTGGGCCTTCGAGTGGGCGCTCGACGACTGGGACCGGCTGGCGGGCGCCGTCACCGCGGGCCACATCATCGAGTGCGGCACCCAGGCCACCGGCGGCAACTACTCCTTCTTCACCGAGATCCCCGACCCGGTGCACCCCGGCTTCCCGATCGCCGAGATCCACGCCGACGGCTCCAGCGTCATCACCAAGCACCCCGGCACCGGCGGCGCCGTCACCGTCGGCACCGTCACCGCCCAACTCCTGTACGAGATCGGCGGACCCGGCTACCTCAACACCGACGTCGTGGCCCGCTTCGACACCGTCCGGCTCATCCAGCAGGGCCCCGACCGGGTCTCCGTCGGCCCGGTCGCGGGCGAGCCCGCGCCCGACACCCTCAAGGTCTGCCTCAACCACCGCGGCGGCTACCGCAATTCCGCGACCTTCGTGCTCACCGGCCTCGACCTCGACGCGAAGGCGGACTTCGCCGAGGCCACCCTGCGCGACGCGACCGGCGGGCCGGGCCGCTTCGCCGGGTACGACCTGCGGCGCGAACACGGCGGCGAGGCCGACCGGTTGACGCTCACCGTCAAGGACCCGGACCTCGACACCGTCGGCCGCGGCTTCTTCACCGACGTCGCGGGCTCCGCGCTGGCCGGCTACCCCGGGCTCTACCTGGAGCACGCCTCGCCGCGCCCCACCGAGTACGGCGTGTACTGGCCCGCGCTGGTGGCCGCCGACGAGGTCACCGCCGTGACCGTGCTCGCCGACGGCACCCGGCTGCCCGTACCGCGCCCGCCGCACGGCGCCACCGACCTCCGCGAGGGACGGCCGGGTCCGGTGCCCGACTCCGGCCCCGTACCGCCGCCGCTGGTGTCGCCGGTCACCGGACCCGCGCCGCGCCAGGCGCGGACCGGGCCGCCCGAGCCCTTCGGCCGGACGGTACGGCTGCCGCTCGGGACCGTCGTCGGGGCGCGCTCGGGGGACAAGGGCGGCGACGCGAACGTCGGGCTGTGGGCACGGGACGACGAGGGGTACGCGTGGCTGCGCGCGTATCTGGACGTACCCCGGCTGCGGGCCCTGCTGCCGGAGACCGCGACGCTGCCGGTGAGCCGTTGGGAACTGCCGAATCTGCGCGCGGTGAACTTCGTCGTGCACGGGCTGCTCGGCGACGGCGTCGCCGCTTCCACCAGGGCCGATCCGCAGGCCAAGGCGCTGGGGGAGCGGCTTCGGGGATGCCTCGCGGACGTGCCGGAAAAGCTGGTGGATCTTTTGCAGAGCCAGTACACGCCGTTGCCCAAGAGGTGACATTCGTGGAGTCATGATGGGAATCGTCCGAGGGCGACGGGCCCGCGGGGGTAGTGAAGGGCGGTCCCCATGGACGGCGACATCCTGCGCAAGGCGATCTTTCTGCTGCGTGAGTGCCACGAGTCGGAGCAGCAGGTCGTGACCAGGCTCAAGGACTACTTCCCCGGCCTGACGCTCGGCGACCGGGAGATGTACGTCAGCGAGGCCCGCGACCTCGTGCACGGCATCCACCCCGCCCACTCCGCGCCGCCCGCCCGGTAACCGCCCGCCCGGCCCCTGGCCTCGGGATTCCTGCCGCCCGGGGCCGACGGACCCCCTGACCCGCGCGACCGCCCGGTCCCCTCCTCGCTTCGGGCGGTCGCGCGCGGCATGATCGGCACCATGAGCAATCTCGACACGACGCCCGCCGCCACCCGCTGCGGCGGGCGCGCCGACGTCTCCGCCGCACCGGTCCGCGACCTGCTCGCCGGCCGCACCGTCCAGCTCGGCGAGAGCACCGAGGTACGGCGGCTGCTCCCCAACCTCGGACGGCGCATGGTCGGCGCTTGGTGCTTTGTTGACCATTACGGGCCCGACGACATCGCCGACGAGCCCGGCATGCAGGTGCCGCCCCATCCGCACATGGGCTTGCAGACCGTCAGCTGGCTGCACGACGGCGAGGTGCTGCACCGCGACAGCCTCGGCAGCTCCCAGACGGTGCGCCCCCGCGAGCTGGGCCTGATGACCTCGGGCCGGGCCATCGCCCACTCCGAGGAATCACCGCGCGACCACGCCCGCTACCTGCACGGTGCCCAGCTCTGGGTCGCCCTGCCCGACGCCACCCGCGACACCGCGCCCTCCTTCGAGCACCACCCCGTACTCCCCGAGGTCACCGGCGGCGGCGGACTCCACGCCACCGTCATCCTCGGCGACCTCGACGGCGCCTCCTCGCCCGGCACGATCCACACCCCGCTCGTCGGCGCCGACCTCACCCTCGCCGCCGGTACCGACGCCCGGCTCCCGCTCGACCCCGACTTCGAGTACGCCGTCCTCACCATGTCCGGCGAATCCCACGTCGACGGTGTCCCCCTCACCCCCGGCTCCCTGCTCTACCTCGGCTGTGGCCGCCGCGAACTCCCCCTGCGCGCCGACACCCCCGCCTCCCTCATGCTGCTGGGCGGCGAGCCCTTCGCCGAACGCATCATCATGTGGTGGAACTTCGTCGCCCGCACCAGCGAGGAGATCACCGAGGCCCGTACCGCCTGGCAGTCCGCCACCCGCTTCGGCGACGTCCACGGCTACGACGGCGAGCGCCTGTCCGCCCCCGACCTCCCGCCGGGCCCGCTGAAAGCGCGCGGCCGGGAGCGCTGACCGGGCCGGGGTCGCGGCGGGGAACGTCACAGGGCCCCTGGGCGGCGGGGGCGCGCCGGGCAGGGGCCCTGGGGGGAGCGGGGGTCAGGACGCGGAGTGGTCCTGGGCCGCCTTCTGGACGTACTCGTCGGTGTACGTCTTCGACAGGTCGATCGTCTTGCCCTTCACGGTCGGGTCGACCGCGGTCAGGACGCGGAGCACCGTCTGCGGGGCGTCGGCCGGCATCTGGCCGGTCGGGTTGTACATGCCCATCTCGTTGGCCAGCGCCTGGACGTACTGGTCCTTGCCGCTGCCGGCGTAGAAGTCGGCCGGGACCTGCTCGGTGATCTCCGCGGCCGAGTGGGACTCCATCCACTGGAGCGTCTGGTAGACGGCGTTGACCATCTTCTGGACGGTCTCCTTGTGGCTGTTGGCCCACGCCGTCTGGACGGTCAGCGCGGTGCCGGGGTACGGGCCGCCGAGCGCGGCCTTGGTGCCCGCCGCGGTGCGCATGTCCGCGATGATCGTCCCGAGCTGCTTCTTGAGCAGCGTCGAAATGGTCGGCTCGGTGGTGACACCCGCGTCGATCCGGTTGTGCTCGAAGGCCGCCACGAAAGTGGCACCGGCCGCCACCGCCACCAGGTGGGTGTCGGCCACCGCGATGTTGTTGTGGATCGCGAGGTACGAGGCGATGGTGGAACTGGCGGAACCGAGCGAGGTGACGCCGACGTTCTTGCCCTTGAGGTCCGCGGGCGACTTGATCGACGGCGCGTTCGTACGGGCCATCTCGACCATGCCGGGCGCCTGGAGGAGCTGGACGACCGCCTGGGTGTTCTTGCCCTTGAGCTGGAGCTTGAGGTTCGAGTCGTAGAAGCCGATCATGCCCTGGGCGTCACCCTTGAGCAGCGCGTCCGAGACCTGCGGCGTGCCCTGGAGGTTGGCGATCTTCACGTTCAGACCCTGCTTCGTGAAGTAGCCCATCCGCTGCGCCAGGATCAGCGGGAGGTAACTCTGGTTCGCCTGGTTCGACAGGGCGATCGTCACCGTCTCCAGCGACCCCGCGCTCGCCGCGTCGGTGGTCTTGTCGGACTTGCTGTCCGAGCAGGCCGTCACGCCTGTCGCCAGGACTACCGTCGCGGATGCGAGAACGATCTTCTTGTGCCACATGTGCGTTGTCTTCTCCTCGGAAGCGGGTGGGTCGTGCGCCGTCTCGGGTCGTGCCGCGGGCCGCGAGTCGCCGCGGGGCGGTTGACCGTCGGGGGGATGGCGGAATGGGCGGGGATGGCGGGAGTGCCGGAGGCGGCCCCGGTCCCGGCGGTGCTGTCGCCGGTCACGGCGGTCACGCCTGCGCTCCGGACTTCTGCGGACGCGGCTGCCAGCTCAGCAGCCACCGCTCCAGCAGCGAGATCAGTCCCTCGGCCGCCAGCGCGAACGCGGCGGTGATGACGAGTCCCGCGTAGACCCCGTTGGGATCGAAGTTGGCCTGCGCCTGGAAGATGAGCAGCCCGAGGCCCTGCTGCGCCCCGAGCAGTTCGCCCACGATCGCGCCGGTGATGGCGAAACCGAAGGCCACGTGCAGGCTGGTGGTGATCCAGCTCAGCGCGGACGGGACGACCACGTGCAAGGTCACCCGGGTGTTGCTCGCGCCGAGGATGCGGGCGTTGGCGAGGAGATTGCGGTCCACCTCGCGGGCGCCCTGGAAGGCGTTGAAGAACACGCCGAAGAAGACCAGTACGGCGGCCAGCATGACCTTGGAGCTGATGCCGAGACCGAACCAGATCGCGAACACCGAGCCCAGCAGGATGCGCGGGATCGAGTTCAGGGTCTTGATGTAGGGGGCGAAGACATCGGCCAGGAAGCGCAGCCGGCCCAGCACGATGCCGAGGACGACACCCAGGGTGACCCCGATGCCGAAGCCCATCAGGGTCTCCTGCAACGTCACCCACACCTGGTCCCACAGCGGTCCCTGCGACGTACCGTCGCGCACCCAGCCCCACAGCTTCGAGCAGATGCCCGACGGCTTGCCGGAATAGAACGGGTCGACGACCTCCGTCGAGGCGAGCACCTGCCACAGGCCGATGAACGCGGCGAGGACGGCGGCCCTGACAACGTTGACCCACACGCGGCGCCTGGCCCGTTGTCGCCTGGCCAGCGCGGCGCGGGCCGCTCCGGCGTCGCTCTTCGGCGGTTCGGGTCGCGCGAGGATCTCGTCGGTCGCCGACCCGGTCGCGGTGTCGGTCTTCATAGGCTCATGCCTCTTCCGTACGGATGGTTCAGGCCGCCGATTCGGACGTCACGGTCTCGGCCGACACGGTCTCGGGCCGCGCGGCCGTGCGGGAGTACGCGAGCTGCACCTCGTCCCGCAGCGCCTGCCAGACCCGTTCGTGGAGCTTGACGAATTCGGGAGTGTGCCGGATCTCGCGGGGATTGCGCGGCCGGGGGAGATCGATCTCGAACTCCTCCTTCACGGTGGCCGGTCCCGCCGTCAGCACCACGACCTTGTCGGCGAGCGAGATCGCCTCCTCCAGGTCGTGCGTGACGAACACGACCGAGGGCCGGGTCAGGTCCCAGAGCGAGAGCAGTTCGTCGGACATGATCTGACGGGTCTGCACATCGAGCCCGGAGAAGGGCTCGTCCATCAGCAGCACCCGCGGCTCGTTGATCATCGTCTGCGCGAGCGCCACCCTCTTGCGCATTCCGCCGGAGAGCTGGTGCGGGTGGTACCGCTCGAACCCGGCGAGGCCCACCCGGCGGATCCACTCGGCCGCGGCGGCGTGCGCCTCCTTGCGGGACGCGCCCCGGAAGCGCGGACCCGCCGCGACGTTGCCGATGACGGTCTTCCAGGGGAACACCGCGTCCGTCTGGAAGACGAACCCGACGTCCTTGCCAATGCCCTCCACCGGGCGCCCGTCGACGAGCACCTCACCGCTGTCCGGACGTTCCATGCCGGAGATCAACGAGAGAGTCGTCGATTTCCCGCATCCGGTGGGACCCACGACCGCGGTGAACTCTCCGGGCCTGACGGTGAAATCGATGTTGCGCAGGACGTCATGATTTCCGCCCTGCGGGGTACTGAAGGACTTGCACACGTCGCGCATCGCGATAGGCGATGTCGTCGGTTGCGGCGATTTGACTAGACCATTGCTGTGCCCGTGCTGGGATTCGCTTGCCACGCGAGTGAGGCTGCCAGAACCGACGGGCAGACACCAACCTCGTCGAACAAGGGTGCATTGACTTAAGCGTCCGGAGGCCGCTGACCTCACTCTCCGTCGACGTCGTTGTCCGGAGAAATTCCGTCTAGTGCCTCTTTCTCCCGACTATCCATAGTGGGTTAGACGCGGAGGGTTCTCCAGGGGTAGCTTCTGGCGAATGACGTTTCGCCATCTCGACATATCGCCTGAAACGCATCTTCCCGACCGGCTCGCACTGCGCATGCTCGTGGAGACTTTCCGGCCGGATGTGATGGACCGGCTCGTGGACAAAACCGAGCGCCGAGAGCGCCGCAGGCGTCTCCTGCCCGCACAGCTCATGATGTATTTCGTTCTGGCGATGTGGCTCTTCGGGGCCTCCTCTTATGAGGAGGTGCTCGCCAAACTCACCGGCGGTCTGCCCGAGATGTTCCCGGGCGCAGGCGTCGGCGGATCGGGCGACGTGGCCAGCGCGGCCGCCATCGCGCGGGCCCGCATGCGGCTCGGCGTCGAACCCCTCAAGGCGCTCTGCGGCCACCTCGCCGACGCCGCGGGCCACGGGACCCGGCTGGACGGCGAGCGGGTCTTCGTCTACGAGAGCGTCGCGATGGAAGTGCCGGACACCCCCGCGAACAGGGCCGGTTACGGCTCCCCCGACACCACGACGCCCCGGTTGGACAAGCACCGCTCGCTCGACGTGTGGGTGTCCTCGCTCACCGACTGCCGACTGCGCGTCTCGGCGGTCGCGGCCATCACGCCCCGGGCCGAGGAAGGCGCCGAGGGCCTGCTCGCGCAGTGGCCGGAAGACCTTCTCGACAAGCGGGCGCTGGTGGTCGGCGACGAGGAACTGATCCCGGTCGCGCTGTGGTCGGCGCTGGCCGAGACCGGCGCCGACCAGATCTGGCGCTCCGGCGGCCTCGGACCCGCCCCGTACTCACTGCCGGTGATGCGCGAACTCCCCGACGGCTCCTACCTGTCGGAACTGGCGGCGGACGCCGGTCCCGGCGAAGGTCCGGGGCCGGGGACCGCGGTCCGGGTGGTGCCGTGCGGCGACCGCACGGCCGCGCGAGCCGCTGCTGCGGGACCGGTGCTGGGCGCTCCGCTGCTGGTCACCTCGGTACTCGACAGCACGGTGCCGGCCGACGAGATCAGGGCCCGGTACGAACAGGCGGCCGTCGCGAGCGGCGACGGGGTCGCCCACTTCGTCGAGCAGATCACCGGGCCACGGGTGCTATTACGGTCGAAAAGCCCTGAACTCGTGCAGCAGGAAATATATGCCCTCCTGTGCACCTATCATGCCGTCGGACACCTCGTATCGCCGCCGCTTTCGGTGGGTCCGATTTCGACCGATCCGACCACTGGACTGGGGGAGTGGGCGGCGGTGAGGCCGCGTTAAGTCAGTAGCGCAACCCTTTGCTCCTGCGGGCACGCGTGTGCTGCAATAAAGTTCCCGCAGAGGGCGTGGAAGTGAACAGACACAAAGAGCCTCCGACCTGGTACGCAGTGGTATGCGGTCGGAGCCGAACGTCTCATCGCGGTGAACCGGATAATCAAGCGTCGCCGCGCCATGCGGCGGCGTTATGAGGGTTAAGGGTTAGTGAATGGAAGACCAGCGGTCTCACGGAGCCGGCAATCCGTTGACATGCGGGGACCGCTTGACACAGCACGATGCGGCGACGGCATGACGAGCGCGCGGAGACGGGGTCGCGCGCCCGCACCGAAATGGATCTCCCCCCTCACCGGGCTCGGCTCCAGGCTCTGGACCAAACGCAAGCTCGGTGACTGGCGGCTGCGCAATCGCATGCTGCTCCTTGTGCTTGTCCCGCTGATCGCGATCATTCCGCTGGCGGGCGTGCGCGTGTTCTCCGCGGTCGGCAACCTCCGGAGCGCGGCCCATATCCAAGGGCAGGCGCAACTCGCCCGGCAGGTGTCCACGCTGGTCAGCGCGCTCGACGACGAACGCGACCTCACCCAGTTGGCACTCACCGGGTCGGGTACCGCCAAGGACGACAAGCTCGCGGCGGCGCAACAGGCCACCAACGCGCAGGTGAAGGCGTTCGGCCAGAGCCTGGACGAACACCGGAGCAGCGTCGACGCGCTGCCCGCCGCCGTACGCCTGATCGGCGTGCGCGCCGAGGCCCGGCTCGGTGACCTGACCCCGCTGCGCGCCTCGACCAAGGGCCTCGCCCACGGCGCCAACACGCCGACCTTCAGCGCCTACAGCACGATCATCGGCAATCTGCTGGACTTCAGCCAGCAGCTCGCGGCGGTCGGCTCCGACCACACGCTCGGCAGCCTGGTCACCACGCTCGCCTCGATCGAGCAGATCGAGCAGCAGACGTCGAGCGAACGCGGCTTCATCGTCGACGCGCTCGACCGCGGCTTCACACTGGAGCTCAAGGAGAACATCGAGCAGGCGCACTTCGAGACCGCCAACGGTACCTTCACGAACAACGCGTCGACCTCGCTGCTCAACCTGTACCAGTCGACGGTCAGCGGCGACAAAGTCGGCGCGGCCGACGGCACCATCCAGGTGGTCGCCACCGCCGCGCAGGAGGACATCCCGCTCGACAGCCTCGGCATCACCAAGGCCACCGCGTTCCAGCAGATCACCGACAAGCTCGACGCCGTACGCACCGTCGAACGGCAGACCGTGGCGGACCTCAACGACCGGTCCTCGCACCTGCTGTCGGCCGTGCGCACCCAGCTCTACCAGAACATCGCCATCATCGTCGCCGTGGTCGCGCTGTCCTTCCTCGGCGCGCTGATCCTGGCCAGGTCCGTGGTCCGGCCGCTGCGCCAACTGCGGGTGTCCGCACTGGACGTGGCCGACAACCGGCTGCCGGGCGCGGTCCGCCGACTGCGCGACGTGAACCCCTCGGAGACGGACCGGCCGGTACGGGTCGAGCCGATCGAGGTGCAGTCGCAGGACGAGGTCGGCCAGGTCGCGCGCGCCTTCGACCGCGTGCACTTCGAGGCGGTCCGGCTCGCCACCGAGCAGGCGCGGATGCGCTCCAACGTCAACGCGATCTTCACCAACCTCTCGCGGCGCAGTGAGAGCCTGGTGCTGCGCCAACTCCAGCTCATCGACGACCTGGAGAACAGCGAGCAGGACCCCGGTCAGCTCACCGCCCTGTTCCAGCTCGACCACCTCGCCACCCGCATGCGCCGCAACAACGAGAACCTGCTGGTGCTCGCGGGCGAGGAGCAGAGCCGCCGCTGGGACCAGCCGGTGTCGCTGTTCGACCTGGTCCGCGCCGCGACCGCCGAGGTCGAGCAGTACGAGCGCGTGGTGCTCTACGAACTGCCCGACGTGGCGGTGGTCGGACATGCCGCCACCGACGTCGTCCACCTGATGGCCGAGATCATCGAGAACGCCACGACGTTCTCCGGCCCCGAGACCCAGGTGCTGGTGGGCGCCAAGATGCTCACCGCGGGCGATGTGGTCCTGGACATCGCGGACGCGGGCATCGGCATCCGGCCCGAGGAGCTGGAGCGGATCAACCGGCGGCTCGCCGAGCCCCCGGTCCTCGATGTCGCGATTTCCCGCCGCATGGGCCTGTTCGTGGTCGGCCGGCTGGCGGCCAAGTACGGCATCCAGGTGCGGCTGACCAGTACGGGCAGGACCGGCCTGAACGCGCTCATCCGGATCCCACTGACTTTGCTGGTGTCCGCGAGCGAGTTGGAGGTGGACGGCCCGCAGGTCTTCGACCAGTCGGCGCTGCGGCCCGGACCGTACGACACCGGCGAGATGGCCGGGCTGCCGGGCGGCGGGGTCGCGGCCGGACAGGCGGGCGACCCGCGCTTCGACGGCCCCTACGGGCCCGCGGGCACGCCCTCGCGCGGCCGGTCGTACGACGACGTTCCGGCGGGCCGCCACTCCGGTCAGCCCGACGGCGGCTTCCCGTGGTTCCACGACCAGGAGGAGGGCGGCGGCCCCGACGGCGACTTCTCGTGGTTCGCCTCGGAAGAGGAGGAGGCCGAGGCGGTCGCACGCCTGGAAGGGCACGGGTCCGACCGGTTACCGATCTTCGACGCGATGAGGTCGCAGTGGCCGGCCGGGCAGGGACCGCAGCAGGCGCGGCCCCCGCAGGGGCACGTACGTCCGCAGGTCCCGCCGCAGCCGCAGGCGCTGCCCCACCAGCGGGTCCAGCCGCCGGCCCAGCGTCCGCAGCTCCGGCCGCAGGCGCAACCCCAGGCGCAGCTCCGGCCGCAGGCGCAACCCCGCCCGCCGGCCCAGCCGCCGGGCAACCCCGGTCACACCTCACCCTCGTGGGCCCGGCCGGGCCCCGAGGACACGGGCGGCCAGGCGACCGGAGGCACGACCGCCCAGGGTCTGCCCCGGCGGGTGCCCCTGAACAACCTCTCGGCCGAGGCGCGCCCGCGCGGCCCGGTGCCGCAGCCGAACGCGGCGCCCACCGCCCCGCGCGCGGCGAACCTGATGAGGGATCGGCTGTCGAACTTCCACCAAGGGGTCAGACAGGGTAAGGATGGGTCCGACCGCGAGGGGCCCGGCCGGACGCCGGGCGGATCGGGTCCGCTATGAGCGGACTCACAGCTCCCACGACCTCCGTGTTTCCCGTGTTTCCCCTGTCCGTAGCGCCGTCGGACGACGTCCTCGGCAGCATAGGAAGCAGCTACACCCATGAGCGATCTGAGCAACGAAGCACAGAACCTGAACTGGCTCATCGCCAACTTCGTGAAGCAGGTGCCGGGAGTCGCGCACGCGGTCGTGATCTCCTCGGACGGCGTTCAGCTCCTGGCCTCCGCGTCCCTGCCCAGGGACCGCGGCGAGCAACTCGCCGCGATGGCCTCGGGCCTGGCGAGTCTGACGCAGGGCGCGGCCCTGCTCTTCGAGGCCGGGGTGGTCACGCAGACCGTCGTCGACATGGAGAACGGATTCCTCTTCCTGATGTCGGTCAGCGACGGCTCCGTGCTGGTGGTGCTGGCCTCGCCGACCTGCGACATGAAGGTCGTCGGTTACGAGATGGCGTTGCTGGTCGAGCGGACCGGCGACGTCCTCACGCCCGACGTGCGCAGGGAACTGCAGAACGCGCTGGCCGGCTGAGGGCCGGCGCGATGGGCCGTCCGAATCACACCCGGAAGGATGTGCGTTCGTGAGTGGAGACCGAGACCGAAGGCGCAACTCGCCGTTCGTCCGTCCGTACGCCGTCACCCGCGGCCGGACGACGGCGCGGACCGACTTCGCGCTGGAGGCCCTGGTCGGTACGACCGCTCTCGCCTGGGAGAGCGGTGTGCGGTTCTTCCCCGAGCAGCAGGCGATCTGCCGGCTGTGCATGAACCTCACATCGGTGGCCGAGATCTCCGCGCTGATGAACATCCCGCTCGGCGTGACCCGCGTCCTGGTGGGCGACCTCGCCGAGAGCGGCTTCGTCATCGTCCAGCAGCCCACGTACGCCGAGGGCCGGCCGGACGTCACGCTGCTGGAGCGGGTGCTCACCGGGCTGCGCGGCCTCTGAGGCCGCGCGGTCGCGGTACCCGAGGTCCGGTCCCGCGCCGGTCCTGCCCTGTTCCCGGCCGTACGACGGCCGCGCCCGACGACCTACGGAGTGCCGTGCCCGAACTGTCCAGCCTCGCCCTGTCCTTCGGGGCCGCGGCACGGGACTACGACCGCTACCGGGTGGGTCCCTCGGCCCGGATGCTCGACTGGCTGCTGCCCGCGGACTGCCCCTCGGTGCTCGACCTGGGCGCCGGGACCGGGCTGCTGACCCGGTGGCTCGCCGAACGGGTCGAGGACGTCGTGGCGGTCGAACCCGACGCGCGCATGCGGCGGGTGCTGACCGGCGTCTGCCCGCGGGCGACGGTGCTCCACGGGTTCGGCGAGCGCATTCCGCTGCCGGACGCGCGGGTCGCCGCGGTCACGGTGTCCTCGGCGTGGCACTGGATGGACCCGGCCCTCACGCTCCCCGAGATCGCCCGGGTGCTCACCCCGGGCGGCTCGCTCGGCATCCTCTACACCCGCCGCGACCGGCGGGTGCCCTGGGTGGACGTGCTGGACGCCTACGTCCACGACGAGATGGGCAACGACGACTGGATCGGCGACCTGATCCAGCGCATGTCCGACGGACCGTGGCTCCCCGACGGTGTCCCCTTCGCGCCGCCGCAGGCTCATGTCGTCACCTGGACGGCCGAGTTGACCGTCGAGGAGGTCGTCGCGATGTTCGCCACCTACAGCAGGTACATCGCCCTGCCGGACGGCCAGAAGCGCGAACTCGCGGACCTGATCGGGGCGAAGGTCCGCGAGACGGCCGAGATGCGGGACGGCCTGGTCGTGATGCCCATGATCTGCCACGGCTGGCGCACCCGCCTGACCGCCTCCTGATCCGGCGGGCGGTCAGTTCGCGCGGGGTTCCTCGGTCTCCGCCGTCCGGGTCGCGGTGGCGATGCCGATCCGGTTCCAGGCGTTGGTCGCCGCGACGGTCCAGATCAGGCGGGCTGTGGCTTCGGGGCCGAGGAGGGTGGTGACCTCGGCGTGGACGGCGGCCGGGACGGCGCCGTCGGCGGGGCGGGTGAGGTGCCGCGCCAGGTCGAGGGCGGCGCGCTCTGCGGGCGTGAAGTCGGGGGAGTCGGGCCACTGGGGGAGAGCGGCGAGCTTGAGCGGAGGGTGGCCCGCCGCGAGGGCGGCGTCGTGGTGCAGGGCGGTGCAGTAGGCGCAGCCGTTCATCTGTGAGACGTGCAGGCGGACCAGTTCGGCGATCTCGGGAGCCAGGCCCTCGGCGGAGACCCGGGTCAGCTCGGTGAGCGCCTGGAGGGCGTCGGGGGCGGCGGCGGTGGGGTTGACCTGCGGCATGGGCGTGGCTCTCAGGGGTGTGGGGGCGGGGTCTGTTCGAAGCTGACCGGTGTCTCGGGGGTGAGTTCCAGGTCGGCGCCGGTCACCGGGGCGTCGGCGTGGATGAGGATGTTGTAGTGGTTGGGGAAGTGGCAGGCGTCAAAGCCGAAGACCGTGCCGACGGTGTGTCCGCCGATACGGACGGTGTCGCCGCGGTCGATGACGCCGCCGCGGTCCAGTTCGACGAAGCCGAGGAAGCCCACGCGGTCGATCCGCGCCCCCGGCGCGCTGTCGGTGTGGTCGGTGGTGACCAGCTCATGGACCTCGCCCGCGCGCACGCAGCGGCTGGCGTGGGGTTCCAGGGCCATGCCGCGGTCGTCGCGGCGGTGGATCAGGACCTTGACCAGACAGCCGTGGACGGTGCGCTTGAGCCCGTCCTCGCGCGGGGCGGCAGCCCTTTCGGGGGTCGGCTCTTGAGCGGTGGGTTCTTGAGCGGTCGGCTCTTGCACGGCGGGTTCTTGAACGGCGGGCGGGGTCAGCACGCCGTCACCTCCGTACGCCGGTACGCGGCCTCGACCAGCTCCAGGGCCGCCGTACCGCCGTGGTCGGCGCGGTAGGGACCGCGGAGCCGGGCGGTGAAGTCCGCGAGGATCGCCGCGTACTCGTGCCGGAGCGAGGACTTGAAGCCCTGGTGCCCGGCCAGCATGTCGGCGTGGTGCACGGACCCGTCGGCCAGCGTGACCGTCACGTCCTTCAACTCGCCCGGATACGACCAGTCCAGCTCGACCGTGGCACGCGCGGCGCCGGAGACGGAGCGCAGCCCGATCGTCGCGCTGCGGTCGAGCCCCGTCCCGTCGTAGCCGATCCGGGCGGTCTCGACGGTCACCTCGCCCAGCAACAGCCGTACCAGGTCGAACGCGTTGGGCCCGTTGTCGGCGACGCAGCCGCCACCGCACCGGGCCGGGTCCAGATACCAGCGGTCCCGCCCGATGTGCTCCTCGATCCGCTCGAGGTACCGGACCGTGACCCGCTCGACCGGCACGTCCCGCGGCAGCCCGGCGGCCAGCGCCCCGACCGCCGCGTTGTAGCGCCGGTGGAAGGCGGTGAACAGCGGCACCCCGGACGCCTGCGCGAGCGCGGTCAGTTCGGCGCCCTCCGCGCCGGTGAGAGCCAGTGGCTTCTCCACGCACACCGGTACGCCCGCGCGCAGGAAGTCGGCGCAGAGCGCCGCGTGGGCGTCGTTCGGGACGGTGATCACCACGCCGTCGAGCGGCGGCCCGGCGGCGAGGAGTTCGCGGTGGTCGCGGTAGGCGGGTACGGCCCCGGACGCGTCCTGTCCGCCCCTGGCGGCGAGTGCGGCCGGGTCGCGGTCGCAGACGGCGGCGAGGCGGGCCGCCGGGGAGGCGTCGAGGGCGGCCAGGTAGAAGCGGGAGATGACGCCCAGGCCGACGACGGCGATCGAGTGCCGGGTCATCGGCGAAGGCCCCCGTCCAGCGGGGCGGGCGCGGTCAGGCCGAACCGCCCTGCCACATCGCCGAGTTCGCGGTACTGCCCGGCGGTGACCGGTACACCGTCCGCACGGTGGGCGTCGGCCGTCGCGCCCTCGGTCCAGCCGGGGTAGCGGACGGGGGAGGCCGGGTCGACCGGCGGGCAGGCGAGCAGGCTGCCGAACAGCGAGTCGGCGTCCGAGGCGACGTCCTCCCGCGGGCGGAGCATGGCGGGGGCGATGGCGGCGACCAGAGTGCCGATGTCGTCGTCGCGGCCCGAGGGGCGCCCGTCCCCGTCCAGCGCCTCGGGGGCCGGGCCCAGGCCGGAGCCGCTGACCAGACCGGCCAGCACCTCCACCGCGAGCCCGAGTCCGTAGCCCTTGTACGCGCCGGTCTCCGGTGCGCCGCCGAGCCAGCCGAGGTACGCCTGGCCGCGGTCGAAGGCCGCCGGGTCGGTGACCGGAAGCCCGGCCTCGTCGGTCAGCCAGCCCTCGGGCACCGCCCGGCCCGCGCGGGCGGCGGCGCGCACGCGTCCGGTGGGGACGACGGTGGTGCTCATGTCGAGCACGAACGGGTGGCGCGGCCCGGCGGGGGCCGCGACGGCGAGCGGGTTCGTGCCGAGCATCGTGACCCGGCCGCCCGGCGGGCGGGCGATGCGCTGACGGCCGCAGTTGGAGGCCACCAGGCCGACCATGCCGCGGTGCGCCGCGCGCGCCGCGTGGTACCCGGCGCAGCCCAGATGGGTGGCGTTGTGGACGCTGACCAGGCCGACGCCGAAGCGCTCCGCGCGCTCGACGGCCAGGTCCATCGCGTCGGCCGCGGCCCACAGGCCGAGCGCGCGCCGGGCGTCCAGGCGGACCGCGGCGCCGAGATCCACGGTACGGTCCGGCTCGGCCGCCGGGTCGGCGCGGCGCTCCTCGAACAGCGGCAGATACAGCCGGGTCAGATTCGTCACGCCATGGGAGCTCATCCCGGCCAGATCGCCGTAACACAGCGCCTCGGCCGCCGTGGCCGCCCGCTCCCCGGCGAGACCGCACCGCGTGAAGACGCCGGTGACGAAGGTCAGCAACTCCTCATACGCGAGGCGCACGGTACTGTCCGGCGCCCGCGCCGGAAGGGTCGACTGCGGCGGGCTCGACAACGGCATGGGGCTCGTTCCTCCTGCTGACGGGCGTGGACGGCGCAAGTGGCGTGGACGGCGCGGGAAGTGACGGCGGCGCGGACGGCGCGAGCGGTACGGCGGGCGCGGGCACGGCAGGCGACACGGCCGCGTCGAAGGCGGCCAGGAGGCGCGGGACCGTGGCCGCGAAGGCGTCCAGGTCGGCGAGATCGGCGAACTCACCCGCGGCGTGGGCGCGGTTGGCGTCCAGGCTGCCGGGGCCCAGGACCACGGTGTGGGCGTCGGGCACGCCGGACATCCAGATCGCGTCGCAGGTGAAGGCGGGTTCGGCGGCGGGCCACCGCGGCACCTCGGCGCGGTCGAGCAGCGGACCGAGCCACGACGGGTCGCCGTCGAGCGCGGGCAGGCCGCGCTTGAGCCAGTCCAGCCGCAGGATGTCCGCCGCGTCGGCCGCGGTGCGGGCGAACCGCCGGCTGTGCCGGAAGGCGGCGCAGAAGGACTCCAGCCCCTCGGCGACGGCGTCGCCCAGCAGCCGCTCCAGCCGCCGTCCGGTGGCGGCCGAGCCGTAGGAGAGGTTGAGCAGCAGGTCGCCGCTGCCGTAGACGCGGTTGTGCAGGTCGCCGGTGCGCAGGCCCGCCACGCACACCTGCCCGTCGGCCGGGTCGAGTCGCGGGTCGAGCGCGGCGGCGAGGTGCTGGGCGAGATGGCCGAGCAGGACGGTGGCGTTGTGCCCCGCCTCGGGCCGGTCGTCGATCGCGTCACGGCCGCGGACGCTCAGCCGCGCGGTCATGGCCGCGGTGCTGCGGGTCAGGGCCCGGCCGCCGGTGGGTTCGCAGAAGACGTTGAGCCGCCCGTGGTGCCCGGCGTCCACGAGCGGACGGGTGCCGAAGGCGCCGAGCGCGCCGCCCTCCTCGCCGGAGACGGCCTGCACCAGAATCCGGGTGTCGCGGGGGAGTTCGGGCCGCTCCCGCAGGGCGCGCCGCAGTCCGGCCAGCAGCGCGACGGCCGGGCCCTTCGCGTCGATCGCGCCCCTGCCGTGGAAGCGGTCACCGTCGAACGAGACCGGTTCGAGGCCCGCGACGGTGTCGAGGTGGACGTTGAACATCACCGTACGCTCGCGCGGTGCCCCGGCCGGGCCGAGGGCGAGCACCAGGCTGGGCTGGCAGGCCAGGAACTCCGGCCGCTCGGCGGCGGCTTGACGTACCAGGAGCGGTACGTCGTCGCGGTCGACGCAGGCGGGCGGCGGGGCCGCGTGGTGCAGGACGGTGAAACCGAGTTCGGCGGCGGCCCCCGCGTAACGGCGCTGCGCCTCCCACAGCGCGGGTGCGGGCGCGTCGGGGCCGCACTCGAGCGGGCCGGCCGTCGGCAGGGCGAGCAGGTCGAGCAGCAGGGTGCGGTCGGCGGGGCTGAGCGGGCTCACTGAACGGGCTCCCGCAACGCCGCCCCGTCCGGCGGGGTGTGCGCGATGGTGCCGCCGGGCACCCGCGCGCACGCGTCCAGCAGATTCCGCAGCGCCACCCCGCTCCTGACGAAGGCGGCGTGGCACCGCTCCTCCGGATCGCGGTGGTCCTCGTGCGGCCGTACGGCGATGTGCGGTTCGATCGACAGCGCGCCCCGGTAGCCGTGGGCCAGCAGGGCGCGCAGACAGTCGGCGATCCGCAGGTCGCCGGTGCCCGGCTCGCAGTAGGCGGGGCGGCCGGCGGGGGCGATGACGGCGTCCTTGACGTGGACGTGCAGGATTCGGTCGGCGTACGGCAGCAGTTCGGTCAGCAGCCGGTGGCCGTCGTAGCCGTACGCGGGGCCGTTGCCGGTGTCGAAGAGCAGGGCGAGCCCCGGGCCCGCGGTCTCCAGGAGGCGGACCGTACGGGTCGCGTCGGCGCCCGCCCAGCCGGAGCAGTTCTCGTGCAGAAGTGTCAGGCCCGACTCGGCGGCGCGGTGGGCGAGTTCGCGGACGCGGCGCAGCGCCTCACGCTCCCAGGCGTCGGCGTCGAGCCCGTCGTTCGGGAAGGACATCACGCGGACGAAGCGGGTGCCGAGCCGGGCGCATCGCTGTTCCAGGACCGCGAGTTCGGCCAGGTCGGCGGCGAAGTCACCGGTCACCGGGCGGGCCCAGCCGCCGATCCTCGCGTCCACCGCGGCGACCGACACCCCGGCGTCCGCGAGCGTCCCCGCGACCCGGTCGAAGGCGGTAGGGGACAGGTCGGCGACCGGCGTGCCGTCCACGGTCCGCAGCTCGACCGACCGCCAGCCCAAGGCGCTGACGGCCGCGATCTGGCCCTCCACGCCGAGCGCGGCCTCGTCGCCGATCCCGGTGAGGCGCAACGGCTCGTCCGCCCGTACGGCGGTCTGCTGTTCAGCGGGCACCGGCCAACTCCCTTCGTGGGCCCGAGGCGTCGGGCGGGGCCGCCAGATTCTTGGCGTCGGTGAGCAGGCCGACCACGCGCGCCTGCCGCGCGAAGTCCGTGGGGCAGGGGCCGTCGTCCCCGGCGAAGTCGGCGTAGGCGCGGAGCATGAACGCGGTCAGGGCGTCGTCGCGGAACACCTCGCGGTCCCCGGCCGGGCATTCCGGTGTGGTCAGGCGCAGTTGGGCGTAGTGGTCGCCGGCGTCGGCCGGGTAGTGGCCGACGGCGGTGCCGCCGTCGAATCCGAGCGTGATCCGGCGCTCGCGCACCGGGGAGGTGAGGTCGGAGCGGATGTCGGCGAGCACGCCGTCGCGGTGGGCCAGGCGCACCTCGGCGCCGCCGAGCCGGGGCAGCCGCCGTCCGTCCACGTCCAGGTCGGTGCACGAGGCGCCGACCACCTCGGCGTCCCCGGCCAGCCGCAGCAGGACGCCGAGCGCGTGCGGGATCTCGATGTCGAACGCCGTGGGGTGCCCCGAGGTGGCGAGCGTGCGCTGGAAGCGCGGCTTGTCCTGCACGACCGAGATCTGCCGCAGCGCGCCGAGACCGGGCCGCTCCTCCACGAGGGCGATCAGCCGGTCGGTGAGCGTGCTCGCCAACCAGGGTGCCACGACGGTGGCTTGGACGCCGGGCCGCCCCACCAGCTCCACCAGCCGCGCGAGATCGCGCGGCCCCGCCGCGAGCGGCTTCTCCAACAGCAGCCTGCGGAAGCCGAGTCGGAGCAGTTCGGCCACGACCTCGGCGCGGGCGAGCGGCGGGGTGCAGATGTGCACGACCGTGCGCTCCGGGTCCAGCGACTCCCGCGCCCGCGCGAGCGAGTCCACGACGCTCAGACTGGTGTCGCCCGCCGCCCGGGCCCGTTCGGCCGGGTCGCGGTCGAAGGCGATCACCGGCTCCGGAGCGAAGAGCCGGGGCCGCAGGTCCCGCGCCTTGGCGAGGACCGGCAGGTGGAGACCCGCCCCCGCGCGGCCGAGGCCGAGGACCATCGTGCGCAGTGGCATCTCCTGCGTCAGCCTTCCGTCGACTTCGGTGGGGGCGGGGGAAACGAAGCGGAACAGGGCGGTACGGGACAGCGGGGGGAAAGCGCCGGGCGCCGGGGGGAGTTGCGGAAAAAAGAGGGCAGGGCGCGACGACGTCGGTCAGCCTGCTCGCCCGAACCGGGCGAAGTCAAACAAACGCGCCGATAGCGCCCTTTTGTGTGAATCCCCCCGTCGGCCGCGTCGCCGACCCCCGTCCGGCCGAGGGCCTGGCATAGCGTCGGCCTCCAGCGCGTCCGGGACGCCCGGTTCGTCCGACACGACCGGGCGAACCGCCGCGTCCGGACGAACGACAGAGTCCGGATGAACGAGAGCGTCCGGACGAGCAACCGTGTCGGGACGAACGACCGCGTCCGGATGGACCAGCGCATTCGGCGTACCCGGCGTATGCGGGCAGCAGAGAGGCGGAGATGGACCTCCAGCACACCGTCGACCCACGCGAACCGGCCCCCGCCGACGTGCCGTTCTTTACCCAGGCCGAGTCCTTCTCCGCCCTCTGGCCGCGGATCGAGCGGCACCTGTCGGAGATGTTCGAGGACGGGAAGTTCTCCCACGGCACCAAGGTGGCGGAGCTGGAACGGGCGCTCGCCGCCTACACCGGCGCCCGGCACGTCATCGGGGTCAACAGCGGCACCGACGCCCTGGTCCTGCTGCTGCGCGCGGCCGGTCTGCGGCCGGGGGACGAGGTCGTCGTCCCGGCCTTCAGCTTCGTGGCCTCCGCCTCCTCGGTCGTCCTGGCGGGCGGGCGGCCGGTGTTCGCGGACATCGACCCGGTCACGTACGCCCTCGACCCCGCCTCGGTGGAGCGCGTGCTCACCCCGCGCTGCCGCTTCCTGATGCCGGTCCACCTCTTCTGCCAGCTCGCGGACGTGGAACGGCTCGGCGAACTGGCCGAGCGGCACGGGCTCACCGTGGTCGAGGACAGCGCCGAGGCGATCGGCATGCGCCGCGAGGGCGTCCACGCGGGGCTGTTCGGCGCCGGAGGGGTGCTGTCGTTCTTCCCGACCAAGACCCTGGGCGCGATCGGGGACGCGGGGGCGGTGCTCACCGACGACGACGAGATCGCCCGTACCGTGGACGCGCTGCGCCACCACGGCCGGTTCGGGCGCACCATCGCGGACTTCACCACCA
Organism: Streptomyces sp. NPDC088910; assembly: GCF_044749865.1. Taxonomy (NCBI): domain Bacteria; kingdom Bacillati; phylum Actinomycetota; class Actinomycetes; order Kitasatosporales; family Streptomycetaceae; genus Streptomyces; species Streptomyces sp. NPDC088910. The sequence goes on from NZ_JBIVIV010000016.1 coordinate 134,220, forward strand.
TCAACACCAGCAGTTCGCTGCCGGGCTGCAACAGCAAGATGGACGACGTGCAGGCGTCCGTACTGCTCGCGAAGCTCACCCGGCTGGACGCGGACATCGCCCGCAGGGAAGCGCTCGCCGACGCGTACAACCGGCGGCTGGCCGGAACGCCGGGCATCCTGCGGCTGCCGACGGTCGTGGCCCGCGGCGGCACGGCCGATCCGGTCTTCTACGTCTATCTGATCGAGGCCGAGCGCCGTGACGAGCTGGCCGGGCACCTGGCCGCGCACGGCGTGAGCACCGAGACGTACTACCCGAGCCCGCTGCACCTCCAGCCCTGCTTCGCCGAACTCGGCCACCAGCCGGGCGACTTCCCCGTGGCCGAGGCCGCCTGCGCGCGCACCCTCGCGCTGCCGCTCTACCCCGATCTGACCACCGAGGCCGTGGACCGGGTCTGCGATCTGGTCCAGGACTTCTTCTCCGGAGCCGGAGCCCGCCCATGACGCCCGCGACCACGCCGACGCCCGCGACCACGCCGATGCCCGGGACCACGCCGGTGCCCGCGACCACGCCCGGGCCTCCGACGCCCACCACCGTGCCCCCGCCCCCCGCGCCCGCGACGGCCCGGGGCGACCGCCCGCGGCTGCCGTTCTTCCCCCCCGACCTCTTCGAGGCCGACCGCGAGCACCTGCTGCGCGTCGTGCGCGAGACCGGCACCGGACCGGCCCAGAAGTTCATCCTCGGCGAGCACACGGCCCGCTTCGAGCAGGCCCTGCGCGAGCAGCTCGGCGCCGCCGACGTCGTCGCCTGCGGCAGCGGCACCAGCGCGCTGACCCTGGTACTGGCCGCGATGGACGTCGGCGCGGGCGACGAGGTCGTGGTCCCGGCCTTCGGATGCGCGCCGCTGGCCGGTTCGGTCGTGGCGCTCGGCGCGACACCGGTCTTCGCCGACATCGACCCGTGGACCATGGTGGTCGACCCCGACGACATGGAACGCCGGATCACCGCGCGCACCAAGGCCCTGATGCCCGCTCACCTGTTCTCGGTGATGGCGGACATGCCGCGCCTGACCGCGCTCGCGCGGGACCGCGGGCTGCGGCTGGTCGAGGACTCCGCCGTCGCGCAGGGCGGCGTCCAGGGCGGGGTTCCCGCGGGGCTGGCGGGCGAGGCGGGGGTCTACTCCTTCGTCCAGGTGAAGACCTTCGGCACGGCGGGGGAGGGCGGCGCGGTCGTCACCCGCGACGCGCAACTGGGCCGTACGGTACGGATGCTGCGCAACCACGGGCAGGACGGCGTCCACCGCTTCGTCCACCACCGGATCGGCTGGAACAGCCGGTTCGACGAGGTGCTCGCCGCCTTCCAGCTCCACCGCCTGCCGGGGCTGGCCGGCCGTCTGGAGCGCCGCGCCCGGATCGCCGGTCACTACACCGAGCGCTTCGCCGACCTCGCCGAGCGCGGTGTCCTCGCCCCGCCGCCCGGCCGCGACGGCCGCTGCTATTACGTCTACACGCTCCAGTGCGACCGGCGCGACGCGCTCAAGACGCACCTGGCCGAGCGCGGTGTCGACTCGCACGTCTACTACCCGCTGCCGCTGCCCCGCCAGCCCGCCTTCTCCGGCTTCGCCGCCCCCGGCGACAGCTGGCCCGCCGCGGAACGCGCGGGCGAGCGGATCCTCTCCCTGCCCGTCTACCCGCACCTGAGCGACGCGCAGGTGGAGTACATCGCCGACGCCGTCAGGGAGTTCGCCCTGGCCCCCTGACGCCCGCGGTCCGCCGGACAGGCGCTAGAGCCGTACGACGCGCTCCCCTGACAGCCGGCCCGTCGTGTCGAAGAGCAGCCGGGCCGCCTTGGTGATCGCGCCGAGGTCGTAGGCGCGGTGGGCCTGGAGCAGGACGACCAGGTCCGCCTCGGCCGCGGCCGACAGCGCGTCGTCGTACCGCCGCAGCCGGGGGTCCGCCAGCGGCAGGTCCGCCGCGTGCGGGTCGTGCCAGCCGACCCGCGCGCCGAGGCCGAGCAGCCCGCTCGCCACCTCGAGCGCGGGCGACTCGCGCAGGTCGTCGGTGTCGGGCTTGTACGCGGCGCCGAGCAGCGCGACGCGGGCGCCCGGCAGCGGCACCCCGCGGTCCTGGAGCAACCGCGAGGCGCGCGCGACGACATGGCCGGGCATGACGCGGTTCGCGCGCAGGGCGGCCCGTACGACCTGGAACGCGTCGGCGGGCGCGCCCTGCAGCAGGTAGACCGGGTCGACCGGGATGCAGTGCCCGCCGACGCCGGGGCCGGGGCGGAACGACTGGAAGCCGAAGGGCTTCGTCGCCGCGCACGCCACCACGTCCCACACGTCCGCGCCCACATCGTGGCAGTAGCGGGCGAATTCGTTGACCAGGGCGATGTTGACGCTGCGGTAGGTGTTCTCCAGCAGCTTCGCCAGCTCCGCCTCGCGCGTGCCGCGGGCCACGATCACCCGGTCCACGAAACGCTCGTACAGCGCCGCGCACTGCTTGGCGCACACCTGCGTCACCCCGGAGACCACCTTGGGCGTGTTGCCGATGCCGAAGAACTGGTTGGCCGGATCGACGCGTTCGGGGGAGTAGCCGAGGTGGAAGTCCCTCCCCGCGACCAGCCCCGACGCCTCCAGCAGCGGTCTGGCCAACTCCTCGGTGGTGCCGGGGAACGAGGTCGATTCGACGACGACCAGCGTTCCCGGCCGCAGATGCGCGGCGACCGTACGACAGGCGGCGGTGAGCGGCCCGAGGTCGGGGCCTCCTTCGGAGGTCAGACCGGTGGGGACGCAGATCGCGACGGCCTGGGCCCGCGCGAGCGGCGCGGGGTCGGTGTCGACGGCGAAACCGGCGGCGAGCATCCGGGTCACGTCCGCGTCGGTGACATCACGGACCGGGGACCGCCCGCCGCGCAGCGCGGCGACGGTCGACGGCGCGATGTCGTATCCGGCCACCGCGAGCCCGGCGTCGGCGGCGGCGCGGGCGAGGGGCAGACCCACGTATCCCAGGCCCACCACCAGCAGATCGAAGGACATGACCGAGACTCCCCGGGGACGGTGGGCGCTGCGCGACGGGCGGTCCGGGAAGGCGCCCCGGGGCCCGCTCACCGCGATCTTGAACCAGTCCCCGCCCGGCCCGTGCGTGTGGCGGCCGGGCGGCGGTCATGAGGGTGAATTCTTCACCCTGTCGGCGCTGGTCCGGCCTTCGCGGGAGCCGGGAGCGGCCGGTGACGACCCGCGTCCGGCGCCGACGAGCAGCGGGCCGGGCCACGATCGGGCCATCGGGCTCCCCGCGACACGGCGACGGCGGCACATCCCGCAGTCATATGCGAACCTTCTTCCGATATGGTCCACTTCGTGCGAACCCGGACATTCGGTCCGGACCGTTCGAGGAGAGTTCATGACCCGTTTTGTCACGGCGAAGCGTGCCGCTGTCGCAGCCACCGCCACCGGCGCCGCAGCCCTCGCCCTGGTGGCCGGTTCCTCCGCCACCGCCACCGCGACCGCCACGCAGGTACGCGCCACCCCGCCGTCGCTGACGCTGGACTTCAGCGGCAACAACAGCGCGGGCGCCGCCGCCAGCACCGTGGGCGCGGGCTTCGGCGGCAGCGCCACGGTCAAGGACTCCTCCGGGAAGCCGGTCGGCACCGCCTACGACATGTGCGACAAGGACGCCATCTCCGCCAAGGAGGTGACCGCGTTCTGCCACGCGAACATCGTCTTCAACGGCGGTGACCAGGTCGCCCTCTCGGTGGTCTTCCCGATCCAGAACCCGCTCACCGCGACCTACCCGAAGTCCTTCGACGGCGTCGTCGTCGGCGGCACGGGCGCCTACAAGGGCCTCACCGGCGCGGCCCACTTCACCAACACCGCGCTCGCGGTCTACACCGTGAGCTGGGACGCCTGAGGGATCTGAAGTCCTTTCCGGTGGGCCGTCGTCCGGACGGCGGCCCACCGCCACCCCGCCCACGCACCGGAGAGTCCATGCCAGCCGCGAGTCCCGGCACGACCACCGCCACGGCGGCGACGGCCGACCGCCCCGAAGGCGACTACGCCTTCGACAACGACAGCCCGTACGCCACCGAGCAGCACCGCTGCCTGGCCGCCGCGCACGACGCGATCACCACCGCGCGGCTGGCGGAGACCGGCGTCGGCCCCGGCTGGGACTGCCTGGAGGCGGGAGCGGGCGGCGGCAGCGTCGCCCTGTGGCTGGCCGACCGCACCGCGCCCGGCGGCAGCGTGCTGGCCACCGACATCAAGCCCGAGCACATCCCCGCCCGCCCCGGTCTCGAACAGCGCCGCCACGACATCGTGCGCGACCCGCTCCCCGACGCGGCCTTCGACCTCGTCCACTCCCGCCTGGTGCTCACCCACCTGCCCCAGCGGCGGGCCGTGCTCGGCCGGCTGCTGCGCGCCCTAAGGCCCGGCGGGCACCTCCAGTTGGAGGAGTTCGACATCGACTACGCGCCGGTGCTCCTCGCCCCCGACGAGCGCACCCGCGCGGGCTACGAGGCGTTCCGGGCGGCCAAGGGCCGCGTGCTGCGGGCCGCGGGAGCCGACCCCGCGTGGGGCCGCACCTGCGCCGCCGACCTGCGGGCCGCCGGATTCACCGGCATCGAACCCGTACCGCACCTCGTGCCCTGGACGGCGGACTCCCCGGGCCTGCGGCTGCAACTGCACCACACCTACCACCTGCGGGACGCGCTCCTGGAGCACGGGATGACGGAGGACGAACTGCTCGCGGCGCGCGACGCGATGCGCCACCCGGACTTCCGCGCCGCCTCCTGCGTCCTGTACTGCGTACAGGCGAGGCGACCGGAGTGACGGCCACCGCGGCCGGCCCCCGTACCACCGCGGCGCCGCGTATCGGCACGGCGCCGGTTTCCGCGCGCGGCGGCGCGCCCGCCACGGCCGTCCGGCTCGCCGTCGCCCACCTGCGGGCGCTCGGCTGCGGCACCGAGCACGGCAGGTCGGGAGCGTTCACCGCCCACTACGGCCCGGTCCGCGCGCGCTGCGAGGTGAGCTGGGCCGGGCCCGTGGACCTCCCGCTGACCAGCGAGGCCGACGTACAGGCCGCGTGCGGTCTGACGCAGGTGCACGGCCGCCGCTACGGTGCACCGACCCCGCTCGGCGTCGACTACGCCTCCTGCGTCGCGGGCGCGCTCGCCGCCACCGGCACCCTCGCCGCGCTGGCCGCCGGGCCCGCCGACGACGGCGGCGAGATCCGCGTCACCACCTCGGTCGCCCAGGCGGCGCTGCTCTCGGTCGGCCAGTACCTGGCCGCCGCGACCGCGGCCGACGACTGGCCGGAACGCCACGCCCCCGGCGGCCCGCCCTTCGCCGCCGCCGACGGCGTCCGGTTCGAACTGGAGACCCTGGACCCCGAGGCGTGGCGCGGCTTCTGGTCCGCGCTCGGCGTGGACCGCGCGGACGCCGCGCGCGGCTGGCTCCCCTTCCAGCAGCGGTACGCCACCGCGGTCTGCTCGCTCCCGCCCGCCCTCCACGAGGCCGTCGCCCGGCTGCCCTTCCCCGAACTCGGCCGCCTCGCCGACGCGATCGGCGTGGATCTGACCCCGGTCGCCGCGGAGCCGCCCCCGTGGGCGGACGGCGACGAGCGGCCCTGGCGGCTGCGCCCCGCCGGCCCGCCGGCCGCGCCGCAGGCCGCGCCCGGCACCGGGGCGCCGCTCGACGGGGTGACCGTCGTCGAGGTGTGCCGCCGCGTCCAGGGCCCGCTCGCCGGGCACCTGCTGCGGCTGCTCGGCGCGCGCGTCGTCCGCGTCGAGCCGCCGGGCGGCGACCCGATGCGGGGCGTGCCGCCCATGGCGGGCGGCACATCGGCCCGCTTCACGGCCCTGAACGACGGCAAGGAGACGGTGGAGGCGGATCTCACCACCGCGTCCGGCCGCGCCGCGGTCCGCGAACTCCTCGCGGGGGCCGAGGTGTTCCTGCACAGCCTGGCCCCCGGCAAGGACCGGCGGTTCGGGCTCGACGCCGACACCCTGACCGCCCACCGCCCCGGCCTGGTGCACGCCGCCGCCTCTGGCTGGGGCGACGAGCGCGGCTCCCGGCCTCCCGTCGGCACCGACTTCCCCGTACAGGCGTGGACGGGCCTCGCCGCCCTGGTCACCCCGCCGGGACTGCCGCCGACACCGTCCCTGCTCACCCTCACCGACGTGCTCGGCGGAGTGATCTGCGCGGAAGGCGCCGTCGCGGGGCTGCTCGCGGCCCGGCGGACCGGGCGCGGACAGGCCGTCACCTCCTCGCTGCTGTCCGCCGCCCGGCTGCTGTGCGGGCCGCGGTTCCGCTCGGCTCCCGCGCGGACGACGGTCCCCGACCGCGCCGACCTGACCGACCTCGCGGCGGACCCCCGCCTCGCGCCCGCCCTCGACCGCGACCTGTGCGCGCGGGCCGCAAACCCCTGGGAGTTCCACCGATGACCACTCCGGTGGAGACGCCGACCGACGCGACACCTCCCGTACGGGCGGCGGCCGGACGCACATGGCGGTCCCGCAACGGCCTCGTGCTGCGCGACACGGTCCCGGCCCCGCTGCGGCGGCGCTGGGCCCTGCGTGAGGAGTGTCCCGAGACGGGGCTGTACGCGGCTTTCGCCGAGCACGTACGCGACCACGGCGACCGGACGGCCGTACGCACTCCCGGCCTCGCGCTGACCTACCGCGAACTCGACGTGCGGGTACGCGGGATGGCGTCGGCGCTGGGCGCGCTCGGCGCGGGCCCCGGCGATGTGGTCGGCATCCGGCTGAACGGCGGCTGGCCCGCGCTGGCCACGGACCTCGCCGTCGCCGCCGTCGGCGCGGTCGCCCTTCCCTGGCCCACGGGGCAGGGCACCCGCGAGAGCCACGCCCTGCTGGAGCTGTCCCGCGCCCGCTACATGGTGAGCGACACCCCACTGGACCACCGGCACGGCCCGCTCCCGTACCTGGAACGCCTCACCACGGTCGGGGAACTCCTCTACGGCGACCCCGACGGATGCGTCCCCGCCGTCGTGGACCCCGAGGACCCGGCGCGCGTCCTGGTCTCCTCGGGCTCCGAGGCCGCGCCCAAGATGACCGCCTACAGCCACAACGCGCTGCTCGGCGGACGCGGCAGTTACGTGGACGCGGTGCTGCGCGGCGGCGGCGCCGGACACGACACGGCCACCGGCACCGGCCAGGACACGCCCGGCGGCGGCGACCCCGGCACCGGCGAAAGCGCCGAGGACGGCGGCCCGGCCGCGCTCGTCCTGGTCCCGCTCGCCTCCTCCTTCGGCTCCTTCGGACTGGTCGCCCTCGCCCGCTGCGGCGCGACCCTCCACCTGCTGGACCGCTTCGACCCCGGCGCCGCCCTGCGCGCCGTCACCGACTGGCGGCCCACCCACGTCGTCGCCGTACCCACCATGCTGGGCCGGATCGCCGACCACCCCACCGTGCCCGGCGAGGACCTGGGCTCGCTGCGGGCCGTCGTCTCCAGCGGCGCCCCGCTCACCTCCACCGTCCTCGCCGCCGCGCTGCGCCGCTTCGGCCGCCCGGTCACCAACGTCTACGGGTCGAGCGACGGCGTGAACTGCCGTATCACCTGGACCGGTTCTGACGGCGACGTCCGCCGCGTCGGACACCCGGACCCGCGCGTCACCGACCTGCGCGTCTGCGGCGCCGACGACCGGCCGCTGCCCGCGGGGCACAGCGGCGAGATCCAGGCCCGCGGCCCGATGAGCCCGCTGGCCTACGTCGGCGCGCCCGACCTCGACCTGCGCTACCGCACCGACGACGGCTGGATCAGGACCGGTGACCTCGGGGTCTTCGACGCCGACGGTTCGCTGCGCGTCCTGGACCGGATCAGGCAGACCGTGATCCGCGGCGGCTGGACGATCAGCCCCGCCGAGGTCGAGGAGGAGCTGCACACCCACCCGCACGTCGCCGAGGCCGCCTGCGTACCCGTCCCCGACCCGGATCTCGGCGAGCGGCTGTGCGCCTTCCTGGTCCAGCGACCGGGCACGGAGCCGCTGACGGTCGCGGCGCTGTCGGCGTATCTGACCGGCGAGCGCGGTCTGGCCCGGCGCAAGCTGCCCGAACTCGTGCTGCACCTGGACCGGTTGCCGCTCGGGGCCACCGGCAAGGTCTGCCGCCGCACCCTCGCCGCCGCGGCCCTCGCCCGCCCGCCAGAAGACCCGGTACGCGCCCCCCGGCGCTGAGCAGCGCCTGAGCCACACCGCACCGCAGGAGGAGCACCCGCCCATGGAACCCGCGCCCGTACTCGACACCGCGGCCAGGCCCCCCGTCGGCGCCGTTCCCGCCGCCGACACCTCGCCGATCGCGCCCGGCAGTTGGCGCGCCTACGCCAAGCTGGCCAAGCTGGACATCCTCGACTACTACCTGAGTATCCCGCTGGCCGCCGCGATGCTCGTCCCGTTCGGCGTCGTCACCGGGGCCGGGTTGCGGCCCGAGACCACGGGACGCGCCGCGCTCGTGCTGGTCCTGTTCTTCCTGGGCGAACTGACCATGGTGGCCGGGATGGTCGCCTTCGACGACGTGACCGGCTACCGCGACGGCAGCGACGCGGCCAACTACGGCCCGGACGCCGCCGCCCGCCGCCTCGCCCGTAAACCGCTGGTCGCCGGGACGCTCACCGAGCGGCAGGCGATCCGGTTCGGCTGGGCGGCGGTCGCGCTGTGCGCGCTGTTCTGGGGCGCGGCCGTCCTCGCCGCTCCCGCCCGGCCGCTGTGGGCGGTGCTCGGCACGGCGGCCTGCGCGCTCTTCGGGTTCCAGTACTCCTGGTGGCTGAAGTTCAGCTACCGCGGCGGCCAGGAGATCTTCCTGGCCGCGCTCGGCTGGGGCTATGTGCTGCCGCTCTTCGGCCTGCTGAACGGCGGCGCACCCGGCTTCGTCGTCGTGCAGGCGCTGATCTTCGGGCTCGGCCCCGTGCTGTTCGGCGTCTACTCCAACATCAACGACCGGGACGGGGACCACGCGGTCGGGCGGCTGACCGTGGCCGCCGTCGCCTCCGAGCGCGGCAACTCCGCCTTCATCGCCGGGGTTTCCGGGCTGGAGGCCCTGCTGATCGTCGTCCCCGCCGCCGCCGGGATCGCGCCGTGGTGGTTCCCGCCGCTCATGTCGCCCGTCCTCGTGCTGCGTGCCCGCCAGTGGGTACGCGGCAATCGGCGCGGTGACGTCCTGGGGGCCCGCACCCGCGGCATCCGGCTGCACCGCCTCGCCACCGCGCTGATGATCGCGGCCGACCTGCTGCTGGCGGTGACCCGGTGACCAAGCCCCTCGACCCCGGCATCGTCTTCGACGCGCTCGCCCGCCGCGGCTCGCCGACCGTCGTCCACCTCAGCCGCCCCCTCGACCTCGCGCCCGAGGAGGGCACCCGGTGGACGGTGCCCCAACTGGCCGGCCTGGTACGGGACACCGCCGCCCGGCTCGCCGCGGCGGGAGCGGGCCCCGGCGACCACGTGGCCGTCGTCAAGCGCAACCACTGGGACTACGTCCTGCTCGCCTGCGCCGCCGTCCGGATCGGCGCCGTCCCCGCGCTGCTCTCCGACCACCTCGTCCCCGAGGTGCTCGACACCCTGCTCGAACGGCTGCGCCCCGCCGTCCTGGTCACCCAGACGCACCTGCTGCGCAAGGGCGCCCGAGCCGATGTCGAGCTGGCGCGCCACAGCGCGTGCACGCTGACCCTGGACAGCGCGAGCCTGCACGACTCGGTACCGGACGACACCCGGCCGCCCCAGCCGGTCCGCTCCTTCCACGACCTGCCCGCCCGGCCGCTCGCCCCGATCCACCGCCGCGGTGACGGCGAGCCGCTGGCCGTGCACCACACCTCGGGGACCACCGGCGTGCCCAAGCTGGTCGTCCACTCCACCACGACGCTCATCCGGCGGCTCGCCGGATTCGAGGCCAGGCGCTGGCCCGTGGTCACCCCGCGCGCCGGCGACACCGTCGCCAGCGCCATCTCCTTCGCGCACGGCCGCGCGCTCGCCTGGACCGTCAGCGCGCTGTGGCACCAGCCCCGCGAGGCCGTGATCGTCGCCGACTCCGATCCCGACGCGGCCCGCCGCACCCTGACCGCGCACCCGCCCACCGTCCTGGAAGCGCTGCCCTCCACGTATGTGCGCTGGCAGCGCCTGGCCGCCGAGCCCGACAGTCCCTTCCGGGACGTACGCATGTACATCTCCACCTTCGACGCCGTCCACCCGCCGACCGTGCGGGTCTTCCTCGACGCCAGCCGGCGCGCCCGGCCGCTGTGGATGCAGGGCTGGGGCCAGACCGAGACCGGGCCGCTCACCTTCCGCTTCCTCACCCGAGGGGCGCTGGCCCGGCGCGCGGAGCGCCACCCCACCACCCGCGACCTCGGCCGCCCGGTCCCCGGCTGGGTCGGCCTGCGGGTGGTGGACCCGCGGACCTTCCAACCCGTGCCGCGCGGACAGGTCGGCCTCGTCCTCACCCGGACCAAGGCCCGCTGCCTCGGCTACCTCGGCGAACAGGACCGCTGGGACGAGAAGGCGCACGGGCCCTGGTTCAACACCGGAGACCTCGCCGTCCGTACGCGCGGCGGCTCGCTGATCCTGCTGGACCGGGAGGTCGACATGATCCCGGGGCTGAGCTGCGTGGAACTGGAGGACGTCCTGCACGACCGGCTGCCCGAGGTCGAGGAGGCCGTCGTCCTCGGCGTCGTGGACCGCGACCCGCAGACCGTCCTGGTCGTCAACGCGCCCATCGACCCGGCCCGTTGGCGGCACGCCGTACGCGACCTGCCCGCGCTCGCCGAACCCCTCACGGTGGACTGGGACGCCGTCCCGCGCACCGCCACCGGCAAGGTCCGCCGCCACGAGCTGCGCGACCGCTACCTCGCCGGCACCGCCACCCACGGAACCGGGAGATGGACGTGACGGACCTCGACGTCGCGGTCGTCGGCGGCGGCATCGGCGGCCTCGCCGCCGCCTACCGGCTGCAACGGGCGGGCCGGTCCGTGCGGGTCTTCGAGGCCGCCCCGCGCGTCGGCGGACGCATGGCCAGCTCCCTCGTCGACGGCTGCCTCGTCGACGAGGGAGCGGAGACCATCGCCACCCGCGGCTACCAGGCCACCTGGCGCCTCATCGACGAACTCGCCGTGCCGCCCGCACACCTCACCCCGGTGCGGGCCGGATTCGCCCTCTGGCACGAGGGCCGCGCCCACGCCCGGCTCGGCCACCCGGCGGGGCTGCTCACCGGCGCGGGCATGTCCTGGCGCGGGCGGCTCGACTGGCTGCGCTTCACCGCCCGACTGCTGCGCCGCCGCGGGGACTTCGACGCCGACCGGCCCGAACTCGCGCCGCCCGGCACGGCCACCCTCGCCGAGTACGCCCGCGCCTACCACCCCGACGTGCACGACCGCCTGCTCCAGCCGCTGTCGGGCCACTGCTTCGGCTGGCACCCGGAACGCTCGGCCGCCGCCCCCATGCTCGCCACGCTGCTCGCGGTCGGCGGCGCCGGAGCCCGCTGGACCACCTACACCACCGGCATGGACACCCTCCCGCGCGCCCTGGCCGAACGGGTCCCCGTACAACTCGGCAGCTCGGTCACGGCCGTTGAGCGGGCCGGCGCGGACGAGGCACGACTGCACCTCGCCGACGGCGGGATCTTGACGGCGCGTCAGATCCTGATCGCCGTACCGGCACCAGTCGCGCTGTCCCTGTACGCCGACCCGTCGCCCGACGAACGCGCCTATCTGGCGGCCTGTTCCTTCACCCCCATGCTCAAGGCCGTCTGCCTCCTCGACCGACCGCTGCCCAGCCCGACCCGCGCCCCCAGCTACGCCCTGTCCGTTCCCGCGACCGAGAGCCGGATCTGCGGCGGGCTGCTCCTCGACCACCTCAAGGCCGAGGGGCGCGTCCCGCCGGGCCGCGGGATGGTCAGCCTCTTCGCCTCGCCCGCGATCGGCCCCCGCCTGCTGGACGCCGACGACGCCGAGGTCACCCGTACGCTCGTCGGCGAGGCCGAACGCTTTCTGCCGGGGCTCGGCGAGGCCACCACCCGCACGCTCGTGCACCGCTTCCGGTACGGCCTGCCCGAAGCCACCCCCGCCGCGCTGGGCCTGCGCGCGGCCTTCGCCGCCCGGCCCGCGGGGCCCGTCGACTACGTCGGCGACTGGACTCTCCTGCGGCCCAGCAGCGAGGGCGCGGTCCGCTCGGCGGAACTGGCCGCGCGACGCGTCGCCGCGCGCACGGCCCACCCCTCTCGTCCGAAGCGCGCGGTGAGCCCGGCACCCACCGGCCGACCCGCGTGATTCGGCGCACATGTCCCACCCGCGAATCACGTGCACTGGAGGCACCTGTCATGCGTCGAAGCACCACCATGATCGCGATGGCCGCGGCGGCCGTCGTCGGCCTCGCGGCCACTCCCGCCCAGGCCGCCACCGGCCAGGTCGTCGTCTTCTCCGTCGAGGGCCAGCCGCTCAAGGTCTACCAGGACCCCACCGGCTGTCAGCGACTCCCGTTGACGGCGCATGTGCTGGACAACCTCACCGACCAGCCGGTCAAGGTCTTCGCCGACCCCTTCTGCACGGTCCCGGCGACCCTTCCCACCACCGGCGTCGGCGTCCTTCCGGCCGGCTACGGCACCCACGTCACCGGAGTCGGCAGCTTCTCCGCCTGACCACCGGTCGCGGCACGCGCGCCCGCCGTACCACCGCCGTCGGGGTGCGGTGGTACGGCGGGGCGGCCGGCCCGGTCAGGGTGTGAGGCGGTTCGGCCTTCGGAACAGGAACATGGTCCCGCGGAGCGAGTCCAGGCCGAGTATCGCCATGAGGACGCGGCCGAGGGTCAGACCGTCGCCGGGAGGGGCATGGGGGTGGGGCGGCGACGGTCGCGCAGGGCGGCGGACAGCACCGACACGACGATGCCGCCGAAGGCCCAGGCGCCCAGGATCCACAGGGACCTGGTGATGTCGTGCCCGTCGAAGTAGACGGTGTTGCGGACCACGGTCGTCCCGGCGCCCGGCGGCAGGATCTGGCCGATGGCCCGCCAGAAGGGCGGCAGGAGAGCGGCCGGATAGACCCCGCCGGAGCTTGGATTGCCCAGGACGGTGAAGATCAGGATGGTCAGGCCGAGGCCGATGGTGCCCGCCACCGACTGGAGGGCGACGCCCACCGCGCCCGAGGCGAACACGATCAGGGTGCCGATGCCGACCAGGTCCCAGAAGGCGCCGGGCAGGCAGTGCAGGACGGGACCGACGATCACCGCGCCGCCGATGCCGGAGACGAAGGCGTAGGGCAGCATCGCGGTCAGCCGCACCAGGACGCGGCGCAGGGTGGGGCGCGCCGACCCGGCCGCCATGTTCAGCGCGGACGCGGCCAGATAGCCGCCGATCGTCCAGCTCAGGACGAGGTAGAAGGACGACAGGCCGCGCGAGTCGCCCTTCACCGGCGGGCGGATGTCGCGTACGACGACCTCACGGTGCTGCGCCTGTCCCGCCAGCCGCACGACCTGGGTCGCCGCGTCCGAGGCGGAGGGGCCGCCCGCGGACGCGACCAGGACGGTGTCCGTCGTCCCGCGCGGGTCGACGACGACGGCGGCGTCGGTGCGCCGGTCCAGCAGCCGGGCCCGGGCCTCGGCGCGGTCGGCGACCGCGACGGCGTGCACCGGCTCACCGGGAAGGGCGTTGAGCCGGGCCACCGCGTCCCGCGCCGCGGCCTGCGGTGCGACCACGACGATCGGCACCCGGTGGGGCTTGGGCGAGTGGAAGGCGCCCATGTAGGACAGCGCGAAGCCCAGTTGCAGCAGGAGCACGCCCAGCATGACCAGGACGGCCCTGAATGTGATCGCGTCCCGCAACTCCTCCACAATGCCGTGCCTGCCCGGCCTGTCGAGTACCACCCGACTGCTCCCCGTGCCCGTCAACGCTGTCCGCCCTTCTGGTACGCCGGGGCCATGAGCCCGGCCGAAGTCGTCAAATCCTCGGCTCCGCGTCGGCGTCCGTCGCCGGGGCGCGCCCACGGCGCCCGTCCCGGCAACCCGTTCGGCGTACGCCCGACCGCCGCCTAAGGGTTGGGTATCAGTCATGCGGCACCTGCAACCGCTGGGGCGGTCGTACTCTCCTATAGTGCGACCGGCGAGATGGGGAGACTCGATTGATCACGGCAACGGCGGTTGACACCGCCGCTCAGGGCTCGCGTAAACGGCGGGTGGCGAAGGGGATGTTGGCGTTGGCGCTCGGCGCCGTCCTGCTGGGGGCGACCGCCTGCAGCGGGAGCGCGGGCGCGTCGACCGACAAGGGAAAGCAGGACGGCAAGGGTTCGGCGTCGGGCGGTGCCACGACGACGCCCGCCTCGCAGGTGGCGCTGAGCATCGTGCCCAAGGACGGCGCGACCGGGGTGGACACCACGGGCGCGCTCAAGATCACGGCTGCCAAGGGCAAGTTGGTGAAGATCGCGGTGACCGACGCGGCCGACCACCGGCCGGTCGACGGCGCGATATCGGCGGACGGCACCAGTTGGAAGCCGTCCGGGATTCTGCGCACCGCGACCAAGTACACCGTGAACGCGGAGGCGGTGGACTCGGCCGGGCGCAGCACCGTACAGCAGTCGTCGTTCACCACGCTGAAGCCCCAGGCCGTCAACTACGGCGTGTTCAACGTGGATCCGGGCTCGACGTACGGCGTGGGCATGGAGGTGTCGATCCGCTTCAACAAGCCGGTCGCCGACCAGGCCGCGACGCACAAGGGGATCACCGTCACGGCGGACCCGCAGGTGCCCGTCGAGGGCCACTGGTTCGGCAATCAGCGGATCGACTTCCGGCCGGAGAGGTACTGGGCGCCCGGCACCAAGGTCACGCTGCACATGAACCTCAACGGTGTGCAGATGTCGCCCGGTGTCTACGGCCAGCAGTCGAAGGACGTGAGCTTCACCATCGGCCGCTCGCAGACCTCGGTGGCCGACAACACCGCGAAGACGCTGAAGATCTACCGGGGCGGGAAGCTGTACAAGACGTACCCGGCGAGCCTCGGTGACCCCCAGCACACCACGTACAACGGCAAGATGGTGATCGAGGAGAAGGACCCGGTGGTGGACATGGACTCCCGCACCGTGGGCCTCGGCAACTCGTACCACATCAAGGACGTGCCGCACGGCATGCGGCTGTCCGACTCGGGGACCTTCGCGCACGGCAACTACTGGCGCCCGGTGTCGGTGTTCGGACACGAGAACACCAGCCACGGCTGCGTGGGCCTGCACGACGTGAAGGGCGGCGGCGACCCGGACACCCCGGCCGCCTGGTTCTACAGCCACTCGCTCATCGGTGACGTCGTCGAGGTCGTGCACTCGCCCGACAAGGTCATCGACCCGAGCAACGGCATCAACGGCTGGAACATGTCCTGGGCCACCTGGGTGGCCAACTGACCCTCGGACCGCGGCCCCCGACCGTCCGGACACGCGTCCCGGGCGGCCCGGGGAACGGGTCCCGGGTGGTTGACGAACGGGTCCCGGGCGGTTGACGAATGGATCGCGGCCCCGGAACGCTCAGGCGTTCCGGGGCCGTTCCGCGCGGGACACACCGGTGCGGACATCGATGTCAGGGCATCGGCGGTCCCGCCAGATACGTGCCGTGCGCGTCGTACGGCCACGCGTTCGCCACACAGCCGTGCAGTCCGTCGATCTGCTGCATCATCGCGGGCGCCGGACGCCCGGGGCCGGGACACCCCTCGTGGCCGTGCCCGATGCGGTGGCCCACCTCGTGGTTGACGATCAGGGCGCGGTACTCGTGGAGCGGCCCGGGGAACTGCGGCGAACCGGTCCGCCAGCGCTTGAGGTTCACCACCACCTGGTCGCCGACATCGCAGTTGACCTCGCCGCGGGTGTGCAGCCCGGCCGCCCCGCAGATCCGGTCCACGGTGTCCGGGCTGGCGATCTTCACCTCGAAGTCGTACCGGCCGCCGGAGACGAGCTGGAAGGCGTCGTGGCCGTCGGCGATCCAGCTCCGCCGGTCGCCGAGGATGCTCTCGATCTCGCGCGCCGCGTCGGCGGCTCTGACGCCCGTGCCCTGCTCGACCTGCACCTTGTAGCGGCGCAGCGTGCCGGTGCCGACCGACGTCCCCGACGCCTGGGCGGTGTCGAAGACGCCGTTGCCTCCGGTGCCGGACGACGGCGCGGATGACGGCGTGGACGCGGGCGCCCGCCCGGCGGGTGACGTGGAAGGCGCCGCCGGCGTTTTCGCCGATTCGGTGGCGGCGGGCGGCGAACCCGCCGTAGCCCCGTCCGCCGCGTGGTCGCCCTTCCCGCCCTTCCCGTCCTTCCCGCCGTGCGCGGCGACCAGCAGCGCCCCGGCCACCCCGACCGCCGCCAGCGTGCCGAGGGTGTACGTCGTCCGCCGTCGCCTGCGCCGCCGTAGGGTCGCCAGGGAACGCCGCGTACGGGCGCCGTCCCCCGCCCGGCCCGCCGATTTCCGTTTCTTCTCCCGGTGCATGGCCGTTCACACTGCGGTCCGCGTGTGATGGCCCCTGGCCCGGAAGATGACGAAAGCGTAACCACGGCGGCGGACGGCCGCTGTATGACCCCTTCGTAACAGCTGCCCGGCCGAGCCCCTCTCACGGCCCTGCCCGCCCGGACCTCACGCATACTGACCTGCATGCCCCGCGTTCTGCTCGTCGAAGACGACCCCGCGGTCCGCAAGGGCGTGCAGCTGGCCCTGCGCCACCAGGGACACGACGTCCTCGCCGCCGCGACCGGTGAGGAGGGCCTGAGCCACCTGCGCCCCTTCCGGCCCGACGTCGTCGTGCTCGACCTCATGCTCCCCGGCATCGCCGGACTCGACGTCTGCCGTCGCATACGCGAGCACGACCAGGTCCCGATCATCATCGTGACCGCGCGCGGCGACGACGTGGACGTGGTGGTCGGCCTGGAGGCCGGAGCGGACGACTACGTGGTCAAGCCGGTACAGGCCCGCGTCCTCGAAGCCCGCATACGCGCGGTGCTGCGCCGGATCGCCGCACCCGGCGCCGACGGCACCAGGCCCCGGCAGGAGTCGCACGGCGACCTGTCCATCGACCGCGCCGGGCTGCGGGTCTCCCTGCGCGGCGAGCCCGTACCGCTGGCCCCCTCGGAACTGCGGCTGCTGCTGACCCTGTCGGCCTCGCCGGGACAGGTGCTCAGCCGCCAGCAACTCCTGGAAGCGGTCTGGGAGCACAGCTACCACGGCGACATCCGGCTGGTCGACGCCTGCGTGAAGCGGCTGCGCGGCAAGCTCGGCGGCGGACCGGGCGCCGGGTCCGGCTACATCGAGACCGTACGGGGCTTCGGCTACCGCTTCCGCGCGCCGTACGCGCGGCCGCTCCAGCCGACCCCATGAGGTCCGCCGTCTCCAGGGCCCTGCTCGCGCTGCGCGGGCTGCGCACCCGGCTGGTGGTCGCCTTCGTGCTGGTCGCGGTCGTCAGCGCGCTGAGCACCGGGGCCCTCGCCTTCAGGGAGGCGCGGACCGGCGTGCTCCAGCAGAGCCAGGACGCGGTCATCCGGCAGTTCCGCGACAGCGTCGACGCGCTGGCCCCCGCGATCCCCGCGGAGCCCGACCAGGCGGCGATGGACTCGCTGGTCATCCAGGTCGCGAGGGCCCACCAGTCGCAGCGCTGGCAGGTCCTTGCCACGTACGGGGAGCGCCGCGCCGGATCCGCGCCGGAGAACGCCTTCGAGCGGCTGACCCCCGAACTCCTCGGGTCGGTGCGCGACCAGGCCGCCGCGGTCTTCCAACGGGTGAGCACCGACGACGGCCCGGTCCTCGTCGTCGGCCTGCCGGTCGCGTACCGCGCCGCCGAGAACCAGTCGCTGACGCTCTCCGGCCTCGTCATGTACCTGATCGTGCCGCAGGACACCGAGCAGGCGTACGTCCAGGCCATGATCACCGCCATCAAGGACGCCGCGCTGTGGGCCGTGGTCCTCGCGGTCGTCCTGGCGCTCTTCGCCGCGCGCGGCGTGCTGCGCCCGGTACGCGCCCTGCGCCGCGCGACCCGGCGGATGGCGGAGGGCCACCTCGACGTACGGCTGGCCGTCAACGGCTCCGACGAACTCGCCGACCTCTCCCGGTCCTTCAACGACACGGCCGCTGCCCTGGAGCGCTCGGTGACCGAACTGCGGCGGCTGGAGGCGCAGGCCCGGCGCTTCGTCGCCGACGTCTCGCACGAACTGCGCACACCGCTGGCCGCGATGTCCTCGGTCACCGACGTACTGGACGAGGGAGCGGGCCGCCTCGACCCCGAGACGGCCACGGCGGTCGGCCTGATCAGCGAGGAGACGGTACGGCTCGCCCGGCTCGTGGAGGACCTGATGGAGGTGTCGCGCTTCGACGCGGGCGCCGCGCGGCTCAACCTGGACGAGATCGACCTGGCCGAGTCGGTGCGCCGCACCCTCGTCTCGCGCGGCTGGCTGGCGGAGGTCGACACCCGGCTGCCCGCGCCCGGCGCCCTGCGCGCCCGCGTCGACCCGCGCCGCCTGGACGTGGTGGTGGCCAACCTCGTCGGCAACGCGCTGCGGCACGGCGCGCCGCCCGTGGTGCTGTCCCTGAACGCGGTCGGCGGGCGGTCCGCCGGGGGAGCGTGGGCGGTGATCGAGGTACGGGACGCCGGCCCCGGCATCCCGGAGGCGGCCCTGCCGCACATCTTCGAGCGCTTCTACAAGGCGGACACCTCGCGCAGCCGCAGTGAGAGCAGCGGCCTCGGCCTGGCCATCACGGCCGAGAACGTACGGCTGCACGGCGGCCGGATCACCGCCCGCAACGCGGACGGCGGCGGCTCCGTCCTCACCGTCGAACTGCCGCTGCGCCGCGACTCGGCCGCGGGCACCGCCGACGCCGGGGACCGCGCCGGTTCCGTCGGTTCTGCTGATTCCGCTGATTCCGCTGATTCCGCCGCCTTCGGAAGCGAGGACGTCCGATGAGGCGCGCCGCCGGTCCGCTGGCCTGCCTGGCGTCCGCCGCCGCGCTCGCGGCCTGCGGCGTCCCGCCGACCAGCGTCATCCAGGCCGGGGAGCCCGCGGTGGGCATGACCCCCGGCGTCAGCGTCTACTTCCTCTCCGGCGACACCTTGCGGGCGGTTCCCCGCCGCGCGCCCGACGCCGCCGGTCCGGTCGTCGCGCTGCGGCTGCTGTTCGCGGGCCCCGGCGACGCCGACCCGACGACGCTCACCACGCGACTGCCGTCCCTGCCGCGCCCGCCCGTGATCGCCTTCGACGGCGTCACCACCGTCGTGCGCCTGCCCGCGGGCGTCGACCGCCTCTCGCCGCTGGCCATGGACCAGGTGGTGTGCACGGTGGCGGCCAATCCGGGCGGGCCGCAGCGCACCGCGCCGCCCGGCGGGGCCAGCGCCGTCCCGACCGCCGTACCCGACGTCCCGACCGCCGGGACCCCGCGGTCGGCGTCGCCCAGTCCCGACGTCCGCGTCATCGGCGCGGGCTGGGCGCTGTCCCGGCTCGTGGAGAGCTGCCCGTCGTAGCGACCGGCGGGCGACCGTACAGCCCGCTGGGCCGGTGCGGCGGGGCCGCGGACACGCGGACGCCCCGCCGGTGGTGGGACCGGCGGGGCGTACGGGGGACGGCTGCGGAGAGCTGGGGGCCGCCCGGGCGCCGGACTACTCGACGTCGACCCAGTCCAGGGTCCGGTCCACGGCCTTCTTCCAGCCCTTGTAGCCCGTGGCGCGCTGCTCCTCGCTCCACTGGGGCTCCCAGCGGCGCGACTCGTGCCAGTGCTCGCGCAACTCGTCGGTGTCGCGCCAGAAGCCGGTGGCGAGACCGGCCGCGTAGGCCGCGCCCAGCGCGGTGGTCTCGGCGACCACCGGACGGCTGACCGGGACGCCCAGGACGTCGGCCTGGGTCTGCATGCACAGGTCGTTGGCCGTGACACCGCCGTCGACCTTGAGCACGTCCAGGTGCACACCGGAGTCCTGCTCCATCGCCTCGACCACGTCGCGGCTCTGGTAGCACATGGACTCCAGCGTGGCCCGCGCCAGGTGGCCGTTGGTGTGGAAGCGGGCGAGGCCGACGATGGCGCCGCGCGCGTCGGACCGCCAGTACGGCGCGAACAGCCCGGAGAAGGCGGGCACGAAGTAGATCCCGTCGCTGCTCTCGACGGTCTTCGCCAGCCGCTCGCTCTCCGCGGCCTCGCTGATCAGGTGCATCTGGTCGCGCAGCCACTGCACCGCGGAACCGGTCACCGCGATGGAGCCCTCCAGCGCGTACACCGCCGGGGCGTCACCGAACTTGTACGCCACGGTCGTCAGCAGGCCGTGCTCGGAGCGGACCGCCTCCGTACCGGTGTTGAGCAGCAGGAAGTTACCGGTGCCGTAGGTGTTCTTCGCCTCGCCCGGCGCGAAGCAGACCTGGCCGACGGTGGCCGCCTGCTGGTCGCCGAGCACACCCGTGATGGGGATCGGCGCGCTCAGCGGGCGCGAGGTGCGGGTGGTGCCGAACGCCTCGGGGTGCGACGACGCGTGGATCGTCGGCAGCATCGCGCGCGGGATGTTGAAGATGCCGAGCAGCTCCTCGTCCCAGTCCAGCGTCTCCAGGTCCATCAGCATCGTGCGGCTGGCGTTGGTGACGTCGGTGGCGTGGATGCCGCCGTTCGGACCGCCGGTGAGGTTCCACAGGATCCAGGAGTCCGTGGTGCCGAACAGCGCGTGCCCCTGCTCGGCGGCCTGGCGGACCCCGTCGACGTTCTCCAGGATCCACTTGATCTTGCCGCCGGAGAAGTACGTCGCGGGCGGCAGGCCCGCCCGGCGCCGGATCAGGTCGCCGTGGCCGTCGCGCTCCAGCGCCTTGGCGATCGAGTCGGTCCTGGTGTCCTGCCAGACGATCGCGTTGCCGTACGGGCGACCGGTGCGCGGGTCCCAGACGACGGTGGTCTCACGCTGGTTGGTGATGCCGATCGCCGCGAGGTCGGAGGCCGAGATACCGGCCGACCGCACCGCGTTCTGGATCGCGACGTTGGTCCGCTCCCAGATCTCCACCGGGTCGTGCTCCACCCAGCCCGGCTTCGGCAGGTACTGGGTGTGCTCCAACTGGTGCTTGGCCACTTCGTTTCCGTCGTGGTCGAAGATCATGAAGCGGCTGCTGGTGGTTCCCTGATCCACCGCGCCGACGAAGTCCGCCATGGGTGCTTCCTGCCTTTCGTGGGTGTACCGGACCGCGGTGTACGTGACCGCGGTGTGCGTGACCGCCGTCCGCACGGCCGCCGTGTACGTGACCCCCGCGTACGGACCGCGGGGGTGTACGGACCTCGTGGACCCGCGGGCTCAGACCTCGGCAGCGGGCTCGGAGGCGGGGGCGCGTCCCGGGGGCTCCGGCGGGGCCTCGGGCAGGAAACGGCCGACGAAGATCTTGTAGATCGCGCCGCCGAGGACGCCGCCGATCAGCGGTCCGACGATCGGCACCCAGAAGTAGAGATTCCCCCACTGGTCGCGCCACGCCGTGCTGTAGCCCGTGATGTAGCTGGCCAGCCGCGGGCCGAGGTCACGCGCCGGGTTGATCGCGTAACCGGCGTTGGCGCCGTACGCCATGCCGATCGCGACCACGATCAGGCCGACGATGAACGGGCCGAGATTCGCGCGGGGCGCGGTGTTGAGCACATCGGTGACCGCGAGGATCAGGATCAGCAGGATCGCCGTGCCGATCACCTGGTCGCGGAAGGCGCCCCACTCGTGGACACCGGCCGTCAGCGAGCCGTTGCCCGGCAGGGTGGCGAAGACCGTCTGCGTCTTGATGGTGTGGCCCGGGTCGGCGTGGCCCAGGATCTCGGAGTAGTTCCAGCGCACCAGCAGCGCGGCGACGAAGGCGCCCGCGGTCTGCGCCAGCGCGTAGGGCGCGACCTTCTTCCAGTCGAAGCCCTTGAACACCGCCAGGGTCAGCGTCACCGCCGGGTTGAGGTGCGCGCCGCTGAGTCGCGCGGCGACATAGACACCGAGGGTGACGCCGAGCCCCCAGGCCCAGGCGATGCTGTCATGGTCGCCGAGACCGCCCTTCGGATCGGTCAGCGCGCCGCCGCCGACGACTTGGGCCACGACGCCGACACCGATCAGAATGAGGATCATCGTCCCGACGAACTCCGCCGACAGTTCGCCCAGAAGTCCTGAGCGTGCACGTGTCGCCATGGATTCCCGCTTCCCGCCGGCCGCCGTATGGACCGGCTGTAGCTCGTCCCGCTCTTGGCCATGCGTCTTCTGCTCTCCGCATGCTCCTTCACACGGAAGCACGTGTGAACCGGCTGTGCCGGATGGGATTGCGCCGTACGGGGGAGAGTGGTGGGAGAGGTGAGGCGCACACGGGAGTGGCGGCACCGGAAGCGGCGACCGGTCTGTTAGAGGCGCGGCCGGTCCGGTGGCGCGGTCCGCTGAAGGCGGGTGTGTGTCAGGGACGGGCGGGCTCGACGCGGCCGACGACCTCGCCGAGGCCGATCCGCGTACCGCCGGGGCCGGGCGCGGTGGCGCTGATCACCACCTCGTCGCCGTCCTCCAGGAACGACCGGCGCGTCCCGTCCGGCAGCTCCAGCGGCTCCTCGCCGTTCCAGGCCAGCTCCATCAGCGCGCCCCTGGTCTCCCTGTCGGGACCGCTGACCGTGCCCGAGGCGAAGAAGTCCCCGGTCCGCAGGCTCGCGCCGTTCACCGTCATGTGCGCCAGCATCTGCGCGTACGTCCAGTACATGGCGGCGAACGGCGGCCGGGACACCAGATGCCCGTTGAGCCGTACCTCCAGGGCGATGTCGAGGCCGTACGGCGGTCGCGCCGCGCGGTCGTCGAGATACGGCAGCGGCTCGGTGTCGCGGACCGGCGGGTCGGTACGGGCCTGCGCGAGCGCGGCCAGCGGCACCACCCACGGCGACACCGACGTGGCGAAGGACTTGCCGAGGAAGGGACCGAGCGGGACGTACTCCCACGCCTGGAGGTCGCGCGCCGACCAGTCGTTGACCAGGCACACCCCGAAGACGTGCGCGTCCGCGTCGGCCAGCGCCACCCGGCCGCCGAGCGGCGAGGGCGCGCCCACCACGAAGCCCAACTCCGCCTCGATGTCCAGCTTCCGCGAGGGGCCGAAGTCCGGCGCCGGATCGGCCGCCGCCTTGCGCTGCCCGCACGGCCTGACCACCGGCGTGCCGGAGACCACGACGGTGCCCGCCCGTCCGTGGTAACCGATCGGCAGATGCTTCCAGTTCGGGGTCAGCGGCTCGGACCCCGGCCGGAAGATCCGGCCGATGTTCGCGGCGTGGTGCTCCGAGGCGTAGAAGTCCACGTAGTCCGCCACCTCGAACGGCAGGCGCATCGTCAGCTCCGCGCGCGGCAGCAGGCACGGCTCGACGGCGTCGGCGTAGGTGTCCTCGGTCAGCCACGCGGTCAGCGCCGCCCTGACCCGCGTCCACAGCGGACGGCCCGCGGCCAGCAGCGGGTTGAGCGAGTCCGCGCCGAGCGCGGCGGCCAGATCGGCGGGAGCCCCGGCCGCCCGCGCGGCGGCCCCCGCGTCCAGTACGTGATCGCCGTACGCCACCCCGATCCGCCGCGCGGCGGGCTCGTCGGCGGTGCTGAACACCCCGTACGGCAGATTGCGCACCCCGAAGGGCGCGTCGTACGGGACGGCGAGCGGGCTGCTGGCGCTCAACGGACCTCCAGGTGCGGCTCCTGCGCGGCGGAAACGACCCGAGGGTACCGCCGGGTCCTGCGGCCGGGTTTGGAGCTGCTACCGGTGCAAACGTAAAGTTCGGCCGGGGCGGGGCACGCGGGGGCATCGCATGGGCACATACGGAGAGAGCAGCGGCGGGATGACGGCGACAACGCAGGACCTTCACGGCCACGGGGCCTACGAGGAACCGATCGGTGATGCCGAGGACACGGACGGCGCGGAGGCCGTGGAGGGCGCCGAGGGCTTCGCCGACGTGCCCGGCATCGATCCCGCGCGGATGGCGGTCTGCCTCGCCGTACTCGGCGAACTCGACACGCTGCCCGTCGACCACCCCGACGCCATCGCCGTACGCCGGGCCACCGCGGGCATCTACCGGTCGGTGAAGCAGCGCCGCCGTCAGGAGCGCCGGGCCGCCAAGACCGCCAACGACAAGGCCGTCACCGAGGCCACCGCGACCGGCGCCGCCGACCGGATCGACGACGAGACCCTCGGCATCCAGCTCACCACCTCCGTCAGCACGGAGATCGCGGGCATCCTGGAGCGGCCCCGCTCCTGCTACGTCTGCAAGACCCGCTACGTCGAGGTCGACGCCTTCTACCACCAGCTCTGCCCGTCGTGCGCGGCCGAGAACCGGGCCCGCCGCGACGCGCGCACCGACCTCACCGGGCGCCGCGCGCTGCTCACCGGCGGACGCGCCAAGATCGGCATGTACATCGCGCTGCGGCTGCTCCGCGACGGCGCGCACACGACGATCACCACCCGCTTCCCCAACGACGCCGTCCGCCGCTTCAAGGCCATGCCCGACAGCGACGAGTGGATCCACCGGCTCAAGATCGTCGGCATCGACCTGCGCGACCCCGCCCAGGTCGTCGCCCTCGCCGACTCGGTCGCGGCGGCGGGCCCGCTCGACATCCTGATCAACAACGCCGCCCAGACCGTACGCCGTTCCCCGGACGCCTACCGCGAGCTGGTCGCCGCCGAGTCCGCGCCGCTGCCCGCGGGCGAACTGCCCGCCTCCGAGGTCTTCGGCGCCTTCGGCAGCGGCGCGCAGACCGCGGCCGCCCTCCCGGCCCCGCGCCGCGAGGACGCCCTCACCGCGCAGGACGTCACCGGCCTCGCGCTCGTCAGCGGCTCCGCCTCGCTCGCCAGGATCGAAGCGGGCACCGCCATCGACGCGGGCGGGCTCGTGCCCGACCTCGACCCCACCAACACCTGGGTGCAGACCGTCGGCGAGGTCGACCCCGTCGAACTCCTCGAAGTCCAGCTCTGCAACGTCACCGCGCCGTTCGTCCTCGTCAGCCGGCTCAGGCCCGCCATGGCCGCCGCCGCGGCGCGCCGCAAGTACGTCGTCAACGTCTCCGCCATGGAGGGGCAGTTCAGCCGCGGCTACAAGGGCCCCGGCCACCCCCACACCAACATGGCCAAGGCCGCGCTCAACATGCTCACCCGCACCAGCGCCCAGGAGATGCTCGACACCGACGGCATCCTCATGACCGCCGTCGACACCGGCTGGATCACCGACGAACGGCCCCACCCCGACAAGGTCCGGCTCGCCGCCGAGGGCTTCCACGCCCCCCTCGACCTCGTCGACGGCGCCGCCCGTGTCTACGACCCCGTCGTCCGGGGCGAACGCGGCGAGGATCTGTACGGCTGCTTCCTGAAGGACTACGCCCCCTCCGCCTGGTGACACCGCGCGGGCGGTGACGCTCATCCGCTGCCGCTGCCGCTGCCGCTGCCGCTGCCGCTGCCGCTGCCGCTGCCGCTGCCGCTGCTGCCGTTGCCGCCGACGACCCATCGGACCGGACCGGGCCGCACCGGGCCGTCCGGCCGGTCCGGCGGTCACGCGTCGCCGCGCGTACCAGGAATGCTGAGCAGTCCGCCTACGCGCGTCCGCGTCGCCGTACGCGCAAGGTCGTAGATCTCAGCTCCCACGCCCCTCACGCGCCCCTCCCGTGCCCCGAGTGCAACCGGCGCGCGGGGGGCGCGCGGCACCCGGCGCCCGCACGGCGCATTTCCTGGCGCGCACCTGTGACGTGCGAATTCCCCGCGGAGCGGAATCACCGAATCCGGTGGCCTATGCCAGCCGCTCTTGCCGAATAATCCGTGATGCCGCCGGGTCGATTACCGATGTACGGATTTGGCCATTAACGAGCGCCGCCGATTCCGCGCCGTCGTTTCGGGCGCCAAGGCGGCGAGCTTTACGTGATGCGATGCCCTGGCATTTATCTACGGCCCGGCCGGTCCGCTCCGCCACCGTCGAAGAAGGCGCAGTTCGGGGCGGGGTGCACCCGGTAATCGAAAGTATGTCCGTCGTCGTCGGGGCCTATATACCCCGGTTCTTCGATCTGAATCAGGTGAGGAGGAAGTTCGTACCCCCAACAGGTGAAACCGGCCAATCGTCGGCCTCCCGGCAGTCTTTCCGTCCGAAGAAGTCGGCTGTTGTACTCTGACGATGATGCGAATAGGGACAGGGCTGTGCCGCCCCGCGCTTTACCGGGGCCCGTACGGCGAGAAGAAACGGAAAACTGAGGGAAGGTGGAGCGGCCATGGTTAATCCTTTCGACGACGACTCGGCTCGGTTCGTCGTATTGGTGAACGACGAGGGACAGCACTCCCTGTGGCCCGCACATCTCGACCAACCCGGCGGCTGGCACGCGGACGGCCCGGAGAGATCCCGTCAGGAGTGCCTGGACGCGATCGAGAAGTCCTGGATCGACATGCGGCCCACGAGCCTGGTGCGCGCGATGGAGGCGGACGTCCGGTAGGCGGAGTCCCGGGTCGGCACCCGTCCTCGTCGGGACGGGTGCCGACCCCGTCCCTCGCGCTTCCCGCCGCCTCGGTGAGCGGGTCCGACCGAAGGTGACCGCACGCGATCACTTTCGGTCCGTGAATGCTCTCTTTCGTCGCGGGTGTTTCACCGGGACCATCACCCGGTCCTTCGCGGCGTCATCCGCCGCGCGCGGCAGGGAACGCCCCTCGCCGCGAATCGCCGCGCCGGCGGAACCCGAGTGCCCGACGCGATGACGCGGGCGCGCTTTCGGCCCGCCTCCCTCGGCACGGCGTCGGCGGCCTTTTTATCGACGGGCTGATTTCGTCGTTTCTCCGCACCGTTCCAGAATCTCCCCGAAGGGGTCGACCGGCATGCATGAAGACAGCTCCTTCTCAGAAGACAGTTCCTTCCCGGCGGACAGCGTTTCCCGGGATCTCTTCGAACTGACGTCGGCCCAGCAAGGTGTCTGGTACGGGCAGTTGATCGATCCGGACAGTCCGAAGTACAACATCGGGGAATGCCTGGAGATCCGCGGCGACCTCGACGAGGCGCTTTTCGCCGCCGCGCTCGGCCGGGCCGTCGCCCACTGCGACAATCTCCACCTGCGGTTCGAGACCGGCGACGACGGCGTCCGGCAGTACGTCACCGACCGCCCGGCCATCGCGACCGACCGGGTCCGCCTGATCGACCTGTCCGGCGCGGAGGACCCGGCGGCCGAGGCCGAGGCGTACATGGCACGGGACATGGCCACCGTCGACCGGCTCGACGCCCCGTCCCACCACTTCGCGCTGCTGCGTCTGGCCCCCCGGCTGCGCTACTGGTACGTGCGCTACCACCACATAGCCATCGACGGCCTCAGCGGCGGCGTGGTCAACCACCTCGTGGCCGACCTCTACGCGCGTGCGGTCCGCGGCGAGGACATCACCGCGGTCGACCTCCCGGCCGCCTCACTGCGCGAGCTGGTGGCGGACGAGCTGGCGTACCTCGGGTCGGAGCGCCACCGCGCGGACCGGGCGTACTGGATCGACACCTTCGCCGGGCCGACCGCCGAACGAGGGACGGACGCGGCCGGGACGGCCGGGACAGCGGCACCGGCACGAACGGCGGGAACGGCGGGAACGGCGGACGAGGCGGACGCCCGCGGCGGCGCGCCGCTCATCCGCCGCCGCGCCGCGGACCTGCCGGACGCGGGCGCCGCCGCCCCGCAGGGCGCGGGCCCGGCCACCCCGCTGCACACCGGCGAGTCGCTGCCCGTCGCCGTCCTGGACGGCCTACGACGACTCGGCTCCGCCCGCCGCACCACCTGGACGGCCGTCGTGGTGAGCGCGGCCGCCGCGTACGTCGCGCGGGCCACCGGCCGCGAGGACGTCACCGTCGGGCTGGCCTCGAACGGCCGGCACAGCGCGCTGCGGCACGCCGTCGGCATGACGGCCAACGTGCTGCCGATCAGGCTGCGCCTGCCCGCCGACCGGACCGTCGGCGACCTGATCCGGTCGGTGTCCGCCGAGATGGCCCGCGCCCTGCGCCACCGCCGCTACTCCCGCGAACAGCTCGCCCGCGAGGTGGACGCGGGCGACGACGCCGCGCGCCTGACCGATCTCGTCGTCAACGTCATGCCCTACAACTTCGACCTCGACCTCGCGGGCAGCCCCGCCACCTCCCGCGTGCTGTCCATCGGACCCGTCGACGACGTGTCCCTCTTCGTCTCCGAACGGTCGGAGGGCATAGGCCCGCTGATCGGGCTGGACGCCGCCCCGGCGCTCTACCACCCCGACGACGTCCTGCTCCACCAGCACGCTCTCGTCTCCTTCCTCACCGCGCTGGCGGCGGCGGACGCCGACACCCTGCTGCGCGACCTGCCGTTCCTGGACGACGACGCGGCCGAGGCGGTCCTCGCCCAGGGCCGCGGCGCGCAACTGCCGCCGCGCACCGCCACGGCGAACCTGCCCGAGGCGTTCGCCGCCCAGGCGCGCCTGACCCCGGACGCGACGGCCGTCGTGGACGGCGCCCGCACGCTCTCCTACCGCGAACTCGCCCGCACCGCGGACGCCCTGTCCCACGCCCTGGCGGGCTGGGGCGTGGCCGCGGAGGACCGGGTCGCGGTGCTCCTGGAACGCTCGGCCGCGGTGGTGTCCGCCACCCTCGGCGTGGTGGGCGCGGGCGCCGCCTACGTGCCGATGGACCCGGCCTGGCCCGCGGAACGGCTCAGCGGCGTCTGCGGCGTCGCGGGCGTACGCGCCCTGGTGGTCGACGAGGCCGCCGCCGCGCAGCCGTGGGTGAAGGAGGCGGCGGCCGGTCTGCCGGTCGTCGTCGTCGACAGGACCGGCGCCGTCGTCCGCGGCGGGCCGCCGTCCCCGACGCCGCCGCCGAGGGCCGGACATCCCGACCGGCTCGCGTATGTGATGTTCACCTCGGGCTCGACCGGTCTGCCCAAGGGAGTTGGCGTCACGCACGGGGACGTTCTGGCGCTGGCGGCCGACTCCGCGTGGCACGACGGGGCGGTGGAAGCCGTGCTGATGCACTCGGCGTATGTCTTCGACGCCTCGACGTTCGAGATCTGGGCGCCGCTGCTCAACGGCGGCCGGATCGTCGTCGCACCCGAAGGCGTCCTGCACGCACCGGTCCTGCGCGACATGGTGGAGCGCCACGCGGTGACCGCGCTGTTCCTGACCACCGCCCTGTTCAACCTGGTGGCCGAGGAGGAGCCGACGGCGTTCGCCGGACTGCGCCTGGTCTGCTCCGGAGGCGAGGCCGCCGCTCCCGACCTGCTGCGACGGGTGGCCGTCGGCGCGCCCGACGTGACGGTGCTGCACGTGTACGGGCCCACCGAGACCACCACCTTCGCCACCCGCCACCACGTCACCGCCGACCCGCTGCCGGGACCGCCGCCCATCGGCCGGCCCCTGGACGGCATGCGCCTGTACGTGCTCGACGACGCCCTGCGCCTGGTGCCGCCCGGCGTGGTGGGGGAGCTGTACGTCGGCGGCTCCGGTGTGGCGCGCGGCTACGTCGGCCGCCCCGACCTGACCGCGACCCGTTTCGTGGCCGACCCGTTCGGTACGGGGGGCGGCCGGATGTACCGCACCGGCGACCTCGTGCGCTGGACCGCGGGCGGCCAGGTGGAGTACGTCGGCCGCGCCGACGGCCAGGTCAAGCTCCGCGGCTACCGCATCGAGCCCGCCGAGATCGAGTCCGTCCTGCTCACCGCGCCGGGTGTGCGCGCCGCGTGCGTCGTGGTGCGCGAGGACACGCCGGGCGACCGGCGGCTGGCCGCCTATATCGTGCCGTCGGCCGACGTCCGCCCCGACGACGAGTCCCTGGTCCGGCACGTCACGCGCGCCCTGCCCTCGTACATGGTGCCCTCGGTGTTCGTCCCGCTGGACGCGCTGCCGCTGAACCCCAACGGCAAGGTCGACCGGCGCGCCCTGCCCGTGCCGCCGGCCGCGGTCGCGACCGGCCGTGCCCCGCGCACCCCGCGCGAGGAGGTGCTCGCCGGGCTGTTCGCCGACGTCCTGGGCGTGGCCGCCGTCGGCATCGACGACAACTTCTTCGCGCTGGGCGGCCATTCGCTGCTGGCCACCCGGCTCACCGGCCGGTTACGGGCGGCGCTGGGGGCCGAACTCGACCTGCGCACCCTCTTCGACCACCCGACGGTCGCCTCCCTCGCCGGGGTCCTCGACACCGCCCGCGCCCGCGGACCGGTCCTCGCCCCGCGCCAGCGCCCCGACCCGTTGCCGCTGTCCTTCGCGCAGCAGCGGCTGTGGTTCCTCAACCGCGTCGAGGGCCGCCCCGGCAGCACGTACAACGTCCCGCTCGTCCTCGCGCTCGACGGCGACCTGGACGTGCGGACCCTGCGCGAGGCGCTGGCCGACGTGGTCGACCGGCACGAGAGCCTGCGCACCGTCTTCGCCGAGGAGGACGGCGTCGCCCGGCAGGTGATCCGGCATGGCTCCGACGCGGCGGCGCTCGTCCCGCTCACGGTCGCGCACGCGCCGTCCGACAAAGGCGGGGCAGGCGGGGCAGGCGGGGCAGCGGCAGCACGCGACGACCGCGCGGAAGGCGCGGAAGCCGGCGCGGGCCGGGGAAGCGAGCAGGGCCAGGAGCATGCCGCCGCCTGGGCCGAGGAAACGGTACGGCACCTGACCTCGCTCCCCTTCGACCTCGCCGGTGACGCCCCGCTGCGCGCCCACCTGCTCGTGCTGGGCCCCGACCGGCACGTCCTGGTCCTCGTCCTGCACCACGTCGTCGCCGACGGCTGGTCGCTGGCCCCGCTCGTGCGTGACCTCGGAGCCGCTTACCGGGCCAGGACCGCGGGCGCGGACGCCCCCGACTGGCCCGCGTTGCGCGTGCAGTACGCCGACTACACGCTCTGGCAGCGCGAACTGCTCGGCGGCGACGGCCCGGACGGCCTGGGCGCACGCCAACTCGCCTTCTGGCGGGAGGCGTTGGCGGGCGCGCCCGACCTCCTCGACCTGCCGCTCGACCGGCCCCGGCGCGCGGTGCCCACCCACCGCGGCGGCGCGCACCCGATCGAACTGCCCGCCGCCACGCACACGGCAATGGTCCGGCTCGCCCGCGCGTGCGGCCGTACCCCGTTCATGGTCCTCCAGGCGGCCCTCGCGGTGACGCTGCACGCGTACGGCGCGGGCACCGACATCCCGCTGGGCACCGCGGTTGCCGGACGTACCGACGAGGCACTGGACGACCTGGTCGGCTTCTTCGTCAACACCCTCGTGCTGCGCACCGACCTGTCCGGCGACCCGACCTTCCGCGAACTGCTGGACCGGGTGGGGCGGTTCGACCTGGCCGCCTTCGGCCACGCCGACCTGCCCTTCGAACGGCTGGTGGAGGAGCTGAACCCCGAGCGCTCGGGCGACCACCACCCGCTCTTCCAGACCATGCTGGTCCTCCAGAGCCAGCGGCAGGCGCGGCTCGACCTGCCGGGCGTCACCGTCCACGACCGGTCCGCGCACACCGGGATCAGCAAATTCGACCTGACCCTCTCGCTGACGGAGGCCGACCCCGACCCCGACGGCGACCCGGCCGAGGCCGGCGGCATCAGCGGGTATCTGGAGTACGCCGCCGACCTCTTCGACCCGGACACCGCCCGCGACCTGTGCGACGGCTTCGTCCGTGTCCTCACCCAGGCGGTGGCCGAACCCGGCCTCGCCGTCAGCGCGTTGGAGCCGATGGCGCCCGGCGCGCGGGCCCGGCTCCTCGGCCGCGGACAGGGCGAGCGGCGACCGCTGCCGACCCGTACCGTGCCCGAGGCGGTCCGGGAGTGGGCCCTGCGCACACCCGGCGCCGTCGCCGTGCGCGACGCGGGCACCAGCCTGACCTACGCCGCTCTCGACGCCCGCGCCGACAGCCTCGCCCAGGTACTGCGCGAGCGAGGGGTCGGCCGCGAGAGCGTCGTGGCCCTGGCCGTACCGCCGTCCGTGGACACCGTGGTGGCCATGCTGGCGGTCCTGCGGGCGGGCGGGGCCTACCTGCCCGTCGATCCGCGGTACCCGGCGGCGCGCATCCGGCAGATGCTCGACGACGCCGGGCCCGTCCTGCTGCTCACCACCGGGCGGATACGCGAGGACCTGCCCGTCGGCGGCCCGCCCCGGCTCGCGCTCGACGACCCGGCCGACATGGCGGCCGGCCCCATGGCGCGGGACGCGAGACCGTCCCATCCGGCCGACCCCGCGTACGTCATCTACACCTCAGGTTCCACCGGCCGCCCCAAGGGCGTGGTCGTCCCGCACGGCGCGCTGGCCAACCACATGGCCTGGATGACGCGGCACTTGGACGTCACCGCGGACGACCGGGTGCTCGCCCGCACCTCCACCAGCTTCGACGCGTCCGTCTGGGAGGTGTGGCTCCCGCTGGTGAACGGCGCCGAGGTCTGCGTGCTGCCGCGCGAGGCCAACGAGGAACCCCGTGAACTCGTCTCCTGGATGAGCGGGTTCGGGGTGACCCTCGCCCAATTCGTGCCCTCCCACCTCGCCCTCGTCCTCGCCGAGGCCGGGAGCCACGCCCCGCTGCCCGACCTGCGCGCCGTGCTGTGCGGCGGCGAACCGCTGCCGCGCGCCGTCGCGGCCGAGGTCGCCGCCCTGTGGCGGGTGCCGACGCACAATCTCTACGGGCCGACCGAGGCGACCATCGACGCCACCGCCCACCGCGTGCCGGACGCGACGACCGCGCCCACCGGCCCGCACGCCCGGCCCGCCGCACCCGACGAGCCGTCCGCCGCGACCGCCGCGTCCGAGACCGTGCCGATCGGCCGCCCCGTCGACACCATGCGCGGGTACGTCCTCGACGACCGGCTGCGGCCCGTCCCGCCTGGTGTCACCGGGGAGTTGTACCTGGCGGGCCCCAACCTCGCGCGCGGCTACCTCGGCCGGCCGGGGCTGACCGCCGCCCGGTTCGTCGCCGACCCCTTCGCCACCGACCTCGCCGCCGCCGCCACAACAGCCGCCACCGCTGACCTCGCCGCCACCGCCGACCCCGGCGCCCCGACCTCCGCCGCCGGTGCCCGGATGTACCGGACGGGCGACCTCGTGCGGTGGAGCCGCGACGGCCTGCTCGAATACCGGGGCCGCGCCGACGACCAGGTCAAACTCCGCGGCTTCCGGATTGAGTTGGGCGAGGTCGAGGCCGAACTGGCGGCCCTGCCAGGTGTCACGGCCGCCTGCGCCGTCGTCCGCGAGGACGTCCCCGGCAGGCCCGTCCTGGTCGCGTACGCCGTCACCGGCGACCCGGCACCGCAGGGTCCCGGCCTGCGCGACGCGCTCGCCGGGACGCTGCCCCACCACATGGTCCCCTCGGCGGTCGTCGTGCTCGAAGCCCTTCCGCTGCTGCCCAACGGCAAGGTGGACCGCCGCGCCCTGCCCGAGCCCGCCGCGGGCACCGGCGGCCCGAGCGCACCGGGACGGCGCACCTTCCAGGAGGAACTGCTCGCCGGGATCTTCGCCGACGTCCTCGAAGTGCCCCAAGTACGGCCCGGGGACAGCTTCTTCGACCTCGGCGGGCACTCCCTGCTCGCGATGCGCGTCGTCAGCCGTATCCGCACCCTGCTGCACGCCGACGTCACCCTGCGCATGCTGTTCGAGCACCCGACCGTCGAGGAGCTGGCCCGCGTCCTGGACACGCCGGGCCGCCGCCGACCCGCGGTGCTGCCCGTCACGCGGCGGCCCGACCCGCTGCCGCTGTCGTTCGCCCAGCGCCGCCTGTGGTTCCTCAACCGGCTGGAGGGCCCCAGCTCCACGTACAACATCCCGCTCGTCCTGCAACTGCGGGGCGCCCTGGACGCGGACGCCCTGCGCGGCGCGCTGCGCGACACCGTCGCCCGGCACGAGGCGCTGCGCACGGTGTTCCCCGAACGGGACGGCGTACCGCACCAGTTGATCCTGCCGGCCGAAACGGCCGCGCCCGCGCTGCCCGTCACGAGCACCGCTCCCTCGCGGCTGGAGGCGGCCGTCCTGGACGCCGTACAGGAGCCGTTCGACGTCGGGACGGACCTGCCGCTGCGGGCGCTGCTGCTGCGCTCCGCGCCCGAACACCACGTCCTGGTCCTGGTGTTGCACCACATCGCGGGCGACGGCTGGTCGCTGGCCCCGCTCGCCCGCCACCTCGGCGACGCCTACCGGGCGCGCCTGGCGGGCGAAGAGGGCGGCACGGCGCCCGGCGCGCGGCTCCAGTACGCCGACTACACCCTGTGGCAGCACGCCCTTCTCGCCGAGGACGGAAGCGACAGTGCCGTCGAGGACCCCGCCGCCCACGGCGACAGCCTGCTGCGGGAACAGCTCGACCACTGGCGCGCCGCCCTCGACGGGCTGCCCGTCCTGATCGACCTGCCCTCGGACCGGCCGCGCCCGGCCG
Organism: Streptomyces sp. NPDC088910; assembly: GCF_044749865.1. Taxonomy (NCBI): domain Bacteria; kingdom Bacillati; phylum Actinomycetota; class Actinomycetes; order Kitasatosporales; family Streptomycetaceae; genus Streptomyces; species Streptomyces sp. NPDC088910. The sequence goes on from NZ_JBIVIV010000016.1 coordinate 168,443, forward strand.
TCGTCGACCCGAGGGGCGCGGTGCACGCCTTCGACGTGCCGCCCGCCGTGCGCGACGGCCTGCTGAAGCTGGCCAGGCAGTCGGGGAGCAGCCTGTTCATGGTGCTCCAGGCGGCCGTCGCCACCCTGCTGAGCCGGCACGGCGCCGGGGACGACATCCCGCTCGGCACCCCGGTGGCGGGCCGCACGGACGAGGCGCTCGAAGACCTGGTCGGGTTCTTCGTCAACACCCTCGTGCTGCGCACCGATCTGTCCGGCGACCCCACCTTCGCCGAACTCCTCACCCGCGTCAGGGAGTTCGACCTGACGGCCTACGCGCACCAGGACATACCCTTCGAGCGGCTGGTGGAGGAGCTCAACCCCGCCAGAGCGCGCGACCACCACCCGCTGTTCCAGACCATGCTCGTCCTGCAGAACCAGGACAGTCCCCGCCCCGACCTGCCCGGCGTCGCCGTCGAGGACCGCCTCGTCCACAACGGCCTGAGCAAGTTCGACCTCACCTTCGCCTTCACCGAGGAGCCCGCGGGGGCCCCCGATGCGGACGGCTCCCTGAGCGCCGGAATCGAGTACGCCACCGCCCTCTTCGACCGTGCCACCGTCGAAACCCTCGCCGCGCGCCTGGTCGGGCTGCTGGAACAGGTCGTGGCCGATCCGGACCTGCGCCTGGCCGCGTACGACCTGATGACGCCGGACGAACACACCCGCATCACGCGCTGGGGCACCGGCCGCGCCCTGCCGACCGGCCCGGAGGACGGCACCCTGACCGCCGCCTTCGCCGCCCAGGCGCGGCGCACGCCGGACGCCGTGGCCGTCGTCGCCGACGACACCACCCTCGACTACGCGGGACTCGACCGGATCTCGGCCGACCTCGCCGGGGTGCTCGCCGGTCTCGGGGCCGGTCCGGAGACGCGGGTCGGTGTGCTGCTCGACCGGTCCGCCGCGGTGGTGTCGGTGTCCCTCGGCATCGTCCGCTCCGGGGCCGCCTACGTCCCCCTCGACGGGCGCTGGCCCGACGAACGCCACAGCCAGGTCGCCGACATCGCGGACATCCGCCTCCTCGTCGTCGGCGAGGAGGCCGCGCGATCGCCCCGGGTCGCCGCCGCCGGGACGCCGGTCGTGGTCGTGGACCGGCTCGGCCGGGTGCTGTCCGGAGCGCGCCGCCCCGCCGCCCCGGCCCCCGTGCCCGGCCCCGCGACCCTGGCGTACGTGATGTTCACCTCGGGCTCGACCGGTCTGCCCAAGGGAGTCGGCGTCACGCACGGGGACGTCCTGGCGCTGGCGGCCGATTCCGCGTGGCACGACGGCGCGGTGGAAGCGGTGCTGATGCACTCGGCGTACGTCTTCGACGCCTCGACGTTCGAGATCTGGGCGCCGCTGCTCAGCGGCGGCCGGATCGTCGTCGCACCCGAAGGCGCCCTGGAGGCACACGTCCTCGACCACGCCGTCCACGAGCACGGCGTGACCGCCGTCTTCCTGACCACCGCCCTGTTCAACGTGATCGCGGAGACCGATCCCGGCGCCTTCGCGGGGCTGCGGCTCGTCTGCGCCGGTGGTGAACTTGCCTCGCCCGACCTGATGCAGCGCGTCGCCCGGGTCGCGCCCGGAGCGCGACTCCTGCACGTGTACGGGCCCACCGAGACCACCACCTTCGCCACCCGCCACCACGTCACCGAGGATCTGCCGACCGGGCCGCCGCCCATCGGCCGCCCGCTGGACGGCATGCGCGGTCACGTCCTCGACCACCACCTGCGTCCGGTGCCGCCCGGTGTCACGGGCGAGCTGTACCTGGCAGGACGCGGCGTGGCGCGCGGGTACATCGGCCGCCCCGACCTGACCGCCACGCGCTTCGTGGCCGACCCGTTCGGTACGGGGGGCGGCCGGATGTACCGCACCGGAGACCTCGTGCGCTGGACCCCGGGCGGCCAGGTGGAGTACGTCGGCCGCGCCGACGGCCAGGTCAAGCTGCGCGGCTACCGCATCGAACTGGGCGAGATCGAAGGGGCGCTGGCAGGCTGCGAGGGGGTCGCCGACGCCTTCGCCATGGTCAGGGAGGACACCCCCGGTGACCGCCGGCTCGTGGCCTACGTGGTGCCCGCGGCCGACGGCCGCCCGGAGGCCGGTGCGCTCGCGAGCGCCCTCGGCCACTCGCTGCCCGCCTACATGGTGCCGTCGGCGTTCGTCCTCCTCGACACGCTGCCGCTGACCCCCAACGGCAAGGTCGACCGGCACGCGCTCCCCGAACCCGCCCGCCGCGCGCCGGTCCGCACGACGGCCGCCCGCACCGCCCGCGAGGAGATCGTCCGCGGCCTGTTCGCCGACGTCCTCGGACTGCCCGCCGCGGCGGCCGACGACGACTTCTTCGCGCTGGGCGGCCACTCGCTGCTCGCCACCCGCCTCGCCGCCCGCGTCCGCACCGCGCTCGGTGTGGAGATCGAGGTCAGAGCCCTGTTCGAGCATCCCACCCCATCCCGGCTCGCCGACGCTCTCGACGACGCGCGGCGGGCCAGGACGCCGCTGCTGCGGGCCGCCTCCCGCCCCGACCCGCTGCCGCTGTCCTTCGCGCAGCAACGGCTGTGGTTTCTCAACCGGTTCGAGGGGCCCAGCGCCACGTACAACGTGCCGATGGTGCTGCGGCTGGACGGTCCGCTCGACGCGGACGCCCTCGCGAGCGCCGTCGCCGACGTCGTCGAGCGGCACGAGAGCCTGCGCACGGTCTTCCCCGACACACGGGGCGTGGCACGCCAGGTGGTGCGCGCCGCCGACGACGCGGACATCGACCTCGCGCCGCGCGACACCGACCCCGGGCGGCTGGACGAGGCGCTGAGCGCGGAGGTGGCGCACACCTTCGACGTGAGCACCGGCCTCCCGCTGCGGGCGCGGCTGCTGCGGCTGGCCGACGACGCACACGTCCTGGTCCTGCTGGTCCACCACATCGCGGGCGACGGCTGGTCGCTGGCCCCGCTCGCCCGTGACCTGGGCCTGGCGTACCGGGCCCGCGTCGCGGGCGAGGAGCCCGGCTGGACCGAACTCGCCGTGCAGTACGCCGACTACACGCTGTGGCAGCGGGAACTGCTCGGCGCCGAGGACGACCCGTCCAGCCGGGCCGCGCGCCAACTGGACTTCTGGCGCGGCGCGCTCGACGGCGCTCCCGAACTGCTCGACCTGCCGTACGACCGGCCGCGCCCCGACGTCACCTCGCATCGCGGCGACGCGTTCTCCTTCGCCGTGGACGCCGGTACCCATCGGGCGCTGGCGGACCTCGCCCGCGCCCGCGGGTGCAGCCTGTTCATGGTGCTCCAGGCCGGTGTGGCGGTGCTGCTCTCCCGGCACGGCGCGGGCGAGGACATCCCGCTCGGCACCCCCGTGGCCGGGCGCACCGACGAGGCGCTGGACGACCTGGTGGGCTTCTTCGTCAACACCCTCGTGCTGCGCACCGACCTGTCGGGGAACCCCACCTTCGGCGAAGTGCTCGACCGCGTGCGGGAGTTCGACCTGGCCGCCTACGCCCACCAGGACATTCCGTTCGAACGCCTGGTGGACAGCCTCGACCCGGTCCGCGCCCAGAACCGGCACCCGCTCTTCCAGACCATGGTCGCGCTCCAGAACCAGGCCGACGCCGCCGTGGACCTGCCCGGCCTCACCGTGACCGGGCAGCGGGTCGGCACCGGCATCAGCAAGTTCGACCTGACGTTCACCTTCACCGAGAAGCGCGACGAGGTGAACGCGCCCGCCGGTCTCGACGCGGTCCTGGAGTTCTCCACCGAACTGTTCGCCCACTCCACCGCGCACGGCCTGGCCGACCGCCTCACCCGGCTCCTCGGCGCGCTCGCCGCCGAGCCGGAGCGGCCCGTGCACACCGCCCCCGTCCTGGCCGCCGACCGGCGGGCGGCGCTGCTGGCGGCCGGGCACGGCCCGCTCCGGCCCGCTGCGGGCACGATCCCCTCGGCGTTCGCGGCCCAGCGCGCCCGGACCCCGGAGGCCGTCGCGGTCCGCGCGGGCGCGCGGACCCTGACCTTCACCGAACTCGACGCGCTCTCCGACCAGTTGGCGGACCGCCTGCGCGGTCGCGGGGTCGGCCGCGGCGACCTGGTCGCCCTCGCGATGCCCGGCACCGCGGACCAGACGGTCGCCATGCTGGCGGTGGCCAAGGCCGGGGCGGCCTATCTGGCGGTCGACCCCGAGTACCCGCGGGCCCGTATCGCCTTCATGATCGACGACGCCCGTCCCGTACTGCTGCTCACCCGCGGGGCCACCGCGCCGCGGGACCTGCCCGTACCCGTCCTGGACTTGGACGTGGACCTGGACGTGGACCTGGACCCGGGGGCCGTGAGCACCGGCGCGGCCGGTCGGACTGCTGTGGCTGCCGACCCGCGCGACGCGGCGTACGTCATCTACACCTCGGGCTCCACCGGGCGCCCCAAGGGCGTGGTCGTCACCCACGGCTCCGTCACCAACCACATGGCGTGGATGGCCGGCCACCTCGAACTCACCGACGACGACCGGGTCCTCGCCCGCACCTCACCGAGCTTCGACGCCTCCGTCTGGGAGACCTGGCTGCCGCTGCTCCACGGCGGTGCCACCTGCCCCGTGCCGCCCGCGGCCAACCACGACCCGGCGGGACTGCTGGCCCTGATGCGCGAGACGGAGGTGACCGTCGCGCAGTTCGTGCCCTCGCACCTCTCGCTCCTGCTGGCCGAGACCGCCCCCGGCGACGCGCCCGGGAGCCTGCGCGCGGTGCTGTGCGGCGGCGAGCCGCTGACCCGGACACTGGCGGAGCGCGTCGGCCGCGACTGGCGGGCGCGGGTGCACAATCTCTACGGCCCGACCGAGGCCACCATCGACGCCACCGCCCACCGGTGGGACGGGCGGCAGGACACCGACGGGTACGGGGAGAGCGTCCCGCTGGGCCGCCCCGTCGACAACACCCGCGCCTACGTCCTCGACAGCGGCCTCCAGCCCGTGCCGCCCGGCGTCACCGGGGAGCTGTACCTCGCGGGCGACGGCCTCGCCCGCGGCTACCTCGGCCGCCCGGCGCTGACCGCGGCGCGGTTCGTCGCCGACCCGCACGGACCCGGCGGCGCCCGGATGTACCGCACGGGCGACCTCGTCAGATACGGCGCCGACGGCGAGCTCACCTTCGTCGCCCGCGCCGACGAACAGGTCAAGCTCAACGGCCTGCGCATCGAACCCGGCGAGATCGAGGCCGCCCTCACCGGCCTGGACGGGATCGCCGCCGCGTGCGTACTGGTCCGCGAGGACATACCGGGGGAGCGGCGCCTGGTCGCCTACACCGTCCCCGACCGGCCCGGCGCCCCCACCGACCGCGAACTGCGCGACCGCCTGGCCGCGGAACTGCCCGCCTACATGACACCCGCCGTCTTCGTCCCGCTGGACGCGCTGCCCCTGCTGCCCAACGGAAAGACCGACCGCAAGGCGCTGCCAGCCCCGGCCCGGCCCGCCGCCGCCCGGCCCGGAGGACAGCCGCGCACCGCGTCCGAGCGCGTGCTCTGCGAGGTCTTCGCCGCGCTGCTGCACACCGACACCGTCCGTACCGACGACGACTTCTTCGGTCTCGGCGGCGACAGCATCCTCTCGATCCAGCTCGTCAGCCGCGCGCGGGAGGCCGGGCTGAGCGTCACACCGCGCGACGTGTTCGCGCACCGCACGCCCGAGGCGATCGCGGCCGTCGCCCGAACCCTCGGTCAGGACGTGCCGGCCCAGGCCGTACCCGGCTCCGGCGAACTGCCGGCCACGCCCATCGCCGCGTGGCTGCTGCGACGGCCCGGCACCATCGACGGGTACAACCAGTCAGGGGTGCTGCGCACGCCCGCGGGAGCCGACGAGGACAGCGTCGCCGCCACGCTCCAGCGCCTCATCGACCACCACGACACGCTCCGGCTGCGGGCCGTCAGGACCGGCGAGGACGGCCCCGTGCTCGACGTGCTGCCGCCCGGCGCCGTGAGCATCCGCCGACGCCTCACCCGTCTCGATGTCGCGGGGCTCGACGCCGACGCCGTCCGCACCGTCCTCGCCGAGGCGGGGGAGCGGGCCCGGCGGCGGCTGCGGCCCGCGGACGGCCACGTGATCGAGGCGGTCTGGTGCGACGCGGGACCGCACGCGCGCGGACGGCTGCTGCTGGTCGTGCACCACCTCGCCGTCGACGCCGTCTCCTGGCGCGTCCTCGCCGAAGACCTCGCCACCGCCTGGCACGCCGTCACCTCGGGTGCGCCCGAGGACGGCCTGCCCGCCGTCGGCACGACCTACCGCGGCTGGGCGCGGCTGCTCGCCGCCCAGGCGCTGGAACCGGCGCGCGAAGCGGAACTCCCGCTGTGGGAAAGGGCCTTGAGCACCCCCGCGCCCCGCCTGGGAAACCGGCCGCTCCACCCCGACCTGGACACCGCCGACCGGACCCGCACGGTGACCACCCGGCTGCCCGCCACCTGGACCGCGCCGCTGCTCACCGACGTGCCCGCCGCCTTCCACGCGGGAGTCGGCGACGTCCTGCTCACCGGCCTCGCCCTCGCCCTGAACTCCTGGCAGGCCCAACGGGCGGCCGACGGCGGCCCGTTGCCCGGCGGCACCGGCGTGCTGCTCGACGTCGAGGGCCACGGACGCGAGCAGATCGCCGACCACGTCGACCTGTCCCGTACCGTCGGCTGGTTCACCAGCCTCTACCCGGTCAGCGTCGATCCGGGACCCGTCGATCCCCGCGACCCCGGGCGCTTCGGCCCCGCGCTCGTGGACCGCGCGCTCAAACGCGTCAAGGAGCAGTTGCGGGCCGTGCCCGACCACGGCCTCGGATTCGGGATGCTGCGCCACCTCAACCCGGCCACCCGCCCCCGGCTCGCCGCCCTGCCGGAACCGCAGATCGGCTTCAACTACCTCGGCCGGTACACCACTTCGCACCAGGACACCGCCGGGGCCGCGCGGCAGGACGCGGGCGCCGACTGGGAAGTGCTGCTCGACGGCGGCGGCCCGCGCGCCCAGGACCCGGACATGCCCGTCCACCACGTCCTCGACATCAACGCGCACACCGAGGACCTGCCCGACGGCCCCCGCCTGGTGACCCGGTGGACGTGGGCCGCCGACCTGATCGCGGAAGAGGAGATCGACGCCCTGTCCGACGCCTTCGGCCGCGCCCTGCGCGCCATCGCCGAGCACACCGAACAACCCGACGCGGGCGGCTACACGCCCTCCGACCTACCGCTGGTCTCGCTCGACCAGGCCCAGATCGACCGGCTTCAGAACAAGTGGGGTGGACACAAGTGACCGGGTTCCAGTTGGAGGACGTACTTCCGCTGACACCGCTTCAGTCGGGGATGCTCTTCCACGCGCTGTACGACTCCGCCGCCGTGGACGTCTACACCGCGCAGTTCGTCTTCGACCTCGAAGGCGCCGTCGACGTCGCCGCGCTGCGCGCCGCCATCGGCGCCCTGCTGCGGCGGCACGCCAACCTGCGGGTCGGTTTCCTGCACGAGGACCTGGACGAGCCCGTACAGGCGGTCGCCGCCACCGTCCCCGTACCGCTGGAGGAACTCGATCTGACCGGGCGGGACGGCGCGGCGGCGGGCGAACGGCTCGGCGCGTTCCTCGCCGCCGACCGGACCCGGCGCTTCGACCTCACCTCCCCGCCGCTGATGCGGTTCACCCTGGTGCGCACCGCCCCCCGTCAGTCGCGGCTGGTCATGACGAGCCACCACATCCTGCTCGACGGCTGGTCGACACCGCTGCTGGTACGGGAGCTGTTCGAGCTGTACGCGAGCCGCGGCGACGACACCGCGCTGCCCAGCCCCACCCCCTACCGGACCTACCTGGCCTGGCTCGCCCGGCAGGACCGCGCCGCCGCCCTGGACACCTGGCGCACCGCCCTGGCGGGCCTGGAGGCCCCGACCCTGCTCGCCGGGCCCGGCCGGACGCGGACGGCCGCCACCGACGACCTGCCCGGAACGCTCGTCCTCGACCTGGACGCGGCCACCACGACCCGGCTGCGCGAGACCGCCCGCGCCCACCGGCTCACCGTCAACACCCTGGTCCAGGGCGCCTGGGGACTGCTGCTGACGCACCTCACCGGGCGCGACGACATCGTCTTCGGCACCACCGTCTCCGGCCGCCCGCCCGAGATACCCGGCGTCGAATCGATGATCGGCCTGTTCATCAACACCGTGCCGGTACGGCTGCGCCTGGAGCCCGGCGAGACCCTGGCCGCGCTCCTGACCAGGCTCCAGGCCGAACAGGGCCGTCTCCTGGACAGCCAGTACCTGGGCCTGACCGAGATCCGCGGCGTCACCGGACTGGACGAACTCTTCGACACCCTCGCGGTCTTCGAGAACTACCCGGTGGACGCCGCCGCGCTGAGCACCGCCCGGCGCGGACTGCCCGGCCTCGACCTCACCGGCTTCACCGGCACGGACGCCGCCCACTACCCGCTCACCCTCACCATCGCGCCGGGCGACCGGCTGAGGATCACCTTCGGCTACCGGGCCGCCGTCCTCGACCACGACGACGTGGCCCGCACCGTCGCCCGCGTGCGGCGCGTGCTGACCGCGATGGCCGACGGCCTCGACCGCCGCGCCGACACCGTCGATGTCCTCCTCGACGGCGAGCGCGAACGGCTGCTCGCCCTCGGGCGCGGCGCGCCGCTCCCCGTCGGCACCGTGGACACCAGCGTCTGGGACACCGTGCTGCGCCACGCCGCCGACCACCCCGACCGGCCCGCCGTGACCGGCGCGGGCGAGCCGTTGTCGTACCGCGAACTGGCCGACGTCGCGGGGGAGACGGCCCGCGCCCTGACCGGGCTCACCACCGCGTCCGGCAGCCGCGTCGGTGTCATGACGGAGCGCTCGGCCGCCCAGGTCACCGTGTCTCTGGCCGTGCTGGGCGCGGGCGCCGCCTATGTGCCGCTCGACCCGCGCTGGCCCGACGAACGGCTCACCCGTGTCGCCGAGGCGGCCGGACTGCGCGCCCTGGTGGTCGACGAGGCCGCCGCCGCCCATCCGTGGGTCCGCGGTCTCGCCACCGCCCTGCCGACGCTGACCGTGGACGCCGCGGGTCGGGTCCGCGCAGGCGCGCCCGCCGCCCCCGGAACCCTGCCGGAGGTCACCGGGGGCGCCCGGCTCGCGTACGTGATGTTCACCTCGGGCTCCACCGGCCTGCCCAAGGCCGTCGGCGTCACCCACGCCGACATCGCCGCGCTGGCCGCCGACCGCGTCTGGCACGCCGGCGCGGCCGACGCCGTCCTGCTGCACTCGGCGTACGTCTTCGACGCCTCCACCTTCGAGATGTGGGCGCCGCTGCTCAGCGGCGGCCGGGTCGTCGTGGCCCCGCCCGGCCCCCTCCAGCCCGCCGTGCTCCGGGACCTCGTGGCCCGGCACGGCCTGACGTCGGCGTTCTTGACCACCTCCCTGTTCAACCTCGTCGCCGAGGCCGACCCGGACGCGCTCGGCCTGCTCCGCACGGTCGCCTCGGGCGGCGAGGCCGCCGCCCCCGGCGTCCTGCAACGCCTGGCCGCCGCCCACCCCGGCACCGCCGTCCTCAACGTGTACGGGCCCACCGAGACGACCACCTTCGCCACCCGCCACCAGGTGCGCCCCGAGGACGGCCCCGACGGCGCGCCGCCGATCGGCGGCCCCACCGACGGCACCCGCGCCTACGTCCTGGACGCCGCGCTGCGCCCGGTCCCGCCGGGAGCCGAGGGCGAACTGTACGTCGCGGGCCCCGGCGTGGCGCGCGGCTACCTGGAGCGGCCCGCCCTGACGGCCACCCGCTTCGTCGCCGACCCGTTCGCCGCCACCGGGGACCGCATGTACCGCACCGGCGACCTCGTGCGCCAACAGCCCGACGGCGTCCTCCAGTACGTCGCACGGGCCGACCAGCAGGTCAAACTGCGCGGCCACCGCATCGAGCCCGGCGAGATCGAGGCGGTGCTGCGCGCCGACCCGTCGGTGCGGTCCGCCTGCGTCATGGTGCGCGAGGACCTGCCCGGCGGTCGCGGACTCGCCGCGTACGTCGTCCCCGCGCCCGGCCGCACCCCCGACCCCGACCTGCTCACCGCGCACGTCGGCAGCCACCTTCCCGGTTACATGGTGCCGACCGCGATCCAGGTGCTCGACGACTTCCCGCTGACCGTCAACGGCAAGCTGGACCGGGCGGCCCTCCCCGCGCCCGCCGCCCCTGACCTGGCCCCGGTCCGGGCCCCGCGCGACGCCCACGAGGAGATCCTCACCGGCCTGTTCGCCGACGTGCTCGGGGTGCCCCGGGTCGGCCCGGACGACAGCTTCTTCGCGCTCGGCGGCCACTCGCTGCTCGCCACCCGCCTGGTGGGCCGCATCCGGACCGCCCTGGCCGCCGAGACCGAGATCCGCACGCTGTTCGACCACCCCACCGCCGCCGCCCTCGCGACCGCGCTGAAGGACGCGCGCCGCCCGGCGCGGCCCGCGCTCGTCCCCCAGCCCCGCCCTGCCGTCCTCCCGCTGTCGTACGCCCAGCGCCGCCTGTGGTTCCTGCACCGCCTCGAAGGGCCCTCGGCGACGTACAACATCCCCTTCGCCGTACGCCTGGACGGGCCCCTCGACACCGGCGCGCTGCGCCGGGCCCTGCGCGATGTCGTCGTCCGGCACTCCGCGCTGCGCACGGTCTTCCCCGAGCACGACGGCGGACCGCGCCAGCTCATCACGGCGGCCGACGACGTCCGCCTCGTCCTGGCCGCGGAGACCGTCGAGCCGGACAAGCTGCACGACCGGGTCAGGTCCGCGGCGGCCGAACCGATCGACATCGAGCGGCAGTTGCCGCTGCGGGCGACTCTGCTGCGGCTGGCCGACGACGCCCACGTCCTGGTCCTGGTGATCCACCACATCGCTTCCGACGGGTCCTCCATGGCGCCCCTCGCCCGTGACCTCGCCGCCGCCTACCGCGCCCGCGTCGGCGGGCGGGCCCCGGCCTGGGCCGAACCGCCCGTCGACTACGCCGACTTCACGCTCTGGCAGCGCCGGCTGCTCGGCGACGAGCAGGACCCCGACAGCGCCATGGCCCGCCAACTGCGGTACTGGAAGCAGGCGTTGGACGGTCTGCCGCACCTGGTCGAACTGCCGTGGGACCTGCCGCGCCCCGCCGTCCCCCGGCACACCGGCGCCAGCCACGACTTCGTCCTGGACCCCGCCGTGGCCCGGCGCGTCACCGACCTCGCCCGCAGCCGCGGCTGCACGGTCTTCATGGTGCTCCAGGCCGCCCTGTCACTGCTGCTGTCCCGGCACGGAGCCGGTGACGACATCCCCCTGGGCACGGCGGTCGCCGGACGCACCGACGAGGCCGCGACCGACCTCGTGGGCTTCTTCGTGAACACCCTCGTGCTGCGCACGGACCTGACGGGCGACCCGACGTTCCTCGAACTCCTGGACCGCGTCAAGGACGCCGACCTCGCGGCCTACGCCCACCAGGACGTCCCCTTCGAGCGGCTGGTCGAACTGCTCAACCCCGCGCGCTCGCAGAACCACCACCCGCTCTTCCAGACCATGCTCGTGCTCCAGAACCACGCCCCCGCCGCCCCCTTCGACCTGCCCGGCCTCACCGTCTCCGGCCTGCCCGTCGATCCGGGCGTCAGCAAATTCGACCTGTCGTTCACCTTCACCGAGACACCCGCCGGTACGGATACGGATACGGATACGGATACGGATACGGCGGACGGTCAGGACGCGTCCGGCGCGTCCGGCCCGTCCGGCGGCATGCGCGCGACCGTGGACTACGCGACGGAGCTGTTCACCGAGGCCACGGTCGGCGCGCTCGCCGAGCGCCTCGTCGTCCTGCTCGGCGAGGTCACCGCCGACCCCGGCCGCCCGCTGCGGACCTACGACGTCCTCGGCCCCGGCGAACGCGCCCGGATCGCCGCCCTGGGCACAGGACCGGCCGACGACCTGCCCCGCTCGACGGTCCCCGAACTCTTCGCCCGGCAGGTCCGCCGCGCCCCGGACGCCCCGGCGGTGCGCGACGCGGCCACCACCCTCAGCTACGCCGAACTCGACGCGCGCGCCGACGCCCTGGCCCGCCGTCTCCTCGCGCGGGGCATCGGCCCCGAGGACCGGGTGGCCGTCGCGCTGCCCCGGACCAACGACCTCGTCGTCGCCCTCCTCGGCGTCCTCAAGGCCGGTGCCGCCTATCTGCCGCTGGACCCCGACTACCCGGCCCAGCGGCTGTCCTTCATGCTCGACGACGCCGGGCCGCGGCTGCTCCTCACCACGGCCGACGTCGACGCCCGCCTCCCGGAGACCGCCGTACCGCGCCTGGTGCTCGACAGCCCCGAGGCGGACGGTCCGCCGGTCCCGCCGCGCGGGGACACCGCCGTCCCGCCGCGTGCGCTCCCGTCGCATCCCGCGTACGTCATCTACACCTCCGGCTCCACCGGCCGGCCCAAGGGCGTGGTCGTCACCCACCAGGGCGTCGGCGCCATGGCCAGGACGCAGCGCGACCGGCTCCGGGCCGGTCCCGGCAGCCGGGTCCTCCAGATGGCGTCGGTCAGCTTCGACGCCGCGTTCTGGGAGCTGTGCATGGGGCTGCTGTCCGGCGCCTGCCTGGAGATCGGGGAACGCGAGGCCCTGCTGCCGGGACCCGCCCTCGCGGACGCCGTCCGCACGCGCGGCATCACCCACCTCACGCTGCCCCCGGCCGCGCTCGCGGTGATGGAGCCCGGCTCCCTGCCCACCGGGATCACCCTGGTGCTCGCGGGCGAGGCGTGCCCGCCGGAGCTGGCGCGGGCCTGGGCGCGCGAGCGGTACCTCGTCAACGCCTACGGCCCCACCGAGACGACCGTCTGCGCCACCATGAGCGGCTTCCAGCGGGCGGACGGCGCCCTCGCCCCCGACCGCGCCGTCCCCATCGGCCTGCCTGTGGACGGCACCCGCGTGCACGTACTGGACGACCGGCTGGCACCCGTCCCGTCCGGTGTCATCGGCGAGTTGTACGTGTCGGGCGCGGGACTGGCCCGCGGCTACCTCGGCCGGGCCGCCCTCACCGCGTCCCGCTTCGTGGCCGACCCGTTCGACCGCTCCGGCGGCCGTATGTACCGCACCGGCGACCTGGTGCGCCGTACGGCCGAGGGCCAGATCGTCTACGTCGGCCGGGTCGACGACCAGGTCAAGCTCCGCGGATTCCGGGTGGAACCCGGTGAGATCGAGGCCGCGATCACGGCGCTGCCCGGCGTCGCGGCGGCCTGCGTCGTCGTCCGCGAGGACCGGCCGGGCGACCGGCGCCTGGTCGCCTACACCGTGGCCGCGCGCGGCGGGACGGCCCCCGACGAGGCGGCGATCCGCGCCCGGCTCGCCGACACGCTGCCCGGCCACATGATCCCGGCCGCGTGCGTCCGGCTCGACGCGCTGCCGGTCACCCCCAACGGGAAGACCGACCGCCGTGCCCTGCCCGCGCCCGGCCACGCCGCGCCCGCCGCGTCCAGGCCCCCGGCCACCGACCGCGAGCGCGAGCTGTGCGCGGCGTTCGCGCAGACGCTCGGCGTGCCCGAGGTCGGGGTGACGGACGACTTCTTCGCCCTCGGCGGCCACTCGCTGCTCGCGGTGACCCTGGCCCGCAGGATCGAGGAGCGGTGCGGCCGACGGCCCTCGCTCAGGGCGCTGTTCGCGGCGCCGACGGTCGAAGGCGTCATCCGGTCGCTGGACGGCGCGGCGGACAGAGGTCCGGCGGCGCCGGACACCACGCCGACCGGGCCGGGCGACGGCCTGGGCGAGGGACCGCTGGACCCGGTCGCGTCGTACCTCCTCGCGGAGGTCCGGCTCGCCCCCGACATCACGGGCGGTGCGCGCCGGACCGCGCCGGTACCCGCTCCCACCCGCTCCCGCCCCGCCGCCCGCCCCCTGCTGACCGGCGCTTCCGGCTTCCTCGGCGCGTTCCTGCTGCGCGACCTCATCGAGGCCACGGACGGCCCCGTCGACTGCCTGGTCCGCGCCGACGGCCCGGACCACGCGGCGCACCGGCTGCGGGCCAACCTGGAGCGCTACGGCCTCTGGCGCCCCGCCTACGCCGACCTGGTCCGTCCTGTCCCCGGCGACCTGGCCGCCCCCGGTCTCGGCCTGTCGCCCGACGACCGCGCCGCCCTGGCCCGCCGCCTCGGCCCGGTGCTGCACAACGGCGCCCGGGTCAACTTCGCCGCCCCGTACGGCGATCTGCGCGCCCCCAACGTGGCCGGTACCGAGGAACTGCTGCGGCTGCTCGCCGACTCCGGCTCACCGGGCATGCACTACATCTCGACCACGAGCGTCTACGCCCCGTCGTCCGATCCCGACGCCGCGCCCGTCACGGAGTCGACGCCGACCGGCCCGGCCGCCGACCTGCCGGGCGGCTACGCGCAGAGCAAGTGGGTGGCCGAGGGGATCGTCGACCTGGCGCGCGCCCGCGGCCTGCCGGTCACCGTCTACCGCCCCGGCCGGATCAGCGGCGACACCGCCACCGGCGCCTGCCAGGACCGCGACCTGCTCTGGCAGCTCATCAAGGGCTGCCTCCAGGCCGGGGCGGTGCCGGACCTGCCGCACGGCTCGACCGACTGGATACCCGTCGACTACGTCAGCGCGGCCGTCGTGGCACTGGCCCGCTCCGCCGGGACCAGTACCGCCATGCCCGTCTACCACCTCACCAACCCGGACGCCCCCGACCTGCGGACCGTCTTCGAAGTGGCCGCCCGCCTGGGCCACGACCTGCCCACCGTCCCGGTGGCGCGGTGGCGCTCCCGCGTGGCGGCGCAGCCCGACAACGCCGCCCAGCTCCTGCTCGGCGACGACACCCCGCCCGCCGGCTCCGCCCCCTCCCACCACCGCCGCTTCGACTCCCGGCGCACCGCCGCGCAAGCCGCCGCCGCGGGCGTCCACCTCCCGCCCCTGAACGACACGGTCCTCACCCGCTACCTCACCTACGGCCACACCACCGGCTATCTCCCCACCCCCTGACCCGGCCCCGTCCGCGCCGCGACCGACCGACCCCTCAGGACCCGCGCCTCCCGAAACGCGGTGGCCCCGGGCCCCGGGGGGTCGGGAGGATGGGGCGATGACGACCGACAGCGGGGCCGTGGGGGCACAGGGTGTGCGAGCCGAGTGGGGGGACGTGCCCGCGGGGGTGCGGGGAGAGGCCGAGGCGCGCCTGGGGGCACGCGTCGCGGCGGCGGAGACGCAGGCCGGCGGCTTCTCGCCGGGCGTGGCGGCCCGCCTGCGGCTGACGGACGGGACGAGGGCGTTCGTCAAGGCCGTGACCTCGGCGGCGAATCCGGAGAGCCCGGGCATCCACCGGGCGGAGGCCGCGGTGGCCGCGGCGCTTCCCCGTGAAGTCCCGGCCCCGCGCCTGCTGGCCTCCTTCGAGCGGGACGACTGGGTGGTCCTGCTCTTCGAGGACATCGAGGGCCGCACGCCCGCACAGCCGTGGGACGCGGCCGAGTTGGAGCGCGTCCTGACCGCGGTCGGCGACCTCGCGACGCTGCTCACACCGTCCCCGGTGGAGGTCCCGCCCGTGGCGGAGGCGAACGCGGAAAACTTCCACGGCTGGCGCGCCCTGGCCGCCGAGCACGCGGCGGGCACCGACGACCTGACGGGCCTCGACCCCTGGGCCGTACGCCATCTGGCGGAACTGGCCGCGTTGGAGGCCGGATGGGCGCGGGCGGCGGCCGGAAAGACCCTGGCCCACGCGGACCTGCGGGCCGACAATCTGCTGCTCACCGCGGACGGCCGCGTCATGGTCGTGGACTGGCCGTGGGCCTGCCTGGCGGCGCCCTGGTTCGACCTGCTGCTGATGCTGCCCAGCGTGGGGATGCAGGGCGGACCGCCCCCCGCCGAGATCTTCGACCGGCACCCGGTGGCCGCGGGCGCCGACCCGGACGGCGTCACGGCGGTGCTGGCCGCCTTCGCCGGCTTCCTGCTCGGCCACGCGCGGCGGCCCGCGCCGCCCGGCCTGCCGACACTGCGCCCCTTCCAGCACGCCCAGGGCGTCGTCGCGCTCGACTGGCTGCGGACCCGTACCGGCTGGTCCTGACGGCGGCGCGCCCTACCCTGGCCTTATGTCCCCTTTCGTGGTCGAGCGCCGCACCCCGCTGCCCGTCGCCGAGGCGTGGCGGCGGCTGACCGACTGGGAACGGCACACCGCCACCGTGCCGTTGACCCGGATCAGCGTGCTGACGCCGCCGCCCGACGGGGTCGGCACGGCCTTCGTGGCGCGGACCGGGCTCGGCGGTGCCGGGTTCGACGACCCGATGCGGATCGTGCGCTGGGAGCCGCCGGTCGACGGCGGCCCCGGATTCTGCCGCCTGGAGAAGACCGGCCGGATCGTCACCGGCTGGGCGGAGATCGACGTACGGCCGGACGACACCGGTACAGGTGCGGGCGCGGATACCGGCTCGTGGGTGCGCTGGCGCGAGGAGCTGCGGGTGTGGCGGCTGCCGGGAGCGTTCGACGCGGTCACGGGGCGTACCGGACGGCTCGTCTTCGGCCGGGCCGTGGACACGCTGCTGCGCGGGGAGTGAGGCGAAGACGGCCTGCGGGTACCGATGAGTTCCGCGCCGCGCACCGGTCTACCCCGGTGAAGCGCACGACCTTCCCGTGACACCGACCAGCGGAACGTAAGGCAGGCACCCATGTCCACGAAGATCTTCGTCAACCTCCCCGTGAAGGACCTCGACCGCTCCGTGGCCTTCTTCACCGCCGCCGGGTTCACCTTCAACCCGCAGTTCACCGACGACAACGCGACCTGCATGGTGATCAGCGACGACATCTACGCGATGCTGCTGGTCGAGCCCTTCTTCCGGACCTTCACCGAGAAGGAGATCGCGGACACCGCGACCACCACCGAGGCCATCGTGGCGCTGGGCCTGGACAGCAAGGAGCAGGTCGACCGGATCGCGGAGGCAGCCGTGGCCGGGGGCGGCACGGCGGCCAAGCGCACCGAGCACGAGAGCCCGATGTACACCCGGAGCTTCTTCGACCTGGACGGCCACCACTGGGAGCTGTTCTGGCTGGACCCGGCCCTCGCCCAGGGCTGACCCGCCCCTGATCCAGGGCTGACCCGCCCCTGGTCCAGCGGCCTGGTCACCGGACGGGCGGCGGCCCGCTGCTCTCGCGGACGACCAGCTCGCCCGCGACCTCCACCCTGGTCGACGCGGGCTGCTCCCCGCCGAGGAGCTGGAGCACCATCCGGGCGGCAAGCGCGGCCATGTCGGCGAGCGGGGTGCGTACGGTGGTCAGCCGCGGGGTGACCCAGTCGGCGAAGGGCAGGTCGTCGAAGCCGACGACGCTCAGGTCGGCCGGGACGCGCAGCCCGAGCGCGGCGGCGGCGCGGTAGGTGCTCAGCGCCTGCTGGTCGTTGCCCGCGAAGACCGCGGTCGGCGGGTCGGGCAGCCCCAGCAGGTCCAGGGCGTGCCGGTGCGCGGGCTCGTGGGTGAAGTCGCCGTAGCGGACGAGCGCCGGGTCGAAGGGCAGCCCGGCCTCGTCGAGCGCCGAGCGGTAGCCGTCCACGCGGGCGCGTGAGGCCAGCCGCTCCGGCGGCCCGCTGATGACGGCGATCCTGCGGTGGCCGAGCCCGATGAGATGGCGGGTCGCGGCCAGCCCGCCCGGCCAGTTCGTGGCGCTCACCCACGGCACTCCGGGCGCGGGCTCGTCGGCCGGGGCGATCAGCGCGAAGGGCAGGCCGAGCCTGCGCAACTCCTCGTGCTGGGCGGGCGTCAGCTCCGGCAGCACCAGGATCGCGCCGCGCGTGCGGCGGGTGGCGAGCGAGTCCAGCCACTGCCGGGTGAGCCGGCTGCGGCCGTGCGTCGCCGACACCACCATGCCCAGCCCCTCGGCGTGCAGCGCCTCCTCCGCGCCCCGGATCAGCTCGCCCGCCCACGGGCTGGCCAGTTCGTTGATCACGAAGTCGATCAGGCCGCCCGCCGCCAGCGCCGTCGCCGCGGGGCGGTGCCGCGCGAGATACCCGTGCTGCTCCAGCAGCCGCTGGACCTTGGCGCGGGTCCTGGACGCCACGTCCGAGCGGTCGTGCAGCACCTTGGAGACCGTGGAGACCGACACCCCCGCCTGCCGCGCGATCTCGGCGAGCGTCGTCGTGCCTCCGCCGCCCGCGCCGCTCCCCGCGCCCGCGTCTGTGCCGCCGCCTGTGTCGCCGTCGGCTTCGTGCCCCGGTTCCGCCGCCGCCATCCTCTGCTCTCCCGCGCTCGCGCCCCCGGCGGCCGTATTACCGCCGTGCCGGTCCGCCTTTTGCGAAAGCTATCGCGAATCACCGCGGTCGCGGTCCCCGGACCCGGCGGCGGTCCGCGGGTCCCGTCACCGCCTTGACCCTCACCGAAGGTGAGGGCCCACCGTGAGGGCAGGGCGTACCGCACGCCGCGGAACCGGACGAGAGGACCTTCCATGAAGACGACAGGACCTTCCACGACAGAGCGCTGCGTCATCCTCGACATCGGCGGAGTCCTGGAGATCACACCGCCGACGGGCTGGATCGAGCGGTGGGACGAGCGCCTCGGCCTCCCGCCGGGCACCGTGGACCGCCGTCTCGACGACGTCTGGGAGGCCGGCGCGGTCGGCGCGATCACCGAGCCCGAGGTACGCGCCCAGGTCGGCGCCCGTTTCGGCCTCGACGCCCGCCAGGTCGAGTCCTTCATGTCCGACCTCTGGGCCGAATACCTCGGCGCCCCCAACACGGAACTCATCGACTACGTCCGCGGCCTGCGCTCCCGCTGCCGCCTCGGCATCCTCAGCAACAGCTTCGTCGGCGCCCGCGAGCGGGAGACCGCCCGCTACCGCTTCGACTCACTGGTCGACGAGATCGTCTACTCCCACGAGATCGGCGTCTCCAAGCCCGACCCCCGAGCCTTCGCGCTCACCTGCGAACGCCTCGAAGTCCGCCCGTCGGACTGCCTGTTCATCGACGACCACGCCCCCAACATCGCCGCCGCCGAGACCGCGGGCATGCGCGCCCACCTCTTCACCGGCACCCCGCAGGCCGTCGCCCGCGTCGAAGCCCACCTGCCGGCGCTATGAGGTGCGGGTGTTGGTGAGGTGCGGTCCGATGTGGCCGATGTAGAGCAGACCGGTGTTGGCGGTGTCGTCGAAGAAGTGCAGCCGCGGGGAGATGGTGCTGCCGCCACCGATCCGCAGATGGGCCTCCATGTAGACCGCGCCGGAGGGATCGACGGCGCGGGGCACGGGGAGGGTGCGCTCCTTGCGCCAGGAGAGATTGCGCCAGACGGTGTCGGACTCCTTCATCAGGACCTTGCCCGCGGGGAAGGGGTGGCAGCCGGAGGGGAGATCCTGGCACCAGGAGCGGAAGTCGCCGCGGGCGCGGCCGGCCACGGAGGCGGCGGCGAAGTCCTCGAGAGCCTGGAGCGCTTCCCAGCAGACGTTGACCCAGTTGGGCTTGGAACGGTCGTCGAGACCGGTCATCACCTTGGGGTCCCCGGTGAAGAGCAGGGTGGGGAACTGGTGGAGCCGGGCGTGGAGTTCGGTGAAGCTGCCGGGCAGCGCCTCGCTCTCGTCCACCTCGACGGGGGCGAAGGCGGCCTCGTAGGCGCCGACTTGCTGGAGACGTAACTGGAGCGCGCGGACCTGCTGTTGGGCGGCGCGGCGCTCGGCGTAGAACTCCTCGGCGAGCCAGTTGGCGTCGGCGAGGTCGTGCTGGAGCTCGCGGACCTGCTTGTAACGGGCGGCCTCGGCCTCCGCCGCCTCGTCGAGAAGGGCGATCAGGCTCTCGTGGTCGGCGCGCAGGCGCGCTATCTCGTCGCCGTGCTCGGTGGACCTGGGCCGCGGGCGCTGGGCGTGCAGGCGGGCCAGCGGCTGGGGGAGCGGCATGCGGGCCGCCTGGTTGCGCGGCAGCGCGGTCAGCACGGTGGCGGCCCGTACCGGATCGGCCTCGACCGTGGCGCGGGACATCACCGGGTGCCGCTGCCCGTCGGCGGCCCACGCGGGGTCGACGCGCGGCATGTACGTGCGGATGCCGCCGCCGAAGACCGGATGGTGTTCGAGCGCCTTGTTGAACGCGGCCTGCGCCTCGCGGGTCAGCACGTACAGCACCGCGCGGCCCACGAGTTGGGTGAAGGCGCGGTCCACGACCTTCTCCAGCCACTCGTCGGCGTCGGTCCCGTACGGCACGCTCGCCACGACGATGGGCAGCCGCCGCTCCCGGTCGGTCAGCTCCTCGACCACCTCCTTCACGTCACCGGCGTAGATGAAGCTGGCGCGGGCGCGGATCTCGGCGATGCCGCTGTGCGTGTCCAGGGCGTCGAGTATCGCGTCGGCCAGCCGCGGCTTGGACGCGCGGATCTGCGGTATCTCCGCCGAGTCCGGCCGGTGTTCGACATCGAGCTGCACCCAGGTGCGGCCCGGATCGGCCATGTCGGTACGGACGATGAGCGTGGACTGCCAGGTCGCCCGCAATGTCGGCGGGCTCTCCCGCAACCGCCAGCGGCTGTGCGCGCCCTGCTGCCCCGAATCGGTGTCGCGGTCGAGCGTCACGTGCTCGGCTATCTCGTTGCGGCCGTCGTGCAGCGCCGTGACCGGATAACCCTTGGCGTCGGTGAGCCACTCCGCGACCAGCCGGTCGGCCGTCGCGGCGGCCGTGACGTAGTCCTGCTCGGTCCACACGACCATGCGGTACGCGGACGCGTCCACGCAAGTCCCCCCTCGGTGGGCTGATCGATCTTCAAGGGGAGGCTAGAAGAGCGCGGTGTCACGGTGATAGGGGGCACGCCGTCCGGCCGGGCCGTACGGGCTGCCCGATCCAGGGCGAATCGGGTCCACGGCCGCTGGGCGTCACACCTCCGCTGCCCCGGTGGCCTACGCGAGCGCCGCCCGCAACTCCCTTGTCGTGGGCGGGTTGGCGCCGGGCCGCGAGACGGTGAGCGCGGCGGCGGTGCCCGCGTGGCGCAGCACATGGGCGAGGGTCGCCTTGTCCAGGGCGCCGAGCGCGGGCCGGGCGGCGGCGCCGGTGAGGCCGAGGCCGGTGAGGGCGTCCAGCGTCGCGGACATGAAGGAGTCGCCCGCGCCCACGGTGTCGGCGACCTCGGTCCGCACCGGCGCGCCCGTCACCTCGATGTCACGGGTGAAGGCGGCGGCGCCCTCCCCGCCCATGGTCACGAAGACGACGGCGGGCCCGGCCGCCAGCCAGCGCGCGGCGACCGCCGCGACCGGCTCGCCCGGATACAGCCACTCCAGATCCTCGTCGCTCGCCTTGACGAGGTCGCTCAGCGCCACGCACCGCTCGACTCCGGCGACACCCTGCTCGTGCGTGCCCATCAACTCCGGCCGGATGTTGGGGTCGTAGCTGACGGTGGCGTCCGCGCGCAGCCGCGCGGCGAGGTCCACGGTGGTGGCCGCGCCCGGCTCCGCCACGGCGGCGATCGACCCGATGTGGACGTGCCGGATCGCGGCGGGCGGCTCGACGGGCCCGAGCGTCCACGCGATGTCGAAGTCGTAGCGCGCCGCGCCCTGTTCGTCGAGCGTGACCACCGCCGTCGGCGTGCGGACGTCGTGCCGGCCGTCCGCGAGCAGGTGTACGCCCGCCGACCGCAGGTGGTCGGTGATGAGCTTGCCCGAGGGGTCGTCGCCGAGCTGCGTGAGGAGCGCGGTGGCGTGGCCGAGGCGGGCCAGCCCGTACGCCACGTTGGCCGGACTGCCGCCGGGATGCGGCACATCGGGCTGTCCGGGGGTCCGGACGATGTCCGCTACGCACTCACCGATCACCAGGAAGTCGCTCATGGGCCACATGCTGCCGTATCGCGGTCCCGCCCGGCGACCCCCGTCCCCGTACGCGATCACGCGGGCGGTCCCCTGCCGGTACGCGGCCGGAGACCGTCTGCCGCGGCGGGCCCGCCCGCCCTACGCTGGTGGCGGCGGCCCCGCGGATGAGCGGGGCGGCGGACGAAGGGGGGCTCCGTGGACGCGGAGTTGGCGGCACTGGCCGCGTCGGGCGCGACGCAGGTGGTCACACTGATGGCGTCCGACGCCTGGACACAGGTACGGGACCGGCTGGCGCGGTTCCTCGCACGCGGCAGCGGCGGCAGCGCCGGGGCGGCGGCCGAGGACGGTACGGCAGCCGACGACGGTACGACCGGGGCCGCCGTACGCGCCGGGGACGAGACCGCCGCTCTCGACGAACTCCAGCTCTCCCGAGCCGAGTTGACGGCCGCCAGGGACTCGGGGGACGCGGACGCCGCCGCCGACATCGAGGCGGGCTGGCGCACCCGGCTGCGCCGCGTCCTGCGGGACGACCCGGCCGCCGCCGCCGAACTGCGGCTGCTGCTGGAGGAGTTGGCCCCGGCGCCCGGCCGTGGCTCGGTCAGCGTCGTCAACAACACCGTCAACGACGGGGTGTTCCACGCCCCGGTCATCCAGGGCCGCGACATCAGGAGCACCACCGTCCACGGCGGCGGCCCGACGACGCCCTGACGGCGGCAGGGCCCGGCGGTCAGGACTCGGACCTGTCCAGCTCCTCGTCCAGCGCCGTCGCCGCCGTGATCAGCGACAGATGCGTGAACGCCTGCGGGAAGTTGCCCAGTTGCTCACCCGTCGGCCCGATCTCCTCGGCGAACAGGCCGACGTGGTTGGCGTAGGTGAGCATCTTGTCGAAGGCATAACGGGCCGGGCCCAGGCGCCCGGCGCGGGCGAGCGCGCCGACGTACAGGAAGCTGCACAGCGAGAAGGTGCCCTCGCCGCCGCGCAGCCCGTCGGGGGACGCGCCCGGGTCGTAGCGGTAGACGAGGCTGTCGGAGACCAGCTCCTCGTCCATCGCGTCCAGCGTCGACAGCCAGCGCGGCTCCTTCGGCGCGACGAAGCCGACCTCCGGCATCAGCAGCAGCGACGCGTCCAGCACCTCGCTGCCGTAGTGCTGCACGAAGGCGTGCCGCTTCTCGCTCCAGCCGCGCTCCATGACCTGTTCCATGATCGTGTCGCGCGCCGTCGTCCAGGTCTCCAGATCGGCGGGCCTGGCGAGTTCCGCGGCCAGCCGGATGCCGCGGTCGAAGGCCGACCAGCACATCAGACGGCTGTACGTGAAGTCCTGCCGCCCGCCGCGGGTCTCCCAGATGCCCTCGTCCGCGCGGTCCCAGTGCGCGGCCAGCCAGTCCAGCAGCCCGGAGAAGGCCCGCCAGCCCTCCCACCCGGCGAGCTGGGCGATGTCCTGCGACCGGGACAGGGCGTGCACGGCCTCGCCGTAGATGTCGAGCTGGAGCTGGTCGGCGGCCCCGTTGCCGAGCCGGACGGGCGCGGAGCCGCGGTAGCCCTCGAAGTGGTCCAGCGTCTCCTCGGCCAGGTGCGGGTCGCCGTCCACCCGGTACATGATCTGCAACGGTTCGCCGGTGACCGTGCCGCCCGCGCGCAGCCGCCCGCCGAGCCAGCGGCGGAAGGCGTCCGCCTCCGCGGTGAAACCGAGGTCGACCAGCGCGTTCACCGACAGCGACGCGTCCCTGACCCACGTATAGCGGTAGTCCCAGTTGCGCTCGCCGCCGACCTGCTCCGGCAGGCCCATCGTGGCGGCGGCGACCGGAGCGCCGGTCGGCGCGTACGTGAGCAGCTTCAAGGTGATCGCCGAGCGGTTCACCGCCTGCTGCCAGCGGCCCCGGTAGCGGCACTGCCGGATCCAGCCGTGCCAGAACTCCCGCACCCCGTCGAATTCCGCCCGCAGGCCGTCCACCGTCACCGGCTCGGGCGGCTCGCCGTGCGCCGCGCACACCGTCAGCACCGCGGCGGCCATCTCGCCCTGCTTCAGCGTGACCGCGGCGCGTACGTCCTCCTCGTCGCGTTCGAGGTCCAGCGGGCCGACCGGCTGGAGGTACGCCCACGCCCCCGACGCGCCGAATCTGGCCGTGCCGTCGTCGCTCACGTGCAGCCGGTGGTCGCAGCGGCCGTAGTCGAAGCGCGGCCTGCACTCCAGGGCGAAGCGGACCGTGCCGCGCACCACCCGCATCACGCGCAGCAGCCGGTGCCGGTCGGTGGCGGTCTCCGGCCGGTCCACCGGCATGAAGTCGATGACCTCGCCGACGCCGTCGGGGGTCATGAAGCGGGTGACGAGCACCGCGGTGTCCGGCAGATAGAGCTGCCTGACCCTCGCCTCAGGGCTCGCGGCCGCGATCGAGAAGTAGCCGCCGCGGTCGTGGTCGAGGAGCGAGGCGAAGACGCTCGGCGAGTCGAAGCGCGGCGCGCAGAACCAGTCGACGACGCCCCGCGACGACACCAGCGCGCTGGTCTGGAGGTCTCCGATGAGGCCGTGGTCCGCGATCGGCGGGTAGCGACGCATGAGGGCACCTTTCGCCGTTCCCCCGCCGCGGTGCGCCCGCCGCGAGGCGTCCCCCCGCCCTGACCACGCTAGATGACGCGGTCGGCACCGGCATTCCGGCGCGATCGCGGGTCCGTGCCGCCGGCGGGTCCGAGGAGGGAGGCCAGCGGCGGCTCGGAGGCCAGCACGGCGCCCGCGGTGATGGTGAAGGTCAGCACCGCGCAGATCGCGATCAGCCAGGACAGCATCGTGAAGACCGACCCCAGGGAGCCGTAATTGGCCAGGCTGCGGTTGAGGGCGGTCGGCATGTAGAGGCGGGCGGTCACCGACAGGGCCGTCATCGCCAGCGCGGTGAGGATCGCGCCGGGCAGCAGCGGCAGCCACGCGACGCGCTTGCTCAGCAGCAGCCGCTGGGTCCACCACCACACCAGGACGTCCGCGAGGAAGGTCAGCGGCAGGCCGAGCCACAGCCCGACGCCGAAGCCGTCGCGCAGCGGCCCCTGGAGCACCAGCGCCACCATCCACGCGGCGATCCACACCACCCAGCGCCACACCGCGACCCGCACCGAGGCGCGCGGCAGCCCCCACGCCCGCTCGCACACCCGCGCCATCGCCCGGCTGCACGCGGTGGCGGACAGCAGCGCCATCAGGACGCCGATCACCCCGATGGTCTGCCGCAGATCCCCGCCGTTCGCGCTGTAGACCTGCCTGAGCTGCTCGTCCGACGCCCCGGTGAGGCCGAAGACGTTGCGCGCGGTGCTCACGAGCTGGTCGCGTACGGTCTTCGGCGCGAAGGCCGCGACCACGAACAGCAGCGGGACGGCGGTCAGGAAGAGCTGGGCGGCCAGCCGGGTGCCCGCGTCCAGCAGATTCACCGACAGCAGGCGGGCGGTCAGCTCGGTGATGACGGGGAAGCGGCGTTCCGCCGCGTGGCGCAGCCGCAGCCCGCGCGCCTTCCACCGCGCCGCGCGCCCGGCCGCCCACGCGACCGTACGGCCGACCAGGCCCTTCTCGCGGTCGGCCCGGCCCTTCTCACGGCCCGGGGGCCCGGAGGGTGCGGCGGCCATACGCGACCTCCACGGCGGACACGGCGGACACGGTTGTGACGGGCGGACATGGCGAGCACCGCGAACACGGCGGCGACGAACGCCACGAACGCCACCAGTCAAGGCGGTGTACGGGGAACGCGCGACTTGTGACGCCGACGGACGGCCTCCGCGCCGGGCTCAGCGGGCCCGCGGCGCGGGAAGGACGGCCTCCAGACACACCCGGCCGCCGATCTCGACGGTGCCGTCAGGGCCGGGCGCGGTGAGGATCTGCGAGCCCCGGCCCTGCGTGATGTGCAGCGCGCGGCCGAGCTGCCGGGTGAGCAGCAGCGCGGCGGCGCCCGTCGCCTCGTCCTCGTCGATGCCGTCGCCGCGGCCGGGGAAGGCGCGCGCCCTGATCCGGCCGGCGGCCTCGTCCTGCCACGCCCAGGCGTACACCCACTCGCCCGGCTCCGGCACGTCCAGCGCGTCGACCTCGGCGGGCAGCGCGTACTCGCGCAGGGTGCGCGGCGGCGCCCACTCCGCGCGGACGGTGATCCAGGTGAACTCCCCGTCGTCGCGCGTGAAGACCTCCCCGACCTCGGGTTCGAGCACCTCCACGTCGAGCAGCCAGGCGACCCCGACCAACGGGTGCCCGGCGAAGGGCAGTCGCAGCCCCGGCGTGTAGATGTCGACCGCGCCGCGCTCCGGATCGTCCACGAACACCGTTTCGCTGAAGCCGAGTTCACCGGCCAGGGCCTGCCGTGCCGCGCGGTCCGGGTAGCGCGAGCCGTCGCGGACCACGCCGAGCGGGTTGCCGTACCGCCGGTCGGGGCCGCAGAAGACCCGCAGCACATCGATGCCGCCCGATGTCGTATTCACTCCGGCATTCAAGCATTCGGGGCGCGGGAGCGGACCCGCTCGCACCGGCCGGTTCCGGCCGTCCCGCCGCCGGGACCCGTGGAACTGGTCAGACCACCTGGCGGAAAGCTATCCTGAGCGTCGCTGTTCATCAGTTACGGCGTCGGCGGCCGGAGGCCGCGAGCGCGTCATTATGGGGGCCTCACGTATGAACGACTCTCGCGAGGTCGCGGGCGTTATCCTGCCGGGCTATCCAGAACCCCTGTGGATCCAGGCGGTGAATTTGATCCGCAGCGAAATCGACCGGGGCGAGCTGAGGCCGGGAATGCGGCTGGCGCCCGAGCGGGAGCTCTGCCGTCAACTGGGCATCAGCCGGGTCACACTGAGGAAAGCCCTGGGTCACCTGGTGGAGGAGGGCGTGCTCAGCGCGTCCCACGGCCGTGGCTGGTACGTGACGCAGTCGGCGCCGAAGAAGGAATGGCCGAACAGCCTGGAATCCTTCAGCGAGACCGCGGCACGAATGGGGTTGAAGCCGCACTCCAAGGTATTAATGGCACAGGCGAGCCCGGCCAGCATCGACGAGGCGGAGCGGCTCGGTATCGCGCCCGGCACTCCGCTGTTCCGGCTGGAGCGGGTACGGCTGCTCGACGGTGTTCCGATAGCGCTGGACCTGACGCGAATTCCGCTCGCTCTGGTGCCCGGCATCGAGGACGTCGATTTCGCGGACCGCTCGCTGTACGCGACGCTTTCCGCCGCCGGGGTCGAGCCGGTCCGCGCGGACAGCACGATCGAGGCGACCAAGGCCGACGACCGCGCCGCGGGACAGCTCGACATGGCCTCGGGCGATCCGCTTCTGGTCATGCACCAGATCGCGGTCGGCTCCGACGAGGAGCCGCTGTTCGAGTCCACGATCCAGTACGCGGGCGACCGGTACCGGCTGCGTACGTCCTTCGCGCGCTCGCACGGCTGAGCCGCGGGCGGCCGTACGGCTGAGCCGCGGGCGCTCGTACGGCTGAGCCGCGGGCTGAGGCCGGACCGGTGTGCCGACCTCAGCCGTGCGCGTGGTCAGAGCACCAGCACTCCCTTGACGAAGTCGGGACCGGCCGCCGTCATGGCGCGGAAGGCGTCGTCCACGCCTTCGAGGCCGAAGCGGTGGGTGATCAACGGCGCGTAGCTGAAGCGGCGTTCGCCGATCAGCGCGAGCGCGTCGCGCATGGCGCCCATCAGCCGGGTGCGGTCCGGGCAGAAGCCGTTGACGACGGTGACGGCCTTGTACCAGAGGTCCATGTCCATCATCGCGTCGCCGGTGTGGTGGTAGCCGACGACGCACAGGGTGCCGAAGGGCCGTACCAGGCTGCCGGCCGTGCCGAGCCCGCTCGTCGTGCCGGTCGCCTCCAGGACCACGGCGAGCCGCGCGTCGGTGGCCCGTCCGGTGTCCTTCCGGTACTCCTCCGGGAGGTCGTCGGGGGCGAAGACGAGGTCGGCGCCGAGCCGCAGGGCGCGCTCGCGGCGGGCCGGGTCGGGGTCGACGCCCACCAGCAGCCCCGGCGCGTGCCGCTTGGCGAGCTGGACCAGGCCGAGGCCCATGAAGCCGAGGCCGACGACGGCGACCCGGTCGCCCGCGCGTACGCCCGTACGGGCCAGCGCCTCCTCCAGGTCGGCGACCGGTTCGCCGATCGCGTGCGCGGGTTCGATCCCGGCCGGTACCGGCAGGACGGCGTGCGCGTCCATGACGGCGAGCGTCGCGAATCCCTCGCCGCCGAGCCCGGTCACCAGGTCGCCCGGCGCCCAGCGGCCCGCGTCCCGGCCGGTGCCGACCACCCGCCCCACGATCTCGTGGCCCAGCCTGACCGGCGGCGCGGCCGGGTCGTGCGAGAGCCACGGCCCGATGTCGGAGGTGCAGACCCCGCTGGCCAGCACCTCGACCAGCACCTGGCCGGCGCCGGGGACCGGGTCGTCGGCCGCGACGACCTCCGAGGTGCGCGGGCCGACGAGCTGACTGATCTTCATACGGATCTCCTGGCCTGAGTGGTGTGACGGCTGGTGATGTGACGGCTGGTGGTGTGACGGCTGGGCGGGGATGGCGGGCCGAGCGGGGTGACGGGGTCGGTGACGACCGGGGACCAGCGTAGCGAAGTGGTCCTATGTGGTCAGTAGTGGTGTCGTAGGAATCCGGGCGGGATGACGGCCGAATTGTGCCTGTCTGTGGCTGAAAAGTGCGAAGTGCGCCCGGTTTCCCCGGCATTCTGGTCTGCTTCACCCTCTAGACAGGACCGGCTTTCGTATTACGATGGCGGCAAGTGGTATGGCTTTGGCACATACCCAACGACCGCTGTCCGGGCCCTCGACAGCCCCGGAAGCGGTCCTGGCGGGACTCACTTCAGGCGGGACTCAGGGGAGGAGAGCGGATGGCATCCGTCACCGCGGCAGTCATCGGCGCGGGTTCGCAGGGCCGGGTGCACGGCCTCGGCCTGAGGGCGGTGCCGGGCGTCGAGCTCGTCGCCCTCGCCGACGTCGACGAGCGGACCGCGGAGGACCTGGCGGGGGAGCTGGGCGTACCGCGGACGTACCGCGACTACCGTGAACTGCTCGTCCTGGAACGGCCCGACGTCGTCAGCGTCTGCACACCGCCCGCCCTGCACCCGGAGATCGTCCGGGCCGCGGCGGCGGCCGGGGTCCGCGCGGTGCACTGCGAGAAGCCGGTCGCGCTGTCGTACGGCGAGGCCCTGGAGATGACGCGGGTCGCGGCCGACGCCGGCACGCAACTGACCTACAACCTCCAGCGCCGCTTCGAGGCCGTGCAGCGCTTCGCCCGCGAAGCCGTCGCCGGGGGCGAGATCGGCGAGGTCGTGACCATCGAGGGGTACTGCCCGAACCTGTTCGACTGGGGCACCCACATCCTCGACCTGATCCTCTTCCACCGCGGCGACACCGCACCGGATTGGGTCTTCGGCCAACTCGACGTGACGCTCGACCGCTATGTGTACGGCGCCTTCGTCGAGACCGCGTCGGTCACCCAGATCGGCTGGGCCGACGGCGTCCGCGCGGTGGTCTCCACCGGACGCGAACCGCACACCCCGGTCCTCAACCTCCAGAACAACCTGGGGCTGATCATCCAGGGCACCCGCGGGCGCGCCGACATCCGCGGCGCGCGCTGCCTGATCCAGCGCTTCGGCAAGGACGACCTGGTCCACGACTCACCCTTCGACACCGACCCCCGCACCTGGGACCGCGGCGTCGACCCGGCGATCGTGGCCGCCACGGCCGAGGCGGTGCGGGACGCGGTCGACAGCCTGCGCACCGGCGGCAAGCCCGCCCTCGACGCCGAGCACGGCCTGCGCGGCGCCGAACTGGTCTTCGCGACCTACGAGAGCAGCCGGTCCCGGCGGCGCGTGCCGCTGCCGCTCGACCGCATGGACAACGCCCTGCTCAGCGGGCGTGCGCAGGGCTACTGGAGCCCTACCGGCGAACTGCGCTCCACCTACTGAAACGAGCGGCCCGACGATGCCGAGAACCGCCAGCCCCACCGCCCTCGCCGTCTTCAGCGGCGACGACGTCCACGAAGACCTCTTCACCGCCGCCCGCGAAGTGCGGACCCTGCTGACCGACGAGGGATTCGTCACCCGTACCGCCGTCGGCACCGGCCGCTTCGACGGCCCGGTCGACGCCGAACTCATCGTGCTCTACACGGCCTTGGGCCGCTTCACCGACGCACAGCGCGCGAGCCTGGCCCGCGCGGTACGCGGCGGCGCCGGACTGATCGCCCTGCACTCCACCACCGTGGACGCGGACCTGTTCGACCTGGTCGGCAGCCGGTACGTCTCGCACGGGCCACCGCCCCACGAGAGCCGGTTCACCGTCACCCTCGACGGCGCACACGAAGTGACCGCCGGAATACCGCCGTTCGAGCTGACGCACGAGCACTACCACGTCGAAACCGCGCCCGGCGTGCTCACCCTCGCCCGCCGTACGACCCCCGGCGGCACCGAACCCCTGCTGCACGTCCGCGAATTCGGGGACGGACGTGTCTGCTACCTCCAGTTGGGCCACGACATGCGGAGCTGGGGAGAACCCGCCGTGCGCCTTCTCGTCCGGCGCGCGGCCCGCTGGGCGTGCCGCCTCGAAGCCCGAGGGAACTGACCCATGCGCATCCTTTTCCGGAAGATCTGTTTCTACCTGCTCACGGCGTGGGCGGCCATCAGCCTCAACTTCGTCATCCCGCGCGTCATGCCGGGAAACCCCGCGGACAACCTGATCCAGCAGTTCCACGGGAAGCTCAGCCCCTCCGCGGTCCAGGCCCTGCGGGTGCTGTTCGGCGAGTCCGACAAGAACCTGTGGGAGCAGTACGTCAGTTACTGGCACAGCATCTTCACCGGCGACTTCGGCACCTCGTACGCCTACTACCCGTCGCAGGTGAGCACCGTGCTCGGGCAGAGCATGTACTGGACGCTGATCCTGGTCACCATCTGCACGGTGCTCGGCTTCGTCATCGGCACCACGCTCGGCATGCTCGTCGGCTGGAAGCGCGGCACCTGGCTCGACTCGCTGATACCGATCACCACCTTCCTGTCGTCGATCCCGTACTTCTGGTTCGCGATCATGATCGTGTACGTCTTCGCGATCACCCTCAAGTGGTTCCCGCTGTCCGGCGGTTACGGGCTCGACCAGACCATCGGCCTGAACGCCGGGTTCATCGGCAGCGCGATCAACTACGCCGTCCTGCCCGCCGTCACCATCACCGTCGCCTCCGTGGGCGGCTGGCTGATCAGCATGCGCAACATGATGGTCACCACGCTCAGCGAGGACTACGTACGGCTCGCCGAGGCCAAGGGGCTCCCCAGGCGCCGGGTGATGTACACCTACGCCGCCCGCAACGCGATGCTGCCGTCCTTCTCCGGCTTCGCCATGTCGCTCGGCTTCGTGATCGGCGGCTCCATCGTCACCGAGGTCGTCTTCAACTACCCCGGCATCGGGTCGGTGCTGTTCAAGGCCGCACAGGCGGCCGACTACCCGCTGATGTCCGCGATCTTCCTGCTCATCACCGTGCTGGTGCTGATCGCCAACCTGATCGCCGACATCGCGTACGTGTTCCTCGACCCGAGGACAAGGGAGAGCTGATCCATGGCCGTGCAAGCCGCCGCCCTCGCCGAGGCGGACACCGCCGACACCGCCGCCGAGCCCGCCGGCGGACCCGCCCGCCTCCGGTCGCGCCTGCTGCGCTCACCGCTGACCCTCATCGGCCTCGCGGTCGTGCTGGTCTTCGTCGTCCTGGCCGTCGTCGCGCCGTGGATCTCGCCGTACGACCCCTCGACGGTCAGCGACGACACCCTCGTGGGACCGTCCACCGCGCACTGGCTCGGCACCACCCAGAACGGCCAGGACGTCCTGTCGCAGATGCTCTACGGCGCCCGCGCCTCGATGCTCGTCGGCCTGGGCGCCGCGGTCCTCGCCACCTTCCTGTCGGTGATCGTCGGCGTCACCGCCGGATACGTCGGCGGCCTCGGCGACGAAGTGCTGTCGCTGCTGGCCAACGTGTTCCTGGTGCTGCCCAGCGTGCCGCTGACGATCATCCTGGCCGCGTATCTGCCGCACAGCGGCTCGCTCGGCATCATCCTGGTCATCACGCTCACCGGCTGGGCCTGGGGAGCGCGGGTGCTGCGGGCGCAGACGCTCTCGCTGCGCAAACGCGACTTCGTGGAGGCCGCCCGCGCCACCGGCGACAAGACCTGGCGGATCATCCTCAAGGACATCCTGCCGAACCAGCTCGCGGTGATCGCCGCGTCCTTCCTCGGCACCGTCAACTTCGCGATCCTCACCCAGGCGACCCTGGCCTTCCTCGGCCTCGCCGACGTCACCCAGTGGTCGTGGGGCACGATCCTGTACTGGGCCCAGACCGGCAGCGCGCTGCTGACCGGCGCCTGGTGGTGGTTCGTCCCCGCCGGCCTGGCCATCGCCCTGCTCGGCACCGCCCTGTCGCTGGTCAACTTCGGCATCGACGAGTTCATCAACCCCCGGCTGCGCCAGGCCGGGATCGGCACCAAGAAGGCCCAGCGCGGCCAGGTCGCCGCCAAACGCGCCCGCCGGATCAAGAACCACGCCCCGGCCGAACGCCGCACCGAGGTCACGCCCTTCACCCCGGACAGCACCGACGTCGTCCTCGACGTCCGCGACCTGCGGGTGGAGTACGTCGGCGACGGCGGTGAGCGCACCCCGGCGGTCAGCGACGTGTCGTTCACCCTGCGGCGCGGCGAAGTCCTCGGCATCGCGGGCGAGTCGGGCTCGGGCAAGTCCACCCTCGCGTACGCCATCACCCGGCTGCACAAGCCGCCCGCCGAGATCACCCAGGGCCGGATCGTCTACACCAAACCCGACGGCGACACCGTGGACGTGCTCGCGATGGGCGACGCCGAGCTGCGGGGCTTTCGCTGGGAGGAGCTGTCGATCGTCTTCCAGTCGGCCATGCACGCGCTCAACCCGATCATGCGGATCGGCGAGCAGATCGAGGACGTCATCGTCGCGCACCGGCCGCGGATGACCCGGCAGGAACGGGCCGCCCGGGTGGTCGAACTCCTCGGCATCGTCGGCATCCCCGCCGACCGGGCGGGCTCCTACCCGCACGAGCTGTCCGGCGGCATGCGGCAGCGCGCGATGATCGCGATCGGCCTCGCGCTCGACCCCGAGATCATCGTGATGGACGAGCCGACGACCGCGCTCGACGTCGTCATCCAGCGGCAGATCATCGAGAAGATCATGGAGCTGAAGGACCGGCTCGGCTTCTCGGTCGTCTTCATCACCCACGACCTGTCGCTGCTGATCGAACTCTCCGACACGATCGC
The DNA here is from genome assembly GCF_044749865.1 of Streptomyces sp. NPDC088910. Lineage (NCBI taxonomy): Bacteria > Bacillati > Actinomycetota > Actinomycetes > Kitasatosporales > Streptomycetaceae > Streptomyces > Streptomyces sp. NPDC088910. The sequence continues at coordinate 201,395 of NZ_JBIVIV010000016.1, forward strand.
CGTGATGTACGGCGGCAAGATCGTCGAGACGGCGGCGGCCGACGACTTCTACCGCCGCCCCCAACACCCCTACAGCCGGGGCCTGCTGGCGTCCTTCCCGACCCTCGGCGGCCCCAAGCGGGAGCTGACCGGCATCGTCGGCTCGCCGCCCGACCTGCGCAGGCTGCCCAGCGGCTGCGCCTTCCAGCCGCGCTGCCCGCTCGCCTTCGACGCCTGCGGGAGCCACGTACCGCCGCTCCTGCGGATCACCGGGCCGGACGGCGCCACCTCGCACGCCGCCTGCCTGCTGCACGCGGACGGCGCCCAGAACCAGGACCGACTCGTGACAGGTGAGATGCGATGAGCGGCGACGTGACGAAGAAGAACGCCGGGGCCGCCGCCCGCGACGGCCGCGCCGCGGACGGCGCCCGGCCGGTGCTCGAAGCGGTCAACGTGACCAAGCACTTCCCGGTACGCGGCGGACGCCTGCGCCGCGGCGCGGCCCCGCAGGTCGTGCACGCCGTGGAGAACGTCAGCCTGAGCCTGTACGCGGGCCGGATCACCGCGCTGGTCGGCGAGTCGGGCTCCGGCAAGTCGACGCTGGCCCGGCTGCTCGCCCAGCTCTACCCGGTCACCGGCGGGGAGGTGCGGCTGCACGGCGTCCCCGTGAAGTCGCCGCGCGGCCGGGCCTTTCGCGACCACGTCCGCCAGGTGCAGTTGATCCTCCAGGACCCCTTCGCGTCCTTCAACCCGGTCGCCACCATCGCGGGCACCCTCAAGCGCGCGGTGGCCATCCACCACCCCGGCAAGCGCGGCAAGGAGCAGACCGCCGTCATCGACGACCTGCTCCGGCAGATCAACCTCGTGCCGCCACGGCAGTTCACCGAGAAGTACCCGCACGAACTGTCCGGCGGCCAGCTCCAGCGGCTCTCCATCGCCCGCGCCCTGGCGGCCGACCCCGAGGTGTTCCTCGCCGACGAACCGGTCTCCAGCCTCGACGTCTCCATCCGCCTCGGCATCCTCAACCTGTTGCGCCGCCTCACCGAGGAACGCAACGTCGCGATGCTGTACGTCACCCACGACATCGCCTCCGCGCGGTACTTCGCGGCCGACACCGCCGTGATGTACGCGGGCGAGGTCATCGAGACCGGCCCCTCGGAAGCGGTCACCCAGCAGGCGGCGCACCCGTACACCCAGCTCCTGATCGCCTCCGCGCCCGATCCCTCGCGGGGCGGCGCCGCGCGGGTCAAGGACATCGGGCAGCCGCCCAGCCTCATCTCCCCGCCGGGCGGCTGCCGTTTCCACCCGCGCTGTCCGTACGCGATGGAGCGCTGCGCCACCGACATCCCGCCGTCCTTCGACCTGACCGACGGCCACACCGCCCGCTGCTGGCTGTACGCGGACGACGAGCAGGCGCGCGGGCGGCGCGCAGAGAACGCGGCGGCCGTCACCGCCTCCGCCGCGCGGCCTGCCGGCACCGACCCCTCGGTCACCGACCCCACTGTCGACGAACCCGCTCTCCCCACACCCGATTCCGCTGTCCCCACCTCCGAAGGAGCAGACGCACAGTGACCACAACGCAGTCGTCGATCGCGTCAGGAATGACGAGACGCGGTCTTCTCGCAGGCGCCCTCGCGGGCGCGGGAACCCTTGCCCTGTCGGCCTGTTCGGGAACCGCGGGAGGCTCGGGCTCCGCCAAGGGCACGCTCACCGTGGCGGGCCAGTCCGACAACCTCACCCAGGTCTTCAACCCGTTCCTGGCCAACACCGCGCAGAGCCTCACCTACACCCCGCAGGGCCAGGGCGGCTTCATCTACGAGCCGCTGGTGCAGATCAACACCGTCGACATCGGGCGCGACCTGCCGTGGCTCGCCAAGTCCTGGCGCTGGTCGGACGGCAACAAGACGCTGACGATGGAGCTCCGGACCGGTGTGAAGTGGACGGACGGCACCCCGTTCTCCGCCGACGACGTCGTCTTCACGTACTCGATGCTCAAGCGGTATCCGGGGCTCAACCTGCTGGGCATCGACCTCAGTTCGGTCACCGCGCCCGGTCCGGCGCAGGTCGTCTTCACCTTCCCCGCGCCCTCCGAGCAGCACTTCACCAACATCGTGTCGGCGCCGATCGTCCCCCAGCACCTGTGGTCGAAGGTCAAGGACCCGACGACGTACACCGACAAGAACCCCGTGGGGACCGGGCCGTTCAAGCTGTCGTCGTTCTCCGCGCAGAGCTTCCTGCTGGTGCGCAACGAGGACTACTGGCAACCGAAGGCGCAGATCAGCTCGCTGCGGTTCGTGGCGTACAAGGACAACGAGAGCATGACCAACGCGCTCGTCCAGGGCCTCGCGGACTGGGGCGGTACGTACATCGCCAATGCCGACAAGACGTATCTCAGCCGGAACAAGCACTACAACTACTGGGCGCCGATCGCCGGAACCGACGGCATCATCCCCAACCTGGAGCGCTGGCCGCTCAGCGACATCGCGGTGCGCAGGGCGATCAGTCTCGGTGTGAACCGCAAGCAGGTCGGCGCGGCCAGCGGCGCGCCGCCCGCGACCAGCGTCACCGGTCTGCCGATGCCCGCCTACGCCTCCTCGATCGCCCCCCGGTACAAGGGAGTCGACTTCGTCCAGGACGTCGACAAGGCGCACAAGACGCTGACCGACGCCGGATACGCCAAGGGCGGCGACGGCTACTACCGCAAGGACGGCAAGCGCGTCGAGTTCTCGATCAGCTTCCCCTCCGCGTACACCGACATCGCCGCGCGCGTGCAGGTGCTGGTCTCGCAGCTCAAGGACATCGGCATCAAGCTCAACGTCGACACGACCACGGTCAACGACATCAACGGGCTGACGTCCAAGGGGAACTTCGACTCCACGATGGGCTACCCGGTCAACTCCGCGCCGCGCGCCTTCTCGTACTACAACGACACGATCAACCCGAATCTGTACTACCCGGTCGGCAAGGCGACGCCGACCTTCCAGAACATCGAGCGGTTCCAGAACGCCGAGGCCGCGACGCTGTTCACCGAGTACCCCAAGGCGACCACGGACGAGCAGCGGCAGCAGATCATCAACAGGATCGAGGAGATCTTCGTCGAGAACCTGCCATGGATCCCGATGTTCTACTGGGGCAGCTACGGCAACTGGAGCACCGCCAAGGCCACCGGGTTCCCCACACCGCAGAACCCGTACTTCAGCCCGGTGCCCAACCCCGTCGTCGCCCTGCGGCTCAAGCCCGTCTGACCCTCCCCGCCCCCGCCCGGCCCGCCTCCCGCGGCCGGGCGGGGGCCGCCGAGCCACGCCACGACGCACGACCCCAAGCCATCTGTGAGGAACGCAATGCCACACCTCTCGACCCCGAGAGCCATGGTCATCGTGAACGGCGACGACATCCACCACGACCTGCTGAGCGCTGCCGAGGTCTTCCAACAGCTCGGCACCGAGGCCGGGTTCGCGACCCGCAAGGCGATGGGCACCAGCCGCTTCGTCGACGCGCGGCCGGAGACCGCCGAGGCGGACGTGTACCTCTTCTACACCGCGGGCGGCCACTTCGCGACCGAGCAGCAGCAGGCGCTGGCCGACGCCGTACGCGCGGGCAAGGGCCTGGTCGGCGTGCACGGCGCCAACATCATGGGCTGGGCGGGCGACGGGCTCGACCCGGCCGACCGGCCGCTGTTCGAACTGCTCGGCAACCGCTACCTCTCGCACGGCCCCGGTCACCACGAGGGCCGCCACACCGTCGAGATCGTCGCGGACCACCCGGTCACACGCGGCCTGTCCGACTTCGAACTCTTCGACGAGTACTACGAGTTCGAGCTGGCCGACGACGACGTGACGGTCCTCGCCTCGCGCCGTCGCGCGGACGGCGAGGTGATCCCGGTGCTCTACGCCCGCGAGGCCGGGGAAGGCCGCGTGGTGTATCTGGCGCTCGGCCACGACATGCGCTCGTGGGGCGAGCCGCCGGTGCGCGCCCTGGTCCGCCAGGCCCTGCTGTGGGCGGCCCGCCGTACGGAGGAGGACGCGTGACCGCCGAGATCGGTGTGATGACGTACACGGTGCTCGACCAGGCCCGCGCCGACCTGGAGGGCACGCTCGCCGAGATCGCCGGGATCGGTTACGCGGGCGTGGAGACGTACGGCCTGGTGGAGCACTTCGGGGCCGCCCGGGTCAGGGACGCCGTCGCGTCCGCCGGGCTCGCGCTGACCAGCGCGCACACCCCGTTCCCCGCCGGTCCTGACGCCGAGGCGCTGCTGGACACCAACGAAGAGCTGGGCGCCGAGGTGCTGGTCTGGAGCATGGAACGCGAGGAGTTCGACTCGCCGGACGCGATCAAGCGCGGTGTGGAGCGGGTGAACGAGGCCGCCGAGCGTGCCGCCGGGCGCGGCATGCGGATCGCGTACCACAACCACTTCGCCGAGTTCTCGCAAGTCTTCGACGGGCGGCAGGCGTACGACCTGCTGCTCGACCTGCTGGACGACCGCGTCCTGGTCGAACTCGACGCCTACTGGGCGCAGATGGGCGGCGCCGACCCGGCCGAGGTGCTGGCCGGGCTCGGCGACCGGGCGCGCTTCGTGCACGTCAAGGACGGCCCCGCCGTCAGCTACGAGGACGACGTGATGGTGCCCATCGGCGAGGGGCGGATCGACTGGGCGCGCACGCTGACCACGCCGTCCGGCCTGCGCTGGCACATCGTCGAGCTGGAGCGGCTGCACATCGACACGTTCGAGGCGCTGCGCCGCTCCTACGACCACCTGGTCGGCCGCGGGCTCTCCCGCGGCGCCTCGCACGTCCCGGCGCCGACCGAGGAGCGGGCATGAGGGTGCTGTTCCTCGGCGGCGCCGGGATGATCGGTTCCGCGGCGGCCCGCGAGGCCGTCGCGCGCGGCGCCGACGTGACGATCGTGACGCGGTCCGCGCCCGTCCGGCCGCCGGCCGAGGGCGTACGGTCGCTGCGCGCGGACGTCCGGGACGCCGCCGCGCTCGCGTCGGCGCTGGGCGGCGAGGAGTTCGACGCCGTCGTCAACTGGGTCGGCTTCACGCCCGACGACGTGCGCGACCACCGGGAGCTGTTCGCCGGCAGGGCCGGGCAGTACGTCTTCATCAGCACCTGCTCGGTCTTCGGCCGCCCGGTGCCGCTGCTGCCGATCACCGAGTCCAGCCCGCGCCGCCAGCCGCACTTCGGCTACGCGCGGGACAAGATCGCCTGTGAGCTGCTGCTGGAGGAGGCGTACCGCGAGGCGGGCTTCCCGCTGACGATCGTGCGGCCCTTCCACACCTACGACCGCACGGTGATCCCGGTGCTCGCGGGCTGGACCGCGATCGAGCGGATGCGGGCGGGCCGGCCGGTCGTCGTGCACGGCGACGGCACCTCGCTGTGGTCCCTGACGCACTCACGGGACTTCGCGCGCGCCTTCGTCCCGCTGCTCGGCAACGGTCAGGCGATCGGCGAGAGCGTCAACGTCGTCAGCGGCGCGATCCTCACCTGGGACCAGATCCATCTCGCGCTGGCCGCCGCGGCCGGGGTGCGGGAGCCGGTGCTGCGGCACCGGTCGAGCGAGTCGATCGCCGAGCTGGTGCCGGGGTGGCGGGACGTGCTGGAGCACGACTTCCGGCACTCGATGCTCTTCGACACCTCCAAGCTGCGGGCGCTGGTCCCCGGTTTCGCGCCGGAGGTCTCCTTCGCGCAGGGCGCGCGTGAGGCGCTCGCGCACTACGACGCCCACCCCGGACTGCGGGTGGTCGACGAGGACCTGGACCGGGCCTTCGACGGTCTGCTGGAGGCGTGATGCGCGCCGCACCGGACAGTGGTACTCCGTGGTCTTTACGTGGCGTACCTTTATAAGACCAATGCAAAACCACTTTGCTATCATGGGGCGAGAATGACGAGGGAAGAGGAACGCGTGATCGGCGTCGGGCTCATCGGTTCCGGATTCATCGGCGACACCTACGCGGACGCTCTCCAGGACGTACGGAACGCGGCGCTCGTCGCCGCCTGTTCGCGCGACCTCGCACGCGCACAGGCGCTGGCCGCCAAGTGGGCGCCGGACGCGACCTGTTACGACGACATGGCGGCGCTGTGCGCGGACCCGGACGTCGACCTCGTCGTGGTCGCCGTGCCCAACGAGGCACACCTGGACGCGGTACGGGCGGTCGCCGCCGCGGGCAAGGGCGTGGTCTGCACCAAGCCGCTGGCCCGCGACGGCGACGAGGCCGCCGAAATCCTGCGGGTGGTCCGCGAGGCCGGGATCTGGCACGGCTACGCCGAGAGTTCGGTCTTCTCGCCGAACATCGCCAAGGCGCACGAGATGGTCGCCGCGGGCGCCATCGGCGACCTGCTGACCCTGCGCGCCCGCGAGGCGCACTCCGGGCCGCACGCCCCGCACTTCTGGGACGCGCGGACCGCGGGCGGCGGCGCCCTGCTCGACATGGGCTGCCACACCGTGGAGTCCGCCCGGCACTTCTTCGGCAAGGACAACCCCGTCACCGAGGTCTTCGCCTGGGGCGCCACCCTCGCCCACGCCGACCGCACCACCGGCGAGGACACCGCCGTCGCGCTGCTTAAATTCGCCGGCGGCCAGCTCGCCACCGTCGAGTCCTCGTGGATCGAGAAGGGCGGCATGCAACTGCGCCACGAACTGGTCGGCAGCGCGGGCCGGTTGGTCACCGACACCTCGGCGACCCCGGTGTGGGGCTTCATCGAGAACCCCGCGGGCTACCTGGTGGAGAAGGCCGACGCCGACACCGGCTGGGTCTACCCGGTGCCCGAGGAGGCCCGTGCCTACGGCTTCAGCCAGGAGATGCGGCACTTCGTGGACCGCTTCGCCCGCGGCGAGACCCCGCTGGAGACCTTCGAGGACGGCCATGTCGTCAACCGCGTCCTCGACGCCTGCTACGCCTCCATGCGCTCGGGCACATGGGAGAAGGTCCAGGTCCCGGCATGAGCACGCAGCACACGGCGCCCCGGGCGCTCACCACGCACTACCCGGAGCCGCTGTGGCTCCAGGCCAAGGCCGCGCTCCAGGAACGGATCGCCGCGGGCGAGGTCGAGCCCGGCTCACGGCTGCCGCCCGAGCGCGAACTGTGCCAGATGCTCGCCATCTCCCGCGTGACCCTGCGCAAGGCGCTCACCGCGCTGGTCGAGGAGGGCGTGCTGCGCCCGGCGCACGGCCGCGGCTGGTACGTCGGCGTGCCCGAGCGCAAGGAGTGGCCCAACACCCTGGAGTCGTTCACCGAGACGGCCCGCCGGATGGGCCTGGTGCCGACCTCGCGGGTGCTCCGCCGCGAACTGGGCACCTCGACCTTCGACGAGGCGGAGGCGTTCCAGATCGCGCCGGGCACCCCGCTCTACCGCGTCGACCGGGTCCGCATGCTCGACGGTGTGCCGATCGCGGTGGACGAGTCCTTCGTCCCCGCCGACATCGCCGTCGGCTTCGACGAGGTCGACTTCACCGACCACTCGCTCTACGACACCATCGCGGGGCTCGGCTTCCAGCTCGACCGGGCCGACACGACGATCGAGGCGCGCCCGGCCGACGACGTACTGGCCGGACACCTCGCCATCGCCGCGGGCACGCCAGTGCTGGAGATGCGGCAGATCGTCCGCGACCGGAGCCAGCGCCCGCTGCTCTCCTCGGCGATCCGGTACGCGGGCGACCGCTACCGGCTGCGGACCTCCTTCGCGCGCGGCAACGCGACATGAGCCGTCACCCGAAGGCCGCCGCCACGGCGCGCTCCCGTACGGTTCCGGCCCGCCGCCCGGGGGTCGCGGCAGCCGCCCCGGCCCGCCGCCCGCGCGCCGCCTCCCTCGCCCCGACCCGCCGCCCGGACCCACTCGCAGATGCGGAGACCTCGTGACCCCGACCCCGCCTGAACCGACCGTCATAGCCGGGGCCGTCCCGGGAGCCCGCGCCGACGCGCTCGCCGGGTCCCCCGCCGGGGCTCTCGCGGGGGCCCTCGCCTCGCCGCGGCCGGCGGAGATCACCGCGACCACCGCGCTGCTGCGGCGCGAAGGGCTCCTCGGCCCCGACACCCATGTCGCGTACCTCGGCCTGGCCGAACAGGACAAGCGCGAACTGCTCGCGGGCGACGTGGCCCCCCGCCGCTTCCGCGTGATGCTCATCGACATGCGCACCGGGGTCTCGTACGACACCGTCGTCTGCCCCGAGCAGGACCGGGTCGTGACCGCCAGGGAACTGGACGTCGCCACCGACGGCCATGTCCCCGTCGTCCTGGCCGAGTTCCCGCTGGTCGAGGAGATCGTGCACCGCGACGAGCGCTGGCTCGCCGCCATGCGCAAGCGCGGCCTGACCGACCCCACGCAGCTCCGGGTCAATCCGCTGTCGGCCGGGGTGCCGGGCGAGGGCGAGACCGGCCGCCGCCTCCAGCGCTGCTTCACCTTCGTGCAGAAGACCCCCGACGACCTCGGGTGGGCGCACCCGGTGGACGGCGTCACCGCGATCGTGGACGTCGTGACCCGCGAAGTCCTCGACGTCCAGGACCACATGGACCTGTCGGTGCCGCGCGAGGACGGCAATTTCCACGACCCCGCGTGGGTCGGGCAGCCGCCGCGCGCGGGACTGAAGCCCATCGAGATCACCCAGCCCGAGGGCCCCAGCTTCACCATCGACGACGACGGCGTCCTGCACTGGCTCGGCTGGTCCCTCCAGATCGGCTTCGACCAGCGCGAGGGCCTGGTCCTGCACAACGTCGCCATCGAGGACGCGGGCGTGCCGCGCCCCGTGCTCTACCGCGCCTCCATCGCGGAGATGATGGTCCCCTACGGCGACCCGAGCCCGCAGCGCTGGTTCCAGAACTTCTTCGACTGCGGCGAATACCTGCTCGGCGGCTTCGCCAACTCCCTTGAACTGGGCTGCGACTGCGTCGGCGACATCACCTACCTGGACGCCGTGCTCGCCGACAGCGCGGGCGAGGTCCGGGTCGTCCCGCAGGCCATCTGCGTCCACGAGGAGGACACCGGCATCCTCTGGAAGCACTACGACAACTGGACCGGCTCGTCCGACTCACGCCGCAACCGCCGCCTGGTCGTCTCCTTCTTCGTCACCGTCGGCAACTACGACTACGGCTTCTACTGGTACTTCTCCCTCGACGGCGCGATCGAGCTGGAGGTCAAGGCGACCGGTGTCGTCTTCACCTCGGCCTACCAGGGCCCCGGCCACCCCTTCGCCTCGGAACTCGCCCCCGGCCTGGGCGCCCCCTACCACCAGCACCTGTTCAGCGCCCGGCTGGACATGACGGTCGACGGTACGGACAACGCCGTGGACGAGGTCGAGGCCGCCCTCGTCCCGCGCGGACCCGCCAACCCCACCGGCACCGGCTTCACCCAGACCGTCACCCGGCTGCGCACCGAAGCGGGCGCGCAGCGGCTCGCCGACAACACCCGCAACCGCTCCTGGCTGATCACCAACCCCTCGGTGACCAACCGGCTCGGCAACCCGGTCGGCTGGATGCTGCACCCCGAGGGCCTGCCCGTGCTGCTCGCCGACGAGGAGTCGGACATCCACCGGCGGGCCACGTACGCCACCAAGCACCTGTGGGTGACGCCGTACGCGCCGGACGAGAACTATCCGGCGGGCGACCTGGTGAACATGCACACCGGCGGCGCGGGGCTGCCCGCATGGACCGCCGCCGACCGGGACGTGGACGGCACCGACATCGTGCTGTGGCACACCTTCGGGCTCACCCACTTCCCGCGCCCCGAGGACTGGCCGGTCATGCCGGTCGACTCGGCCGGCTTCGTCCTCAAGCCGTACGGGTTCTTCGGCCGCAATCCCACCCTCGACATCCCGCCGTCGAGCGGCGACCACTGCCACCCGGCCGGAACCCACGGCGCGGGCCACAGCGGCCACGAGGGCCATGCGGGCCATGACGGTCACCGGGGCCACGACGGCCGGGACGGCCGGGACGGCCGGGACGGCCGGGGCGAAGACCACGGCCACCACGACCACACCCACCAGCACCAGCAGCAGCACGACGATCACGGAAAGGCCGGAGCATGACGGCAGAGCACCCGCTGGGCATCCAGCTCTACAGCGTGCGTGACGACCTCGGGCCCGACCGGCTCGACGGCACGCTCGCGCGCCTGGCGGCGCTGGGCTTCACGCACGCCGAGCCGTACGACATCCTCACCGACCCGGCCGGGCTCGCCGCCGCCCTGCGCGACAGCGGCCTGCACGCGGCCACCGCGCACTCCTCCGTGCTGCGCCACGACACCGCCGAAATCGTGGACGCCGCGGTCGAGTCGGGCATCGGCACGGTGATCACCCCGTGGGTCGCACCCGACAGCGTCGCCGACCGCTCCGGGGTCCAGCGGCTCGCCGACACGCTCAACGCGGCGGCCGAGCAGGCCGCCGCGCGCGGTGTGCGGATCGGCTACCACAACCACGACTTCGAGTTCGCGCAGCGCGTGGACGGCGTCCCCGCCTACGAGGTGCTGGCCGGACTCCTCGACCCGGCCGTCGTCCTGGAACTGGACGTCTACTGGGCCGGGGTCGGCGGCGCCGACGTCTTCGAGCTGCTGCCCCGGCTCGGCGACCGGGTCAGGCTGCTGCACGTCGTACGGGACCGCGAGCCGGGCAACGACCGGCCGGTGCTCGGCGTCGACGCCACCGACCGGATGGCCGAGGTCGTGGCGCTGGCCGCCCCCGTACTCGAACTGCCGGTCGTCGAGGTCGTCGCCCACCACAGCGACGTATGGCCGCTGGTGGAGCGCAACGCCGCCTACTTCCGTGAGCTGGTGACCGCGTGAGCGCGCACGGGACGCCGACCCGCGTCGCGGTGGTCGGCGCGGGCAACATCTCCGACGAGTACCTGCGCTCGCTGACCTCCTACCCCGACCTCGCCGTCACGGCCGTCGCGGACCTCGACCCCGCGCGGGCCAGGGCGCAGGCCGACGCGTACGGCGTCCCGGTGTCCGGCACGACGGCCGAGGTGCTGCGCCGCGACGACGTCGACCTCGTGGTCAACCTGACCGTCCCCGCCGCGCACGACGAGGTCGCGCTCGCCGCGATCGAGGCGGGCAAGCACGTGTGGGGCGAGAAGCCGCTCACGCTGGACCGCGACAGCGCCCGCGCCGTCCTGGACGCCGCGAGCGCCGCCGGGGTCGCGGTGGGCAACGCGCCCGACACGATCCTGGGCCCCGGCATCCAGACCGCCGCGCGGCTGCTCGCGGACGGCGCGGTCGGCCCGGCGCGGACCGTACTGACGCTGATGCAGGGCCCGGGACCCGACGCCTGGCACCCCGGGCCGGGGTTCCTCTTCGCCAAGGGCGCGGGCCCGCTCTTCGACATCGGCCCCTACTACCTCACCGCGCTCGTCCAACTCCTCGGCCCGGTCGCCTCGGTGACCGCCGCGGGGCACCGGCCGCGCGCGGAGCGCACCGTCGGCTCCGGACCGGACGCGGGCACCCGCTTCCCCGTCGAGGTGGACACGCACCTCAGCGTCCTCACCACCTTCGCGTCCGGGGTGGTCGGCACGTCCGTCTACAGCTTCGACTCGCCGGTACGCCGCCAGTTGTTCGAAGTGACCGGCGCGGACGGGGTGCTGGAGGTCCCGGTCAGCGGATTCGACGGCCCCACACGGCTGTTGACCGACATCACCCCCGAGGCGCCGTGGCGGACCGTCCCCGCGACCGGCGCCCCGGCCGGGCGGGGCGTGGGCGTCCTGGAGATGGCCCGCGCGATCCGGGCGGGCCGACCGCCGCGCGCCGGCGGCGAACTGGCCTACCACGTACTCGACGTCATGCTCGCGATCGAGGAGTCCGCCGACCTCGGCGCGCCCGTACGGATCGACAGCACCGCGCCGCCTGTCCCACCGATCCCGCCGCACTGGGATCCGACCACCCGGACGTCCGAAGGAACGGAGCAGAAATGACCGACGGCTACATCGCCTACTCGGCGGCCCGCGCGACCCAGGCGGAGGCCCTTGCCACGGCGGTCACCCGGCTGACCGGCGCGGTCACGGCGTCGGCGGCGGAGGGCCGGCTGTCGGGGCCGGGACCGGTCTTCGTCGGCATCGGCGCCAGCCTGGCCGCCGCGTGCGCGCCGGTCTGGGCGCTGCGCAGCCGTGGTGTCCACTCCTGGCGGCTCGGCGCGGGCGACCACCCGCTGCCCTTCCCCGCCAGCGCCCACCCGGTGGTCGGCGTCTCGCAGAGCGGACGCAGCGCGGAGACGCTCGCCGTGCTGGACTCCGTCGACCCGGCGCGACGGTTCGCGGTGGTCAACGTCGTGCCGTCGCCGATCGCGGACCTCGCCAGCGGTGTGCTCGGCCTCGGCAGCATCCCCGACAGCTACGCGTCCACCATCGGCTACACCGCGACCGTCGCCGCGCTCGGCCTCCTCGCCGACGCCTGGGACGGCGGCCGGATCGACGACGGCTGGGCCCGCCTCGGCGAGGTCTTCGCCCGCACCGAGCGCGTCCTGACACCCCAACTGCGCGCGCTGGCACCGCTGTTCGCGTCCGCGACCTCCGCGGACTTCGTCGGCACCGGGCCCGCGGTCGGCTCGGCGGAGGCGAGCGCCCTGCTCTTCCGCGAGGTCGCCAGGATTCCGTCGACCGGCATGAGCACCCGGCAGTATCTGCACGGCTCGATGGAGTCGGCGGGCGGCGGGGTGCACGTCATCTTCGGCGACACCCGCGAACTGGCCGTCGCCGAGACCCTGGCGTACTCCGGCCACCGGGTCGTCCTCGTCACCAGCGAGCCCGTCCAGGGCGGCCCGCTGCTGCACCCCGTCACCGTGCCGCGCCTCCCGGCCGCGCAGCGTGCGATCATCGAAATCCTGGTCGCACAGATCCTCGTCGAAGCGGTCGCCGAGGTCAGGGGAGTCGAGATCGAGGAATTCGTGTTCCACAACTCCGACATCAAGGTCGCGGCCGAACGGCCGGGCGTATGAAGGTCGTTGTCGGCGCCGACGTGGGCGGCACCAAACTCGCCGTCCGCGTCGCGCCGTTGGCCGACCCGGCGGCGTCGCCGCGCGCCGACCGCACGCTGCCGGCCGACGGCTGGGAGGCGGCGCCGGTCGACACCGCCGCGCGCTGGCTGCTGGAACGGCTGACGGGCGCGGTGCCCGAGGGCGACGAGATCGCCGCCGTCGGGATCGGCGCGCAGGGCTGCGACACCCAGCGGCACTGCGCGCACCTGGCGGCGGCCGTCGAAGCCCTCGGCGTACCCGCCGTCGTCGTCAACGACGCGGCGCTGCTGGTGCCCGCGGCCGGTCTCGACACCGGCATCGGCGTCATCGCGGGCACCGGCTCGATCGGCGTCGGCGCCGACGCCGCGGGCGAGGTGCTCTTCGCGGGCGGCTGGGGCTGGGTGCTGGGCGACGAGGGCGGCGCGCCCGCGATCGTCAGGGACGCCGTCAGATCGGCGCTGGCCGCGTACGACGCCGGGCGGGCCGACGACGGACTGCTCGCGGCGCTGCTGGACCACTTCGGCGACCCGGACCCGCAGACGCTGGCCCGTACCGTCAACGACGAACCCACGCCCGGCAATTGGGGCCCGGCCGCGCCCGCCGTCTTCCGTGCCGCCGACGCGGGCTCCGCGCTCGCCGCCGCGGTGGTCGAGGAGGCGGGCCGGCAGTTGGCGCTGCTGGTCACCCGGCTCGTCGGCCGGGGCGCCGTCGGGGACACGGTGGTGGCCGCGGGCAGCGTCGTCGTGCGCCAGCCGCGGCTCGCCGACGCCTTCCGCGCCCGGCTCGCCGCCGCGCACCCCTCGCTGACCCTGCGCCTGCTGGACGTTCCCCCGGTGGCGGGCGCGGTGGCGCTGGCCAGGGCCCGGCACCGCACGGGCTGACATGGGCCGGGGCGGCACGGGCTGACATGGGCCGGGGCGGCGGCGCGTGGGAGGGATACGCGCCGCCGCCCCGGGTCGTGGGCGGTCAGGAGCAGATGAGCTTCGCGTCCGCCCAGTCCGCGTGGTCGCTGTCGTTGCCGTCGCCGCCGTCGTCCACGACGAGCCGCACATTCTGCGCGCCGGTCACGTCGGCCGTGAGCGCCTTGCCGCCCATGGCGTTGGTGACCACGCCGCTGTCGGCGACCGTCGTGCCGTCCGCGACGACCGTGAAGCGGACGGTGCCCTTGCCGTTCTTCTCGTCGTCCACGCCGACCGTCGCCGTCACCGTAGAGCAGACGCCGCCGAGGTAGTAGGCGATGTCGCTCGGCGCGTGCACCCCGAGGCCCTTGGCGTAGACGCTGCCGCCGAGCGTGATCGGACTGCCGTCGTCCGCGCCGGTCTCACCGTTGCTGCGGTCGCGTTCGACCGGCCCCCACCCGTTGCTCGACGTCGTCCAGGGCAGGTCGCTGAGGTAGCTGGTCCCCGCGGGCGGCGGCACCTTGACGGCGACGCTGCCGACCAACGGCACCGTGACGGTACGGCCGTTGACCAGATCGCGGTAGCTGACCGTGCCGGTGACCGGATACGCGCCCGGTCGCGCGTCGGCGGGCACGGTGACCGTCCACGGTGTGGTGAGGGTCCGGCCGCCGGGCAGCAGCAGGCTGCCGGTGGCGCCGGTCGCGCGGACCGTCCAGCCGTCGGGGCCGGTCAGCCGCACCTTCACCGTCGCGGCGGGCAACGAGCCCAGGTCGGTGGCGTACGTGGACACGGTCGCGCTGTGGCCCGGCTCGATGTGGTCGGGTCCGGTGACCCCGGTGTCGAACAGCGGCGGCGCGAGGACCGCGCGCGGGTCGGTGCCGACCCGCAGCAGGACGGTGCCGTGCGCGGGCACGGTCGCGGACAGGCCGCCCGCGCTCTGGTAGTCGGTGTGCGCCCACAGGTCGCGCACCGAGTAGTTGCCGCGCTTGGGCAGTCCCGCGGCCCGCGCGGTGGTGGAGATCCGCTGCGCCTGGTCGCCCGAGTTGAACAGGGCCACCGCCCGCTCGCCGCCTGCCAGCTTCTTGCTGAGCACGTACCGGCCGCCGTCGGAGGAGACCACGGTGGCCTGGCTGCCGAGCGGGTCCTGGTCAAGGGCGATGACGTCCTTGTCGCCGAGGATCGACAGGGTCTGCGGGGTCGCCTTGCGCAGGTCGGTGCCGATCAGCAGCGGCGAGTTCATCATCGACCAGAGCGAGAAGTGCGTGCGGTACTCGGTGTCGGTCATGCCGCCGTTGCCGACCTCCAGCATGTCGGGGTCGTTCCAGCGGCCGGGGCCCGCGTACGGCGCCAGCGGCATGTTGTCCTCGGCGATGGACAGCATGCTCGTCCAGTTGTCGCTGATGTCGCCCGTGGTGCGCCACGAGTTGCCGACGTCACCGGCCCACTCCCACGGGTTCTGCACGCCCCACTCGCACAGCGAGTACACGATCGGGCGGCCGGTGGCGGCCAGCGCGTCGCGCATCGCGGTGTACCGCCTGACGTAGTCCTCGCGGGTGCCGTCGCTGGTGTTGTTGCAGTTGTCGTACTTGAGGTAGTCCACACCCCAGTCCGCGAAGGTCCGCGCGTCCGTCGTCTCGTGGCCGAGGCTGCCCGGGTACCCGGCGCAGGTCGCCGTGCCCGCGTCCTCGTAGATGCCGAGCTTGAGTCCCTTGCCGTGCACGTAGTCGGCGGTGCCCTTGATGCCGTCGGGGAACTTCACCGGGTCGGGGACCAGGCGGCCGTCGGCGTCGCGGGTGTGCGTCATCCAGCAGTCGTCGATGTTGACGTAGGTGTATCCGGCGCTCTTCAGACCGGAGCTGACCAGGTAGTCGGCGGTCTGCTCGATCAGGGCCTGGCTGACGTCGCAGCCGAAGGCGTTCCAGTCGTTGAAGCCCATCGGGGGCGTACGGGCGAGGCTGTTGTCGAGTGCGGCGGCGGGGGTGGCGGTGACCACCGCACCGGCCGTGACGGCCGCGCCCGCGAGGGCGCCGCCCCACAGGGTGCAGGCGGTGGCGCAGGCGAGCAGCCTGCGGACGAGTCGTGGCATGGAGAATCCTCTGCTCGCGGGGTGGGCGAGGCGGACGGAGGTCCGCGGATGCGCACCGTGGGACTGATCGTGTGCGGATCGCTGGCATTTCGACGCTTTGACTCAACGGAACTGAACAGAGTCGAGCAAATTTCTTCGCGGCGACACGTTAGGAGCCGTGCGGGGCCATGACAAGACTTCGGTCAGATTCACCAGAAGTGTCGACACTCAATGGTGCGGGGGTGCGGATCGCTGGCCCCTGGACAGGGGGTATCCCCACTGCTTCAATCGGGTCCCGTGGTCGAGTGTCGACACTTCAGGGGAAACGCGATGCTCGCTCACCTCGACGAGGAGGGACCCGGGCATCCGCGGGCGCAGCGACACCGGCGACGTACAACTCGCGGACTACTCTTGCGGCTTCTTCGACCTTCATCGCGTCGCGACACACATGAGAGAACGGGAGGCGAGTGGCGTGAGGTCCCTCGACGACGTCAATGACCTGCGGACCTGGCTCGAACTGGCCGGGGAACTCGGTGAGGTCCGCACCCTCTCCGGAGCGCACTGGGACAAGGAGATCGGCGCCGCGTCCGAGGTCAACTACAAACGCCCCTCGCCGCCCGCGCTGCTCTTCGACGACATCGAGGGCTACCGGCCCGGCCAGCGAGTGCTCACCGCCAGCATGGCCAACGCCCGCAGGCTCGGCATGACCCTGCGGCTCGGCACCGACCTGGACGACCGCGGTCTGGTCGAGGCGCTGCGCACCCGCCCCAACGAGTGGGTGGAGAACGCCGGGAAGTACCCCGTCGAGGCCGTCGACCGGGGCCCCGTCACCGAGAACGTGATCACCGCGGCCGACGCCGACCTGCTCGCCTTCCCCGTGCCGAAATGGCACGAGAACGACGGCGGCCGGTACATCGGCACCGGCTGCGCCGTCTTCACCACCGACCCGGCCACCGGCGTCCTCAACGCGGGCGCGTACCGCATGCAGGTGCAGAACGGCGGGCGGGCGGCGAGCATCAACATGGAGGCGGGCAAGCACGGCGCCGCGCACGTCCGCGAGTGGTTCGCCCGCGAGGGCCGGGCGCCGGTCACCGCCTCGCTCGGCCACGACCCGCTGCTGCTGGTCGTCGCGGGCACCGAGGTGCCCACAGGACTGTCGGAACTGGAGTACGCCGGGGCCGTGTTGGGCCGCCCCGTCGAGGTGATCCGCGGCGAGGTCACCGGGCTGCCGATCCCCGCGACCGCCGAAATAGCCGTCGAGGGCTGGCTGTATCCCGAACGCCGGGAGCAGGAAGGGCCGTTCGGCGAGTGGACCGGCTACTACAGCGGCGGCACCGAGGCCGTGCTCACCATGGACGTCGAGCGGATCTACCACCGCCACGACCCGATCCTGCTCGGCGCCCCTCCCGGCAAGCCGCCGCACGACTACTCCTACATGCGCAGCGTGATGAAGTCCGCGATGATCCAGGACGCGCTGGTGCGGTCAGGACTGCCCGGCGTCGAGGGCGTCTGGGCCCACGAGGTCGGCGGCGGACGGCAGTTGCTCGCCGTGTCGATCCACCAGAACTACGCGGGTCACGCCCGGCAGGCGGGCTACCTCACCTCGCAGCTCCCGCAGGCCGCGTACATGAACAAATTCGTGGTCGTCGTGGACGCCGACGTCGACCCGCGCAGCCTCAACGACGTGATGTGGGCGGTCTGCACCCGCACCGACCCCGCCGACGACATCGAGACGATGCGGCAGACGTGGGGGAGCAGGGTCGACCCGCTGCGCGCACCCGGCCTGCCGCCGTTCAACACCCGCGCCGTGATCGACGCCTGCCGCCCCTGGACCCGGCTCAAGGACTTCCCGCGGGTCGCGGAGGCCAGCAGGGAACTGGTCGACCACGTAATACGCCGCTGGCCGGACATCCTGGGCGGTGCCAGGTGACAGCCCGGCCGTCGACAGGATCGCCGACGAGATCGCGGTGGCCGCCGCCGCCCCGAAGCGGTCGCCCTCCACCGGGCCCGCACCGCGGCGGACGCCCCGGGCGGGGCCGCGCGGTCCAGGAGCGCCCACGACGCGCAGGCCCGCTGATGTCGACCGGCGGGTCAGTCCGGGGAGCCTGTCCACCCCGAGCGCTCCACCGCCGCCAGACCGCGTAGAACGATGGACCGTGTGAGCGCGACGGCCAGTTCCGCCTCGCCGTCGGCGTACGCGCGGACCAGCCTGCGGTGGTCCTCCACCGACGTGTCGAGGCGGCCCGGCAGGGAGAGGCTGAGGTGACGCAGATGCAGGGTCCTGATGCCGACCGAGTCGAGGACGGCGCGCACGGTCTCGTTCCCGGCCAGCCGCGCCTCGGTGTTGCGGAAGTCCACGATCAGCCAGAAGTACCGCTCCAGGTCCCCGGCCGCCGCGGCCTCCTCGAGACGGGCCTGAACGCCGTCGAAGACCTCGATCTCACCGGCCGTGCGGTGGGCGATGATCCGGCGGCTCACCAGGCCGTACAGCTCGGACCGCAGCTCGTAGATCTCCCGGACCTCGGTGAGGCCCAGGCGGCGCACGCGGGGGCGCTTGCGGGCCGCGATCTCGACCAGGCCCTCGCGCTCCAGGGTCAGCAACGCCTCCCGCACCGGGGTCCGGCTGCTGCTGAACTGCCGGGCGAGTTCCACGGAGTTGAGGTCGTCGCCCGGCTTCAGCCGGCCCTCGATGATCGCGCTGCCGACCGAGACCAGGATGCGGGCCGCCACGCTGTCCAGGTCCTCCGACCGGCGCAGCACCCGCAGGATCTCCCGCTCACCGGCCGTCAGCGGCGGTCCGGACGCACGCGGGGCGTCCCGGCCCTCCCCGTTGACCGCCATCACGTCACCCACCGCCTCTCCGCTCACGGCCGCCCGCCCACGCCCGCGGGTTCTCCCGGCACTTCGCGGGCGCTCCTCGCGACTCGTGGAAGGGTCTGTCATGGATCACCACATCACACCACGGGTGCCATGGGTCGTCGGAATCACCGGAGTCGGCGGCACGCCGTACGCCGCGGCCGTCATCCGCGGGCCGCTCGACGCGGGTGAGGCCGTCGACCTCGGCGCCCGCACCCCGGAGGAGACGGCGGTGCCCGTCGCCGCCGGGATCGCCACGTGCCGTTGGGGCGGTACGGGGTTGCCGCTGACCGGGCTGAGCGGTGACATCCACCGCCCCGCGGCCTGAGACCGGCCCCGCGGGCTGAGACCGGCCCCGCGGCCTGAGACCGCCCCCGCGGGCTGAGCCCAGGCCCTCGGGCTGAGACCGGCCCCGGCCCCCGTACCCTCCCGTACCGCCCCCGCCGGCTCGCGGCCGACCCGGTGCGTCAGGCCAGGACCCGCCGGTGCAGCGCCGTCACCGCCTTGCGCGCGGAGGTGAAGGCGCCGTGCTGCCAGGCGTCCATGTAGCTGAGCCAGTCACCGGCGAAGTACACATGCCCGGTCGGCTCGTTGAGCGGCTGGTAGCGGGCGGCGTCCGGTCCGCCGGGCGTGCTGTGCCAGGCGGCCTCCTGGTACGGGAACTGCCGCCAGTGGTGCGAGAAGGACGTGGCCAGCTCCGTACGGTACTTCTCGCCGTAGATCTTCACGCCCGCGGCGACCGCCCGCGCCTCGCGGGCCTTGGGGCTCAGCGCCGCGTAGGAGTCGGCCTTGGAACCGGTGTTGTAGTAGCCGATCAGCAGACCGCGCCTGCCGTGGAAGCCGTAGGACGGGTGCCAGATGTGGGTGACGTCGAGGTCGGTCTCGGTGATCCCGCCGTAGATCCGGTGGTCGGTCTCCCACCAGCGCGAGGCGTACTCCAGGCCGATCTTGCCCGCCGAGGACGGGGTGATGGCCTCAAGTGCCGACTGGACGCCCGCGCCCAGATTGTGCGGCACCTTGGCGAGGATGTTCGGCGGCATGGCGGCGACGCAGAAGTCCGCGTCGACCGTCCGCGTCCTGCCGCCCTGGGTGTACGTGACGGTGACGCCGTGCGCGGTGTCGGTGACCTTCGTGACCGCGCAGCCGGTCCGCACCCTGCGCGTGCCGACCGCGGCGGCCAGCGCGTGGGGTATCCGGTCCATGCCGCCGACCGGCTGGAACATCAGCATCGCCTGGTCGAACTCGAACTCGAAGGCGAAGTAGCGGCCGACGCCGGTCGCGAAGATCTCGGAGGCGGTCGGCACGTCGCCCGCCACCACTCCCGGTGTGCCCGCGGCGCCCGGCCAGGCCGAGTAGCCGCGCCGCGAACCGCCGCTGTAGTCGAGGGTGTTGCCGAGCGCGCCGTAGTCCTTGAGGAATTCGACCAGCTTCTCCTGGTCGGCGGCGGTCAGGTCCTTGTCCAGCGCGCCCTGGTCGGTGGCCTTGGCCAGCAACTCGCTGACGTAGCCCAGCACATCGGCCTTGGCGCTGCGGTAACGCATGGGCTCGGTCATTCCGGCCGACTCGTTGTAGAGGTAGGTGTCGGCGTTGACGTTGGTGAACACCTCGATGGGCACGCCGAGTTCACGGCAGTAGTCGAGCGTGACCATCCACTGGGCGATCCGCGCGGGACCGGCGTTCATGTACTGGCCGTCGGAGAAGCGGGCGGTCTGCCGGTTGCCGTACAGGTCGGTGGTGGTGTCGCCGCCGCGTACGGTGAAGTTGCGGCCGCCGGGCCGGTCGCGGGCCTCCAGGACCGTACAGTCGTAGCCCGCCTTGCCCAGTTCGTAGGCGGTCGTCAGTCCGGCGATGCCGCCGCCGAGCACGACGACCTTGGCGGCGGCGCGGCCGGTGAGGTGGAAGTCGCCCGGCCGCGGCGCGCGGTACGGCGCCCCGCGCGTGGCCGCCTCCGCGCCGGGCGCCAGACCCAGCGCACCCATCGTGGCCAGCATCGCTCCAGCGCCGCCGGTGGCCCCGACGGCGCGCAGGAAGTCACGGCGATTGAACGGTGTCATCTGTCATGTCCCCTTTCGCTCATGGCGCGGGAACTCTCGCAGCGGCGTGTTACACCACGTCAGTTGACTTGTGTCACAGAGGTAATGCACTCCTCGCCGGGCCACAGATTCGGACAGGTCGTGCCCGGCCGAAGCCAAAGAAAGCAACAAATATTGACGGGGTCGAACAGGGGGCGTACTTTCCGAGCCGGTCGACCCCGCGTGTCCTTCACGTCCCTCCCGCACCCGTCACGTCCCCCAGGCGTTCGATCCGGGCCCCCACGCCCGGCTCGGGCCGCCCGTCCCCGCAGGCACCGCTCGTCTCCGCTCCACCCCCCACCCCAAGGAGCACCGCATGCGCAAAAGGAGATACACCGCCCGCTGGAAAGCCCTGCTGACCTCGGTCGTGGCCACCCTCGGCCTGGTCTTCAGCGCCTTCATCAGCCTGCCGGGCACCGCGCAGGCCGCCGGTTCGCTGCCCTGTGACCTCTACGGCGCGGCGGGCACCCCCTGCGTCGCCGCGCACAGCACCACCCGCGCCCTGTTCTCCGCGTACAACGGCCCGCTGTACCAGGTCACGCGCGCCTCGGACGGCGGCAGGGCCGACATCGGGCTGCTGGCCACGGGCGGTTACGCCAACGCCGAGCAGCAGGACATCTTCTGTGCCAACACCACCTGCCGCATCTCCAAGGTCTACGACCAGACCTCGCGCCACAACGACCTGCTGCCGGGCCCCGCGGGCACGGCAGGCGGCGTGGACCGCGGGGCGGACGCGAGCGAGATCGCGGTGCACGCGGGCGGCCACAAGGTGTACGGCATCTGGATCTCGCCGGGCGTCGGCTACCGCTACACCGGCGCGGCCTCCGGCGTCCCCGTCAACGGCCAGCCCGAGGGCGTCTACATGGTCGCCAGCGGCACCCACGTCGGCTCCGACTGCTGCTTCGACTACGGCAACGCCGAGAGCACGCCGTCCGACACCGGCAACGGCCACATGGACGCCGTGAGCATCGCCACCACCTGCTACTTCGCGCCGTGCAACGGCTCGGGCCCCTGGGTCGAGGCCGACATGGAGAACGGCATGTTCCAGGGCGACAACGGTTCCAACACGGCCAACGCGGGCAACAAGAGCGCCTACGTCACGGCGGTGCTGAAGAACAACGGGCAGACGACGTACGCCATCAAGGGCGGCGACTCCCAATCGGGGGGCCTGTCGACCTGGTGGAACGGGTCGCTGCCGACCCGGGGCGGCTACAAACCGATGCACCAGGAAGGCGGCATCATCCTGGGCACCGGCGGTGACAACAGCAACCGCAACATGGGCACCTTCTTCGAGGGCGTGATGGTCGCCGGTTATCCGACCGACGCCGCCGAGAACGCCGTCCAGGCGAACATCGTCTCCGTCGGCTACTCGGGCCAGACCAATGTGCCCAACGGCCCGCAGGGCACGATCACCGGCCCCGGCGGCAAGTGCGTGGACGTCGCCGCCGACGACACCGGGGTCAACGGCGCGGCCGTGCAGCTCTGGGACTGCCAGACGTACGCCGAGGACCAGCACTGGGCGCACAACGCCGACAACTCGCTGAGCACGATCGGGCGTTGCCTGGACATCAACGGCAACGGCACGGCGAACAACACGCAGGTCGAGCTGTGGGACTGCAACGGCGTCGGCGGCCAGAAGTGGATCCAGCGCTCCGACGGCTCGCTGTTCAACCCGCAGTCGGGCCGCTGCCTCGACACGCCGAGCGGCGCCACCGGGAACGGCACCCGGCTCCAGATCTACGACTGCAACGGCAGCGCGGCGCAGAAATTCGCCGTCAAGGGCGGCGCCCCGGTGCCCGCGCCCGCCGGGAAGTGCGTGGACGTCGCCGCCGACGACACGGGCGTCAACGGCACCGCCGTGCAGCTCTGGGACTGCCAGTCCTGGGCCGCCGACCAGCACTGGTACCACAACGCCAACGGCTCGCTGAGCACGATCGGCCGTTGCCTGGACATCAACGGCAACGGCACGGCGAACAACACGCAGGTCGAGCTGTGGGACTGCAACGGCGTCGGCGGCCAGGTCTGGCAGCAGCAGGCCGACGGCTCGCTGCTCAACCCGCAGTCGGGCCGCTGCCTCGACGACCCCAACAGCGCAGGCGCCAACGGCACCCGGCTCCAGATCTACGACTGCAACGGCAGCGCCGCGCAGAAGTTCACCCTCAACTGACAGAGCGCGCAACGCACGTGTGACCGAGGTGGCGCGGGCCCGGTGCCCGCGCCACCTCCGTCGCGCTCACGTCCGGGCCGACGCGTCCGCCGCTCCGCGGACGGGGAGCGTACGGCCCAGCCGGGCGAGCGGGGACAGGGAGATCACCAGCGGCGAGAGCAGCATGCCCGCCGCCGCCACCAGGAAGCCGGTGCGCAGACCGCACTGCGCCGCGAGGAGACCGCCGAGCAGCGAGCCGAGCGGGGCCGTTCCCATGCCGACGAAGCCGATCGTCGCCGCCGCGCGGCCCTGCATCCCGTCCGGAGTGACGGTCTGCCGCACCGCCATCAGCGTCACACTGACCAGCTGACCGCACGCGCCGAACGTCAGGTTGACCGCCACGAGCGCCGGAACGGTCAGCGCGCCGCCGCCGTGCAGCGCGGGTACGCCGATCATCACGCTGTCGCCGAGCACGGCCGCGCACGCGAGCACCGGACCGTGGCCGAACCGGCCCGGCAGCCGGGCCGCCAGCAGTGAACCCACCAGCGCGCCGGGCCCCGTCGCCGCGAGCACCAGCCCGACGACAGCGCCCGACAGGCCCAACTCCCTGGGCAGGAACAGCAGATAGACGGTCATCGTCGCCGCGAAGGCGCACTGGAAGGCGGCGGAGGCGAGGCACACCGCCCGCAACGACGGTTCACCGACGACGAATCCGACCCCCTCGCGAATCCGCCGCCGGACAGCGGGCGTACGTCCCGAGCGCCGAGGCACCGCCTCGCCGCGCCGAATCCGCCGGATCGACACGAACGACAGCGCGAAGAACAGCGCGCTGGACGCGAGCGCGACCGGCGCCGACAGCAGCGACACCAGCACACCGCCGAGCGCCGGGCCGCCGATCTGCGCCGCCGACCTGCTGCCTTCGAGTGCGCTGTTGGCGCTGACCAGTTGGTCGCGGTCCAACAGCCGTACGACAGACGCCTGATACGCCACGTCGAAGAAGACCGACAGCGCCCCGACGCCGAACGCGGCCACCAGCAGCACCGGCAGACCGAGCCCGCCGAGCAGGCACGCCACGGCCACCGCCCCCAGCGCCAGCGCCCGCCCGCAGTCCGCCGCCACCATGACCGTACGGGTCCGCCATCCGTCCACCCACGCCCCGACGAACAGCGACAGCAGCGGTATCGGCGCCTGCCCCACCGCCCGCAGCACCCCGACCTCACCGCCGTCGGCGCCCAGCAGCAGCACCGCGATCAGCGGCAGGACCACCGCGCTCCCGTGCTCCCCGAGCTGCGAGACCGTCTGCCCCACCCACAACCGGCGGAAATCCCGGTCCCGCCACAGCCCCGGCGATCCCGGCGGCCCCTGCGACCCGGGCGTCTCCGGAGCCGCGGGCGGCTCGGCGGCCTTCGCGGGAACGCCTCCGTCGTCAGCGCGCGCCGGAACGGCCGACCACCCCTTCGTCTCCTCGGAACCGCTCAGTCATGGGCCCCGGGGACCCTAGCCCCCGGGCGGCGAAGGGCGCACCCGAATTGTTCGCGGGGCCGGCCGGACCCGGCGTACCGGCAGGTCGGGGCGCGTCGCGGCGGGCCGACCCGCCCTGTGACGCCCAGGTGAATTCCCGGCCATGAGAGATCCGCCTGGGGTGTTATATCCACTCATGTGGGATTTGCGGCATTTATTATGCGCTAGAGTCTTGACCAGCGCTTTACATATGTCGCAGAGGTGAGCCGAGGAGGATACGTCATGGAACGGGATGTCCTCGTCGTAGGCGCATCCGCGACCATGTCGGAAGTCCTCCCCACGGCATCGCCGTATTTTCCCCGGGTCGCGCGTGTCGAGAACGCGCCTCGGGACGCCGTACCTGATACGGACCCCCTTTCCGCGCCTTACTGCTGACAGCGTCCGGCTCCCACGCCGGGCGCTGTGGCAGGAGCGCTGCGGCACGCCACCGCATAACGCGCGTCGTCACCCGGCACAGAACTCTGCCGGGTGACGCGCATGCTGGCGTCCGCGACCGGCACTCACGCACCCGCGTCCCGATGGAGCACGTTCATGGAACCAACCGCCCGCGCCCGAAAGACCCCGCTGCCGGGAGTCGGGGCCCGCTATGACATGACGACCGAGTCCGGCCGCCACCTGTCGGTGGTCGTGCACCAGGACGGCAGGCGGTTCCTGGCGTTCCATGACCCCGAGGACGACGACGCCTGCAAGGACGCGACCGCGCTCGCGCCCCACGAGGCGACCGCGCTGGCCGACCTGCTGACCCCCGACCCCGTCGGCCACCTGCAACAACACCTTGAGATCGACCTGGTCACCGAACACATCACCGTGAGCAAACGCTCGCCGTACGCGGGCCGCACGCTCGGCGACACGCAGGTACGCACCCGTACCGGCGCCTCGATCGTCGCCGTGCTCCGCCGCACCTCCGCCGTGCCCTCGCCCACCCCCGACTTCCGCTTCGCCGTCGGCGACACCCTCGTGGTCGTCGGCACCCGCGAAGGCGTCGGCGCCGTCGCCGAACTGATCACAGGAGGATAGAAACCTGTGCACAACACGACCGACATGCTCATCGAACTCGGAGCGATCATCCTCGCCCTGGGCATCCTCGGCCGCCTCGCGGGACGTGTCGGCTTCTCGCCGATCCCGCTCTACCTGCTCGCGGGACTCGCCTTCGGCAAAGGCGGACTGATCCCGCTCCAGGCCAGCGAGGAATTCGTCGCGACCGGCGCCGAGATCGGTGTCGTATTGCTGCTTCTCCTCCTGGGTCTGGAATACAGCGCCTCGGAACTCGTCACCAATCTCAAGACCCAATATCCGTCCGGCGCGGTCGACTTCGTCCTCAACGCATTGCCGGGCGCCGCCGCCGCGATCCTCCTCGGCTGGGGTCCGGTCGCGGCCGTCGCGCTCGCCGGAGTGACGTGGATCTCCTCCTCGGGTGTGATCGCCAAGGTCCTCGGCGACCTCGGCCGCCTCGGCAACCGTGAGACCCCGCTCATCCTCGGCGTCCTCGTCCTCGAAGACCTCTCGATGGCGGTCTATCTGCCGATCCTGAGCGCCCTGCTGGCGGGCGTGAGCCTGGCGGGCGGCACCCTCACTCTGCTGATCTCGCTCGGCACGGTCGGGATCGTCCTGTACGTGGCGCTGCGCCACGGGCGGCTGATCAGCCGCGCCGTCTCCTCCGACAATCCCGA
>NZ_JBIVIV010000017.1:0-206646 GCF_044749865.1 Streptomyces sp. NPDC088910
CAGCGCAACACCGTCGAGCGGTGCATCAACCGCTTGAAGCAGTGGCGCGGCCTCGCCACGAGATACGACAAGACCGCGACCATCTACCTCGCCGGACTCCACCTCGCCGGCATCTTCATCTGGTCCGCCCGATGATCCAAACGAAACGCCCTAGGCCGCGCCGCCGGACGACGACGAATCCGGCACCGTACCGCCGTACCGCCGTACCGCTGCACGCCGCCGTACGCGATGCGCGCCGCCTTACGCGATGCGCGCCAAGTCGTCCGCCAGCACGGCTCCCAGGAGGGCCTCGCCGCGTGTCCAGCGCTCAACCTCGTCGACGGCGTAGGCACCGAGCCGTTGGACCTCCGTGCCCTGGCAGCCCGCGATGTGCGGGGTGAGCAGAACGTTGCGGAGGCTGTGCAGCCGGTGGCCGCGGGGGAGTGGTTCGGGGTCGGTGACGTCGAGGTAGGCGTCGAGGCGGCCCGCGGCGCATTCGCGGGTGAGCGCCGCGGTGTCGACCAGCCGGCCGCGCGCGGTGTTGATGACGGAGGCGCCGTCGCGCATCAGGGCCAGGCGGCGGGCGTCGAGCAGGTGGTGGGTCTCGGGCAGATCGGGTGCGTGCACGGTCACGATGTCGGAGGTCGCGCACAGCTCGTCGAGGTCCACGAGTGCCGCGCCGAGAGCGGTGGCCTGGGCGGCGGAGAGGTACGGGTCGGCGAGCAGGACGCGGAAGTCGGAGGGGGCGGCGAGGAGCCGGGCGATCACGCCGCGGCCGATGCGGGAGGCGCCGATGACGCCGACGACGGCGCCGTCCGCGCCGCGCCGGTCGCGGTAGCCGAGGAGTTGGCCGTCGGTGTACTCGGCGGCGGTGCCGAGCGCGCGGCGGGCGGCGAGGACGACCGTGGCCATGGTGAAGTCCACGACGGGACCGGCGTTGGCGTCGGCCGCCGACGAGACGGCGATGCCGCGCTGCCAGACCTCGGGCCCGACATGGCCTTTGACGGTGCCGGCGGCGTGGATGACGGCGCCGAGCCGGGGTGCGAGGGCCAGGACGGCGGAGTCGACGGCGGGCGCGCCCCAGCCGGTGAGCAGCACGTCGGCGTCGGCGAGCGCCGCCCGCGCGGCGGGCGTCGTGGTGTCGGTGACGAGGGCGGGGTGGACGGCCGCGAGGGCGTCGAGCCGGGTGCGCAGGGGGGCCGGAAGTACCAGGTCGAGGATGTCCGGACGCATCGCCAGCACCAGATTCGGACGCTCCGCCATGTCTGCCCCTCACGTGTCCGCAGGTCTGCGTGTGTCTGTGCACGGTGACGTGCTCGTGTGCGTGGTCCTGCTCGTGTTCATGTTCTTCGTCGTCGTGCGTGTGCGGCGCCGTGCGTGCGGGCCGCTGTCCGCGCACGTCGGTGTAATCGGTTTCTTTCTCTGGCTTCGAGATTAGGGCCGACGCCATCAGAGGTCAACGTCTTGGGCTGCGCGAGGGGTTGACCTGTCGTAGTAACCGGTTTAGGTTCCGTCCCACCTTAAGCGTCGAGGAGGACGCGATGGCGATTGCCGAACAGGACGCCACCAGCCGCGCCGATGCGGTGGGCGCGTCCGAACGACGCGTGAGACGCGCGAAACGCCTGGCCCGTAGGGGCGGGGCGAACCGTGTGAAGCCCGAGCCCGGCTCGCGCCGCAAGCGGCTGCGCAGGGATGCCGCCCTCGTCCTGCTGATGGCGCCCGGCGTGGCGTACTTCCTGCTCTTCCACTACGGCGCGATGGTCGGGAACGTCATCGCGTTCAAGGACTACGTGCCCTTCGACGGGCTCTGGGCCAGCCAGTGGGTGGGCTTCGCGAACTTCCAGCGGATGTTCGGCGACCCGGACTTCTGGGCCGCGGTCGTCAACACCCTGTGGATAGCGCTGCTCCAGCTCGTCTTCTTCTTCCCCGTGCCGATCGCGCTGGCGATGCTGCTGCACAGCCTGACCCGCGACAGCGTGCGGCGGTTCGTGCAGAGCGTGGCGTATCTGCCGCACTTCCTGTCGTGGGTCATCGTGGTGGCCCTCTTCCAGCAGGTGCTCGGCGAGACCGGGCTGCTCAACAGCGTGCTCGGCGACGCCCACCTGCACACCGTGAACATCATCGGCAACCCCGACGCGTTCAAGCCGCTGGTCGTGGCCCAGGTGATCTGGAAGGACTGCGGCTGGGGCACGATCATCTTCCTCGCCGCGCTGTCACAGGTCGACGAGCAGCAGTACGAGGCCGCGGCGATCGACGGTGCGGGTCCGTGGCGGCGGTTCTGGCACGTCACCCTGCCGTCGCTGCGGCCGATCATCGTTCTTCTGCTGATCATGAGGCTCGGCGACATCCTGTCGGTCGGCTTCGAGCAGATGCTGCTCCAACGGCCCGCGGTCGGGCCCGAGGCGGCCGAGATCATCGACACCTTCGTCTACTACAAGGGCATCATCGGCGGCGACTTCGGCTATGCCGCCGCGGCCGGTCTCTTCAAGGGCGTCGTGGGCGCCGTACTCGTCTTCACCGCCAACAAGGTCGCGCACCGGCTGGGCGAGCAGGGGGTCTACCGATGAGCGCCGTTCAGTCCGCCGGTCGCACGCCTCGTACCGGCCCGTTCCGTTCGGTCCGCCCGCGTCGTCCGAGTCGCCCGGTCCGTCCCGTCCGTCCTTCGTGGATGGAGAAGCCGAAGCCCGTCACCCAGGCGGCCAAGGCGCTGGCCCTGGTCGCCGTCGTTCTCCTGGTCACCGTCCCGTTCCTGATCATCGTGTCGACCAGCTTCGCGTCCAACAAGGACGTGGTCGCCAACGGCGGCTGGGTGCTGTGGCCGGAACACCCCACCCTGCGCGCCTACCGGGAGATCTTCGACGGCAGCATCGTCACCCACGCGCTGTGGGTGAGCGCTGGTGTGACGATCATCGGCACGGCCCTCAGCCTCGCCTGCACGATCGGTCTGGCGTACGCGCTCAGCCGTCCGCAGGTCTTCGGCGGCAAGCCGATCCTGCTGCTGATCCTGTTCACCTTCCTCTTCCCGCCCGGCATGATCCCCGGCTTCCTGCTGGTCAAGGGCCTGAACATGCTCGACAGCTACGAGTCGTTGATCGCGCCCGTCCTGATCAATGTGTTCAACCTCGTCGTACTGCGCGGCTTCTTCCAGTCGATCCCCGAGGAGCTGTACGAGGCGGCCCGGCTGGACGGCGCGGGCGAGTGGCTGATCCTGCGCAGGATCGTCCTCCCGCTGTCCAAGGCGGCCCTCGCGGTCGTCGGGCTCTTCTACGCGGTCTCGTACTGGAACGCCTGGTTCTACGCGTCGATCTACCTCAACTCCGACCACTGGCCGCTCCAACAGGTGCTGCGCACGTATGTCATCGGGGGCGCGCAGCTCGCGGACTCCGGGGCCAGCGAGGCGGGGATGGTCTCGTCGCCCCAGACGATCCAGATGGCGGTGCTGGTGGTGGCGACCGTGCCGATCCTCGTCGTCTACCCCTTCCTCCAGAAGTACTTCACCAAGGGCGTGCTGACCGGCGCCATCAAGAGCTGAGCCGTACGCGGGCCGAGCGGCCGAGCGGCCGAGCGGCCGAGCGGCCGAGTGGCCGCGGACCGTGCCGCCGTACCCGTATCACCGCACCCGTACCCCTGAAAGGACTGACCGTGAGCACCTCGTCGTTCTCGCGGCGTACGCTGCTGCGCTCGATCGCCGCAAGTGGCGCCGCTCTGGCCGCCCCATCCGTTCTCGCCGCCTGCTCGTCCTCCTCGTCCGGCGGCCACGATGTGAGCAACGCGGGCAAGAAGCTCGCACCCTGGCCGACGTACAAGCCGGTCAGCGGGCCCGCGCCCGATCTGCCGGGGACGGCGGACGGGGTGCAGCCGGGTTATCTGACGTATCCCAAGAACCTGGTCAGCGCGGTCGCCGACAAGCCGGGCAACGGCGAGACGATCAAGGTGATGACGATCTCGTACGGGACGCCGCCGAAGCCCGCGTCGGAGAACAAGTTCTGGGCGGCGGTCAACAAGGCGCTGGGGGTGAACATCGAGTTCACGGTCGTGCCGGACTCCGACTACGACAACAAGATGGCCACCTTGATGGCGGGCAACGACCTGCCGGACGTCATCAACCTCGGCGGCGGTCACGTACTGCCGCGCGAGGCGCAATTCGTGCAGGCCAAGTGCGCGGACCTGAGCGAGTACCTGGCGGGCGACGCGGTCAAGGACTACCCGAATCTGGCGAACATCCCCACCTACGCGTGGGAGGACATGGGCCGGATCAGCGGGCGGATCCTCGGCATTCCGGTGCAGCGGTCCGCGCCCGGCACCACGCTGTGGATCAACAACGACATCTTCAGCGCGGCCGGCATGAAGGACGGCTGGACGTCGGACGACTTCATGGCCGTCGCCAAGGAGGCGACGCACGGCAAGAAGTACGCGCTGGGCGCGGCGCAGCAGACCGGCTTCGGCTTCGCGGTGCACACGATGGCGTTCGGCGCGCCGCAGGAGTGGAAGCTCGACGGCGGGCACTTCGTCGACGCGTACGGCACGGACGAGTACAAGGCGGGCCTGGAGTTCATGCTGAAGCTGCGGCAGGCGGGGACGTACCTGCCGAACGCGCTCAGCACCTCCACCGTCGACTGCAAGACGCTCTTCTACAACGGCACGGTCGCGTCGATGGGTGACGGCTTCGGGGCACTGACCACGAGCATCCCGAGCATCAAGGACGCCTTCGTCCTGGACGGCGCGGTGCCGTACACGCCGTCGGGCGGCGGCAAGCCCGGCATGGAGCGGGCGCGCGGGATCTTCGGCTACACGGTGCTGAAGAAGGCCGCGCCCGAGCGGATCAAGCTGATCCTGCGGGTGCTCGACTACTTGGCGGCGCCGTTCGGCACCAAGGAGTACGAGCTGACGCACTTCGGCATCGAGGGCACGCACTTCACGCGGGACGCGGATGGCTCGCCGATACCGACGGACCTCGGTCTGGTGGAGAGCACCGTCAATCTTCCGATCAAGTACCTGTCCGACGCGCCGCAGGTGCTCTACCTGCCGGGGCGGCCGGACGACGTCAAGCGCAGCCACGCCTGGCAGGTGAAGATCGCGCCGATGCTCGTACGCAATCCGCGGTTCGGCCTCCAGTCGGAGACTTTCACCCGGTCGGGAGCCACCATCGGGCAGTACCGGCTCGACACGATCGGCGCGATCGTGGCCGGGCGCAAGCCGCTGAGCGCGTGGGACGAAGCGGTGAAGAAGATGCGCGGCGACGGCCTGAACAAGATCGCCGACGAGTACGCGGCGGATTACGCGGCCAACCACTGACGCCCTGTGCCTGCCGCCCGGCCCCGCACTACTACGCTGGGCGGCAGCGCGGGGGGTGCCGGGCGCCGCGTCGAACGATGTGTCGAACGAAGCGTCGGGCGTGGGACCCGGCCCTGCGCTGAGCCTGGCGCCGGGCCGTGGGTCGGTCCTTGCGTCGCGTGTTGGCCGTCGCGGATCCGGAGCCGCGGGCCGCTGAGGAATCGGATGGCGGGGATGGCGGAGACTGCACCAGAGCCGGGGCCGGGTAACGGGCCGGGCGCGGGAAGCCCCATGGGTGCGGGGACCGCGGCGGGTGCGGGCGGCGGGAGCCGGCGTGTCACCATCCGCGATGTCGCCGTCCGGGCGGGTGTCTCGGTCGCCACCGTCTCGCGGGCGCTGGCCGGGAACTACCCGACGTCGGCCGCCGCGCGCGCCAAGGTGCTGCGGGCGGTCAAGGACCTCGACTACGTGATCGACGGCCGGGCGCGGGCGCTGGCCGGGACGGGGCCCAAGACGGTCGCGGTGATCATGATGTCGGTCGACAGCTACTTCTTCGCCGCCGTCGCCCAGGGCGTTGAGCAGGAGGCCGCCGCGCGCGGCCGGCTGTGCATGGTGTGCAGCCACGGCGGTGACGAGGCGCGCGAGCTGGCGCTGGTGCAGATGATGCGTGAGCAACGCGCCGAGATCGTGATCCTGGTCGGCGGCGCGGTCGAGGACGAGGCGTACCGCGTGCGGCTGACCGAGTACGCGCACGGGCTCGCCGCCGCGGGCTCCCGGCTCGTGCTGTGCGGGCGCCCCGCGCCGAGCCCCGACACCCCGGTCATCGCGGTGGAGTACGACAACGAGGCCGGTGCGTACGCCGCCGTCAGCCACCTGCTGTCCGCCGGGCACCGGCGGATCCTCTACCTGGGCACGATGCCGGGGCACAGCACGGCCGAGCCGCGCGTGCGCGGTTACCAGCGTGCGCTGGCCGACCACGGGCTCGGGCCGGAGCACCAGCGGATCGCGGGTATCGGCCTCGGTCGCACCAATGGCTACAACTCCATGCGAGATCTGCTCGTGCGGTGCGACGGCAACCCCGACTTCACCGCGGTCTTCGCCGGTGACGATCTGGTCGCCGCGGGCGCTATGGCCGCCATGCGCGAGCGCGGGCTCCGCACCCCCGAGGACATCTCGGTGGTCGGCTACAACAACGACGATGTTTCCCAAGACCTCAACCCTCCCCTGACCACCGTCAACATCCCTTCCTACGAGCTCGGCCGCGCCGCCGTCCGCCTGGCCCTCGCCGAAGAGGACGCCGGCCTCCCCGGCTCCGCCCGCGGCACCGCCCAGACCCGCCATCTCCTGGGCACCCACATCGTCCTGCGGGAGTCCGTGCGACGGCTCACGGCGGAGGAGTCGGCGCTTTAGGAGCGCGGTCCTTCGCGTTCGCTCCCGCGGTGGGCGGTCCCCGAGTTCTTCTCGGAGGCGGCCCTCCGCAGAGGCGTCCTCATCCCTGGCGGAGCAGTGAACCGAATCCCGCCGCCCGCAGGCGCGAAGCGAATTCCTTCTCGTCCAGCCCGAATTCCTCCGCCGTCCGTCCCAGGTGCCAGTCGTGCGCTGCCAACCGTTCCAACAGGTGTCCGCGCCGAATCTGCGTCTCGGACAGACGAAAGGTCTTCAGATACGCGAGCCGACCGTCCGCCGCGGTGATGACCTCACCTATGTGGTTCTCCTCGCGGGGCCGAAAGGCCGGTATGAATCGCGACAGCGTGAACCCGCCCGCCCGGTACACCTTCCGCGTCGCGTACTCGGTATTCAGCAGCCCCGCCGCCATCGTCCCGTCGTGGAATTCCGCCCACGCCCGCTGTTCCGCGGCCACCGCCGCTCGCAGATCCGCCGTCGTCCGCACCCGCGTCTCGTCGATCCTCGGCACGAAGTCCGGCACGGCCGCGCTCAACAGGGCGTATTGGTAGATGAGTTCCCCGTACAGATCCTGGACGAGCGTGGCGTGCAGCGCCCGGTAGTCCTCCGGGTGCGGTACGACGAAGGCCGCGGCGAGGGCGTCGGCCGTGTAGAGCAGTACCCCGCACTGGCCCGGGTGTATCTCGAACACCTTCAGCGCGTCACCGAGCCCGCGCACGGTCACGCCGACGTACGCCTCCTCCACCCGAGGCGACAGGCCCTGCCGCAGCGCCCGCTGCGACCACTCCTCCCACGCGATGGTCGGGCCGCCGAAGTGCAGCGCCAGATAACCGTCGAGCGCGAGGTGCAGCGGCAGGAACCGCAGTCGGTGCTTGGCCTCTCGGCGTGCCATCCGGCGGTGGATGCGCAGCGGCATCGCGGTCACGGGCTCGGCGTCCCGGTCGCCGCGCAACTGTGTCCCGTACGCCGCCGCGGCGCCCGCATGACCGCTGTCCGCGCCCCAGTCGGCGACGAAGCCGTGCGGGATGTACGACGTGTAGGTGGTGCGCGGCCCAACCGTCACCACACCGATGCCGTCCCCGTACAGCTCGGCGTGCAGCCGCAGGCCCGGCAGCGGTTCGGCGCGGACCAGCGGGACGAGGCGGATGCCGCCCCAGACCTGCGAAGGACCCGTGGTGAGTCCGACCAGGTCGAGGCGGAGGGTGCCGGTGGCAGTCATCGGGCCTCCTCGGGTGCGGTCAGGAACGCGGTGATACGGCTGTCCAGGTGGGCGCGCAGCTCAGGCAGGCCGGTGCGGCCGCTGGCGAACCGCGCCAGGCCGACCAGCGACGGCAGATCCTCGGCGTCGCGGATGCCCGCGGTGGGTACGGTCGGGGCCAGGCGGCGCACGTCGAAGTCGTCCGCGTCGTACACGGGGTTGAGGTGTACGACGGTGACCCGCCCGTCCGGGTCGAGCCGGGTCCGCCATACGCGCAGCACCTCGGCGGCCAGCCCCGGCGGTGCGTTGTCCCAGCCGTCGGAGATGATCAGCAGCCGGTCCGGGCCGGTCTCCAGTGCGTCCAGAATCCGCTCGCCGAGCGGGGTCGCCCCGTGCGGGAACGCCAGCAGCGGATCGCTCCGTCCCGATGTCCACAGGGGTGTGTACGAGTCGGCGAGTGCCTCCAGCAGGTGGTGGGCTGCGAGCGCCACCGCGAGCGGGCGGCGCCGCTTCTGGCCGGAGCCGTAGGAGGAGAAGCTGTCGTCCAGGACTGCCGCGACCCGGCCCCAGCCGCGCTCGCCGCGCGCGGCCCGGCGCGCGGCGGCCCGCAGCGCCGCTGTCAACTCCGCCCGCCGCCCGGCTCGTTCGTCCAGGGACAGTCCGAGGACGTACGAGGCAAGCCGGGTCAGCGGCATCCGCGTCAGGTCGGTCCGGACGGCGGTCGCGCCGTGGCGGCGCGCCGAGTCCTGGAAACGGAGCCGCTCGAGCCGGGTCATCCGGGGCGCGATCCGCTCCAGGAAAGCCGCGCGCGCGATGCCGTGCCGGGCCGCGAAGCCCTCCGCGACGGTGAACGGCAGTTCGTAGACCGCCGCCTGCTCGTAGTGCGCGCGGCGCCAGGTCTCCAGCAGCGGCGTCCCGTAGCGCGTACGGCGGCGCGGGGCGAACAGGAAGTCACCCAACTCGGCTTCTCGTGCGGGCAGGTGGGCGTGCCGCAGCGCCGTCTTCACCCCGGTCCGGTACTTGACGGCGTCGAACGCCGGGTCGGGGCGGGTGGCCAGCCAGTCCCGCATGATCGCGCGGGTGCGGCGGTTGTTGACCTTGGCCCGGCGCAGCGCGGCGAAGAGGGCGTAGACCCGCTGCGGGGGCAGTGCGGTCAGCCGTCGGGCGATCAACCGGCCTTCGGTGCGGCGCTGTTCGGGGGTCGCTTCGGTGGCGCTCTCCAGCAGTCGGCGGATGATCAGGGCGGCGTTGTGGTCGTTGATGTCGAGGGCGAGCGCGGCGGCGTACAGATCGCGGTAGTTGCCCAGCATGTACGCGTGCAGGAAGTCGAGCGAGAGGTGCTGGGTGTCGGCGTCGGAGTGGAATTCGCGTTGGGCGGTGGATGTGGTCGCGGCATTGGCGAACAGGAGGACGTCCTCGGCGGCGATCAGTCCTTCTGGCTGCATGAGGTGACTCCTGTTCTCGCGTAGGTGTGTTGGGGCGTCGAGTGCTGGTGTGTTCGAGGTGTTCGGCGTCGACCGGGGAATGAGGGCGCGAGCTGCGAATCATTGCTTCAGAGGCAGGTTCCGGAAGTCGCGACGGAGTCCCGCGGTCGACTCTCGAACGGTAACAGGGTCGGCGGATTCGCTCGCGGAGTTTTCCACAGGGCGACTTTCGGCGAATGAGTTATCCACAGGCTGGAAATCAGTTGCCCCACGAGGACGGTGTGGAGCGGATACTGATGATCAGTGACAAGCGGACATTGACAACTCAACAGGGAGCAGAGGAAGCAGGGGCGCGAACCGGCCGGGCGGGCGGGCGCGTGGGCGCGGGCGTGCGGCCGGGCGCCCGCGCGCGGAATCAGCGGATGCGGACCGCGTCCGGGATCGACGGCGGGAGCGTGTCGGCCGTCTCATCGCCGAGGGCCAGGCGCATGTCGGCGTGCTGCCACAGCGGCGCGTGCCAGCGCGCGAGCGCCTGTTCGGGGGAGCGCAGGACGGCGAGGGTGGGCAGACCGGAGTGGTGACCGGTGCTCAGCAGGTCCGACAGGCCCGGGAGCGGGGCCAGCGCGGCGACGTCGTCCAGGACGAAGGTCAGTGGTGGGTCGAGCCGACCGGCGGATGACGTTGCGGCCATGCGCCGGCCGTGCTCGACCACGCTGGAGACGAGTGCGGTGAGCAGGGGCATCGCACCCAAGTGGGTCCGCGGATCCTCGATGCGCTCACCCACTACGTAAAGTGTGCCCCTTTCCGCGACGAATGACTCCATGTCGAGGCCACCTGAGCGCGGTGGATTGCAGGCGTCGCGGATGTGCACCGCGTTCAGCGGTTCGAGGGTCTGGCGGATCAACGCCTGCGCCGCGTCCCGGCGTTCGGGGTGGGCGTGCAGCACCGACTCCAGTTCGCCGCTCCAGCCGGAGGCGGCCTCGGTGTCGGTACGCAGGATCCGCACCGCCTCACCGGCCGCTGAACCGCTCGCCGCCCAGCGCTGCACCTGGCGGAATGGCCCGCCGTCCAGGGCCGCCGCGTGCAGCCAGCAGCGCAGCAGTGTCACGGCGGTGTCGTGGACGATGGCCTCGTCGGCGCGTGCGGGCCGCAGTGGCGCCAGCAGTGCGCCCGCGCGTATCCCGGCGGTCTCC
This sequence comes from Streptomyces sp. NPDC088910, assembly GCF_044749865.1. Classification (NCBI taxonomy): domain Bacteria; kingdom Bacillati; phylum Actinomycetota; class Actinomycetes; order Kitasatosporales; family Streptomycetaceae; genus Streptomyces; species Streptomyces sp. NPDC088910. The sequence continues at coordinate 10,473 of NZ_JBIVIV010000017.1, forward strand.
GGTCGCTCGCAGCCGCCGTGCGGCGCCCACCGCAGCCGCCCGGGCACATCGAGGAGGTGCGCCGGATCGTAGACGTGGACGGGACCGAGCTTGCTGCGGTTGCCGACGGTCTGCTGATAGGTGTCCGGGTCCGCGGTGGTGACCACTGCGGGTCCCGCGGCGGCCAGGACGGCGGGCTGCACGATGCGCTTGGACTTGTCGCCGCGCGGGCTGGCGAACAGGGCATAGGTGCGGGTGACTTCACCGCCGGGCAGTGGGTCGGCGACGGGGTGCGGGATCGGGGCTGCGGCCATGGTGCCGGTGGCTCCGGCGGCGGTGGGCCCGGTCGCTTCGGTGGCCGTGGCGGGGATCGGCTCGAAGGCCGTGGTCGGCGCGTCCTCGCGCGGGCCCGCCGCGCCCGGCACGGAGCGGAACCAGGCGTCCAGGCCGTCGTCGCCCGCGGCCTTGGACCCGACCGGCTGGCCGCGGCGGCGGCGCGGCGAGGGCAGCGGGGCGCGCTCCACCGGCTCGGGCGACGCCTCAGGGGCCGGGGCGGGCGGGGCCTGGCGGGGTGCCCTGAGGCGGGCGCGGGTACGGGCCACCGCGTTCAGCACGAAGACGGTCAGGACGAACAGCACCATGAACTGGCTGATGAAGATGCCCCAGAACAGCCCGGAGCCGGGCAGTTGGCCGGGAGCCGAGTCGGGCCAGGCCGCGGCGACGTCGTGCGGTTCCGCGATCAGGTGCCGCATGGCTTGGGGGGTGCGGGTGAAGTGCACCTCGGCGGGCCAGCCGCCGTGCGAGAGGACCCCCGCGATGCCGGTGGCGGTCCACACCAGCAGCGTCACGCCCAGCAGGAAGCCGAGGACGCCGACGATCAGGCCGTCCGGCAGGCCCCCAGAGGACTCGCGTTTCCTCCCGGCCATGTCACCCCACCTCTCATGCCACCGCGTCGTCGGCCAACTGCTTGGCCAGCGCCACCTCGGCGGCGGCGTGTGCCTCGGCACGGGCCTCGGCCTCCGCCTCCGACGCCGCTTCGGCCTCGACCTCCGCTTCGTGCTCCAGGGAGGTCTCGGTCATCGCGCGGTCGGTGAAGACCAGGGGCCGTTCCGCCTCGGTGATCAGGTGCTTGACGACCTGCACATTGCCGTTGACGTCCCAGACGGCGATGCCGGGGGTGAGCGTCGGGATGATCTCCACCGCCCAGCGCGGCAGGCCGAGCACCCGCCCGGTGGCGCGCGCCTCGTCGGCCTTCTGGGCGTAGATGGTGCGGGTGGAGGCCATCTTCAAGATGGCGGCGGCTTCCTTCGCCGCGGCCCCGTCGACGACGTCCGAGAGGTGGTGGACGACGGCGACGAAGGACAGGCCCAAGCGGCGGCCGAACTTCAGCAGCCGCTGGAAGAGCTGGGCCACGAAGGGCGAGTTGATGATGTGCCAGGCCTCCTCGACCAGGAAGATGCGTTTCTTCCGGTCGGGCCTGATCCAGGTGTGCTCCAGCCACACACCGACGATCGCCATCAGGATCGGCATCGCGATCGAGTTGCGGTCGATGTGGGAGAGGTCGAAGACGATCAGCGGCGCGTCCAGGTCGATGCCGACGGTCGTGGGCCCGTCGAACATGCCCCGCAGGTCACCGTCGACCAGCCGGTCGAGCACCAGGGCCACGTCCAGGCCCCAGGCGCGGACGTCGTCCAGGTCGACGTTCATGGCCTCCGCCGACTCCTCCAGCGGGTGCCGCAGCCGTTCCACGATGTCGGTGAGGATCGGCTGCCGGTCGGTGATCGTCTCGATCACATAGGCGTGCGCGACCTTCAGCGCGAAGCCGGACCGCTCGTCGAGACCGCGGCCCATCGCGACCTCGATGATCGTCCGGAGCAGCGCGAGCTGACCGGTGAGGGTGATCGCCGGGTCCAGGGGATTGAGCTTGATGCCGCCGTCCAGCGCGGCCATCGGGTCCAGCCGGATGGGAGTTAATCCCAGCGACTTCGCGATGAGGTTCCACTCGCCGACGCCGTCCTCGCCCTGCGCGTCGAGCACCACGACCTGCCGGTCGCGGAAGCGGAGCTGGCGCAGCACGTAGGTCTTCTCCAGCGCCGACTTGCCGTTGCCGGACTCGCCGAGGACCAGCCAGTGCGGGGCTGGCAACTGCTGGCCGTAGAGCTGGAAGGGGTCGTAGATGTAGCCCTTGCCCGAGTACACCTCGCGGCCGATGATGACGCCGGAGTCGCCGAGGCCGGGGGCGGCGGTGGGCAGGTACACCGCCTGGGCCTGGCCGGTGGAGGTGCGCACCGGCAGCCGCGTCGACTCGACCCGGCCGAACAGGAAGCTCGTGAAGGCGTCCGTGAGCGCCGCAAGAGGGTCCAGCATGGGCATGGCGGTGGCCTCCTCGTACGGGCGGACTAGCGGCGGATGCCGGTCGCGAACGGCAACGTATTAACGAATGCCCGGTGGTGCTCACGATCGCACCACTCAAGCTTCAAATACGACTTACCGGCGGAAGCGCGAATGGTGCGCTTGTCGCGCGCCAGCGCTTCCGGGGAGCGCGAGGACACCGTGATGTAGCCGACGAGGTTAACGCCGGCGGCGCCGCTCGCCAGGTCCTCGCCGCGCTGGTCGATCCGCCCGTGGTGGGCGACGTCGCGCGGGTCCACGACCCGGTTCATCTTCGCGGCGCGGCTGGCGTCGGCGTCGTCGTTGGTCTTCTCGGTCAGCATCCGCTCGATGGCCACATCGGTGGGTTCGAGGTCCATGGTGACCGCGACCGTACGGATCACATCGGGGGTGTGCACCAGCAGCGGCGCCAGGAAGTTCACGCCGACCGGCGTCATGGGCCACTCCTTGACCCACGCGGTGGAGTGGTTCCAGGGCGCGCGGGTCGATGACTCACGGGTCTTGGCCTGCAAGTACGTCGGCTCGGTCGCGTCCAGCTCGGCCGGCCAGGCGTTGCGGCGGGTCATCGCCTGGATGTGGTCGATGGGGTGGTCCGGGTCGTACATCGAGTGCACCAGCGACGACAGCCTGGCCTGGCCCAGCGGCTGCCTGACGCGGATGTCGGCCTCGGCGAGACGGGCGCAGATGTCGTTGAGCTCACGGGCCATCACCGCGGCGAGTCCCGCGTCCTTGTCGACCTTCACGCCGCGGCCCGAGGTGGCGCGTGCCATCGCGTTGCCCTCGGCGGCCAGTTCGCGCGTGAAGTGCATGCACGCCACCAGATACGCGCGGTGCTGCTCGGAGGAGGTCGACACCATGGACTGGAGCTGGTCGTAGGAGTCCTTGAGCCAGTTCTCTGCCGCCGGGTCGCCGCGCTGGGCGACGTCCTTGGCGTGGGCGTCAGGGTCGGCGGGCAGGGTGCGGGCGAGCATCTGAAGCCGGGTCACGAAGCCGTCGCCGTTGGCCACATGCTTCAGCAGGGTGCCGAACCGCTCGACCAGGGCTTCCTGGTCCTCGCTGTCGCGCAGCCCGACGCCGGGTCCCTCGATCTCGATGGCGGCCGTCACCGTACGCCGGTCGACGTGCAGCAGCACCGCGATCTCGTCGGGCCCGAACGGCGCCGCCAGCCAACTGATCCGCCCGATCCCCGGCGGCGGCCCGACCTCGACCTCGCGCCCGTCGAGCCCGATCCCGGCCTCCTCGATCCCCGACCGGTAGGTGGGTGAGACCCGCAGCGTACGGCGGAAGGTGCGGTTGATCTCGAACCAGCGGTAGAACGTGCGCCGCCGGTACGGCATGTACACCGCGGCCAGGGCCAGCATCGGCCAGCCGACCAGGCCGACGATGCGCAGCAGCAGCACCGGGACCAGCAGGCCGCACAGCATGCCGAGGCCCGCTCCGGCCACGATTAGCGCGATCTCGCCGGTCTCCCGGTTCTTGCCCACGATCGCGTTGGGCCGGGCCTTGCCGATCAGATACGTACGGCGCGGCTGGGTGAAGGGCTGGGTCGTCACCGGCGATCACCTCCCTGCGAATTGCCGTTGTTCGATCCTGAGCCCGAGCCTCTGCCGAAGTTCGAGCCGAAGTTTCCGCCCCCGAAGCCGTTGCCACCGGTACGTGAGCCACCGCCGGAGCCGCCGCTCCCGCCGGACGGTCCCGGATTGCCGGTACGGCTGCTGTGCGCGGCCACCCCGCCCGCCACCGGGTTCGACGGCTGCGAGCCGCCGCCCTGCGCCTGCTCCTGCGGGCCGCCGCGCGCGCTGTGCGTGTTGATGCCCTGCCGCACCAGCGCCGCGGGCGACGAGATCACCGCGGCGGCCTGGCTCTGGCCGCTGGCCTTGCGGTTGTTCCGCAGATTCACCACGTCGTCGCCGAAGCCGGGCACGAAGCGGTAGATCATCGCGCTCGCGAAGATCGCCAGCAGGATGATCGACAGGCCGGACACCACCGCTGAGAACGCGTCAGGCCCGTCCTTGGACGACGACAGCGCCCCGGCCAGACCCAGCACGATCACGATCACCGGCTTCACCAGGATCACCGCGATCATGATCCCGGCCCAGCGGCGCACGTGGCCCCACATGTTCTTGTCCACCAGACCCGCGTACACCGCGGTGCCCAGCAGCGCCCCCACGTACAGCAGGGCCGCCCTGATCACCAGTTCGAGCCAGAGCACACCGGCGGCCAGGATCGACACCATCGACACCACGATCAGCATGATCGGGCCGCCGCCGATGTCCTTGCCCTTCGTCAGCGCCCCCGAGAACGACCCGAAGAACACATCCGTGTTCGACGATGTCCCCGACGAGATCACCTCCGTGACCGCGTCCGTCGCCGTCACCACCGTGTACAGCACCAGCGGTGTGAACGCCGACGCCAGGACCGTCAGCCACAGAAACCCGACGGCCTCCGTCAGCGCCTCCGTCAACGGCACCCCGCGCACCGCCCGCTTGGCCACCGCCAGCAGCCACAGCACCAGCGTCAGAATCGTCGACGCCGCGAACACCACCGCGTACTGCCGCAGAAACGCGGTGTTCGTGAAGTCGACCTGCGTCGTCTTCGTCACCGCCTGGGACAGCTTGTCGATCGTCCACGCGGCGGCGTCGGCGCAGCCCCGCCCGAGGGACGTGAGCGGGTCGAGCGTGGTGCTGGAGTCGGTCCCGCCCTTGGTGGAGGTGGAGGGCGCGCCGTTCTCGCAGTACGACTTGGCCGGGCCGCGGATGAGCGCGCAGGGGTCTTTGGTCGCCGTACCCGAGCCCGGGGCCGTGGCCCTGGGCGAGGGATCGGCCAGCGCGCGCGTGGCGAGCAGCACCGCGGAGACCTGAACACTGCCCAGAACGGCGGCCAGGGTCAGGACACGACGACTACCGGGCATAGGTGAAGCCTCCGAACCCGTTCACTGCGTTGGTCATGTCCTGGGCCGACGAGGCGGCCTGGTCACGTCCTACCGGAGTGGGGCCGTCCTTCTGCTGGAAGGAGACGATCTTCCAGTCGTTGCCGACCCACTTCAGCTCGAACGTGTTCGTGTACCAGCTCTCGGCGACCGGGTTGGTGGACCCCTCGCCTGCCAGACCGAACAGCGACGAAAACCAGATGCTCACGGTGGCCGTGTCCCCGCTGATCTTCTCCGCCTTGGCGCCGACCGGGTTGACCCGGGAGATGAACGTCATCCCGGTCGGTGCCGTGCCGTCGGGCTTGAGCCCTATCCGCTGGAGGAAGGCCGCGTCGGAGTAAGCCTTGTCGAGATCGCTCTGCACCTTCGCGGCGGCGTCGGCCGCGTACACGGTGTCGACGATCTCGTGGCGGCGGGCGGCGGAGTACATGCCGTCGCCTCCGAGGAAGACGGCGTAGTTCGCCGCCGCCGACTGCGCTCCCTCCCCGCTGTGCGCGAAGCCGGAGGGGATGCCGCCGCTCTTGCCGGTGACCGGCTTCTGGCCGGAGGGGGCGGTCGGGGCGTCCGTGCCGGTCTTGCCACCGCCCCCGCCACCGCTGCTGGAGCCGGCGGTGGCGCCGGAACCGGCCGCCGTGCCGTTGTCGGCGGAGCCGGAGGAGGACGGGTGGGAGCCGCGGTTGGCGAAGGCCAGGGCCGCGACGAGGAGGGCGATGATGCTGACGACGGTGACCAGGGCGCGCCGGGGCTGGGGGCGGCGGGCACCGCCTCCGTGGCCGCCGTGGCCCTCCGGCATCCGGGTCCTGGTCGGGGGTCCGTCCTGGCCGAGGCTCATCGTGCCTTCGCCCCCTGGGGCGCCCGCGCCGCGGGCACGCCGGAGCGGCGTGTGGCACGGACGGCACCGCTGCTTGGTTGAGTGGGCATCAGCACGCAGCCTCAGGTGGGAAGGTGGAGCCTGGGACGGGCTCCAGGGACGTCGACGGAGAAGCGGATACGAAGTGGGACGGGCGGCTGTTTCCAGCGGGTCTCGGGTCTCGGGTCTAGACGGCCATCCCGTACACGATGGTGAACAGCGTGCCGAGTGATCCGATGATGAACACGCCGGTCAGCCCGGCGATGATCAATCCCTTGCCCTGCTCCGCGCTGAAGGTGTCGCGCAGCGCGGTCGCGCCGATCCTCTGTTTCGCCGCGCCCCAGATCGCGATGGCCAGGCACAGCAGGATCGCCACCGCCATGACCACTTCGATCATCACGCGTGCTTCATTGCCGAGGGACCCGAAGGGTCCCCAGTCCGGTGCGATGCCACCGATGATGGTGTTGATGTCGCCCTTAGCGGCTGCCACGAACATGTAACTCACCACCCCGCTCGATCAGTTGGCTCCCTCGCCGGGGCGCAAGGGTCCAGGGTCTATCTTGGCCGAGGATGACGCTGTTGCATGTCGACTCAACGACTTTCTCGGCGGATCGTCCGTGTGATCCGGCCCGTAGCCGTCAAAATAGTGCGCGGACCGGTGTTCGATAGGACGTAGACGACTACTCTGTGTATCACGAGCGTCACCGTAGGGCAACGATAGGAACGTACGAGACCGTACGAGTGCGTGTTCGGGAACCGAGAGGAAGGGTCGCCCTGTGGCGCGGAAGATCTGGCTCCCCGTCATTATCGGCTGTGGCCTGTGCTTTTCGTTCCTCGCGCTGCTCGTGGTGGGCACGTACTCGGCCGCGGCCGGGCTCGCGGGCAGTGGCGGCGGCGGGACGGTGACGCTCGCCAAGGGATCGGTTCCGGCCATATATCAGTCGCTCGTCCAGAAGTGGGGCAATCTCTGCCCCGCGCTCAACCCGGCACTGCTGGCGGCGCAGCTCTACCAGGAGAGCGGATGGAACCCGCGGGCGCAGAGTCCGGCCGCCGCGCAGGGCATCGCGCAGTTCATTCCGGGCACCTGGGCCACCCACGGCATCGACGCCAACGGTGACGGCAAGGCGGACGTCTGGGACCCGGAGGACGCGATCCCGTCGGCCGCCTCGTACGACTGCGAGTTGGCGTCGTACGTGAAGAACGTGCCGGGCGACCGGACGGCGAACATGCTGGCGTCGTACAACGCGGGCGCGTACGCGGTGATAAACGCTGGCGGTGTCCCGCCGTACGCGGAGACCCAGAACTACGTGAAGATCATCACCAGCCTGTCGAAGAGCTTCGCCGCGCCGGTCGGCCGGGTCGCGCCGTCGCAGCAGGCGGCCGGGGCGATCTACTACGCGCAGCAGCGGCTCGGCACCGACTATCTGTGGGGCGGTGAGGGTACGGCGGCGCAGGGCGGGCGGTTCGACTGCTCCGGGCTGACGCAGGCCGCGTACCACTCGGTGGGGATCGAACTGCCGCGCGTGGCCAACGACCAGTGGAACGCCGGGGCGCACCCGTCACGGGCCGAACTCCTCCCCGGCGACCTCGTCTTCTTCGCCACCGACCTGACCGACCCGCGCACCATCCACCACGTCGGGATCTACGTCGGCGGCGGCTACATGATCGACGCGCCGCACACCGGGGCCAAGATCCGCTTCGACCCGATCGGCTCGGCGGACTACATCGGGGCGACCCGCGTCACGCGTGACGGTGCGGCGGCGCTGCCGACGGCTCTGTAAGTCCCCGCCGCCCGACGCGGCTTTCGTGTCAGCTCTGCGTAAGGCTCTGGCCTGTGCGACGGGCCGCAAATGGGCCAGATCGTCCTCTCCGGTCACCCTTGGATAACGGCATGGTGATCTTCTGGCGAAGACCGGAACGCTACGTAGCGTGTCGGTCGTTGTACGGGGGAGAATGGCGCGGGACGCAAGCGACGGGGGTTGCAGACGAGCCGAGCCGTACAGGCACAGTCAGTGAGTTGCTAGGTAAGGGGCACCACCCATGGCAGCGGTCGCCAATGACAGCGTGAACCCCGACATCAGCCTGCTCCGCGACATCAACGACCTGGCCAAGCACGCCCCGCGCGGTGTCGACCGGGCCGTGGAGTTCATCGGCGAGTACGGGCTGATCGGCCTCACCGTACTGCTGGCCGCCCTGTGCTGGTGGCGCGTCGCCCGCCGCGCCCCGGTCCCGGACGCCCCGGCCGCCGTCGCCGGTGTGCTGTGGTCCGGCCTCGCCGCCGGCATCGCCCTGCTGCTCAACATCCCGATCCGCGCCCTGGTCCAGCGGCCAAGACCCTTCGTGGACCACGACGGCATCGACGTCCTGGTCCACGGCAAGACCGACTACTCCTTCGTGAGCGACCACGCCACGCTGACCGCCGCCATGGCCGTCGCCCTCTTCATGGTCAGCCGCAAGGTCGGCACCGTCGCCATACTGCTCGCCCTCGGCGAGGGCTTCTGCCGCGTCTACATGGGTGTCCATTACCCCACGGACGTCATCGGCGGCTTCGCCCTCGGCGCCGCCACGGCCCTCCTCCTCGCTCCCCTCGCCCTGGCCCTCCTCACCTCACTCACCACCGCGGTCTCCCACTCCCGCGCGGCCTCCCTCATCCACTCCCGCCACCGCCTCGCCACCACCCCCGCACCCCCGCGCCGCGGCCAGCACTACCCCCACCAAAGCGCCCACGACAAGGATCTCGCCGCGTAGGCAGTGTCGCGGGCGGAACGTGTGGGGCCGTGTGAAGCCTGCCGCCGAAGGGGAGGGAACGAAGCGTGGCCGACGATGTGTGGGTCGACGGGATCGACCTTGAGCCAGGTGAGCGCCTGATTGCCCATGGCGGCGTCAAATTCGCCACCGGGCACTTCGGGATGGTCGACGGATTGCGCTTCTTTCGGGACTTCCAACGTCGGGACATCTCGGAGAGCCTGCCGGATTGGCCACCGAGTGACGCCCCGACCGAAGTGCCGGTCAAGCACACCCGACAGACGGCGTTGCGCAAGGCCGGTCGTTTCACCGAGTCCGCCTTGTCGTTGGTCATGTCCCTTGCCGTCGTCAGCCGGGACAGCAACGCCATTCCCGCCAACCTGGACCGGGCCAACGAATACGACGACTTCCCCGTGCTGTGGGCGGACCCTGGCACGGTCGCGTACGGCGCCCCCTGGCAACTGGACCCTGGCCGCAATACGGACAAGCCACAGGCTGTCGTCTGGCTGACGCAGCGGCGCGTGGTGTTCACCGATCCCGTGGGTGAGCCGCTGTGGGAGGTGTCGCGGAGCAAGCTCAAGGCCACGTCGTTGCGAAGGCTCAACAACCTGATTCCGGACGTTGTGCTGACGTTCACGGACGGATCGTGGATCCGGCTCGCCACGACCGACTACAAGGACATTGAATTGCGCGGGCAACTGGCGTCGCTCCGCCCCGGAGTCACGCCTGACCAGGCGGAGTAGTTCCCGCTGCCTCGCCCGCCGCGTGCGCGTCCACGGTAGGAAACGCGACGCTCTTCAGGACGGTTCCCAGCATCACCGAGAAGTTCTCCCAGTACTCCATGGCGGCGGTCTCCAGCGTGAGAACGGCCAGGCACGGTCCGTTGGGGAACGGGACGTACGCCTGCAGTCGGCCCATGCGCAGCGGCGCGTCCTTGCCCGTCGCCGTGTAGGCGCCGTTGAAGGTGACTTCCTGTACCGAGATGCCGGCCACCGCCGGGCCGCATGCGAGATCGAGCCGCAGGACGTCGACTCCGGTGGCGGTACGGGTCAGCACTTCCTGAATGCCGTTGGCGGCGATCTCCGGCGAAGCGTGCTGTGAGGGCACGACCGCGATCGTGAACGAACACTGCGCCACGCCGCCCGAGCCGGTGTCGAAGAATCCCATGGCGGCGAACTCCAACCCGGCACCCAGCATCGCGTCCGTGACGCCGTTGTAGACCGGGGCGAAGCCGTTCCAGATCCGGTCGTCGCCGTTCGGGTAGATCTCCCGCACCAGCCGTCCCAGCGCTTCCCGCCGCTCCTCGCCTTCGGCCGCCGTGTCCAGCGGCAACGGGTGGAACCCGTCCGGGAGTTCAAAGAAGAAGGGCGGAATGTTCTGTTCGGTGTCCTGGGTCGTCGTTGACATGGATGTCCGCCCTCCTCGGCTGGATCGGTCTGCCGGGTCAGAATGACGCGGCCCAGGCAAGGGCCTTGCCCGCTACTCGAATGTTCTCGGCTACCTGCGGGTGGGTCTTGTCCAACGTCCTCATGTCCTTGGCCAGTTCCAGCGGGACCGTCACCGCGTGGGTGGTGAGCTTGATGCCGCCGTCGATGGCGCGGGCCGCCGGAGACAGGGCCTCTATCGGCGCGCCACCGAACACCTTGAGCGCGGGGTTGAGCACCTTCGTGCCAATGAGCTGATTCGTACGGTTGAACTGGATGACGCCTTCGAGCGCGGCACGGCTGCGCCCTACCACTCCTGAGCCCTTGATGAACTCCTGCTCGACGCGTTCCCCGAACAGCACGTACGGCTTGACCGCTTTCACCGTCAGCGAGAGCCCCTTCACCGCCGATTCGGAGAAGCGCGCCGCCTCGGAGCCCACTTCTGCCACCTTCGCGCCCGTGGTGAACCCCTGAATGCCCGGCAGCACTCCCACGACGTCGAGGCCGAGCGTCAGCCAACTCACGTCCGCTCCGGCGAGCTTGGCCACAAGGTGTGTGGCGAGTGTCGCGGCACCGAAGGTGATGGCCGCGGCCGCGAAGAAGGCGCCGACCGGTTCGAACGGTGCCGTGAAGATCGCGATGGCGCCGAGCAGCGCGGTGGCCGCGCCCAGGAGGTCGCCGATGGTCTTGATGATGTCGGCGTTGTCCTTCACCCATTGGAGAGTGTCGTCCCAGGCGTCCTCGACGCCGTGCGCGATACGGCTGAACAGGCCCGGTTTGTCCGGGGCGATGTCGCCGGCCTTGTCGAGGTCGTGGCTGATGGAGGTGGCGGCGCTGGTGAAGCGGTGGTGGAGTTCTTCGGCGCGGTGGCGTACGCCGTCGAGGGCGTTGGTGGCGTCGGTGACGGCTTGTTGGGCTTTGGCGTCCTTGCCGAGTTGGGCGGGGGTGACGAAGGCGGGCCGGTCGCCTGGGGGGTGGGGCGGGTCGGCGGCGGACTTCGCGTGGTCGAGGGAGCCCTGTTTGGTGGCGGCTTCCTTTTCGAGGGCGTCGGCCTCGGCCTGGAAGCCGTGGAGTTGGTCGGCCCAGCGGGACAGGGCGCTGGAGGCGCGGCCGAACGAGTCGTGCGCCTTCTTGATCAGGGGCGCGACGTCGCTGTCGATGTGGGAGACGAAGGCCGTGGCGGCCTCGCCCTTCCAGTAGCCGCAGTCGAGCCGGTCCAGCTCGGTGACGGTCGCCGTCAACTCTCCGTGCAGATCGCCTAGTTGGCGCGCCAGCGCGCGCGTCCTGTCCACGTCCCCCGGCGTCGGATCGAATCCGAGCAGCGGGAACTTCCCCGCCCGCGCGTCCCCCATCGAACCCACCCTCCCCGCCCCGCCCGAAGCTCTGGTGTTCGAGTGATCGACGCTATACGTACGGTGATCGACGTGACAAGTGGGGCCCCTGGGGTGGGCGCGATTCCGGGAGTGAAGGGTGTGTGAAGTGTGCTGCGAACCGGTACCGATCACGGGAGGGCCCTACAGCCCCACGACGCGCGCCGGTAATGTCAAGGGCTACGCGCAACTGACTCGGTAACTGGACGACTCACGGGGGATCTCATCGTGACCCGCTCATCCCTGCCCATCGCCGTCGCCCTCGCAGCGTCGGCGGGCCTGCTGCTGACCGCTTGCGGTGGGGGTGGGTCGGACAGCTCGGACAAGATTCAGCCGTCGGGGACGGTGACGACGGCGGCGCCTACGGCGACGACGGCTTCGCCTACGCAGGCGGCGGGAGACGGCGTCAATCGGCCGTCGACAGAGTTGCCGAAGGATCTGACGATGGCATTCGAGTGGCCCAAGACCGGTGACGCGACGAAGGACGCGGTCCTGAACGACGGCGAGCAGTATCTGAGGGCCCTCAAGCGTGCGAGCGCCAGGGACGATCTCAAGGACCCCGCTTACCAGTTCTACTCGCGCAACGCCGCCCTGACCTACGCCCATGACCAGATCAAGGCGAATGTCGACGGCGGATTCGCGCCCACCGGTGAGGACCACTACTACAGCGCCAAGGTCAGCATCGTGCGGTCCGGATCCGCGACGCTGAGTTTCTGCCGGGATCAGAGCAAGGTGTTCAGCAAGAAGGTGAAGACCGGTGAGGTGCTTCGCAGCGCGCCCAACGACGACAGCTTCATTCTGTACAACCTTCTCCTGACCAAGGACGCCGCCTCGAACGGCGTTTGGCAGTCCTCGCAGATTACCGTGATCGAGGGGGCGAAGCAGTGCCGAAGGTAACGCATTCGATGGTGAGCGCCGCAATGGTCGCGGCCGCGTCTCTCGCCCTGCTGCTGCCGTCGATCGCCCCTGCGTCGGCGAACGAGACGCCCGGACAGGGGACGAAAGTCGAGCATCAGGGCCGGACTCTGGACGCCAGTGCCTTCCAGGTCAAGTACGAGCCGGCGAATCCGCCGGCGGGGCATCCCGTGGTCGCGGCGAGCGGATGGACCCCGCCCCCCTGCTGGATGGCACCTGTGGCCACACCGGACCAGTTGAAGAAGGAACGGGAGGCCACGTGGGCGTTGGAATCCACGGGGTACGAGTGGGACGCGGCGGAGCGGGCGTATTACGTCGAGGGACATCCGCACAAGGATTTTGAGATCGCGAACGCGGACAAGGGCTTTTGGTGGAACGGACAGCCCAATCCCAACAGGATCGCTGATCCCGCGTCACTGTCCTGCGACAAAGAGCGTGATGATTGGGTCTTGGATGGCGATGCTCCGCCCACCGGCCCGGCGGTGACGCCGCAGATGCTCGCGGAATCGGCCTACGATCGAATCCGTATCCCGGACAAGGTGGTGACCTTGTCGCCGGACGCGCAGCATACGCAGACGGTGAACTTCAACATCTGGGCGTGGCTGGCAAGCGCGGACATTCCGCCAGTCTCCGTCACCGCGCGCTTGAACTCACTCGGGATCTGGGCGACTGTCACAGCGAAGCCTGCCGGGCTGCATCTCGATGCCGGGACACCGGATGCGAAGTATTTCCCATCCTCAGGCGATTGCCCTTTGAACGGTGACGGTTCGGTCGGCAAGGCATATCAAACCGGCTACGGGAATGCCGAGCCGCCCTGCGGGCTGACGTACCGGAGGTCGTCGGGGCAGGGAACGTTCACCCTGACCGCCACCATCACTTGGGCGATCACGTGGACTGGGAGCGGAGGCACAGGCGGGACCTTGGCGCCCGGGGTCTTCGACCTGCCGCAGGACGTCACCGTGCAGGAGATTCAGGCTGTCAACCGCTGAACCGCGGTGGGTCGCTTCACCTTTGCTCGGGTTTCCCCCGGGGGCTAGAGGGCCTGGGGGAAGGTGAAGAGGCGGTGGGGGTCGAGGTGGGATTTGAGGGTGGTGAGGCGGGGGGCGTTGGGGCCGTAGTAGGCGGTGCGCCAGGTGGGGAGGGTGGGGTCGGCGTAGTTCTGGTACGCGGCGCCCGAGGCGTAGGGGGACATGGCCTTGTGGGTGGTGTCGAGCCAGCCGGTGGTGGAGAGGGCGTCCGAGGCCAGGTATTGGGTGAGGACACGTGAGGTGCGGTGGCAGAAGGCGGTGTCCGTGGGGGACGGGCGGTTGACCGCGCCGCCGAGGGCGGTGAGGGCGATGCTGCCGGCGCCGTCGCCGGACCGGGCGGAGAGCCGCTCGACGGCCGAGAGCAGCGTGGAGATGCCCGCGTCCGGCAGGTCCTTGTCGTAGAAGTCGGAGCGCGCGGTGTAGGTCTCGCGGTGCAGGTGCCCGGCGGGGGTCAGACGGCACTGGGCGGCGGACAGACCGGCGCAGCCCGCGTACGAGAAGGTCGCGTCGAGATAGCTGTGCGGGCGCAGCGAGACGGTGCTGGCGTCGGCGCCGATGCCGGCGGCGAGCCGGTCGGTGGCGGCGGCGAGATCGTCGCGGGAGCCGGTGGAGAGCATCGGGACGGCCACGGTGGGGGAGCCGCCGGCGTCGCAGTCGAGGTGCAGGGCGGACCAGATGTGGTCCGGCTGGTCGGGGCCCCAGCGCTGCCAGGCGCGGATCACGGCGGCGGCCCGGCTCCACGGCCAGGTGAGGTAGCCGGTGATGACGCCGTCGGGCATCGGGTGGGTGGCGAAGCGCAGTGACGTGACGACGCCGAACTGTCCGTTGCCCGCGCCGCGCAGCGCCCAGAACAGCTCGGGCTGGGAGTCGGCGGAGCAGTCGAGGATCCGGCCGTCGGCGGTCACGATGGTGGCGCCGACGAGGCTGTCGCAGGTCAGGCCCATGGAGCGGCTCATGACGCCGTGGCCGCCGCCGAGCGCGAGTCCTGAGACGCCGACGGTCGGGCAGGACCCGGCCGGGATCGTCCGGCCCCGCTTGCCGAGGGCGGAGTAGACGTCGATGAGCTTGGCGCCCGCGCCGACCGTGGCGGTGGTGCCGTCGAGGCGGATCGAGTTGAGCCGGGAGACGTCGATGACCAGGCGGCCGTCGCCGCTCGACCAGCCCGCGTAGGAGTGGCCGCCGCTGCGGATGGCCAGTGGGGTGGCGGTGCGGCGGGCGAAGTCGAGGCACGCGCGGATGTCGGAGGTGCCGGTGACGTACGCGATGCCCGCCGGACGCAGGCCGTCGAAGCGGGTGTTGTACAGGATCCGGTCGGCGGCGTACGCGCTGTCGTCCGGGCGTACGAGGCCGCCGTCCAGGGACGTGGCGAGGGCCGGCCAGTCGGGTTTGACGGGCGGCGCGGTGGTGGCCGCGGTCGGCGTGGCGGAACCGCCCGAGGACGACGGGGGCGCGGACGTACCGCCCTTGGCGTCGTCGCCGCTGTCGGGTCCGCAGCCGGTCAGCCAGGCGGCGGCCAGTACGGCCCCGCCCGCCTTGAGCGCGGTCCTGCGCTCGACCCGGTCGCCTTTGTCCATACGGTCACCCCGGTCACTTCGGTCCTCCGGGTCCGTCAGGACCGCAGGCTCCACACGACTCACTTGCCCCACCGCCTTCGCCTATCCGTAGACGTGCGAATCATGAGCCCGGTTGCGGAGCGCGAGGTGCGGGGCGAGAAGACTACAGCGGGGCGGGAACGGTACAGCCGGGCGCGAAGAGCGGGAACGCGGCGCGCGTCAGCCGGAGATGTGCTCCTCCGCATCGCGTCTCGCGCGGTCCCTGGCCCGCCGGGCCGGACCCTTCCAGCCACACGAGCAGCGGGCGACGGCGAAGGAGCCGCGCTCGACGATCGACGTCCGGTGGCCACCGTCCGGAGCGTCGGCCGGAGTTCCCGATGGAGTTCCGGCTGAAGCTGTGACGGAGGCCCTGGCGGAATCCTGCTCGGCACGCAAGTTGAGCACGAGACCACCGTAGCGGGCGTGACGGGGCACTTCCGACAGTCGTTAGACGCCATAAGGCCCCGGCCGGTCGAGGCCGGTCCAGGAATGCTCCAGGAATGGTTCAGGGATGGTGGCGGCGATGGCCCCGGGGGTAGCGACGGTACGGCGCGCGACGGCAGTACGGCGGCGCCGAGGACGTACGAAGGCCGCCATGGCCGCGGCGCTCGGCTGCGCCTGCGGGGCCGCCCTGCTCACCGGCTGCGTCGGGCAGGGCGCGGCGGCCGAGAGCGGCAAAGACGCCAAGGGGCACGACCCGGCGCAGGCGGTACGCGGCGCCGCGGACGTCCTCGTACGGGCGGGCAGCTCGCACGTGGACACCTCGATGCGGATGGCCAGCGGCGGCACCTGGCTGACCATCACCGGCACCGGCGGTTTCGACTACGTGAAGCGGCAGGGCGAACTGCGGCTGCTGCTGCCCAGGGACGCGGCGGGCGCCGAGGAGCACAAGCCGATCATCGAACTGCTCACGCCGGGCGCCCTCTACATGAAGGACCGCGGCGAGGGCGTGCCCGAGGGGAAGTGGGTACGCGTCGACACCGACCGGCTGCCGGACGGCAATCTGGTGACCGGCGGCGCCACCGAGCCGCTGGCCGCCGCCGAACTGCTGCGCGGCGCCCAGGACGTCGAGCTGGTCGGCGTCGAGACCCTGCGCGGTACGAAGGTGTGGCACTACCGGGGGACCGCCGATATCGGGCGCGCGGCGAAGGCCGCCGCGCCCGGCGTACGCGGGCCCTTGCAGGCGGCGGCCAAGGGGTTCACGGTCACCCGGGTGCCCTTCGACGCGTGGCTGGACGAGGCGGGGCGGCTGCGCCAGGTGAGCCAGCGGTTCACCTTCAGCTCGGACGACCAGAAGGACAAGAAGATCGACAAGAAGGACGACAAGCAGGCCGGCCAGAACGACAAGCAGACCGGCGAGAACGCCAAGGGCGGCCCCGACACCACCCGTACGACGACCGCTGCCGGCGGCCGTACGACGACCGCCGCCGCGCCCGAGGTCACCGTGGTCTCTACCACTCGCTTCGACGATTTCGGCCGCGCCGTCCCCGTCACCATGCCCCGAGCTGCCGACATCTGGACGGGCAAGATCGTTTCTTCCCAGCAGGGGTAAGGGGTCTTCGCGGTAACGGCCCTCACCGGAAAGGGCGTTGTCGAAATGGTCCATCCGTGCCATGCGCGGACCGGGTGCCGGTCCCTACCCTGGCTTGAGGCAGTGGCAGACAGCCAAGAGCCAGGCACTCGTGGACGAGGAGGTGGTGCGCGTATGGCGCCGTCGCCCGGAATGCTGGTCGTCCAGGACGATCCGGTGGCCCTCGCGGAGATCGAACTCTGCGGTGAGCTGATGATCGCCGCGTCCACCGCCGACGAGGAGCGGCTGAGCTTCGCCCGGATCGACGAGGTGCTGGGGGTCGCGTGCGACCGAGAGTCGATGCCCGCGCTCCTGGTGCGCGCCCCGCTCTCCGACCGCGCAACCGGCTGACACCGGGGCGCGCCGCCCGTACGCCCCCCGGAACGACCGGGAAAGCCGCTCCCGGAACCCCTGCGAACCCCTGGAATCCCCGAACCCCCTGGAACCCCCGGAAGAGCCGCCCCCGCCTACGTCCGCAGCAGCCGCGCTATGGCCGCCGTCGCCTCCGCCACCTTCTCGTCGATCTCCGGCCCGCCGCCGACCGCCGCCGCGGCCACGCAGTGCCGCAGGTGCTCCTCCAGGAGCTGGAGGGCGAAGGACTGGAGGCCCTTCGTGCTCGCCGACACCTGGGTGAGGATGTCGATGCAGTAGACGTCCTCCTCGACCATCCGCTGCAGGCCGCGGATCTGCCCCTCGATCCGGCGCAGCCGCTTGAGGTGGGACTCCTTGTCATGGCTGTATCCATGCGGCCCCTGGGGGCGCGAAGATGGGCCGGAACCCGTGTCCGCCCCCGCGTCCCGAGGTGACTGTTCCGGCGTGATCTCCGCCTCAACCCCGGCCGGTTCCCTGGCCTCCGTCGTCATCGTCAACCCCGCCCTTCCTGTCCCGTTATACCCCTGCCGGGTATATCGTACCGAATCGACACCTTGTGCGACGCATCCCCGGTGAGGGGGACACTTCTGGATGGGCGACACTGGGTGACGCCCATTAGCCGTGGCCGGATGATGCGCCTAGCATCAACGAGACCGAATCCGATGCACACCGAGGACCTCACGTGCGCTTTCGTCTGACCCCCAGGGAGACGAGCTTCTACGACATGTTCGCCGCGTCCGCGGACAACATCGTCACCGGTTCGAAGCTCCTCATGGAACTGCTCGGGGCCGATTCGGCTACCCGGACCGAGATCGCCGAGAGAATGCGGGCGGCGGAGCACGCGGGGGACGACGCGACCCACGCGATCTTCCACCAGCTCAACTCCTCCTTCATCACCCCCTTCGACCGCGAGGACATCTACACCCTCGCCGGGTCGCTCGACGACATCATGGACTACATGGAGGAGGCCGTTGACCTGGTCGTCCTCTACAAGGTCGAGGAGCTGCCGAAGGGCGTGGAGCAGCAGGTCGAGGTGCTGGCACGGGCGGCCGAGCTGACCGCGGGAGCCATGCCGAACCTGCGCACCATGTCCAACCTCACCGAGTACTGGATCGAGGTCAACCGGCTGGAGAACCAGGCCGACCAGATCCACCGCAAGCTGCTCGCGCACCTGTTCAACGGCAAGTACGACGCCATAGAGGTGCTCAAGCTCAAGCAGATCGTGGACGTACTGGAAGAGGCCGCGGACGCTTTCGAGCACGTGGCGAACACGGTGGAGACCATCGCGGTCAAGGAGTCCTGACCTACGTGGACACCTTCGCTCTGGTCGCGACCATCGGGGTCGCGCTCTTCTTCACGTACACCAACGGGTTCCACGACTCGGCGAACGCCATCGCCACCTCGGTGTCGACCCGCGCGCTGACCCCCAAGGCCGCGCTGGCCATGGCCGCCGTGATGAACCTCGCGGGCGCGTTCCTGGGCAGCGGCGTCGCCAAGACCGTCAGCAAGGGGCTGATCGAGACCCCCACCGGCCGCAACGGCATGGGCATCCTCTTCGCCGCGCTCGCCGGTGCGATCATCTGGAATCTGGTCACCTGGTACTTCGGTCTGCCGTCGAGTTCCAGCCACGCGCTGTTCGGCGGTCTGGTCGGCGCCGCGCTGGCCGGCGGCGTCACCGTGCACTGGTCGGGCGTGGTCGACAAGGTCATCGTCCCGATGTTCGTCTCGCCCGTGGTCGGCCTGGTCGTCGGCTATCTCGTGATGCTGGCGATCCTCTGGTTCTTCCGCCGCGCCAATCCGCACAAGGCCAAGCGCGGCTTCCGTATCGCGCAGACCGTCTCCGCGGCGGCGATGGCGCTCGGCCACGGTCTCCAGGACGCGCAGAAGACGATGGGCGTGGTCGTCCTCGCCCTGGTCATCCACGACCCGAGCAACGGGTACGGCATCCCGATCTGGGTCAAGTTCGTGTGCGCCGCGATGATGTCGCTCGGTACGTACGCGGGCGGCTGGCGGATCATGCGGACGCTGGGGCGTCGCATCATCGACCTCGACCCGCCGCAGGGCTTCGCCGCCGAGACGACGTCCGCGGGCATCCTCTACGCGACCTCGTACATCTTCCAGGCGCCGGTCTCCACGACCCACGTCATCACCTCCGCGATCATGGGCGTCGGCGCGACCAAGCGGGTCAAGGCGGTGCGCTGGGGGGTGGCCAAGAACATCGTGGCCGGATGGTTCATCACGATGCCCGCCGCCGGTCTCGTGGCCGCCATCGGCTTCTACCTGGTGCGGCTGATCTTCGGCTGACCGTCGGGCGACCCCGGCTGGTCTCCGACCCACCCGTCGTGCGACCCCGGCTGATCTTCGGCTGACCCGTCGCGCGCATCAAGGCGACGCCCCCTGACATGGGTTCGGCCCCGCTTCCCGTCACCGGGAAGCGGGGCCTGCGCCTTGCGGTGGCACCGCCATGCAGCACCGCGCGGCGGTCCTGTCACCCGAAGCGGCCCGAGATGTAGTCCTCGGTGGCCTGGACCGACGGGTTGGAGAAGATGCGCTCGGTGTCGTCGATCTCTATGAGCTTGCCGGGCTGGCCGACCGCGGCCAGGTTGAAGAACGCGGTGCGGTCGGAGACACGGGCGGCCTGCTGCATGTTGTGCGTGACGATCACGATCGTGAAGCGGGTCTTCAGCTCACCGATCAGGTCCTCGATGGCCAGGGTGGAGATCGGGTCGAGCGCCGAGCACGGCTCGTCCATCAGCAGCACCTGCGGCTCGACCGCGATGGCGCGGGCGATGCACAGCCGCTGCTGCTGGCCGCCGGACAGGCCGGAGCCGGGCTTGTTGAGCCGGTCCTTGACCTCGTTCCAGAGGTTGGCGCCCTTGAGGGACTTCTCGACGATGGTGTCCAGCTCGCCCTTCTTGCGGACACCGTTGAGCTTGAGACCGGCCGCCACGTTGTCGTAGATCGACATGGTGGGGAACGGGTTCGGCCGCTGGAAGACCATGCCGACCGTGCGGCGTACGGTCACCGGGTCGACGCCCGTCCCGTACAGGTTCTCGTCGTCCAGCAGCACCTTGCCCTCGACGCGGCCGCCGGGGGTGACCTCGTGCATGCGGTTCAGGGTGCGCAGGAAGGTGGACTTGCCGCAGCCGGACGGGCCGATGAAGGCGGTCACGGTGCGGGGCTCCACGGTCATCGAGATGTCCTCGATGGCCTTGAAGGCGCTGTAGTACGCGGTGAGGCCGCTGACGTCGATTCGCTTGGCCATGGGGATCACTTCTCTTCTCAAGGTCGTCTGATGTCGGCCGCGTCAGCGACCTGCCACGCGGCGGAGCCGCTCATCGATGCTTCGGGGCCTTCCAGCGGGCGATGCCGCGGGCCACCAGGTTGAGGATCATCACGAAGGCGATGAGCACCAGAGCCGCGGCCCACGCGCGGTCGTAGCTCGGCTCGTTGCCGTTGCCGTACTGCTGGTAGATGAAGAACGGCAGCGACGACTGCGGGTCCTTGAAGGGGTCCGTGTTGATCAGGTTGCTGCCGAACACCAGCAGGGCGATCGGCGCGCTCTCGCCCGCGATGCGGGCGATGGCGAGCATGACGCCGGTGGTGATGCCGCCGATCGCGGTGGGGATGACGACCTTGACGATGGTGCGCCACTTCGGGACGCCCAGGGCGAGGGAGGCCTCGCGCAGCTCGTTCGGGATGAGCTTGAGCATTTCCTCGGTGGAGCGGACGACGATCGGCATCATCAGGATGGCCAGGGCCAGCGAGCCGGCGAAACCGGTCGCGGGGGCCTTGCCGATCAGCACGAACCACATCGAGAGGATGAACAGACCGGCCACGATCGACGGGATGCCGGTCATGACGTCGACGAAGAAGGTGACCCACTTCGCGAGCGCGCCCTTGCCGTACTCGACCAGGTAGATCGCGGTGAGTATGCCCAGCGGCGCGGCGATGACCGCGGCGATGCCGACCTGCTCCAGGGTGCCGATGATGGCGTGGTAGACGCCGCCGCCGGGCTGGATGGTCAGCACGTTGTTCATCGAGTGCGTCAGGAAGTTGACGTCGAGGACCTTGACGCCCTTGCTGATCGTCGTCTCGACCAGCGAGTAGAGCGGTATGACGGCCAGGATGAAGCTGGACCAGACGAGGCTGGTGGCCACCCGGTCCTTGGCCTGGCGGCGCCCCTCGACCTGTGCGGTGATGACGTACGAACCGGCGACGAAGAGGAGCAGCGCGATCAGGCCCCACTGGATCTTGCTGTCGAGCCCGAAGCCCGCGCCGATCGCTGCGGCGACGACGACGGCTCCGGCCGCGATGGCCAGCGGAGCCCACTTGGGGAGCTGACGGGAGGCCAGCGGCGGCGTGGCGGGAGCCTCCGCCGGGGCCGGCGGCTTGTCGTCCACGATCAGGTCGCTCATGCGTTGGCCCCCGAGTACTCCTTGCGGCGGGCGATGATCAGTCGGGCCGCGCCGTTGACCAGCAGGGTGATGAAGAAGAGCACCAGGCCGGAGGCGATCAGCGCGTCGCGGCCGAACTCGTCGGCCTCACCGAACTTGGCGACGATGTTCTGCGAGAAGGTGCCGCCGAGCGGGTCCAGGATGTGCGCGGACAGTTGCGGCGAGGCGGACAGCACGGTGGCCACCGCCATGGTCTCGCCGAGCGCGCGGCCCAGGCCCAGCATCGAGGCGCTGATGATGCCGGAGCGCGCGAAGGGCAGCACCGACAGGCGGATGACTTCCCAGCGGGTCGCGCCGAGCGCGAGCGCCGCCTCCTCGTGCATCTTGGGCACCTGGCGGATCACTTCGCGGCTGACGTTGGTGATGATCGGCAGGATCATGATCGCCAGCAGGATGCCGACGGTGAACAGCGACCGGGCGGCCGAGTTCGGGTCCTGCTTCTCGAAGATGACGGTCCAGCCGAAGTACTTGTCCAGCCAGAGGTTGAGGCCCTTGAGGTGCGGCACCAGGAAGAGCGCGCCCCACAGGCCGTAGATGATGCTGGGCACCGCGGCGAGCAGGTCGATCACGTAGGCGATCGGACCGCCCAGGCGGCGCGGTGCGTAGTGCGTGACGAACAGGGCGATGCCGACGGCGATCGGGACCGCGATGACCATCGCGATGACCGAGCTGACGACCGTGCCGTAGGCCAGTACGGCGATGCCGAACACCGGCGGGTTGAGGCCGGCGTTCCACTCGAAGGTGGTCAGGAAGTTGCCGTGGTCCTTGGAGATCGCGCTCACCGAGCGGACCGTCAGGAAGACGGCGATGGCCGCCATCACGACGAGGAGGAAGATGCCGGACCCGCGGGAGAGTCCCGCGAAGATCCGGTCGCCGGGCCGGGTGACGGTCTTCGTCTCCACCGGTGGCGCGGTAGGGGGAGGGGCGGTGGTGGTCATAGGGATTTCTCCGGTCTGGGTGGGGGACGTTCGGTCCCCCGGCGGCGGTGCACCGGATGTACGGCGGGCCCCGCGGTCGCCAGGACCGCGGGCCCGCCGACTCGACTAGGACAGGGCGGTGATGGTGGAGCGGACCTTCGTGGCGATCTCGGTCGGCAGCGGGGCGTAGCCGGCCGCCGAGAGCTTCGCCTGACCGGCGTCGCTGGCGATGTAGGTCAGGAAGGACTTGGTGAGCGGCAGGGTGTCGGCCTTGTTGCCCTTGTCGCAGGCGATCTCGTACGTCACCAGGACGATCGGGTAGGCGTTGTCCGCCTTGGTGGTGTACGCGGCGCCCAGGTCCAGGGACAGGTCGGAACCGGTGCCGACGACCTTGGCGGAGGCGATACCGGCCGACGCGTTCTGCGAGGTGGCCTCGACCGGCGCGGAGGCACCGGTGTTGATCTTCACCGTCGGGATGGTGCTGGCGGTCGCGTAGGACAGCTCGAAGTAACCGATGGAGCCCTCGGTCTGCTTGACCAGCGCGGCGACACCGGCGGACTTCGCGGCGGCCTGGCCGCCCTTGCCCATCCACGCCTTCGCGTGCTCGTACGGCCAGTCGGCCGGAGCGGCGCCCTTCAGGTACTTGGTCAGGTTGTCCGTGGTGCCGGACTCGTCCTGGCGGTGCACGGTCTGGATCTTGGAGCTCGGCAGGGTGACACCCGGGTTGAGCTTCTTGATCGCTTCGTCGTTCCAGTTGGTGATCTTCGAGTTGAAGATCTTCGCCAGGGTGGGCGCGTCCAGAACCAGGTTGCTCACACCGGAGAGGTTGTAACCGACGGCGATCGGGCCGCCGACCATCGGGATGCTGATGCCCTGGCCGTTGGTGCAGACCTTCTTCGAGGCGGTGACCTCTTCGGGCTTCAGCGGGGAGTCGGAGCCCGCGAAGGCGTCCGTGCCCTGATTGAAGTCGACGATGCCCTCACCGGAGGACGAGGTCTTGTAGTTGATCGTCGCGCCCGAGCAGGCCTGCTGGTAGTCCTTGACCCACGACTCGATCGCGTTCTGCTGGGCACTGGAGCCGGAGGCCAGGATCTGGCCCTTCTCACAGGCGATGCCGCTCGCGTTGGCGCTGCTGTCGGACGAGCTGGCCGAGGCGCTGCCGCTGGGCGTGGACGTGGAGTCGTTGTTGTTGTCCGAACCACAGGCGCTCAGGACCAGCGCGCCGGTAATCGCGACCGCGCCGACGGTCAGGGCCCGCAGCCCGTTCTTACGCTGAAGCTTCACCTTCGTGTGTTCCTTCCAAAAGCCCGCCGGTGGACGGCGAAGCAGAGGGTTATGGGTTCTGCATCCACCCGGCGTCGCGTGATGCTCACCGGTAAGCCCGAAATTAGGCAGATGAAGTGAAGCGACCGACGGAAGGGAGTGAACGCCAGGTGAACCTCGTCTATCAGGGTGGTGCCGCTACGCGCGTTACGCGCGCCGTGGTGACGAAGTGGTATCCGGGGCTGTCGTTGTGTCACAAAGGAACACGGGCAGGTCACGGGGGTGACACGGGCCGGTTACGGCCGCCGGGCGGGCCGATCGGCACGCGGTGGTACGTCGGTTCACCGGCCGTCCACCCGCTCGGGTGCCCGCTCGTGCCCCCGCTCGGGCCCCGCGAGCCGGTGCGGGCGGCCCGGTGAGCCCGCTGTGGGACCGCTCCGACGACGGCCGTCAGCCCGCCAGCGCGTGCAGCAGGGCGTCCACGAGGGGCCGGTCGCGGTCGTGGGTGAGCCTGCGGCGGGCGGCGGAGGGCGGCAGCCAGATCATCCGGTCCACCTCGTCGTTGGGGATGAAAGAGCCCTCCCACGCCTCGGCCGCCCAGTAGCGGACCTCCTTGGGGCGGCCGTCCACCAGATAGCGCGACGTCGGCAGCGGGGCGCCGAGTGAGCAGCCCAGGCCGGTCTCCTCACGGGTCTCGCGCAGCGCGGCGGCAGGGAACTCCTCGCCGCGCTTCAGCTTGCCCTTCGGCAGGCTCCAGTCGTCGTAACGCGGCCGGTGCACCAGCGCCAGTTCGATCCCGCCGTGGTACGGCGAGACGCGCCACAGCACGACGCCCGCCGCCCGTACGGTCGTTCCGCTCTTGTCGCCCGCGCGTTTCATTCCGTGCGCGCCCCCGGTACGGAATTCGGCCCAGGGCCCGGTACGGGTCCCGGTGCGGACCCCGGCGCGGCACTCGCTGCGGGACCGGGCGGACCGGGCCGAGAGGCGCCAGAGCCCGGCTGCCACAGCCGCGAGAAGGCGAAGCGCGCGGCTTCCACCTCGTGCCGCTGGTCGGCGTGGAGCACGCCCAGCGCGTACGCGGTCGCCGGAGCTATGCGCGGGGTGCGGGCCGCCGCCGCGACGGCCGCCGCGCACTCGGCCGCCTCGCGGTGCCTGGCCAGCAGCACGGCCGCCTCGGCCAGCCGCTGCGCCGCCGCCTCGCCGTCCGGGTCGATGCCCCGGCAGACCTCGGCCGCGTAACGGCTCAGCCGCAGCAGCACCCGCACCTGGTGCCAGGGGGAGTCCTGGAGGTCGGCCGTCAGCTCGGTGCCGAGCGCCGCCTGGACGGCCTCCGCGTTGTACGGGTGCGCCGCGCGCAGCAGCGGCAGCGCGCCCGCCGCGTCGGCCAGCCGCCGGTCGGCCTGGGCGGCGAGCGGCGGCAGTACGGTCGCGGCCGGTCCCTCGGCCGCCGCGGTCAGCGGCACCTCGGAGGCCAGGACGGCGATGTTGTCCGCGAGCGCGTGGAAACGCGAGGAGCCCATCGCCTGGAGCGTCGCCGAGTGCGCCCGGGTACGGGCCAGGGTGAGCTGCCGCTCCAGGAGCGCCCCGGCGCGCGCGGCGCCCAGCGCCAGCGGACCGCTCCCGGCCGGGGGCGGCGGGACCGCGGGCGCGGGCGGCCCCGGGACGTCGCCGGTGTCCGCGGGGGCCTTGCCGCCGGCGTCCGGGTCCGGGTCCGCGGCGGCCGACAGCCGCCGCAGCGCCTCCAGCAGCCGCGCCAGCCGGGCGGTGTACTGCGGCTCGCGGGCCAAGGTGGTGGCCAGCCAGCCCAGTTCGGCGCGGAGCGACTCGGCCCACACCGGGTCGGTCAGCGGCGCGTAGATGTGCAGGACCCCGCCGATCCGCCGGGCGCTGGCCCGCAGCAGTTCGTCGGCGTCGCCCTCGTGCTCGCCCCGCAGGCTCAGGGCCCGCAGGAAGGCGGTGGCCTGGTCGTGCAGATAGCGCGCGAGGGTGCCGCCCGCCGTACCGCCGGGCGGGCCCGCGGGCGCCGGGCCCGCGTCGGCCGTGGGCGCCGCGGCCGTCCGCGACTGCGGCGTACGCGCTTGCGTCGTACGTGTCCCCGTCGTGCCGCCCGGTGCGGGGGCGGCGGCCGGTGGGCCCGGGTCGCCGCTCCCCGCGGGGGTCAGCGGGGGGCTGTCAGGTAGCTGCTGCTGGGCCACGCCGGCGCCTCCGGGCGTCGATGAGCATCTCCTGGACATTGCGCAGCGGCTTCCCGTCCGGGTCGGTGCTGTGCCGGGTCCAATTACCGTCCGCCGCCAGGTGCCAGGAGGAGGTCGTGTCCGACATCCCGTCCTCCAGCAGGCGGTTGAGGGTGGCGCGGTGGGTCGGGTCGGCGACCCTGACCAGCGCCTCGATGCGGCGGTCGAGGTTACGGTGCATCATGTCGGCGCTGCCGAACCAGACTTCGGTCTCGCCGCCGTTGCCGAACGCGAACACCCGCGAGTGTTCGAGGAAGCGTCCGAGCACGCTGCGGACCTTGATGTTCTCGGACAGACCGGCGACACCCGGCCGTACCGCGCAGATCCCGCGCACCCAGATGTCCACCGGGACCCCGGCCTGCGAGGCACGGTAGAGCGCGTCGATGATCTGCTCGTCGACGATCGAGTTCACCTTCAGCCGGACATACGCGGGACGCCCGGCGCGCTGGTGCGCGATCTCCTCCATGATCCGGGAGATCAGGCCGTCGCGCAGACTGCGCGGCGCGACCAGCAGCCGGTTGTAGACCTCGCGGCGCGAGTAGCCGGACAGCCGGTTGAACAGGTGCGACAGATCCGCGCCCACCTGCGGGTCGGCCGTCAGCAGACCGAGGTCCTCGTACAGCCGGGCCGTCTTCGGGTGGTAGTTGCCGGTGCCGACGTGGCTGTAGCGGCGCAGGGTGTCGTCCTCCTGGCGGACCACCAGCGACAGCTTGCAGTGCGTCTTGAGGCCGACCAGGCCGTACACGACATGGCAGCCCGCCTCCTCCAGCTTGCGCGCCCACTTGATGTTGGCCTGCTCGTCGAAGCGCGCCTTCAGCTCGACCAGCACCAGCACCTGCTTGCCCGCCTCGGCCGCGTCGATCAGCGCGTCCACGATCGGCGAGTCGCCCGACGTCCGGTACAGCGTCTGCTTGATCGCCAGGACGTCGGGGTCGGCGGCGGCCTGGTCGAGGAACGCCTGCACGGAGGTGGAGAAGGAGTCGTACGGGTGGTGCAGCAGCACGTCCCGGCGGCGCAGTGCCGCGAAGATGTCGGGCGCCGACGCGGACTCGACCTCCGCCAGGTCGCGGTGGGTGCCCGCCACGAACTTCTGGTATTTCAGCTCGGGGCGGTCCAGGCCCGCGATGGCGAACAGCCCGGTCAGGTCCAGCGGACCCGGCAGCGGATACACCTCGTTGTGCTTCATCTTCAGCTCGTGCACCAGCAGGTCGAGCACGCGCGGGGCGATGGACTCCTCGACCTCCAGGCGGACCGGCGGGCCGAAGCGGCGGCGCATGAGTTCCTTCTCCAGCGCCTGGAGCAGATTCTCGCCGTCGTCCTCCTCCACTTCCAGGTCCTCGTTGCGCGTGACCCGGAACATGTGGTGGTCGAGCACCTCCATGCCGGGGAACAGCTCCTCCAGGTGCGCGGCGATCACGTCCTCCAGCGGCACGTACCGCTGCGGACCCGCCTCCAGGAAGCGCGACAGGATCGGCGGCACCTTCACCCGCGCGAAGTGCTCGTTGCCCGAGACCGGATTCCGTACCACCACCGCCAGATTCAGCGACAGACCCGAGATGTACGGGAACGGGTGCGCCGGGTCGACGGCCAGCGGGGTCAGCACCGGGAAGATCTGCTGCCGGAACAGCGTGAACAGCCGCGCCTGCTCCTTCTCGGTCAGCTCGTGCCAGCGGATGACGTGGATGCCCTCGTCCGCGAGCTGCGGCGCCACGTCGTTCTGGAAGCAGGCCGCGTGCCTGGCCATCAGCTCCCGCGACCTGGTCAGGATCAGGTCCAGCACCTCGCGCGGCTGGGCGCCGGACGCCGAACGGGTCGCGACACCGGTCGCGATACGCCGCTTCAGGCCCGCGACCCTGACCATGAAGAACTCGTCCAGATTGCTGGCGAATATCGCCAGGAAGTTAGCCCGTTCGAGGAGCGGGGTCGCCGGGTCCTCGGCCAGCTCGAGCACCCGCTCGTTGAACGCCAGCCAGCTGCGTTCGCGGTCCAGGAAGCGGCCCTGCGGCAATTCCTCACCGAATTCCTCGCTCGCCTCGCCCAGGCTCGACGATCCCGGGTCCGGATTCGGTACGACGCGGGGGCGGAACGTCCCGGACGCCAACGACTGCTGGGGCTGGGCGGGAAAACTGGGGTGATTCGTCTGGGCCATGGGATGCGAGCCCTCCTCCTGGTCCGGCACGGGGCGGCCTGCGGCCGGCTCGGGGCGACCGTGGGCCGTCGGTCCATTGTCCCGTGTACCCGAGGGTTTCGGCAGGTCGGGCGGGGGAGGGGGTGCGGGGGCAGCGGGCTGCATCCTGCGATGCTCGCAAGCGAGGTTGAATCGCCGGTAACGAGAGCGTTGCCGTCAGGCAAGCGGGACGCTTCCAGCGGGGGTGCCTTCGAAGCACGGCTCGCGCCCCGTCCGAACCCTCCGGTCCGCCCCCTCCCCCTCCACCTCGCGCAGGTGAGCCCCTTTCCACGGGCGCGGCCCCGCGGGTCCCCTGCCGGGGGGGTGGGCCGATCTTCCCAGGGGCGCGCCCTGGGGCGGTTCTTCTGCCGGGCGCCGGCCCCGTGTTTTTTGGGGCGCGGCCCGGGGGGCTTCTGCCGGGGGGTGGGCCGATCTTTTAGGGGCGCGGCCCCGGGGCGGTTCTTCTGCCGGGGCGGCACGCCGTGTAGTTAGGGGCGCGGGGAACTGCGCGCTCAGCCCGCGCGGTGGCGCGGGTGAGGAACCGGCCCCAGCGGGGCAGATGCGGTTGTTTTCGGGCTGACAGCCCGGTGGGGGCTGGTCGCGCAGTTCCCCGCGCCCCTAAAAAAACAGGCCGTGCGCGGGGTGGAGGCACTGGGCGCGCCCCGGAAGGGCAGGCCCTGCGCAAGGCGGAGGCACTGGGGGCGCGCCCTGAAGGCAGGCCGTGCGCGGGGCGGAGGCACTGGGGGCGCGCCCCCGGAAGGGCAGGCCCTGCGGGGGGGGGGCTTAGGTTTCGGTGCGGTACATGAGGTCGACCTCGTGGGTGGTGAAGCCGAGGCGTTCGTAGACGGAGAGGGCGGCGGGATTGTCGGCGTCGACGTAGAGCAGGGCGGCGGGAAGGCGGCGGTCACGGGCGAGGTGGCGGAGCCCGACGGCGGTGAGGGCGCGGCCGAGGCCGGAACCCTGCTCGGCGGGGAGGACGCCGACGACGTAGACCTCGCCGAGCCCTTCGGGGTGGACTTTGGTCCAGTGGAAGCCGACGAGGTCGTCGCCGCGGAAGGCGAGGAAGAAGCCGGCGGGGTCGAACCAGGGCTCGGCGAGGCGGTCGGAGAGGTCGCGCTGGGTGAGGGAGCCCTGCTCGGGGTGGTGGGCGAAGGCGGCGGCGTTGACGGCGAGCCACGCGGCGTCGTCGCGCCCGGGGACGAAGGTGCGGACGGTGATGCCGTCGGGCAGCCGCGGCTCGGGGAGGTCGGCGGCGTCCGGGGTCAGGGGCCGCCGCATCTGCCGCAGCTCGCGGAAGAGCTTGAGGCCGAGCTGGACGGCGAGGTGCCGGGCGGCGGGGTGCCCGCCGTGGGCCCAGACGCGTACGCGCCTGCCGGTGGCGTCCAGAAGGGCAGCGGCCAGGGTGCGGCCGTGGCCGCGGGAGCGCCGCGCGGGGTGGACGACGAGTTCGGCGGAGGGCGCCTCGACCGGGTCCGAGCCGTCGATCTGCGCGTATCCGGTGAGGTCGGCCCCGGCTCCGTCGGCCCCCTCGGCCCCGTCCTGTCCAGGCGTCCACAGCAGCAGGTGCCGTACGCCCTCGCGCGCGCCGCCGCGCACATGGAGCCGTCCGCTCTCGGAGACGGCGGGCTGCCCGTCCGCGGCGGTCGCCGCCCCGATCAGGCCGAGCACCGCTTCGGCGGTGTCAGCGGGCAGTTCTGTCAGGGCCTCGATCCGCGCGTCGGTCATGCGGAGATCGTACGGCGGGTGCCCCCGGCATCGGTGGCGGCGGGTGCCCGCGGAGCCGAAAGCGTCGGTCAGGCCGAGACCGTACGGCGGGCGGCCTCGGCGTCGGCGGGGGCGGCGCGGCGGGGGATCGGGATGAGGACGGCGGAGACGCAGGTCGTGGCGGCGGCGAGGGCGAAGCCGGGCCAGTAGGCGGTGGCCGAGATGACGGCGGCCATGACCGGCGGGACGACGGCGGCGGTCAGATTCTGGCCGGTGTTGTGGACCCCGAGGGCGCGACCCGACCAGGCGGGGCCCGCGTGCTCGGCGGTGGAGGTGAAGGACAGGCCGTTGGTGCTTGAGGTGATCGCGATGGCGGCGACCAGCAGCACGGGGGTCAGCGGGGAGGGGAAGGCGGTGCTCACGGCGGTGGCGGCCACCACGGCGGCGGTCAGGACGGCGAGCTGCCGCATCGGCCGCAGCCGGTCGCCGACCCGGTCCGACCAGCGGCCGACCAGGATGCGGGACACCGCGCCCAGACCTTGGGCGACGGCGATGAGCTGCCCGGCGTGCACCGGCGACCAGCCGCGTACGTCGACCAGCAGCACCAGCGCGAAGGCCCCCGCGGTGAACTGCGGGATCACCAGCAGCGCGGCCGACCCGTGGATGCGGGGCAGCAGCCGCGAGCCGCGGTACGGGTTCGGCGCGGGGCCCGCCGCGGCGGCCTCGGCGCGCGCCGGGTCGGCGGCGAAGACCGCGATCAGCACGGCGATGACGGCGCAGATCGCGGCGAGGAAGCCGAAGGCGCCGCGCAGCCCGTGCGCGGCGGCCAGCGGCGGCATGGCGAGGGCGGCCACGCCCATGCCGAGCGGGGTGGAGGTCTGCCGGATGCCCATGGCCAGCCCGCGCTCCTCGGCGGAGAACCAGCCCATCACCAGGCGTCCGCTGGCCGAGTAGACCGAGGCGCCGGACGCGCCCGCCAGCACCAGCAGCGCGCCGAGCGCGACCATGCCGTGCGCGGCCCAGGCGGCCCCGCCGAGGGCGCCGGCCGCGATGCCGAGGCCGAGCGCGATCACCACCCGCTCGCCCCACCGGTCGGCCGCCGCGCCCCACAGGTAGAGCGCGAGCACCAGCCCCGCGGTCGGGCACGCCACCAGGAAACCGACCCGTGTGAGGCTCAGCCCCTGCTGGCCGCGCAGCTCGTCGGCCAGATACGGGACCCCGTACACGAAGGCGCAGGCCGCGGTCTGCGCGGCCGTTCCCAGCGCCAGCATGATCCAACGACGCACGTCGGAAGCACCTCCTCGGTGAGTGGGTGGTGCATCCAACTATGGCGGCTGCTCCGCAGTTTGAGACAGTTCGTTTCGCATCGTGAGACCCGATACGGCGACATCGCGCCACCGGACCTCACCCGGACGATCCCGGCCCACCGGGCGGTAACCGGGTCTTAACCCCCGCCCCCCTGCCGCGCTACGCGCGTTGACTCTATGCTGCCCTCCGCGTGACCCGTATTTGACCAGTTGTTGACTTCATCTGACGGCGGCTGACCCCAGCCGACGCCAGTCCTTGATCCGAGGGGATCCATGTCTCTGACGCGCAGAATCTCCGTCGCGGCCGTCGGGCTCGTGGCCGTCGGCGCGCTTGTCGCGGCCGGGCCCGCCCAGCACGGTGGCGGCCACGACCGGCCCGGCCACCCCGGAAAGCCGGGCCACGGGCAGTCCGGCAACACGGTCGACCTCCAGTTGCTGACGATCAACGACTTCCACGGCAATCTGGAGCCCCCGGCCGGCTCCTCCGGCCGCGTCACCGAGCAGCAGGCCGACGGCACCGTCAAGACCATCGACGCCGGTGGCGTCGAGTACCTGGCGACCAGCCTGCGCAACGCCCGCAAGGGCCACGACCGTTCGCTGACCGTCGCCGCGGGCGACCTGGTCGGCGCGAGCCCGCTGCTGTCCGGCCTCTTCCACGACGAGCCCACCGTCGAGGCGATGAACAAGATCGGCCTCGACGTCACCGGCGTCGGCAACCACGAGTTCGACGAGGGCAAGGACGAACTGCTCCGTCTCCAGAACGGCGGCTGCCACCCGGTCGAGGGCTGCTACGAGAAGGGCAAGAAGTTCAAGGGCGCCGACTACCCGATCCTGTCGGCGAACGTCGTCAACGAGAAGACCGGCCGCCCGCTGCTCGCCCCCTACACGATCAAGAACGTCAAGGGCGTCCGCGTCGGTTTCATCGGCGTCACCCTCAAGGGCACCCCGAACATCGTCACCGCGTCCGGTGTGAAGGGCCTGAAGTTCCTCGACGAGGCCGAGACGGTCAACAAGTACACGGCCGAACTGCGCAAGCGGGGCGTCAAGTCGGTCGTCGCGCTGATCCACGAGGGCGGCTTCCCGGTCTCCGGCAGCTACAACTACGACTGCGACAGCGGCGGTCCCGGCACCGGCATCTCCGGCCCGATCGTGGACATCGCGAAGAAGATCTCGCCGGACGTCGACGCGCTGGTCACCGGCCACACCCACAACGCGTACGTCTGCACCATCCCCGACCCGGCGGGCAAGCCCCGGCTGGTCACCAGCGCCTCGTCCTTCGGGCGGCTCTACACCGAGCTGGACATGAAGGTCGACAAGCGCACCGGCGACATCGTGCGCACCTCGGTCAAGGGCAGCAACCACGTCGTGGACCGCGTCCAGCCCAAGGCCGCCGACATGACCTCGCTGATCACCCGCTGGAACGCGCTGGCCGCCCCGATCGCCAACCGCACCGTCGGCTGGATCAGCGGCGACATCGCCCGCACCGGCACCAACGAGACGCCGCTGGGCGACCTCATCGCCGACGCGCAGCTCGAATACGCCAAGACCCTCGACCCGACCACGCAGATCGCGTTCATGAACCCCGGCGGCATCCGCACCGACCTGGTCTACGCGGCCTCCGGCAACGAGGGCGACGGCGTCGTCACCTACGCCGAGGGCTTCGCCGTACAGCCGTTCAGCAACACCGTGAACCTGGAGACGCTGACCGGCGCGCAGCTCGTGACCGCGCTCCAGCAGCAGGTCAGCGGGCCGAACGAGGCGGCGACGAAGATCCTCCAGATCTCGGCCGGGCTCACCTACACGCTCGACCTGACCAAGTCCGGCGCGGCGCGCGTCGTCGCGGACTCCGTCAAGCTCAACGGCGCCCCGATCGACCCGGCCGCCAGCTACCGCGTCGCGATGAACAACTTCCTGACCGGCGGCGGCGACGGCTTCCCCGTCCTCGCCCAGGGCACGTCCCTGCTGATCGGCGGCGACGACCTGGCCGCCTTCGCCACCTACCTGACCGCCCACTCCACGGCCGCGGCGCCCCTCGCCCCGCCCGCCGCCGACCGGGTCACCGTCATCAAGTAGGGCTCAGAGCACGGTCATTCGTCGAAACCGGCGAATACGGTCGAGCCGCCGGACGACACGGCGGGCCCCTCGGGCGGCGCGGTCGGCGCTCCCGGCAGCCGGAGGGCGGCGAGCGTGCCGCCCCCCGGCGCCCGGGTCAGCGCGACCTCGCCGCCCGACTGCTGCACCGTGCGCGCCACGATCGACAGCCCGAGCCCGCTGCCCGGCAGCGACCGCGCCGACGGCGACCGCCAGAACCGCTCGAAGACATGCGGCAGTTCGTCCTCCGGGATGCCCGGCCCGTGATCGCGTACGGTGAGCTGCCCGTCGGCCAGCCGCACCTCGATCCCGCCGCCGGGCGGGCTGAACTTCACCGCGTTGTCCAGCAGATTGACGATCGCCCGCTCCAACGCGGCCGGCTCCGCCCGCACATACCAGGGCGCCAGCTCCGCGCTGATCTTCAGGTCGGGCCCGCGCAGCCGCGCACGCTCCAGCGCCGTCTCCGCGCTCTCGTGCAGCGCCACCACCTCAAGGGTCGGTACGGCGTCCGGCCGGGACAGCTCCTGCAAGTCGCCGATCAGCGAGGCCAGTTCGGTCATCTGCGCTTTCACCGACGCCATCAGCGCCTTGCGGTCCTCCGGCGGGATCGCCCGGCCGGTGGCCTCACTGCGCTCCAACAGCTCGATGTTGGTCCGCAACGACGTGAGCGGCGTGCGCAGTTCGTGCCCGGCGTCCGCGATGAGCTGCTGCTGCCGGTCGCGCGACGACGCCAGCGCGGCCGTCATCGCGTTGAACGACGCGCTCAGCCGGGCGATCTCGTCCTCGCCCTCCACCGGGATGTTGACGTTCAGATCCTCGGTGCGGGCGATGTGCTCGACGGTCTCGGTCAGCCGGTCGACCGGCCGCAGCCCCGTCCGCGCGATCCACAGCCCCGCGCTCGCCGCGCCGACCACGCCGATCCCGGCGACGGCCAGCAGGACCCAGGCCAGGGTGGTCAGCGGGCGGTCGACATCGCTCAGCGGCCGGGCCACGGAAATCGCCGCCGGCTGGAGATTGATCCGTGCCTGTGAGGTGTAGACGCGTAGCTTCTGGCCGTTGGGCGCGGTCACCGTGTGGAGGGCGTCGCGTCGCTGGCCGTCCGCGACCGCGTGGTCGGCGGGGCCGACGGGGATGGTCGTACGGCCCTGCACCCAGCAGGGCGTGCCGTCGGAGAGCACCACCTGGGCCAGGGTGTTGGTGGTGATGAAGCCGACGGAGCCGCCGTTGGCGCCCTGCGTGCTGTTCATCGCCGGAACGCTCGACTGGCAGCCCTGGGTGTTGAGCGTGCGCGAGATCTGCTGTACCGGCACGATGTCCGGCTGGCGCAGCGACTTGTCCAGCTCGCTCATGAGCTGGTCGCGCACCAGCAGCCAGCAGACCAGCGACACCACCGCCACCGCCACGGCCACCGCCGCCGCGGTGAGGATGGTGAGCCGGGACCTCAGGGGGAGCCGCTTCACGCGTGGCCGCCGTCCGGGGCGCGCAGGACGTACCCCACTCCTCGTACCGTGTGGACGAGCCGTCGCATGCCGCCCGCCTCGGTCTTGCGCCGCAGGTACATGACGTAGACGTCGAGGGAGTTGGACGAGGGCTCGAAGTCGAAGCCCCAGACGGACTTGAGGATCTGCTCGCGGGTGAGGACCTGGCGCGGGTGGGTGAGGAAGAGCTCCAGCAGGGTGTACTCGGTCCGGGTCAGCTCGACCGGGCGCCCGTTCCTGGTGACCTCGCGGGTGGTGGTGTCCATCCGCAGATCGGCGAAGGTGAGCGCGTGGCCGCCACCGTCGCCTTCGTGGCCGACGGTGGCGTAGGAACTGCGCCGCAGCAGGGCTCTGAGCCGGGCCAGCAGCTCGTCCAGCTCGAAGGGCTTGACGAGGTAGTCGTCGGCGCCCGCGTCGAGGCCGGTGACGCGGTCGCCGACGGTGTCCCGCGCGGTGAGCATGAGGATCGGGGTGGTCACTCCGGTGGCGCGCAGGCGGCGCGCCGTGGTGAGGCCGTCCATGCGCGGCATGAGGACGTCGAGCACGATCGCGTCGGGGCGGTACGCCTCCGCCTGGTCGAGGGCGGCGAGCCCGTCCGCGGCCAGGGCGGTGTCGTACCCCTCGAAGGCGAGGCTGCGGCGCAGGGCCTCCCGTACGGCGGGCTCGTCGTCCACGATCAGGATGCGGGCGGGGGCCTCGCCGCTGTCGCCGGGGCTCATGGTGTCGGGTACCTCACTGATGGACATCGGAATGGTGCCGGAACTCTCTCAGCGTCGCACGGCGCGCGTCCCGCGTCGTGCGGTCCCGCGGTGCGCGCGGCTCACGGGTTTCGCGGAGGCGGAGACCTCGGCGGGGCGCGGGGCCGACTCCCGCCGGACGGCCCGGTCCGCCGCCGCGTCGCGGGCCGCGCCGGCGGCGATGTGGGCGAGCGGCAGGTCGAGATCGGCGGGCCCGGTGGCGACGGCCGCGTTGTGCGGACTCCAGGAGACGGCGGCACTGAGGGCGCGGCGCAGCCGGTTGGCGCTGACGGTGAGGGTGCTGCTGCTCATGGCGTTCTCCCAGGGTGGTTCGGGGTGGTGCCGTTCTTTCCGGAGGGGCGGGGGGGACGGACGGTTGGGTAGGCGGAGGGTCGGTGAGGCAGAGGGTCGGTGAGGCGGAGGGGCGGAGAGGCGAGGGCGGCCCCTCAGCGGTTCCGCGTGCCCGCGGTCCCGTCGGCTCAGAAGCCGCCGAAGCCGCCGCCGCTGTTACCGCCGCCGCTGCTCCCGTTGCCGTTCCCGCTGCTGCTGCTGCCGTTGTTGTCGGTCGTGCCGCTGCCGCTGGTGCCGCCCGCGCGCAGGCTCGCGAGGTCGGACTTCACGGTGTTGATCGGGATCGCGAAGCCGAGGCCGACGCTGCCGGAGCTGCTGCCCGAGGAGGACGCGTCCGAGTACATCGCGGAGTTGATGCCGATGATCTGGCCGCTCATGTTGATCAGGGCACCGCCGGAGTTGCCGGGGTTGAGCGAGGCGTCGGTCTGGATCGCCTTGTACGTGGTGGTGGAGTTGCCGGTGTCGCCGTTGTACTGGTTGCCGCCGAAGGAGAACGGCCACTGGCCGTTGCCCTGGCCGCCCTGGCCTTGGCCCTGGTTCTCGTCGGTGGACACGGTCACGTCGCGGTTGAGCGAGGACACGATGCCGCTGGTGACAGTGCCGGTCAGGCCCTCGGGGGAGCCGATGGCCACCACCGAGTCGCCGACGGCGATGTTCGAGGAGTCGCCGAGCGTGGCCGCGGGCAGTCCGCTGGCACCCTGCACCTTGATCAGCGCGAGGTCCTTGGCGGAGTCGGTGCCGACCACCGTCGCGGTGGCCGTCTTGCCGTTGCTGTACGTCACGGACACCGAGGTCGATCCGGCGACCACGTGGTTGTTGGTGATGATCTCGCCGCCGCTGGTGATGATGACACCGGCGCCGGTGGACTTGCCCGCGCCGGACGTCGCGTTGATCTCGACGACGCTGGGGCTGACCGCCTTGGCCACGCTGCTGACGCTGCCGTTCACGACGCTCGCGTTGACCGCCGAACTGGCCGTCGTCGTCGTGCCGTTGTCGTGCGTCGCGTTGCCGATCAGCGCTCCCGCGCCGCCGCCGATCACACCGGCCGCGAGCGCGACGGCGGCGAACAGCGCGACGGGCTTGCGGGCCTTGCGGCGGGGAGCGGGCGACGCCCCGGCGACGGCGGGCGTGGCGGGGTCGTACGGGGGCGGCGGCGGGAAGCCGGTCGCGGAGGGGGCGTCGTAGTCGGGGGCCTGGCGGTACTGCGGGGCCTCCGGCTCGGAGACCTGGGGGGCCTCATCGCCGAAGTAGAGCGGAAGCTGCGGTTCGTCCGGGTTCTGGTGTTCGCCGCCGGTGCGGCTGCTCTCGGTCATGACAATGACTCTGTGCCCGGAAGATGAGAGCTTCCTGAGCACTCGCTGAGAAGCCCGGCAGAAGTGGGTATGCCCCATATAAACAAGATCGGGAACACCCGGTCCCGACCGCCCGCGCACCGCCGCCCGCGACCGCCCGCACACCGCCGCCCGTGCGCCGCCGCGCGTACGGCTACGCGCGGCGGCCGTGCGCCCCGGCTCCCGCGGCTACCCGTGGCAGCCGCACGACCCCCGCACCACGAGCCGGGAGGGGAACTGCCGCAGCCGCTCGCGCCGGGCGCCCGGCACCCGCAGCGAGTCGTCGAGCACCGCGTCCACCGCCGCCCTGGCCATCGCCTGCCGGTCGGAGGCGACCGTGGTCAGCGGCGGATCGGCGAGCGCGGCTTCCTTCACGTCGTCGAACCCGGCGACCGCGAGCTGTTCCGGCACGTCGATCCGCAGCTCACGCGCGGCGCGCAGCACGCCGATCGCCTGGTCGTCGGTGGCGCAGAAGATGGCCGGCGGCCGGTCGGGCCCGGCCAGCAGGCCCAGCGCGACCTCGTAGGCGTCGTACCGGTTGTACGGGGCCTGGAAAAGGCGGCCCTCCGTGGACCGCCCCGCTTCCTGCATGGCCCTCTGCCAGCCGACCACGTGGTCGGTGACGGGGTCGCCGATCACCGGCGTCTTCTCCATGCCGCCGAGGCAGGCCACGTACGCGTGCCCGTGCTCCAGCAGGTGGCGGGTGGCGAGCTGCGCGCCGCCGATGTCGTCGGTGACCACGGCGATGTCGTCGATCGCCTCGGGCCGCTCGTGCAGCAGCACCACACGCGCGTCCCAGGCGTCGATCTCGGTCGCCGCGTTCTCGCTGGGGCCCTGGCTGATCAGGATCAGCCCGGAGACCCGCATGCCGAGGAAGGCCCGCAGGTAGTGCACCTCGCGTTCGTCGAGGTAGTCGGAGTTCCCGACCAGCACCATCTTCCCGCGGTCCGACGCGGCCTGTTCCACCGCGTGCGCCATCTCCGCGAAGAACGGCTGGCGCGCGTCGGGCACGATCAGGCCGATGAGGTCGGTACGGCGGCTCGCCATCGCCTGGGCCACACGGTCCGGGCGGTAGCCGAGCTGCTTGATGGCCGCGAGCACGCGCTCGCGGGTGGCCGGGGCTACCGGCCGGGGTCCGTTGTTGATGACGTAGCTGACGACCGCGGTGGACGTCCCCGCCAGCCTTGCCACGTCGTCACGCGTCACCTTGGGCACGTCGCGCAGTCTACGCGTGTCTATCCAGTCGTCACATGGCTCGTCATACGGTCTGTTCGGCGGATTTCAGCCGCTCGACGGGGACGTCCGCGGGCTCGTCGGAACGCTGCGGCCCGCGGCCCTGCGCGGCCTCGCTCCTGGCGGCCTCCTCGGCGGCCCGCTCGACCTTCTCCGGGGTCACGAAGCGGTAGCCGACATTGCGGACGGTGCCGATCAGCGACTCGTGCTCCACGCCGAGCTTGGCGCGCAGCCGCCGTACGTGCACGTCCACCGTGCGGGTGCCGCCGAAGTAGTCGTAGCCCCACACCTCCTGGAGGAGCTGGGCGCGGGTGAAGACCCGGCCCGGGTGCTGCGCCAGGTACTTCAGCAGCTCGAACTCCTTGAAGGTCAGGTCCAGAACCCGGCCCTTGAGCTTCGCGCTGTACGTGGCCTCGTCGACCGACAGGTCGCCGTTGCGGATCTCCATCGGGCTGTCGTCCGTGGTGATCTGCTGGCGGCCCATGGCCAGCCGCAGCCGGGCCTCCACCTCGGCGGGACCCGCGGTGTCCAGCAGCACGTCGTCGATCCCCCAGTCCGCGGTCACCGCGGCGAGTCCGCCCTCGGTGACGACCAGCATCAGCGGGCAGCCGGGCCCGGTCGAGCGCAGGAGCTGACACAGGCTCCGCACCTGCGGCAGATCGCGGCGGCCGTCGATCAGGATCACGTCGGCGCCCGGGGTGTCCACCAGGGCCGGGCCCTCGGCGGGCGCCACGCGGACGCTGTGCAGCAGCAGCCCGAGCGCGGGCAGCACTTCGGTGGAGGGCTGGAGGGCATTGGTCAGAAGCAGGAGAGAACTCACCGGCAGCTCCCGTCGGTCGTCCGGACGTTTCGTCGGTGTGCTCGTGGCTGTGCGCGGTTTCCGCACGCGGTGCGCTTGCTCATTTCCGAACCCTCCTCGGTCCCTGCGAGGACGTACCTCGTGCCGGAAAGCACGAAAGGACCCGGGGGCGACATTGCCCAGGTCCTCTTGCACGGAAGAATAGCCCACATGGACAGCCCTGCCGAGACCGATGACCAGCGTTTCCGTGTAGCACCGATCACTTCCGGCGACGGTAATGCCGCTGGGCGGAGAACGCTCCTGACGGCCGACGGCGTACGGATCGAGGCGGAACACCGGCCCGCGGACACGGAATCGGCGGTCGATACGGCGGACCGGACAGGTGATGTCCGGCGCGTCGAAACGACCCGTGAATCGGCCGCCGATTCGAGGGGTGAATCGGCGGCCGAAGTGCGCGAATCGATGGCCGAAGAGCGCGAATTGGCGATCGTCGTGGCCCATGGATTCACCGGTGCGCTGGAGCGGCCCGCGGTGCGCAGGGCGGCCCGTGTCCTCGGCGGTTCGGCCGGTGTCGTGACCTTCTCCTTCCGCGGTCACGGGCGGTCCGGCGGCCTGTCCACGGTCGGCGATCTCGAAGTGCTCGACCTCGACGCGGCCGTCTCCTGGGCCCGCCGCCTCGGCTACCGGCGGGTGGCCACCGTCGGCTTCTCCATGGGCGGCTCCGTGGTCCTGCGGCACGCGGCGGGACAGACGGTGCACGCGGCGGTGTGCTCGGCGGCGGGGCCTCAGGACGTACGCGGCAACGACGCAGGCGGGGACGGCGTACGTGGCGACGTACGACGGAACGGGCGGGGGGTCGTGCGCCCGGCGCGTGACGGGCGCACGACGGCGCATTCACCGGCGCGTGTGGACGCGGTCGTCTCCGTCAGCTCGCCCGCCCGCTGGTACTACCGCGGCACCGCGCCCATGCGCCGCGTGCACTGGGCGATCACCCGCCCGGCGGGCCGCCTGGTCTCGCGGCTCGGCCTGAAGACCCGCATCCGCGCGGCGGACTGGGACCCGGTGCCGCTCTCCCCGGTCGAGGCCGTCCCGCTGATCGACCCGGACATCCCGCTGCTCATCGTGCACGGCGACCGGGACGGATACTTCCCGCTGGACCACCCGCTCTCGCTGGCCGACGCGGCCGGGCGGGACCGGGCGGAGCTGTGGATCGAACCCGGTTTCGGCCACGCGGAGAACGCCGCGGACGACGCGCTGCTGCGCCGGATCGGCGACTGGCTGACGGGCCGCGTTCCCGCGAGGTGACGTGGACGGGCCATGATGGACGCCGCACCACACGTCAGACACGCACGGCGAGTGACACGTACGGCGAGTGACACGCACGGCGAGCACAGGACAGAACGAAGGACGGAGCCGCGATGGCCGCACCCGACACGGCCGCGCGCCCGGCGGCGGGCACGATCCGCTACTGGGCCGCCGCCAAGGCCGCCGCGGGCACGGCGGAGGAGCCGTACCGCGCGGCGACCCTCGCCGACGCCCTGGCCGCCGCACGCGAACGGCACGCCCAGCGCCCGGAGTTCGCCCGCGTCCTGCTGCGCAGCTCATACCTCGTCGACGGCAACCCCGTCGGCACCCGGGACCACACTTCGGTCAAACTGGCCGACGGCGGCACGGTGGAGGTCCTCCCACCGTTCGCGGGAGGATGACATGACCAACGAATGGCACGGCTTCCAGCCCGGCGACGAATCCGGCCGGCGGCCCGCGGACCCGGACACCGCCCAGGGCGACCACGACGGCCGCTCCCCGTCCGACCCGAACCACGCCAGGCACCGAGCCCCGGGTGACGCGAGTACCGGCGGTGGCTACGACCCCGGCTACGGCGGTCAGCTCCCCGGCACGTACCCGGCCGAGGGCCACGGCGGCACCTACGTCCCTGGCTCCTACGCACCCGAGGGACACGACTCCGGGTACGGCAGCCACGGGGGCCCGTACGGCGGCCAGGCGCCCGAGGGCTACCCGGCCGCGGGGTACGGAGCGCCCGGGGACAACGGCGGGACCGCGTATCCGGGCGGCGGCCACGGCGCGGGCCAGGACGCCGGGTACGGCGGAACCGGCGGCGGTTCGTACGGCGGCCAGGCACCCGGCGGGCCCGCGGGTCAGGGATACGCGGGTCAGGGATACGCGGGTCAGGGGTACGCGGCGCCCGGTGGCGCGTACGCCGGTGACGGTCAGGACGGCGGCGGCCGGCACGCCGGTCAGGGGGCCGGGGTCTATCCGGTCGGCGGCCACGACGAGGGGTATGGCGCGCGCGAATACGGGGACCACCCGGACGGCGGCCGGACGTACGTGCCGGAGCCACTGGCCGGGCCCATGCCGCCGTACTCGGAGCCGGGGGCGCCGTACGCGCCGCCGACGCCCGGGGACGCGTGGGGCGGGCACGCGGGAGGCGCGGACTGGGCCCAGGGGGCGGCGCACCCGCACCCGCAGGCGGGCGGGGTCGAGCAGACCGCCGTGCTGCCGGTGGTCGAGAGCCTGCCGCAGCAGACGCCGGGCAGGCACGGCGACCAGGGCCAGGGCCAGGGCCAGTCCCCGGCCCAGGGGCAGCCGCAGGCACCGGTCAGGACCGGCTCACCGATCATCGCCCCCGGGCTGGAGCCCGCGGCGCTGACGGCGGCGCTCGGCCTGCTGATGGCGGGTGGCGCGGCGCTCGGCAAGCCGGGCCTCGCGGTGCTGCTGGTGGTGCTCCAGGCGGTGACGGCGGCCGGATGGTTCCGGCTCAACGGCATGTGGCCCGCCCGGCAGGGCATCGCGCTGGCGTTCCTGTCCGGCGTGACCGCCGACATCGGCCTGCTGATCGCCGGTGACGACCACGGCCCCGCGGTGCTGATCGGCACCCTCGGCGTATGGCTGCTCCTCGTGCTCGTCCTGCAACTGCGGCACCACGGCTCGGCCGACGAACGCATGTCCTCGCTGACGGCGACCTCCGCGTCCACGCTGCTCACGGTCGTCGCGGCGGGCTACCTCGCCACCGCGGCCTCCGACGCCGGGTCCGATCCGGTCGTGGTCGGCGCCGTCGCGGTGGCCCTGGCGGCCCTCGTCCGCGCCCTCCCGCTGCCGGGCGCCGCCTCCGTCGTCGTGGCGCTGCTGGCCGCCGCGGCCACCGGCTTCGCCACCGGACCGGCCACCGGGATGAGCGGCGGGGACGCCGTCCTGCTCGCCGCGGCCTGCGGTGTCTGCGCGCTGATCGGCCTGCGGGTCGCCAGCTACGACTTCCCGTCCCGTTTCGTGCACTTCACCGCGGGTGTGGCGCTGCCGCTGACCGCCGCGGCCCCGGCCGTCTACATCCTCGGCCGCGTCCTCGCGGGCTGACGGCGACCACCGGCTCGATCCGCCCGCGCGGTGATCCGTCCGCGCGGGCGATGATCCGTCTGCCTGGGCGGTGGTCCGTCCGCGCGGGCGGTGAATTGTTCGCACAGGCGGCGCACAGGTCACGTGCGCACCGTGTGAAGGGCGGATTGAGCCGCGGTAACGGTTGGCCGCGAGGGGAACCGTCGGGTCTGCCCCGCCGTCAGGGCTGAGGGGAGATCAGCGGGGAACGAGCGGGGAGCGACAGCACATGCGAGTGGCGCGGACAGTTCTGATCGTCCTGGTGATCCTCGGCGGCCTCTTCGTCGCGGCCGACCGGATCACGGTGTCGGTGGCGCAGAACAAGGCCGCCGACCGCGCCGCGCTCACCGAGGGCCTGACCACCAAGCCCAAGGTGTCCATCGAGGGCTTCCCGTTCCTCACCCAGGCCGCCGGCGGCAAGCTGGACGAGGTCAAGATCTCCGCGAAGGACATCGCGGCGGGCAACGGCGAGCAGACCCTGCGGATCGACTCCTTCCACGCCGACCTGCACGGCGTACGGCTCTCCGACAGCTACCGGCGGGCGGTCGCGGACACCGCCGACGGCATCGCCTTCCTCACCTACGAGGACCTGACGAAGGCCGCGCCCACCGGGATCACGGTCTCGTCGGCGGGCGACGCCAAGAGCAAGGACGGCGGCGCGCTGGTCAAGATCACCGGCGAGTTCATGGGCGCGAGGCTGAGCGTGCTCAGCGAGGTGACGGTGCGCGGCGCCGACGAGATCGGCCTCCAGGCGGCGGAGCTGCCGAAGGCGTTCACCGAGCTGGGCCTGGAGGACCAGGTGCGGCAGCAGATCGACTTCACCCGGCAGCTCACCCACCTGCCCTCCGGGATCGCGCTGACGTCCGTGACCAGCACGCCGGACGGGCTGTCGGTGGCGGCGGGCGGCAAGAACGTCGTTCTCGCCAACTGAGACGGCGGTGTCCGTACCGCAGTCCTCCGCAGGTGGGCGGGGTGACCGTATCGCCCGATCGGGTGGTTCGGAACGGTCCGGCATGGGGTATTAAGCCGCTCGTACGCCGTCGGCAGGCCGCCGGACGGGCCGAGACACGGGTTGCGTGGCATGGTGATTCCGCCATGCGGACAATCTTGTCTCGGTATATGACACGACGGTGACACCTACGGGTTGATATCCCTACGATCGGGACCATGAAGCGACAGGCGGATCTCACGAAGCGGCGGGCAGTCGACCTGTGCCGCGTCGCCGCCATGCTCTGTCGCATGCCCTAGGGGTGGCGGTTCCTCCGTGCCGATGCCGGCCGTAACGGCCCCCGGCGCAGCCTGCCTCCCCTGCCTGCCAGGCGAATCCCCGCGCATCACGCGCATCGCGTATCCCTCGCAAGCCCCGCGCGCCCGTCGCGCACCGCACATCCGTACTGCCCCGGAGGAGAAACAAGATGAGCCGCAGTGACGTCCTGGTGGACGCCGACTGGGTCGAGGCCCACATCGACGACCCCAAGGTGGTCATTGTCGAGGTCGACGAGGACACCTCGGCCTACGACAAGAACCACATCAAGAACGCCGTCCGCATCGACTGGAAGACCGACCTCCAGGACCCGGTCCGCCGCGACTTCGTGGACCAGGCCGGCTTCGAGGCGCTGCTGTCCGCCAAGGGCATCGCCAACGACGACACCGTGGTGCTCTACGGCGGCAACAACAACTGGTTCGCCTCCTACGCCTACTGGTACTTCAAGCTGTACGGCCACGACTCCGTGAAGCTGCTCGACGGCGGCCGCAAGAAGTGGGAGCTGGACTCCCGCGACCTGGCCGTTGACGTGCCCGAGCGCCCCGCGACCACGTACAAGGCCAAGGAGCAGGACACCTCGATCCGCGCCTACCGCGACGACGTCGTGGCCGCGATCGGTTCGCTGAACCTGGTCGACGTCCGCTCGCCCGACGAGTTCTCCGGCAAGCTGCTCGCCCCGGCGCACCTCCCGCAGGAGCAGTCGCAGCGCCCCGGCCACGTGCCGAGCGCCCGCAACATCCCGTGGTCGAAGAACGCCAACGACGACGGCACCTTCAAGTCGGACGACGAGCTGACGGCGCTGTACGCCGAGGAGCAGGTCGATCTGGCCAAGGACACCATCGCGTACTGCCGCATCGGCGAGCGCTCCGCGCTCACCTGGTTCGTGCTGCACGAGCTGCTCGGCCAGGCCAACGTCAAGAACTACGACGGCTCGTGGACCGAATACGGCTCGCTGGTCGGCGTTCCGATCGAGCTCGGCTCCAACTGACCCCGGAGGACTGAACGTTATGTGTGGAGCCAAGGCCGGTGGGCCCGATCTGGCAGGAGTTGACGTGGCGAAAG
This sequence comes from Streptomyces sp. NPDC088910, assembly GCF_044749865.1. NCBI lineage: Bacteria > Bacillati > Actinomycetota > Actinomycetes > Kitasatosporales > Streptomycetaceae > Streptomyces > Streptomyces sp. NPDC088910. Next base: position 55,420 of record NZ_JBIVIV010000017.1, read on the forward strand.
AGACGATCATCCAGGGGTCGGTGACCCGCGACGGCGAGCCGGTCACCGGTTACGTCCGGCTGCTCGACGGCGGCGGCGAGTTCACCGCCGAGGTGCCGGTCTCCGCGACCGGGCAGTTCCGTTTCTTCGCGGCCCCCGGTACCTGGACGCTCCGCGCCCTCGTCCCCGGCGCCACCGTCGACCGCACCGTCGTCGCCCAGCAGGGCGCCCCGTCCGAGGTCGCCATCGCGGTCTGACCCCGCCGTGAAGGGCCGCACCCCGCGCAAGGGGGCGCGGCCCTTCGCTGTTCCGGGACTCCGTCCGGCGGGGGGTGCGCGGCGGGTGCTGATCCGGCGTGGCGGACGTACCGTTGAAGGGTGAACGCGCGTCGCCGTCACTGGTATTTCGCCATGATGGGCACCTGCGTGGTGCTGTTCGTCATGGCGTGGTCGGTTGTCCGCATCTGGTCGGTGCCGGCGGCCATCGCGATGTGCCTGGTGGCGATGGTGATCCCGCCGGTCGCGGCGATCGTGGCGAACCGGAAGGGCCCTGAGGACCGGTGGTGGGACGAGGAGCCGCTGCGGCCCGAGGAGCGCAAGCCGACCGGGAAAGAGCGCGATGACCCGCCCCCGCCGGGCGCGACCTCGATGGAGGAGCACCGGAGGATGACCCCGGCGCGGTCCGAGCGCCAGAGCTACGGTTCGTCCGGCGACCCGGAGTCCGACCGGTGGTGGGACGAGCTGGACCGCGGCGGTCCGCCGTAGCGCCCGCGCCTTCAGTAGACCAGCGCCTGCACGCCGTCCGGCATGATCTCGCTGACGAAGAGCTGCGCGCCCGCGATCCGTACGCCCGCGATGACGTCCTGTTCCTTGATGTCACGGCGGGCCGCGCACTGCGAGCACAAGGTGACCTGCCCGGCGGCGAGCACCGCGTCGATCAGATCCGGCAGCGGCGCCGCGTGCGGCAGCTCGAACTCCGCCGCGCGGCCGGGCAGCGCGAACCACGCGGACTCACCGGTCAGCCAGAGCGAGACCTCCACTCCGCTGGCCACCGCGACCGCCGCCACCGTGAACGCCTGCGAGCACCGCTCGGGCGCGTCGGCGCCCGCCGTCACCTTGATCACGAGCTTCTTCGCCATCCGGCCAGCGTAGGCGCAGCCGTCCCGGAGCCGCACCGCACCCGTACCGGTGGCACCTCTGCCCTCCGGTTGTGTCGTACGTCACGCAGGCGTCGGCAAATTTCGTTGTGAAGCCGCTGTGTCGTCTCGACATAATGCGAGTCCGCGTGCATCGCACGCGTGTACGCCCGGGGGGGCTTCTGTGGAACTGAACGACGGTGGCGTACGCCGCCGCGGCCGTGGCGCGCTGTTCGGCGCCGTGGCCGGACTGGTCGCCGTGGCGGCCGTGACAGCGGGGGCGGTCGTCGCCCTCGGCTCCTCCTCCGGCCACGCCGACGCGTCCGTCGCCCCGCCCGCCAGGCCCTCCGCCGCGACAGCGGCCCCGACGACCGGCGCGGCCACGCCCTCTTCGGCAGCCCCCACGGCCGCCGCGCGCGTCCCGGGCCGGGTCTCGCACGGCGTCCACACTGGTGACCTGCGCTTCTTCCTGCTCCCCGCGCCCTCGGACGCCGACGTCTACGGCGACCCGGACGGCTCGCCGTACACCGCCGACGACATCGCGGGCAGCGCCTCCGACCCGTCCGACGCCCGAGCGGCCCTGAAGACGTACGGCTTCCGGACCGGCGCCTACCGCACGTACCTCACCGGGGACGGGGCCTTCGAGGTCAGCGCCCGGCTGATCCGTTTCGGCAGCGCGGAACAGACCGCCGCGTACGACGCGCAGCACTCGTACCAGGGTGCCCGGATTCCGCTGACCACCGCCTATCCGGCCCGCGCCTACAACCTCCAGTCCTCCTCGGCCGAGAGCACCAGCGCCGTGGTCGCCGTCGCCCACCAGGGCGACGTCCACATCACGATCACCCTGACCGGCGGCAAGGCACCGTCCGCCGCGCTGGTCCAGCGCCTGCTCGACGCCCAGTTCCAGCGGCTGAAGACCGGTCACTGACCTCGGGTCCCGCCGCGCGACCTTCTCCTTCCGAACCATCTCGTGGAGATCCCCTTGTCCCTGTCCGAAGACACCCCTGCCCAGGAGCGGGGCCCCGAGCCGGAGCCCGAGGCGCCGCCCGCGCCGGACTTCCCGCCCCTGCCGCCCGCGCCGGGCCTCCCGGCCACGCCGCCCGCGTCGGACCTCCCGCCCACGCCGCCGCACCCGCCGCGCCCGCGCGGGCGCACGACGCTGCTGATCGCCGCCGCGCTGGTGCTCGGCGTGCTGGCCGGGGGAGGCGTGGGCTACAAGATCCAGCACGACCGTGAGCCGACGCCGCTGCCCCCGCTGACCGGCCCCGCGCTGGCGCAGCCGAAGGGGACGGGCCCGGACGTCCCGGCCCTCCCCGTCGCCCAGGACCGGAACGCGGTCTACGACGGCGACCTGCTGAAACTGCTCGTGCCGACACCGAAGACGAAGGGCACGAAGGAGCTGGAACGCGGCTGGCAGTCGCTGGTCGAATACGCCGACGGCTACGGCCGCCCCGACATCGCCTTCACCCGGCTGGCCCAGAACGACTTCCGCCGGGTGGCGGGCGCCGGCTGGACGGACGCCCGCCACGACTTCTCCCATGTGGAAGTCGTGCAGTTCCGTGACGAGGCGACCCTGTACACCGGCAGGCACCTCACCGAGCAGGTGGGAGCCGCGGGCACCAACCCGCACTTCGCCCACAACACGCCCGTGCCCGGCACCGCCGACGGCCAGGCGTGGGGTTCGGGCAGGCCCTACGAGAGCGACGGCTATCTGCCCCAGTACCGGGGCATCGGATTCGCCCGCGTCGGCAACCTCTTCGTCGAGGTCGTCCTGGACTCGGAGCACCCGGTCAAGGTCAAGACCGTCCTGTCCCTCATCAAGCGGCAACTGGAGCGGCTGTGACCGACGAGCCCGAGAACGTACCGCCGTCCGTCCCCGCCGCCCCCTTCGGGCCCCCGGCAGTACCCCCGCCCGCTCCCGCGCCCGTGCCCGCTCCGGCACCCGTGCCCGCTCCCGTACGGTCGCGGCGCGGGCCCGCGCTGATCGCCGTCGGCGCGCTGGTGGCCGTCGCGGCGGGCGGGGGGATCGGCTACGCGGTGCTGAAGCAGCGCGACGACGGCACGTCGGCCAAGCCCGCCGTGGCCACGCCCTGGACGCCGCCCGCGCCGACCGCCACCGAGGACTTCGGCGCGAAGTCCGGCGGCAGCCACTACGGCAGCCTGAGCGAGCTGCTGCTGCCGATGCCCGCCGGTTACGGGCCGGGGCCGGACGTCGAGGGCTTCGGCAACGACGTGGAACTGAACGCGACGAAGGCCGCCGACCTGGTCAAGGGCGACCTCGGCGGGCTGACGAAGAAGCAGCGCGCGAAGACGGAGAAGGCTCTCGCGCAGCTGCACATCGAGGGCGCGGGCATGCGGACGTACCGGTCGATCGAGAATCTGATCGTCGAGATCGAGATCGTCCAGATGAAGAACAAAACGGCGGCGCACGCCCAGACCGACTACTTCACCGAGTTCACCAAGGCGCTGGGCGTCTTCCGCAACGGGCCCACGATCGACGGCCACCCCGGCGCGACGTGCGTGCTGCCGCCGACCGAGCCCGGCGAAAAACTCGACGAGATGCTCTGCCAGGCCACCGAGGGCGACCTCATGGTCACGGTCACCGCCTCCGGCGTCGTCCCGCTCCAGAAGAACGAGGCCGCCAAACTCCTCGCCCAGCAACTCGACCGCATCAAGGACCCGGGAGAGGCCGTCTGATGCCCGACAATTCGCCTGCGGCTGAGCCCGCCACCCCCCTCGCGCCGCAGCCGCCGTCTCAGCCGGAGCGGCTTTCCGAGTCCCGGCCGGCGCCCCAGGGGCCCGGCGACGCGCCGGCCGTCGAGCCGCACCTCCTTCCCGTGGCCCGCCGCCCGAGGCGGCGGCTGCGGGCGCTGGCGCGGTGGACGGCCGCCGTTCTGGTCTTCGCGGCGTTCGGCGGGGCGACGGCGTACGCGGTGACGCAGCCGGAGCGGACGAAGGTGCCGGGGCTCAAGACGCCGGACGACGGCCGGTGGACGTTTCCGCCGCTGGCGCTGCCGAAACTGCCCGCGGGCAAGCCGGGCGCGCTGGACACGGGCGTCAACCCCTCGGGCCGCCACTACGCCGACCTCAGGTCACTGCTGCTGCCGCTGCCCGAAGGCGCCGTCGAGGACACCATGCTGCCCGGCGTCAAGGGCTGGGTGCCCGCCGAGGACTACGTCGGGCGGTTCGACGTCGGCGACCGCGCCGCCGCCGGGAACACGCTCACGGCACAGGGCCTGCGGCACATCGCGGGCCGCGCCTGGTCCATGCCGGACGGCACCCGTACGCAGATCTACCTCGTGCAGTTCGTCAGCACCGCCTACGCCGGTGACTACGCCACCAGCGCCGAGTACACGACGCTGACCGGCGTCGACAGCAAGGAGGGCGACAACTCCGTGGAGTCGGACTCCCTGCCCGTCCCCGTCACCGTCTCCGCGTACGCCCAGACCCCGCCGTACGACGACACGGCGACGCGGTACGCCTTCGTCCACGCCGGGGACACGCTGGCGCTGGTCGTGCAGTCGACCGGCCGGCAGGCGGGCGTCAAGCGGGGCACACCCGCGGTGCCGTTCCGCCAGACCGTACGGCTCCAGGCGCAGCTGCTCGGCTGAGTGCCTGAAGCCGCGGGCGGCGGGCGGCGGGGCGGGGCGCTGGGGCGCACGTCACGCGGCCTGGCCGCGCCTTCGGACGGGCGGCGCACTAGACTCGTGCGCGGCCCGTCCGCATGATCCGTCCGAGGAGCACGTCCCGTGCAAATTGAGTATGTCTACGACGCCCTGCTCGTGCTCGTCTGCCTGGGCGTCGCGCTCTTCGCGTTCTACGCGGTGAAGAAGCTCTACCAGGGCCAGCGCTGACATGATCGAGATCCCGTCCGACCTGCACCCCGACCTCGTACCGCTGGTGTTCCTGCTCGGCCGGTGGGAGGGCGCGGGCGTCCACGACTTCCCGGGCTCCGAGAAGTGCAACTTCGGGCAGGAGGTCGTCTTCACGCACGACGGCCGCCCGTTCCTGGAGTACACCTCGCACTCGTGGGTGCTGGACGAAGCGGGCAAGAAGGTCAGGCCGCTGGAGAGCGAGAGCGGCTTCTGGCGGATCGACAAGGACCGCAAGGTCGACGTCACCACCACGCGTGACGAGGGCGTCGTGGAGATCTGGACCGGCGAGCTGGCCGACGGCAAGCCGCAGATCGACCTGGTCACGGACGCCGTGGCACGCCTCGCGGGCGCGCCCGACTACAGCGGCGGCAAGCGGCTGTACGGGTACGTGAACAGCGACCTGATGTGGGTCGGCGAGAAGGCCACCCCCGCGGTGCCGCTGCGCGCGTACATGTCGGCGCACCTGAAGAAGGTCGTGGACCCGCGGGAGTGGGCCGCCGACCTGAAGGACCTGCCGGACGACGGCATCGCCTTCTTCAAGTAGGCCGGGCTCCACGGAGGCGGAGCCGGCCGTACGCCCCGGCATCGCGCGTACGCCCGGGTCCGCGCCCCGCGTACGCCGGGGAAGCCAGGGTCGCCTTTCCGGGACGGTCGGCTTTCCGGGACGGTCCTACACTGGCCGTGTGGTGACCATCGACTGGAAGACCGATCTGCGGCAGCGCGGCTACCGGCTCACGCCCCAGCGCCAGCTCGTGCTGGAGGCCGTGGACGTACTGGAGCACGCGACGCCCGACGACATCCTGTGCGAAGTCCGCAAGACCGCCTCGGGGATCAACATCTCCACCGTCTACCGGACCCTTGAGCTGCTGGAAGAGCTGGACCTGGTCAGCCACGCCCACCTCGGCCACGGCGCCCCCACGTACCACCTCGCCGACCGGCACGACCACATGCACCTGGTCTGCCGCGACTGCGACTCCGTCACGGAGGTGCCGGTCGCGCTGGCCGAGCCACTGAAGGACGGGCTGCGCGCGGAGCTGGGCTTCGAGACGGACATGAAGCACTTCGCCATATTCGGCCGCTGCCGGGACTGCGCGGACAGGCGTTCGGACGCGGAGTCGTAGCACCGGCGCGGAGTCGTAGTCTTGACGGCATGACTGACGGCGTGAACATGACGGACGGCGCGACCACCGGCGTGAAGAAGAGTCCTTTGCTGTCGCTGCCCGGCGCTGTCCTCGCCGAGGGCCCCGACGAGGGAGTGGCCGCGCACTACGGCGACCTCTTCCGCGAGCAGCGCGCCCTCGCGGACGGCACCGGCTTCGTGGACCAGTCGCACCGCGGTGTGGTGACGGTGTCCGGCGACGACCGGCTGTCCTGGCTGCACCTGCTGCTCACCCAGCACGTCGAGAAACTTCCCCCCCGGCAGGCGACCGAGGCGCTGGTCCTGTCGGCGAACGGCCACATCGAGCACGCCCTGTACCTGGTGGACGACGGCACCACGACCTGGATGCACGTCGAGCCCGGCACGCAGGGCGCGCTGCTCGCCTACCTGGAGAGCATGAAGTTCTTCTACCGCGTCGAGACCGCGGACGCCACGGACGCTTACGCGGTGGTGTACCTGCCCGCCGGTTCGATCACGGCGGTGCCGTCGGAGTGGGCCGTACGGGAGACCGCGTACGGCCGGGACGTCTTCGTGCCGCGCGCCGAGCTGGAGTCCTTCGCCGCGAAGGCCGCGCCGCCGATCGGCGCGCTGGCCCTGGAGGCGCTGCGCATCGAGGCGCACCGGCCGCGGCTGGGCCTGGAGACCGATCATCGTACGATCCCGCACGAGCTGGGCTGGCTGGAGACCGCGGTGCACCTCCAGAAGGGCTGCTACCGCGGACAGGAGACGGTCGCCCGCGTTCAGAACCTCGGCCGCCCGCCGCGCCGCCTGGTCTTTCTGCACCTGGACGGCAGCGAGGTGCGGCTGCCGGGCCACGGCGCCCCGGTCCGGCTCGCCTCGGACGGCGAGGACGGCCGCGCGATCGGCTTCGTCACGTCCTCGGCCCGGCACTGGGAGCTGGGGCCGATCGCACTGGCCCTGGTGAAGCGGAACACGCCGGAGGACGCGGTGCTGATGGCGGAGCAGACGGCGGCGTCGCAGGAGACGGTCGTGGCGCCGTAGGTCCGTTGGCGCGTGTGGCTTTTCGGGGCGCGGGTGCCGCCTCACATGTCGATGACCACTGTGAACGGGCCGTCGTTCGTCAGCGAGACCTTCATGTCCGCGCCGAACCGGCCCGTCTCGACGGTCGCGCCGAGCGCCCTGAGCTGGGCGACGACCTCGTCGACCAGGGGTTCGGCGAGGTCGCCGGGCGCCGCGGCGTTCCAGGTGGGGCGGCGACCCTTCCGGGCGTCACCGTAAAGCGTGAACTGGCTGATGACGAGCAGCGGGCCGCCGATGTCGGAACAGGACCGCTCGTCGGGCAGGATCCGCAGCGTCCACAACTTGCGGGCCAGCGCCGCGGCCTTCTCCTTCGTGTCGTCGTGCGTCACGCCGACCAGGACGCACAGGCCGGGCCCCGTAATGGCACCGACGCTCTCCCCGTCGACCACGACTTCCGCTTCGCTCACCCGCTGGGCCACCGCTCGCATGCGCCCATTGTGGCCTGCCGCGCCCGCACGCCACCCACACGGGTGAGGGGGAGCGCGGGGAGGGGAACGTACGCCCGGTCGGCGGCTTCGCACAACAGTTGCGACGGCCGTTCGGGTGCAGAGTCGCTGCGGGGTGACAGGGGCAGGTGGCAGCATCGGAAGGGTGGCGGCGCAGGCGCCGCCACGGAGGGGACAACAGGCATGACCACTTCCGGCGCTGGAGAGACTTCCGGCACTGCCGTACCGACGGCGCCCACCACGAAGGGCCACCGCATGCTGAAGGCCGACGGATCTGGTCCGCTGGGTTCACGGGGTCCGCTGCGCACGCCCGCGCCGCGCAACCCGCTCGCCGACCTGCCCGCGCCCGACCTCGGCGCGCTCGACCTGGGCGCGCTGCGCGCGCTGCGCAGGGACGCGCAGCAGGAGGAGGCCGACCTGTCGTATCTGCGGCGGATGCTGCACGGCAGGATCGACATCCTCCAGGCCGAGCAGGCCAGGCGCAGCGGGCGGGACGCGCGCGGTACGGCCGCGGGGCAGGGCCCCGACGCGCCGAGTACGTCGCCCGTGCTCGACCGGCTCTCGGAGATCCTGACCGACGGGCCTTCGCGGGTCCGTTCCTCCGCCCGCCACGTCACGCTCGGCACCCCGCTGACCGAGCGGGTGCGGCAGCTCGCCGAGGACATGCTCGCCGAGGTGGAGCTGTCCGACCTCGACGCCCGCACCGACCCGGAGCTGGACGCGGCGATGGGCCGCCTGGTCCGCAACGAGCAGCAGGTCTCACGCCGCCGCCAGGCCCTCCAGCAGACGGTGGACGGGTGCAGCGCGGAGATCACCCGGCGGTACCGGGAGGGCGAGGCGAAGGTGGACGACCTGCTGTCGGACGGGTGAGGACGGTGCCGTCGGACGGGGGAGGGCGGGTCGGCGCGCGGTGGCGGCGGGTCGGCGCGGGGTGAGGGCGGTTCGGTGCGCGGTGGCGGCGGTTCGGCGCGCGGTGGCGGCGGGTCGGCGCGCCCGGCGGCTCCCCGGCCGAAATTCGGGTGCGGACGGCCGGGGGCGTCCGTAGCGTGCGCGTATGACCTCGAGCCCTGAGATCCGCACGCTGGCCGAATCCGATGTCGCCGACTGGGTGCGGGCCAAGCTCGCCGGCTTCCATCTCGCGCCCTCGGTGAGCGCGGCGGAGGTCGAGGCCCGCAGGGCCGCGTTCGACCTGAGCCGTACGCAGGGCGCTTTCGACCAGGGCCGCTGTGTGGCGACCTTCCGCAGCATGCCGCGCCAGCTCACCGTGCCCGGCGGCGCGGCCGTCGCGGCCTCCGCCGTCACGAACGTGTCCGTGACCGGCACGCACCGCCGCCGCGGCCTGGCCAGCCGGATGATGGCGGCCGACCTGGCCGCCGCCAAGGAGCGCGGCGAGCCGGTGTCGATCCTGGTCGCGGCCGAATATCCGATCTACGGACGGTACGGCTTCGGCGCGGCGACCTGGGTGACGGACTGGGAGATCGACGTGCCGCGCGCGGGCCTCGACCGGCGCTGGGCGGGCCCGACGGACGGCGGCCGGGTGGACCTCGTGACCGTCGAGGACGTACGCAAGGTCGGCCCCGCGCTGCACGAGCGGGTCCGCGCGGTGACGCCCGGCGCGATCAACCGCACCCCCTACTGGTGGGAAGTCAACACCGGACAGCGGCCGTTGGACTCCCAGCCGTGGACCGAGCCCTTCTTCGTCGTCTACCGCGACGCCGACGGCCGGGTCGACGGCCTGGCCGCGTACGCCGCCAAGGAAGAGCACTGGCCGGGCAAGTTCCCCAAGGTCGAGCTGAGCGTGCACGGGCTGATCGCCGCCTCCCCGGCCGCCGAGACCGCGCTGTGGCGCTTCCTGCTCGCGCTGGACTGGGTGACGCTGCTGAAGTCCGGCCACCGCGCGCCCGACGACCTCCTGCCGCTGCTCCTCGGCGACCCGCGCGCCGCCCGCACCGAGACCTACGCCGACTTCATGTGGCTGCGGATGCTCGACGTGCCCGCCGCCCTGTCCGCCCGCACCTACGCGGGCGGCCCCGCCGCCCTCGTGCTCGACGTCCACGACCCCGCGGGCCTGGCCGGCGGCCGTTTCCTCCTGGAGACCTCGCCCTCGGGCGCCGCCTCCTGCACCCCCACCCCGGCCTCCGCCGACCTCTCCCTGTCCGTCGCCGACCTCGGCTGCCTCTACCTCGGCGACGAGTCCCCGGTCCGCCTCGCCGCCCTCGGCCGTGTCTCCGAACACCGAACGGGTGCGGCCAGGACAGCCGACGCCCTGTTCCGCACCCCACGCCGGCCCTGGTGCCCCGACGTCTTCTGATCCCCGCGCTTACCCACTTACCCGGTTGCCCGCTTTTCCGCGGCCCGTCACTGCGCCAGCAGCAGCGCTATCGCGGTGATCCCTATGCAGGTGAACGTGGTGTTCCGCATCTTGTGACCGAGTCCCACCAGCCCGACGGCGATGGCCCCTGCCGCGCCGTACCGCCACTGGATGATCTCTTCGAAGGCATATGCGCACAAACTGAGAGCGAGCATGACCGATCCCTCCTTCGCGACTCCGCGCTTTTGCAGAAGGCGGGTGGCTGCGATGTCCCGCACGCCATCGGACGGGAAGTTGGCGACCCCCGATGAGGCTGGATCATTCAACTTCCCTACACGAATGAGAAGTTGAGAGAGGCTGCCTCTATCAAGGGTGTGCCCAGTTGGCCGAGATCGATAAACTCGGGTCAGGTAAGCACCGTTGTCCCGCCGGAAGTTGTAACGTCGTCTTGTGGACGAGGAAGACGCCGGAACCAACGGTTCCCGACCCCCATACCGCTACATCGCGGACGTACTCCGCGGTGAGATCGTCGACGGTCGCTACCCGGTCGGCGGACGCATACCTTCTCAGGCGGAGTTGGAAGAGCGCTTCAACGTCTCCCGTCCCACGATCCAGCGTGCGCTGGGCGTACTCCGCGACGACGGCTACATCGACAATCAGCGCGGACGCCCGTCCGAGGTGCTGCGCTGGGAGGAAGACCGCCCGGATTCGCAGACCCGGCTCCAGGAGCCGGGACGTGCTTCCAAGGCCCTCCGGCCGCACATCGACGAGGCGTTCACGCACCAGCACGTCACCATCGACGCCTACTCGCTGACCACGGAAACCCTCAGCCGCGCGCTGGTCGTACCTCTGACGCGGGTTCAGGACGGCGACCTCAAGCCCGAGTCGATCCGCCTCCGCCTCATGATGCCCAGCCTGTCCGCGCAGTTGGCGATTCCCCGGCTGGTCGCCGACGCCTCCGACGAGCGCCCGCTGTGGCGGCTACGACAACTCGTCCGCGCCCATGTCCTCACGGTGCGCGCCGCTTTCGCGGCCCTGGCCGAATTCCAGCCCGACGTCGAGCAGTCGGTCGAGGTGCGGACCGTACCGATCACCCCGATGCACAAGCTCTACCTCATCAACGGGCGGACCGCGCTGTTCGGCCACTATCAAGTGATCGACCGCGAGGTCGAGTTCGGCCAGCGGGGCAAGGGCAACATCTACGACGTCCTCGGCATCACCGCGACGCTCTTCTCGTTCGGCCTGAACACCGAGAAGCCCAAGGAGCGGGACTCGCAGTTCGTCACCGAGTCCCAGGAGTGGTTTGACTCACTCTGGTCAACGATCGCCGAGCCGCTGACACTCCTTGAGTGACTCCTACGTACTTCGAATCACCTGAGAGCAGCCCGTTCGCCCTGCTCGACGCGGCGGAATGCCTGTTGCTCGACTTCGACGGACCGGTCTGCGAACTGTTCGCGAGGCATTCGGCCAGCCTGATAGCGGAAGAGATGCGCCGGTACCTCGACCGGCACGGGATACGTCCCCCGAATCCGGCGACGGCGCGCAGCAAGGACCCGCACGCCATGCTCGGCGAGCCCTGGCCGCCCGGAGTGGCCGCCGAGCTCGAGCGGATACTCGCGCACGGCGAGGAGTCGGCCGTACCGTCCGCGCGCGAGACAGAGGGCGCCGACGAATTCGTACGGGCCGTGGCGCTCAGTGGCCGACTGCTCGCCATCACCACCAACAACTCGCCCCAGGCCGTCGAGACGTATCTGAAGAGCCATTCGCTGGAGAGCGTCTTCGGGTCGCGGATCTACGGCCGTGACCAGTACGACCCGGCCAGGATGAAGCCGGACCCCGACTGCCTGCTGCGGGCCATGACGGCGCTGAAGGTACGGCCGGAGCAGTGCCTGATGATCGGTGACTCGCCGCGGGACGCGGAGGCGGCGCGGGCGGCGCGGGTACGTTTCCTCGGTTACGCGCGGTCCAGGAGCCGGGTGGCGCGGCTCCAGGAGATCGAGCCCCATCCGGTGGTCGTCGGGATGGGTGACCTCGTCGTCGCCGCGAGCGCGTTGAGTCGTCGCCCGAACGGGTGAGGCGTCGCGGTCCGTAACCGGGTCTTAACGGCTCTCCGATGGCGGGGGCTGCCGTTACCCACTAATGTTCGTGCCAAACACTGGCCGCCCTTCGGCGGTCTCGTGAGTGCGCGAGCGCGTGGGAGCGATGCTTTGGGCGTCCTGACGACCGGCCGGGAGCAGAGCCTTGCTGCCGCTTGGGACACGGTCCGGCAGGATGCCACGCGCTTCGGTGAGCGGCTGACAGGTCATCACAACAGCAACTACGTCATCGATCTGGCGCCCGGCATGGCGGAGCGTCTGCGCTTCGAGGCGCACACCCCGGTCAAGGTGCGGGTGCCGCTGGACGGTTCGCTGAAGGTCGTGGAGCGGGTCTGGCCCGACGAGGGCGAGATCCTGAACGCCTTGCAGCGCACGGCGGTTGTGGAGAACACCCCCCGGCACTACGTGGGACTCGGCGGATTCTCCGTCCACGAGTACGTGCCAGGGCAGGCGCTGGCGGAGGTCTGCGCGCCGGGCAAGCCGGTGGATCCCTTCGTCGTGGACGCCATCGTCGGTCAGATGGCGGGGTTCACCCGGGTGTCGGCGGCCGATCTGCCCCCGCTGCCCGCCGGTTGGGCCGCGGACGGCGACTCCAACGCCTTCCTCAGAGCCCGCGCGGACTTCGCCGAGCACGATGTGCGCGCCGCCAACTGGGCCGACTTCGCACCGCTCTTCGCCGCGCTGGAAGTCCCGGCGAACGCGTTGCGCTGGTTCCGCGACCGGATGCCGCCGCTGCGCCGACGGCCCTTCGCGCTGCTCCACGGCGATCTGCACCGGCACAATCTCATCGTCCGCGCCGACGGCGGCCTCACCGTCGTGGACTGGGAACTCGCCATGTGGGGCGACCCGTTGCACGACCTGGCCATCCACCTGGTGCGGATGCGGTACCCGGCCGACCAGCGGCCCGAGGTCATCGAGCGCTGGCGGCGTGCGGTGCTCCGCGTACACCCGGAGGCCGCCGCCGGGCTCGAACGGGACCTGCCGGTGTACACCGCCTACGAACGGGCCCAGTCGCTGTTCGCCGACACCATGCGCGTGGCGCTCGCGCTCGACGCGCATCCGGGTCCTGGCATGGTCGGGGCCGGGGTGAGCCGGGTGCGGGCGGCGCTGCACCTGGCCGCGGTGCCGCTGCGGCTGCGCCGGGTGGCCACGCGTACGGAGGTCGAGCGGGCGCTGGTGGACTGGGTGCGCAAGCGGCAGCGCGACGGCGTGCGCGTCCCGCCGCTGCGCGGTGACATCGCCGAGGCCGCGTAGGCCGCGTATGCCCGCGGTCCCTGTGAGCCGCGTATCCCCGTAGGCGGTGCGGGCCGCCTGCGTCGCTGAGGCCGCGTCAGCGGTTCCGCGGCTCCCGCACCGAAGGGTTCTGGAGGCCCAGGGTCATCCAGTTGTCGGGGTCGGTGAGGGGGGTGAAGCCGACTTTGGCGTAGACGGCGTGGGCGTCGGCGGTGGCGAGGACGACGCGGCGCAGGCCGTAGGGGGTGAGGTGGTCGCGGATGGCGGTGACGAGGGTGGTGCCGAGGCCCTGGCCGCGGGTGGCGGGGTCGACGTAGACGTCGCAGAGGTAGGCGAAGGTCGCGAGGTCGGTGACGACGCGGGCGTAGGCGTGCTGGGCGCCGGTGGCGGGGTGGTAGGCGCCGAAGTTGAGGGAGCCGTCGATGGCGGCCTGCTGGGTGGCGAGGGTGCGGCCCAGGGCCCAGTAGGCGTCGGTGGAGAGCCAGTCGTGGATACGGGGGACGTCGAGGCGGGCCGGGTCCGCGGAGATCTCGTACATGCGCGGGAGAGTAGCGCTGCTTAACGGTTCCGTGCACGACAATTAACTGGACCTTCGCCATGGGCTCGGGTCAGACTCGCGGACATGATCCTCGTACCGCTGGTCACGCCGTTCGACACACAGGGCCGGGTCGCCGTGGGCGCCCTCGAAGGGCTCGCGCACGAGGTGCTGCGGGACGGCGCGGCCGGGCTCGTGGCGCTCGGCACGACCGCGGAGGCCGCCGCCCTCGACCCCGGCGAACGCGCCGAGGTGACGGCGGTCGTCGGCCGGGTCTGCCGCGAGCACGGCGCGCGTTTCGTGCTCGGCGCGGCCGGCGGCGCCACGGCGGCGGCCGTACGGGAGCTGGGGGCGCTCGCCGGGGCGCCGGTGGTGCCTGACGCCGTACTGGCCACGGTGCCGTCCTTCTCCCGGCCGGGCGAGGCCGGGGTCCTCGCCCACTTCGCGGCGCTGGCCGCGGCCGGTCCCGTACCGCTGATCGTCTACCACGTGCCGTACCGCACCGGGCAGCCGCTGACCGCCCGCACGCTGCGCGAGCTGGCCGCGCTGCCGGGCGTGGCCGGTGTGAAGTACGCCACCGGCGGCATCGACGCCGAGACCGTCGACCTGCTCGGCGACCACCCGGACGGCTTCGAGATCCTCGCGGGCGACGACATCTTCGCGCCCGCCCTGTTCGCCCTCGGCGCCCCCGGCGGCATCCTCGCCTCCGCGCACCTGGCCACCGCCCGCTGGGCCGGGCTGGCGGAGGCCGCGACCACGGGGGACACCAAGGGGGACACGGCCCTCGGCCACCGCCTCGCCGCCCTGGCCGCCGCCCTCTTCCGCGCGCCGAACCCGACCGTCATCAAGGCCGTGCTGCACGCGGAGGGCCGCATCCCGACCCCCGACGTACGGCTGCCGCTGCTGCCCCCGCCGCCCGCCGTCGTGGACGACGCCCTGACCAGGCTGCGTCTCGTCCCCTGAAATGCCCCGCCGCCCCGCTCCCGCCTCGGGGGATACTCGACCGGGCGGGCACGCAGTCGTACGGAACGGCACGCAGCCGTACGGAACGGCACACATCGATCGGAGAGAGCCGGATGAGGATCGGAATCGTCGGAGCGACCGGACAGGTCGGCTCGGTCATGCGCAAGGTGCTGGCCGAGCGCGCGTTCCCGGTGACGGAGCTGCGGCTGTTCGCCTCCGCCCGGTCCGCCCGGAGCACCCTGCCGTGGGCCGACGGCGAGATCACCGTCGAGGACGCGTCCACCGCCGACTACAGCGGCCTGGACATCGTGCTGTTCTCCGCGGGCGGCGCCACCTCCCGCGCCCTCGCCGAGAAGGTCGCCGCCCAGGGCGCGGTCGTCATCGACAACTCCTCCGCCTGGCGGCGCGACCCCGACGTCCCCCTGGTCGTCTCCGAGGTCAACCCGCACGCCATCGCCCACCGCCCCAAGGGCATCATCGCCAACCCGAACTGCACCACCATGGCCGCGATGCCGGTGCTGCGCCCGCTGCACGCGGAGGCGGGGCTGACCGCCCTGGTCGCCACCACCTACCAGGCCGTCTCCGGCTCCGGCCTGTCCGGCGTCGCCGAGCTGCACGGCCAGGCGACCAAGGTCGTCGAATCCGCCGACCAGCTCACCTTCGACGGCGACGCCGTCGCCTTCCCCGAGCCCGCCGTCTACGCCCGGCCCATCGCCTTCAACGTCGTCCCCCTCGCGGGCAACCTCGTCGACGACGGCAGCTTCGAGACCGACGAGGAGCAGAAGCTGCGCAACGAGTCGCGCAAGATCCTCGAGATCCCCGAGCTCAAGGTCTCCGGCACCTGCGTACGCGTCCCCGTCTTCTCCGGCCACTCCCTCCAGCTCAACGCCCGCTTCTCCCGGCCGCTCGGCGTCGCCCGTGCCTATGACCTTCTGCGGTCCGCACCCGGCGTCGAGCTCTCCGAGATTCCCACGCCGCTTCAGGCCGCCGGGCGCGATCCGTCGTACGTCGGCCGCATCCGCCTCGACGAGACCGTCGAGAACGGGCTCGCGCTTTTCGTCTCGAACGACAACCTTCGCAAGGGGGCCGCCTTGAACGCCGTTCAGGTGGCCGAGCTCGTCGCCGCCGAGCTTGCCGCTACCGCGGCCCTCTAGCCCCCCTCGGGCGTACGCCCCCAGCGCCCTGAAAGCACCGCCCTGCGCGAGGGCGGTGGGGTGGGGGCGCGCCGCGGAGGGGGGTCAGGTCTCGTTGAGGAGGCGGAAGGCGGCGAGAACTGTTTCCGACTGAAGGTCAACCTGGTCGGGGACCGGCACCCACGTCAACTCATGACCGGCGGCCAACTCGGCCGCCCAGCGGGCGTGCTGGGCGGAACAGACGCCGTGGAGGGTGCGCGCGGCGGAGCCGCCGCGGCCGTCGAGGAGGCGGAGCATGATCCCGGTGGCGCGCAGGGAGATGCGGCGGGCGGCGATGTCGAGGGCGTTGAGGTGCGCGAGGGTGAGGGGGACGGGGGAGGGGTGGAGCCCGTCCCAGTCGTCGGCGACGCTGCGCATGATGGCGGGCATGCCGCCCGTGATGCGCAGGAGGGGGCGGGTGGCCGGGGAGCCGGGGTCGGGGACCAGCGGCCGTACGGCGTCGAGCAGGGCGTGGGTACGGTCGGCGTGGCGGCGCAGAAGCGCGGCGAGAGCCGCGAGGGCGCGGGCGGGGTCCGGGTGCGCCGTGGTGTCGGCGACATCGCGGCTGGCCCACATCGGGACCTCGAAGAGCGCGGTCATCCCGCCGTAGCGGTGCGGGCGGATCCAGGTCGAGCGGTTGACGTCCTCGGGCAGGTTCTCGAACTGGGCGCGCTGGCCAGGCGCGGGCATCAGATAGACGCCGGGCCCCGACACCGTCCAGTACAGGGCGTCGTACGTGCCGGTCTGCACGGGCACGTCCCGCTCGGCGGAGAGCTTGCCGAGAGGTTCCGCCAACCCCGGTATGTCACGCGTGAGTTGGACCCAGCTGCCGCCGAGGTCGTTGCCGTGCAGCGAGCACTGCAACTCCGGCCGCAGCTCGTCGATGAGGCTCACCAGCGCCTGGGACTCGGGGAGTTGGTCGTCCGGCGGCCGGATCGACGGTGCCCACTCCGGCTGTTCGTCGGCGGGCGGACGGTACGCGTGCCGGAAGTGCTCGGCGGGCGTGCGCCGCACCGGCGGCCCGGCCTCGCTGCGTACGGTCCCGTCCGGGTCGAGACAGAGCAGGAAGTGCCAGGAGGCGCCCGCCCCGGAGTGCAGGCGGCTGTCGGCGGCGACCCGGTGCGCCAGCCGCAGCGCGGTCGCGGGCCCGACGCGCTCGTCGGAGTGCGGGCCCGCGACGACCAGGATGTGCCGCCGGCCGCGCCCGACGGTCAGCAGATGCAGCGGACGCCCCTGCCGGGACCGGCCGACCACCCGCAGGGTGCTCAGCACGGGCCGCGAGTACGCGAACGCGGAGGCCGCCGCTGCGACCTCCGCGACGCTGGGATAGGCGTCGGCGTCCGACGTCACGTGCCGTTGGAGTTGCTGTCGCCGGTGGTCTCTTCCTTGTCCAGCCGTCGGATGACGAGAGTGGTGTTCGCCACGGTGACTCCTCTCTGTCCAAGCAGGGTGCAGCGCTGAGGAGTTGAACGGTTTGGCCCCTGGATCCCCCACTGATTCCCCCGCACCTTGCCAAGGCTCCGGCGGCCCGGCGACAGTGTCAAGGTCCGTACGTACTCATGCGTACGGGCGGAGCACGAGGGGGTCGGCTGATGACGGCACCACCGCACACCGAACCGCACACCGATGATTCCGAGGCGCTGCTCAGGCCGCGGATCAAACCCGAACACCAGGCCTATCGCACCGCCGACGGCAACGTCAGGATCGGCAGTGTGATCTACGGGATCGGCGCCGAGATCGAGGACCCTGACGGCTGGATCTGGACCCTTACCGAGGCGATGGACGGCACACGCACCGCGGCGCAGATCGCCGCCGAAGTCGCCGCCGCGCACCCCCGCTTACTTCTGCCCGCCGCCACGATCGGCTCCGCGATGGCGGACTTACGGGAGGCGGGTTTCGTGGACGACGCGGCGGCGCCGCTGCCCGCGGGGCTCGTCGACCGCGACCGCGTACGGCACGCCCGCGGTGTCGCGCTGCTGCGCTGGATGGACCTCAGCTCACGGGCCAGCCCGTGGAACGCCCAACTGCGCCTGGCGGGGGCCCGCGTGCTGGTCCTCGGCGTCGGCGGTACGGGCGGCATGGCGGCGCAGGCGCTGGTCGCCTCCGGCGTCGGTCACGTCCACACCGTCGACCCCGACATCGTGGAACTGTCCAACCTCAACCGGCAGACGCTCTACCGCGAGGCCGACATCGGGCGGCCGAAAGCCGACGCGGCGGTGGCCGCGCTGCGCGCCCTCAACTCCGATGTCACCGTCACCGGTGAACGGCGGGAGATCCGCGGCCCCGACGCCCTCGCCGCGCTCCTCGCCCCGGACGGCGGCGGCCGGTCACCGTACGATCTGCTGGTCCTCGGCGCCGACCGGCCGCCGGAGATCCGCCGTTGGGCCAACCGCGTCTGCATCGCCCTCAACCTGCCCTGGGTGGAAGGCGGTTACCGCGGCCCGCTGGTCACCGCGGGCGTCCACGTACCCGGCGACGGGCCCTGCTGGGAGTGCCAGCGCGCGGGCGAGGACGCACGGCGCGATCTGCGGCTGCGCCCCGGCCAGAGCGAGGACGCCGCCTCGCCCCGCATGCCGTGGAATCCGGCGAGCGCCGTCACCGCCGGTCTGTCCGGCACGCTCGTCGCCCACGCCGCCATCGCCCTGCTCACCGGCGTCCCGCGGATGCGCCCCGGCTTCCGCTACGGCATCAACCTCATGGCGCTCGGCGACCCCGTACTCCAACGCCACCCGCGCCGCCCCGACTGCCCGGCCTGCGGCCCGCTCGACCACCCCACGTAACGGCCCAAAGCCCCAGCGGCGGGTGGTGACCTGCGGAAGCGTCGTGCCCGGGCCCGCCCAACTGACCGGCTCGCCGCCCGGACGAAAGGCGGTGCGCCCCGTCAGGTGCGCGAGGAACCGCGCGAGCGACCCACCACCGGCGGGTGGCCCGGACACCACCGGGCTGCCCCTCGGGGGCGGGTGGTGACGTGCGGGGAGCGTGGCGGTCGGGCGCGCGGTTCCTCGGCCTTCGGCCGGAAGGTGCCCCCGGCGCTCCTTCGGGGGCACGACCCGCCGTGCGAGCACCGCGCCACCGTCGTGGCCGAACGCGCGGTTCCTCGGCCTTCGACCGGGAGGTCCCCCGGCACGGTGCGCCGATCTCTCCGGGGTGCGGGCGGGGTCCTTGAGGGGGCGGGTCACCGCGTTGACGTGAGGTCGACGGTTGCCAGGACGGTCCTGGCCTGGAGTTCGGCCTGGTCGCCGACCGGCACCCAGTGGGCGTCGGTCGCGGCCAACAGGTCACGGGCGCCGGAGTCGATCCGGCGCTCCAGCCGGCCGCGCAGGCGGCCGTGGTCGCCGCCGGGGTCGCCCTCGCCGCCGCGCTCCTCGTCGAGCAGCCGCAGCAGCATCCCGGAGGCGCGCAGCGGCATACGGCGGGCGGCGATGTCGAGGGCGGCGACGTGGGCCATGGTCAGGGGGACGGGGGAGGCGTCGGCGAGCGTCTCGTAGTCGTCGGCGAGGCCGGAGAAGGCGCCGACGGCCTGCTCGACACCGCGCAGCAGCGGGCTGTGCGCGGCCTGCGGGGAGAGCAGGCGCCAGGCGCGGTCCAGCGCCGACGCGGTGGCGGCGCCGTCCTTGCGCAGCCGGGCGGCGAGGGAGGCGACGGCCTGGGCGGGGCCGGGGTGCGCGTCCTGGTCGGCCACGCGCCGGGTGGCCCACATCGGGACCTCGACCACGGCGGTCAGCCCGCCGTGCCGGTGCGGGCGGGCCCAGGTGGAGCCCGCCGCGTTCTCCGGTTCGTCGGTGAACCGCCCGGGCGTGCCCGCGGGGGGCCGCACGAAGACGCCGGGCCCCGACCCGGTCCAGTGCAGCGCGTCGTAGGCGCCGGTCTGCACCGGGATCTCCAGTTCGGCCGCGTATTTGCCGAACGGCTCTGCCAGGCCCGGCACATCGGCGGTCAGCCGCACCCAACCGCCGCCGACGTCGGTGCCGTGCAGCGTGCACTGGAGGAACGGCTTCAGCTCATCGATCGCCGCCAACAGGGCCATCGTCTCGGGCAGTTCGTCCCCCGGCGCGCGGAAGGCCCCGGCCCGCTCGGGCTGATCGGCCGGCGCCGGGCGGTAGGTGTGCCGGTAGTGGACGGCGGGCGGCCGGGGCCCGGCCGGACCCGTCTCGTTGAGCACGGTGCCGTCGGGGTCGAGGCAGAGCAGGAAGTCCCAGGTCAGATCCGCGTCGGCCTGCCGCTGCCGGTCGGCGACCGCGTGCTCGGCCAGCCACAGCGCGCTCGCCCCGCCCGTCTGCTCGTCCGGGTGCGCTCCGGCCACCACCAGCACGTGCCGGCTGCCGTGTCCCACCGACAGCAGCCACAGGGGCCGCCCGGCCCGCGACTCCCCGGCCAGCCGCATCCGGCACAGGTCGGGATGCCGCCGGGTCAGTACGCGGGCCGCCGCCGCGACACCTGACACGGTCGGATACGCGTCTGGCCCGCGCATGACGGCTCCTCCTCGTCCCGCATCCACGACCACGGCGGCGTCCACTCGCCGTGCCCACCCCCACCGCGCTCCGTACCGGCGCGCCGCGTATCGCACATCGCGCGCCACCGGCGGAGTAGCGGAGTTCGGGTGCCGTGGGCGCGCCACCCAAGGCTGTGCGGGCCGCCCCCGGGTGTCAAGAGCGCCCCGTGGCCCCCGAGTCGGCGCGCGACCGCCCGATGTCGGGCCCCCGGTAGAGGCGTTCGGGGATGGTGGCCAGCGCCGATTCCCGCAGTCGCGGACCGAGCCCGTAGAAGTGCTGGAAACTCATCACCAGGGGCCGCCACATGTCCGGATCGATCCGGTCCCGCGTGCCCGCCGCCCGTACCTTGTCGTGCACCAGCACGCGCGCGATCCGTACCTCGAACACCACGATCCCGCCGCGCTGTTGAGGGTCGTCCTCGGCCAGCGGGTGGGTGGCCTCGACCACCGCCTCCAGCGCCACCGGGCACTCGGCGACGCGCGGCGCCGCGACCGTCTCCGACGCCACCGGGGTCAGCCCGGCCAGCTCGAACTTGCCGCCCTCGTAACGGTATCCGCGCCGCGCCTTCCCCTCGGGCACCGGATCGCGGCCGGTGGTCAGCGCCAGCCGGTCCACGGCCGCCGCCATCGAGTCCTCGGGCAGATTCAGTACGCACGCGCCGTCGCGCAGCAGATTGCGCGCCGTCTGCGACCGCGCCCCGAGCCCCAGCATCGCCCGCCACCCCAGCCAGAACACCGACGACATCGGCGCGAGATTCGCCGACCCGTCCTCGTTCACGGTGGAGAGCAGCACGACGGGCGTGCCGAAGTAGAGGATTCCGGGCTCGATGCGTGAGTGGACGGCGGGTGCGGTCGCCGCGGTGATCTCTGAGGTCATACGGCCAGTGTTGTGCGCGAGGCCGCCGGTCGCTGGCGGGTATCGGACGTCGCGTACGGGGGGCCGTACGCCCCGGTACGGGGGCGTCGGCGGTCAGGAACCGGGCCGCTCGCGGGGGCCGTAGCGGGCGTGCGGCGCGCCCGTGGCGAGCGCCCAGTAGCGGTCGCCGTAGGACCAGTGCCACCACTCGGTGGGGTAGTTGACCAGGCCCGCGGCGGTGAGCGCGGCGGACAGCGTACGGCGGTTGGCGCGGGCCTCGGCCGACAGCCCCGGCGCGTCGGTGTAGCAGGCGCCCGCGCTCTCCTCGGGGTTGGCGTTCACGCGGGTGCCCATGTCCAGTTCGCGGCCGTCCGCGACGAGGGTGAGGTCGACGGCCGCGCCCGCGCTGTGCGGCGCGATCTCCGGCGGGGACACGTAACGACTGGCGGCCTCCCTGATCCGCGCGGGCGTCCACTCCGGCCGTGCGGCGCGCAGCTGCGCCGAGTACCCCTCGAAATAGGCGCGTTGGAGGGACGGCGGCCGGTAGCCCTCCACGAACAGCAGGCCGACGCCGTCGGGTAGCAGCGTGCGGGCGTGCGCGAGCCGGGTCAGGACGCCCTCGCGCAGGTGGGCGAAGCTGCCGTCGTCGTCCTGGCGGCGCGGGTCGACGGCGCCGAGCGGTCCGTCCGTACCGGGGCCGCTGCTTCCCGCCCCGCCTCGTCCGCCACCGCCTCGTCCGCCGCCCCGCACGTTGCTCCGCACGTCGCTCCGCACGTCGAGCAGCGGCTCGTCACAGTCCTTGACGGGGATGGCCGCGATGCGCGGATCCGACATCAGCACGATTTCGCTCATGGTCCGATCATCGCCTGCCGCCCGCCCAAGTGCCGCGCCCGGCCCCGCCCCGCGCCCGGCCCCGCCCCCGCCCCGGCTGCGCGGCCTTCGCTAGCCTGCGCGGGTCAGGGACAGAGCCGGGCGCGGGGCGTCGTGGAACGGGGCGGACGGATGAGCGAGCAGGAACGGGACCAGGAGCAGGAACGGGACCGGAACCGGGAGCAGGAGCGGGACCGGGAGCGGCTGCGGGCGGCGGTCGAGGCGCGCGTGCTGGCGGACTGGGGGTTCGAGCTGCCGGACTCGCTGTTCCGGTTCCACGACTTCATCGGGTCGCTCGACCCCGTCGAGGCGTCGGCCTTCGCGGACCTGGAGCTGTGGCCGTACGGCGTGATGGACCTCTTCGACGCCCCCGGCGCGCGAGCCCGCGACGGCGTCGACATCCGCGCGCACGGCCGTTACTACCGCGACCCGCCCGAGTTCCTGACCTTCCTGCACGGCGGCACCGACGGCCTGCACTACGGCCTCTGGTACGACGACGGCCGCACCTGCGCGGGCGTCGGCTCGTACTACAACAACGACGACGGCGGCGGCATCGACCGCACCTGCCGCACCCCGCTGGAGGCGGTGCGCGTCACGCTCGAACGCCACTGGTACGACCTGCACGAGGACACCGGCCGGGAGCCGGAGGAGGTCGCGGAGCGCGCGCCGGGGATGGCCCGACTCCGGTCGAAAATCGGCGAGTTCGAGACCGGCGACCGTACCGCGACCGGCGCGGACTACGTACGCGCCCACACGTACGGCTACCGGCGCCCGCCGGTCGAGCCCGGCCGGATCACCACGATCGACGGCGGCGGCGCTCTCGCGGCGGGCGAGACCGCGCTCGGCCGCCCGCCGTACAACGGCGCGGACGAGCACGCCTTCGGCACGCACATGGCCGCGGTCTTCGCGGACCCCGGCGGGCTGGCGGCGGCCGTCGCCGAGGCGCGGCGGCGCCTCGCGGCCGGTGACCCGACGGAGGCGCTGGTCCTCGGCCGCGACCTGCACTGGGCCTCGGTCGGCGACGCGACCCGCGAGGGTCACGCCCATGAGCTGCTGGCCGCGGCCTACCGTGCCCTGGACCGGCCCGCGTTGGCCGCCGTCGCCGACGCGCACCACCGGCACCGGGACCTGCCGCGCGTGGACGTGCTGGAGCCCAAGTCCTAGGGCCCAAGTCCTAGGGCCCGTCCGGCGGATCAGCGGGCCATGGGCGTCAGGCGGGCAGCTCCACGACGTCCGCGACCACGCAACTGACGTTGTCCGGACCGCCGTTGCGGTTGGCGAGGGCCACGAGCGCGCGGACCGCGTCGTCGGGGTCCGGGGTCGTCGCGAGCGTGGCGTGTACGTCGTCGGCCGGGACGACGGCGGACAGCCCGTCGGAGCAGAGGAGATAGCGGTCGCCGGGGCGGGCGTCCTGGAGCCGGATGTCGGCGCCCGCGCTCCCGTCGGTGTCCGGGCCCGTACCGGACAACGCCCTTGCCAGCAGGGACCGTTGGGGGTGGGACTCGGCCTCGTCCGGGCTGAGGCGGCCCTCGTCCACCATCGACTGGACCATCGTGTGGTCGTGGGTGATCTGGAAGAAGCCGCCGTCGCGCAGCAGATACGCGCGGGAGTCGCCGATGTG
Source organism: Streptomyces sp. NPDC088910 (assembly GCF_044749865.1). Classification (NCBI taxonomy): domain Bacteria; kingdom Bacillati; phylum Actinomycetota; class Actinomycetes; order Kitasatosporales; family Streptomycetaceae; genus Streptomyces; species Streptomyces sp. NPDC088910. The sequence continues at coordinate 79,204 of NZ_JBIVIV010000017.1, forward strand.
GACGAGGGCGAGCTGGGAGCCGGTCCAGAGCATCGCGGTGAGGGTGGTGCCGACGTGTCCCGGCTCGCGCTCGGCGGCGGCGACGCCGCGGACGGCCCGCCCGGCCTGCTCGACGGCGTCCTCCAGGGCGTTCAGCAGCTCACCGGCGGGGACGGTGTTCGCGCCCGCGTCGAGGCGTTTCAGTACGTCGACGGCCGCGGCGCCCGCGGGGGCGCCGCCGGTCCCGAAGCCGTCGGCGACGGCGAGCAGGCGGGAGCCCGCGTAGGCGGTGTCCTGGTTGTTCTCGCGGACGAGCCCGGTGTCGGACAGGGCGGCGTAACGGATGCCGAGCGGTGCGGTGGCGGCTGACATGGCGGGGTCCTTCCAGGACAGGTAGTCGATGAGGAAGGCGGCCAGGTCCCGCCGGGCGGCGGTGTCGGCCTCGACGCGGGTCCAGTACGCGCGGACCGACAGGGCCGCGTCCCGGCCCTCCTGGGCGCAGACCTCCTGGATTCCGGCCAGCGGCATCCCGAGGCGGCGCAGCCACGCCACCAGGCGGGCCTTCTCCAGTTGCTCCGGTGCGTACCAGCGGTAGCCGGTCGCCGGGTCCACGCGGGCGGGGGAGAGCAGGCCCAGCTCGTCGTAGAGCCGCAGCGCCCGCTGCGACAGCCTGGCCGCCTTCGAGAAGGCCCCGATGCCCATCAGGCCGGGTCCCGTGTCCCGCTCCATGCCCGCGCTCCTCCGTCCCTCCTCGCGCCGGGCCTCCGTCCGGCGCGCGTCCGATGCTGGGGTCTTCCCCGACGTGAGAGTCAAGCAGGTCCGCGACCTTCCGCCTCTCCCGCCGTCCGCGCCCTCACCTGCCCGGCTTTACGGTTCGCTCTACGAACTAATATGGTTCGTAGAGCGAACGAGATGTCGAGGCGTGCGGGGAGTGGTGAACATGGCGGGTGCGGGTGCGGGTGCGGATTCAGGCGTCGGTGGTGGTGCTGGTGCTGGTGCGGGTACGGAGGGCGCGGCGCGTGCGGTGCGGACGGTCGCGGTCGTCGGCGGGGGGTACGGGGGCGCCGCCGTCGCCAAGGCGCTGGACCAGGACACGGACGTCGTCCTGATCGAGCCGAAGGACGCCTTCGTGCACGCGGCGGGCGCGCTGCGCGCCCTGGTCAGGCCCGACTGGGCGGCGAACATGTTCTTCCCGTACGACCGGCTGCTGGCGCGCGGCCGGGTGGTCCGCGAGCGCGCGGCCTCGGTGGACCCCGGCGGCGTCACACTGGCCTCCGGCGCCCGCGTCGACGCCGACTTCCTCGTCCTGGCCACCGGCTCCGACTACGCCTTCCCGGCGAAGACCGAGACCGACTCCACGGCCGAGGCGCTGCGCAGGCTGCGCGTCGGTCACGACGAACTGGCGCTGTCCGAGCGGGTGTTGATTGTCGGCGCGGGCCCCGTCGGGCTCGAACTCGCCGGTGAGATCAGGGCCGTGTGGCCGGACAAGCACATCGTCGTCCTCGACCCGGCCGAGCGGTTGCTGTCCGGTTTCATGCCGGAGCTTCGGGACGACCTGCTGCGCCAACTGGACGCGCTGGACGTCGAATTGCGGCTCGGTACGACCCTGGCCGCGCAGCCGCCGACCGAGCCGGGGCAGGCGAAGACGTTCACGGTCGCCACGTCCTCCGGTGACCAGGTCACCGCCGACATCTGGTTCCGCTGCTACGGCGTACGCGTCAACAGCCACTACCTCGCCGACGGCCGCCTCACCGCCCGTACGCCCAAGGGGCAGGTCCGCGTGACCGACACGCTCAACGTCCATGGCAACGGCGGGACGTACGACCGCGTCCACGACCGCGTCCACGTCCACGTCCACGACCACGTCTACGCGCTCGGCGACCTCACCGACCTCGCCGAGGCCAAGATGGCGGGGTACGCCATGAAGCACGCCGCCGTCGTCGCCGAGAACATCCTCGCCCAGGTGCGCGGCGAACGGCCCTCGGCCGTCTACCGGCCCTCGCCCGTACCGTCCGTGCTGCTGCCGCTCGGGCCCGGCGGGGGTGTCGGCCAGACCCTGTCCGACGACCGGCCGACCCCCGTACCCGTGCTCCTGCCGGCCGAGCGGGTGGCCGCGTACAAGGGGCGGGATCTGCTCGTGGGGCGGTTCGCGGCGCTCTTCGGCACAGGCTGAGCCCTCGGGTACGGGACGTGGCGCGCGCTCAGTGCGCGACGGGGCCCTCGTCCAGTTCGAGGAAGACGGCGGGCACCTTGTTGTCGCGGACCACGCGGCTGAGCAGACCCGCGAGCGTGACGCGTTCCGCCTCGGTCAGGCCGGACGGCAACTCCTCGACGCGGCGGCAGGTGTCGGCGTAGAACGCGTCGACCAGCGACTGCCCTTCGGCGGTGAGCGCGACCCGTACCGCGCGGCCGTCGCTCGGATCGGCCTCCCGCCGTACCAGCCCGCGCTGCGCGCAGCGGTCCACAAGACCGGTCAGGCTCGACTTCGCCAGCCCCAGGATGCTGCCCAACTCGCCCATCCCCAGGGGCTGTCCCATCAGCACGCACAGCAACTGCCCCTGCTGCGGCGTCAGTCCGTACCCCCGGCCCGCCTCCGCGTACACGGCGTTCACCAGGAAGGAGGAGCGCACCAATGCGGTGACGACTCCCATGTGCTCGCCCGCGTCCTTCCCCATACGGCCAGCCTACGGGATAGGGGCGATCGGGTGGTGGTTCGTGACGCGAACTATGGAAGGGGTGGGAGGGGGAGGAGGGGAAATAGGGAACGCGGTGCGTTCCCGTCCTTTCCCGTGCGTTCCCGTGCGTTCCCGTTCGGACCTGGCCGGATTGCCGCCGGGGTGCGGGCGTCGGACGATCGAGACCGGCGGTCCGTCCGGCGAGGGAGTGATGCGATGAGCGCGCGGCGGCTGGCCGACCTCGACCGCCCCGAGCGGCGCCGGGCGATGGCCGCGAGTGTGGTCCGCTGCGTGCTGTCCACGGCGGCGATCCTGGTCCTGTACTACTTCCTGCCGCTCAACGGCGGCCGTCCCGACGCCGCCGCCCTGATCCGGCTCGGCATCGGCGCCGTCGTCTTCGTCGCGGTCATGCTCCTCGAACTCCGCCGCATCCTCCACGCCGATCTTCCTCAGCTCCGCGCCGTGGAGACCCTCGTCGTCACCTTCGCCTTCTTCCTCGCGCTCTTCGCCAGCGCCTACGTCTCCCTCTCCCACCTCTCACCCGGCAGCTTCACCGAGCCGGTCGACCGCACCGCCGGGCTCTACTTCGCCATCGTCACCCTCGGCACCGTCGGCTACGGCGACATCGCCCCCACCAGCGATTTCGCCCGCATTCTCGTCAGCGTCCAGGTCCTCATCGACCTCGTCTTCCTCGCCTTTCTGCTCCGCCTGGTCATCGACCTCACCCGCCTCACCCTCCACCGCGACCAGCCCCCCTGACGGGGGTCCCGCCCCCTCCCGGCCCGGCCCCCGCTTTCCCGCCCCCCGGGTCCGGCAGGGCTTCCCCGCGCCGTTCCTCGCGCCCCTTTGGTGGCCTGCTGGGCCTCGCCGGCCGGTTCGGGGCGGTCGCGGTGGTTTCCCGGCCGCCGGTCCGGTGGGGGTTACTCGCGCCGTTCCCCGCGCCCCTTCGGGGCACGACCCGCCGTGCGAACGGCGCCACCGCCGTGGCTGTCCGCGCCGTTCCCCGCGCCCCTGTGGGGTTCGGCCTCGTGCGGGGTGGGTGGGTCGAGGTTTTTAGGGGCGCGGGGCTGTGTCTTATTGGCGGCTGGCGCCGCGTGGGCGCGACGCGGCACGACGGGGCTGAGTGTCGCCACGGGTCCCGGGGAGGGGTCAGGCTTCGGCGAGGGCGGTGGTGAGGACGGCGTGGGAGGGGCGGTCGAAGGCCATGAGGCGTACGTGTTCGACGCGAGTCGACGCGTGGGTGAGGACGGCGACGGCGATGCGAGCCGCCTGGTCGGCGGGGAAGCCGAAGATGCCGGTCGAGATGGCGGGGAAGGCGAGGGTGGAGACGCCGAGGGTGTCGGCCACTTCGAGGCAGCGGCGATAGCAGGAGGCGAGGACGTCGGCCTCGCCGGAGGCGCCGCCCTTCCATACGGGACCGACGGTGTGGATAACGTGCCGGATCGGGGGGTCGAGGTCGAACCCGGGGGTGGCGACGGCGTCCCCCCGCGCGCAGGGCGCCACGGCGGCGCCGGCCTCGGCGAGACGGGGGCCGGCGGCCCAGTGGATGGCGCCGTCGACTCCGCCGCCGCCCTGGAGGGACTCGTTGGCGGCGTTGACGATGGCGTCGACGGCCTGTTTGGTGATGTCGCCCTGGACGACCTCGATGTGGACCATGGACTGATGATGGCGGGGGAAGGCGGGTCGGGGCACGTCGAATTCGGTCAGGGGGTCCGCAGGGCGGCGGCCAGGTCGCGCAGGTGGCTGTCGACGGGGCCGAGGCTCAGGAGTCCGCTGGCGGCGCCGGCCAGCTCACCTGCGGCGGGCAGCAGTTCGGCGTGGGCACGCCGCTTGGCTGGCGGGGAGTCGAGTGCGAGGGCGGCGCGGGCGGTGAGGGTCCACATGGCCTCGTAGAGGAGGTCGTGCGGGGGCGCGGGGGCACCCCGGAGGGCGGCGGCGGCCTCGGGGCGGCGGTCCTCGGCGAGCAGGAGGAGGGGGCGGACCCACGGGGCGTACGGGCCCCAGTCGGCGTCGGTCCGCGCGAGGACGAGCAGGTCGCGGCCGTGCCGGAGCCGCAGGCACAGAAGGGCGAGGGGGAGGAGCCCGCGCTCCAGCCCCGGCATCCCGGCCCCCGTCAGCTCGGCGGCGGCATCCTCGTACGCGGCCTCGGCCGCCTCGAAGGTCCCGGTCTCCGCGAGCCGCAGCGCCCCGTACCACCGGGTGAACACCCCTACGAGCGGCAGCTCATGACGCTCCGCCAGCCGGTCGGCGGCGGCGGCGTGCTCGTCCGCCGCCCCGAAGTCGCCCCGTGCGCAGGCCGCTTGGAGCCGGATGAGCCGGCCGAGCACCTCGGACGTGAACAGGCCGTGCCGCGCGGAGAGTTCGACCAGCTCCGCGCCGATCGCATCGCGTTCCGGCGCCAGACCCGCCCGCTGAAACGTCTGCATGAAGGTCGCGTTGAGCGCGAACGCCAGCAGCACCGGATCGTCCAGCCGCCGCGCCGCCTCCTGCGCCAACCGCGCCGCCTGCGCCCCGCGCCCGCCGCCAGCGCCCCCGCCGCCGACGTCCGCGCCCCGCGTCTCCAGCGCGATCGTCGCCAACAGCCGTGCGCGCAGGGCCTCTTCGGCGGGGCCCGGCGGCAGGGCCGTCAGGGTGCGTTCGGCGGCGGCCACCACCTGGGCGGCTTGGGCGGGGTCGTCGAGGCGGGTCCAGACGGCGGGGACGTCGTAGGCGCCGATGACGCGGGCGCAGAGGTGGGGGTCGCCGAGTTCTTCGGCGGCGGAGACGGCGGCGAGGCGGTGGCGGCGGGCGGACCGGAGCCCGTCGCCACCGGTGACGGCGAGGCCGCGCAGGAGGGTGACGGTGGATTCCAGGCGGGCGCGGGCGCCGGTGGGGACGGTGCGGTCGTAGGCGGCGGTGGCCTCGGCCCAGACGCGTTCGGCGCCGCCCGCGCCGGGGTCGAGGCGGTCGTCGTCCTGCCGGAGGATGTCGGCTTCGAGGGCGCGCAGGCCGGGCCCGGGGTCGACGCCGAGCTGTTCGACCAGGAGGGCGCGGGCGCGGCGCAGTACGGCCAGGGCGTCGCCCTGGCGGCCCGAGCGGTAGAGGGCGAGGGCCAGCAGGCGCCAGGCGTCCTCGCGCCAGGGGTGCTCCGCCGCGTGGGCGTCGAGGTCGGCGGCGGCCTCGGCGGCCAGGCCGAGGGAGAGGCGGGCCTCGGCCCGGCGTTCCACGGCGTGCAGCCGCAGTTCGGCGAGGCGCGAGCGTTCGGCGCGGGCCCACGGCTGGTCGGCGAACTCGGCGTACGCGGGCCCGCGCCACCACCCCAACGCCCGCTGGAGCAGGGCGAGTACGTCCTTCGGCGGCAGCCCGGCGGCCTCGGTCACGGCCTGCTCGAAGCGCCACGCGTCCACCGTGTCGGGCGCGGCGCGCAGCGCGTACCCGGGGCCCTCGGTGACCAGCAGCCGGGCGGGCGCGCGCGGCGGCCGGTCGGGTTCGAGGGTGCGGCGCAGGGCCGCGACGAAGGTACGGAGGGTGCCGACGGGGTCGGCGGGCGGCGCGGGGGAGGGGCCGGGACCCGCGCCGTCGTTCCCCGGCCGCTCCGGCCACAGGTCCTCGACCAGCCGGGCGACCGGTACGACGCGGCGGCGGGCGATGACCAGGCGGGCCAGTACGGCCCGGTGCCGTGGCCCCCTCAGCGCGAGGGCCGCACCGCGTACCGCCTCGTCCGGGCCGTCCCCGCTCTCGGCCCAGGCCGCCACCGGCCCCAGCACGCCGAACGCCACCCGCACCGCGTACCGCCTCTCCGGGAGTTCCCCCAGGTCACGGTAGCGCGCTCATCGGCTGCTCATCCGCCGCCCACACGCTGGAAGCACGAGCCCGTTGACGCGCCAGGCCCGCGTACGACCCGGACCGCGTACGCGCACAGACCGCGTACGCGCACGGCCCGCGTACGGACCAGGACCGCGTACGGACCAGGACCGCCTACGGACCAGGCCCGCGTACGGACCAGGCCCGCGTACGCGCCCGGCTCGCGTACGACCGACCGGCACCGCCGCGTACGGGGCACGGCCCGCGTACGTCCACCCACCGAAAGGGGCACCCCATGCCACCCGCCATCCCCGGCTTCGACCTCCGCCGCGTCCCCGCGGCCGACGGCGTCACCCTCACCGCCGCCGTCGGCGGCTCCGGGCCGCCCGTCGTCCTGCTGCACGGCTTCCCGCAGACCCACCTGATGTGGCGGCACGTGGCCGTCGACCTCGCCGCCGACCACACCGTGATCTGCCCCGACCTGCGGGGTTACGGCGCGAGCGACAAGCCGGCCGAGGCCGACGACACGGCAGGCCCCGCCGGGACGGCACCAGCCGTCTACGCCAAGCGCACCATGGCCGCCGACATCGTGGCCGTGGCCGCCGCCCTCGGACACGACCGCTTCGCGCTCGCGGGCCACGACCGCGGCGCCCTGGTCGCCTTCCGCGCCGCCCTCGACCACCCCGGAACGGTCACGCACCTCGCCTGCCTCGACGTCCTGCCCACCCTCGACATGTGGGACGCCATGCACGGCACCACGGCCGCCGTCGGCTTCCACCTCTACCTGATGGCGCAGCCGCCCGGTCTGCCCGAGCGGATGATCGCCGCCGACCCCGACCTCTTCTTCGGCCACTTCCTGGACCTGTGGGTCCGGGCTCCCGAAGCCGTCCCGGCCGACGTGCGCGCCGTCTACCTGGCCGCCTGCCGGGCCGCGATCCCCTCGATCGTCGCGGACTACCGCGCCTCGGCGGGTATCGACGTCACCCACGACGCGGCCGACCGCGCCGCGGGCAACCGGCTGCGTATGCCCGTCGCCGTCCTCCAGCAGGACTGGGGCGCGGCTCTCGGGTTCGACGCCGCCGCGCTGTGGTCCGCGTGGGCCCCCGACCTCCGGCACACCACGGTCGACACCGGCCACTTCATGGCGGAGGAGTCCCCGGCGACGGTCGTCACGGCCCTTCGCGACCTCCTCGCCCGCTGATCCGGAGGCCCGCCCGCCGGAACACGACGCGGTCGGGGACGCGTGGCGGGCCGTAGCGGCCCGGCGGGTCGTGGCGGCCCGACGGGGCCCGTGCCCGTCGGGGGTGCGGTGCCGCCGGGTTCCGGCTCCGGCGGCGGTCAGACGGTGAAGATCCGCCGTTCCGGCGGCGGTCAGACGGTGAAGATCCGTTCGGCCTGGTCGCGGTGGGTGTGCAGGTCCCCGTACACGGGAGAGATCTGGTCCGCGGTCGCGGGTCGGCGACCCGCGGGCGTACCTCGTACGGGTCGTCACGCGGCAGTCGCTCAACCGGCTGTGCACGCTGGCGCGCCGCCGCGAGGAGTACGTCGGCGAGTGGCTGCCGGAGCCGCTGCTGACGGCCCCCGACGTCGCCGAGGACGTCGAAGTCGCCGACAGCGTCTCGATGGCGCTGCTCACCGTCCTCGAAACGCTCGGGCCGACCGAGCGGGCGGTCTTCGTGCCGCGCGAGGTCTTCGGGACGCCGTACGGGGAGATCGCCGAGGCGGTCGGGAAGTCCGTGGCCGCGGTACGCCAGATCGCCCGGCGCGCCCGCGACCACGTGGCGGCCCGGCGGCCACGGGTCGAGGTCGGCCGCTCGCCAGCGGCAGGCCGTCGTGGAACGCTTCCTCGCCGCCCTGCGCACCGGCCGGGTCCAGGACCTGCTCGACGTCATGGCCCCCGACGTCGCCTTCGTCGCCGACGGCGGCGGCGGTGGTCTCGCCCCCGCCTCCCGCGTCCCCGCCTCCCGCGTCCCCGTGCACGGGGACGCCCGCGTCGCGGCCCTCCTCGCCGGCCCCTGCCGCCCGGTCTCCGCCGTCTGGCTCAATGGCGCCCCGGCCGCCCGCGTCGAAGTCGACGGTCGCGTCCCCGCCGCCACCTTCGTCGTCCGCGACGGCCGTGTCACCCACATCCACGCGGTGGCCAACCCCGAGAAACTCACCCGCCTCGGCCCCGTTCCGACCCGCCTCGCCCGCTGAGGCGGGTCGGGACGGCGCCGGTGCGTCAGCCCACCGGCTGGTAGTGCTGGAGGTAGAGGAAGATCGACTTCCAGCCGCTGCCGACGTTGAGGACGTGGAGCCGGCCGCCGGAGGGCCCGAGGTCGAGGGCGGTGATGCCCTCGACCTCGTCGTCGGGCTGGACGTCCTGGGTGAAGGCGCGGGTGACGGTGCCGGTGGCGGGGTCGATGGCGTAGACGGCCTTGTCGCCGTCGCCGTCCACGGAGGCGTAGAGGGAGCCGTCGAGCATGGTGGCGCCCTGGATGCGGCTGAGGGGGCGGGAGAGGCGGACGGTGGTGGCGACGGGGAGTTCGGCTCCGGCGGGGAGCGAGAGGAGGTCGCTGAGGCGGTAGCCGACGAGTTCGTCGGTGCCCTGGGCGCTGTCCTGGTTCCAGGGGGCGGTCCAGACGAGGCCGGTGGCCGGGTCCACGGCCACCCACGGGACGCCGCCGGGCAGCAGCGCGAGGGGCAGGCGTACGTAACGGCCCGTCCAGCTCAGGTCGTTGGCGGAGTACAGGGCGAACAGCGGATTCCGGTAGCCGTTGCCGTCCTCGATCGGGGCGACGACGTAGCCCCCGTACACGTCGATGTCCCCGATGTGGTCGGAACCGTAGGCGCCGCTCAACGCACCAGGAATGGCAAGGGCGTTGGAGGCCGTCTCGTGGTTCCCCTCGACCGTCGCCTTGTCGAGGCTGTACGTGCCCGAGTAGTAGAAGTACGTGCCGTCGGTGGCGATGCCCTGCCCGCGCTCCAGGGCGGTGATGCCCGTCCAGGTGGAGTACGCGGGAAGGCGCTGCCAGGTCGTCGCGTACGCCGCCTGCGGCAGCAGCGCCAGGGTGGCCGCGACGGCCACCGTGCTTCCCGCTCGCCAGATCTTCATCAGCCCGAACCTCCATGTCGACCGCTGACAAGGCCAGTTGGCCATCGGCGGCATCCATTGGAGCAGCGGGGCGGCGGACGAGCCCACCGGTGGCGGGTGAACTCTGGCCGAAGGGCAGTCGAGGGCAAGGGCCTTGACTGGCAAGGGCCTTGACGGGCAAGGGCGTTGGCGCCTCGACTGTCCGCCCGGTCACCCGCACCGCCCGCTGCCCCCGCGCCGCACGGCCCGCACCGCGGCCGTGCGGTGCCGGTCCACGGCGGGGCGTACCGGCGGATGGTCGTACGGACGAACGTCCCGGATCAGGCGCTGGCCACGGTCGTACTCACGCGCGCCGCGCCGCCCACACCGTCCGCTCGGTCCGCACGGTCAGGTCGTCGCGGCGCGCGATGCTGTCCGGTCCCTCGGCGTCGAGGAGCCGGTCGAGCGCGGCGAGGTCTTCCGGTGCCAGGGTCTCGGCGATGCCGCCGCGCATACGGGTCAGGCTGGTGAGCGCGTACCGGCCGACGGCCTCGGCGTGGGGCGGGCCGATGTTCACGGTCACGACGCGCTCGCCCACGACGGTCAGGCCCGCGGCGCTCAGCATGGGCCCCCAGTCGGCGCCGCGGTGCGGCACGTGCTCGGCGTGGTGGTGGTCGAGCGCGGCGTGGCAGCGCTCTTCGAGCCCCGGGCGCTCCGCGGGCGCGTTCTCGGGCAGGAAACGCGGGAAGCCCGCCAACTCGACGACGGCGAAGAGCCCGCCGGGCGCGAGCGTGTCGCGGACCTGGCGCAGCGTGCGCTCCGGGTCCGCCATGTGGTGCAGGGAGGCCGACGCCCAGACCAGGTCGGGCGAGCCGAGGTCGGGCCACCGGGTGTCGAGGTCCGCCCGGACCGTACGGACGCGCCCGGCGACCCCGGCCGCCTCCGCGTTGCGGCGCAGGCGGTGCAGGTGGTCGGCCGAGGTGTCGACCGCGATGACCTCGGCCTCGGGGAAGCGCCGGAGCAGGGCGAGGGTCCCGGCTCCGGTGCCGCAGCCGAGGTCCACGATGTGACGGGGGGCGGCTTCGACGGGCAGCCACGCGGTGATCGAGGCGGTGTGCTCGGCGAGGACTTCGGCGTCGAGGTCGAGGATGTCCGCCTGGCTGTCGGCCTCGGCGTCGTGGTGCGAGGCGCTGGCCTTTGGGGTGCCGTGATCGTGGTCGTGCGGGGCGTGACCGTGGGCGTCGTGGGCCGCGTGGGGGGCTGCGTGAGTCATGGCGCCCACCGTATGAGGGCCGTGGGCGGGCCGCCCGGTCGCTTTCGGGAACGGCAAGACGGTGGGCGTCCGGGCTGCCGACGGCGCAAGTCGCGCGCCCTGGCCCGCGCGAGTCGCGGGCTCCGGCCTGCTCGATTCGCGGGCTCCGGCCTGCGCGGGCCCCGGCGTACCCGATTTGCCGAACGGGCTCAGACCCCGTCCCCCTCGCCGCCGCTCTTCTCGTCGCCGCGCTGGTGCCCGCGCCGCGCGTCACGGTCGAAGATGCCCAGCAGTTCGCAGGGCCCGCCCTCCGCGCCGATGGCGTGGGGCAGCATCGTCGGGAATTCGGCCGACTGGTTGGTCTCCACGCGGAAGCGCCGGTTGCCCAGGAGCAGTACGGCCGTGCCCGACAGGACGACGAGCCATTCGCGGCCGGGGTGGGCGCGCAGCCGGGAGGGGCTGTCCGGCGGCGGATTCGTCAGGCGCTGCCGTACGACCGTCATACCCGGGTCGGCCTTCACGGCCCAGCGCATCGTCTGGTGCGCGGAGTCGATCATCGGACTGGAGATGACGTCCTCCGTGGCCGTCTCGACGAGCTGGTCGAGCGTGGTGTCCATGGCGCGCGCGAGGGTCACGAGCTGGTCCAGCGCGAGACGGCGCTGACCGTTCTCGATCCGGCTGAGCGTGGAAGGGCTGAGCCGGGCGCGGCCGGCCAGTTCGTCCAGCGACCAGCCCTGCGCCACCCGCAGCGCGCGAATCCGCTTGCGCACCAGGCTGTCGAGATCTTCATCGTCTTGCGTCATAGGCAACATGTTATGCCTCGCGCGCAAAGTCCGCTTAGCGTGGTCGTACCGGGCCCCGGACGGGGCTCCCGCTCATCGCAAGGACGCAAGCCGACGCGTAGAGAGCCGACACGTATAGAGAGGTACGCCCATGCCCGCGACGCTTCCCGCGCACGTGAACGATCCGGCCGATCCGGCCGGTGTGACCGATCCGGCCGGTGCGACTGATCCCGCCGATGTGACCGATCCGGCCGGTGCGACCGATCCCGCCGATGGGGCCGACGCCTTTGGGGCCGACGCCTTCGCCCCGACCCTCGACGCCGTGGTGATCGGCGGTGGCGCCGCCGGGCTCAACGGCGCCCTCATGCTCGCCCGCTCCCGTCGCTCCGTCGCCGTGGTCGACAGCGGGACGCCGCGCAACGCGCCCGCCGACGGCGTCCACGGCCTCCTCGGCCTCGAAGGCATCCCCCCGGCGGAACTGCTGCGCCGGGGCCGGGAGGAGGTACGGCGGTACGGCGGCAAGGTGCTGGTCGGCGAGGTGACCGCCGCCGAGGCCGTCCCCGGCGCCGACCCGCGTTTCACGGTCACCCTCGCCGACGGCGCCACCCTCCGCGCCCGCCGCCTCCTGGTCGCCACCGGCCTGCGCGACGTACTCCCCGACATCCCCGGCCTCGCCCGGCACTGGGGGCACGACCTCGTGCACTGCCCGTACTGCCACGGCTGGGAGGTGCGCGACGAGCCCGTTGGCGTACTCGCCGTCGGTCCCGCCTCCGTCCACCACGCCCTGCTCTTCCGGCAGTTGACCGACGACCTGGTCTACTTCACGCGCGGCACCGACCTGGACGACGAGACCCGTACGCGCTTCGCCGCCCGCGCGATCCGGGTCGAGGACACCCCGGTGGCGGCGGTCGAGTCGACCGGGTCCACGGAGGGCTCCGGGCTTACGCGGGCCTCCGGGTCCACCGAGAGCCTTGGGCCCACGGAGGGCTCCGGGTCCGCCGCGGGCGGGCACATCGCGGGCGTACGGCTGACCGACGGCCGGTTCGTACCGCGCCGCGTCCTGGCCGTCGCGACCCGCATGCTGGCCCGTACCGACGGACTGGCCGGGCTCGGTCTGCCGATGGAGGAGCTGCCGGGCGGGATGGGCCGCCGCTTCGCCACCACCGGCCCCGCGGGCACCACGTCGGTGCCGGGCGTGTGGGTCGCGGGCAACGCCACCGACCTGACGGCCCAGGTCGGCGCCTCCGCCGCCGCGGGCGCCCTGGCCGGTGCGCACATCAACGCCGACCTGGCCGCCGCCGACACCGAGGCGGCTCTCGCCGCGGCGGACGCGCCCTAGGAGCGCTCTGACGCGGCGGGGTCGGGCGCCGCCCGTACGTGCGCGCGCTCGCCCTGCTTGCCGACGAGGCTGAGGAATTCGACGGGCCCCGAGCCGGTGGAGCCGAACCAGTGCGGTGTACGGGTGTCGAACTCGGCCGCCTCGCCCGGCTTCAGCACGAGGTCGTGCTCGCCGAGCACCAGCCGGAGCGTGCCGTTGAGCACGTAGATCCAGTCGTAGCCCTCATGGGTGCGCAGGACGGGCTCCACGAGGCCGCGCGGCGGGGCGGGCAGGACGAATTTGTACGCCTGGATGCCGCCGGGCCTGCGGGTCAGCGGCAGCACGGTCGAGCCGTCCTTGCAGGCGATCGGGCGCAGGTTGAGGCGCGGGTTGCCGGTGCGGGGCGCGTCGACCAACTCGTCGATGGTGACGCCGTACACCCTTGCCAGCGGCAGCAGTTGCTCCAGCGTGGGGCGGCGCAGGCCCGCTTCCAGCCGCGACAGCGTACTGACCGAGACGCCGGTCGCCGCCGCCAGATGCGTCAGCGTCAGGTCCCGGCCGAGCCGCAGATTCTTCAGGCGGGGGCCGACGGCGTCGAGGGTGCGGCCCACTTCGTCGTCGGTGCCGTCTGTGCCGTCTGTGCCGCCCGCGCCAGCCGCGCCAGCCATGCCAGCCGTGCCGCCCGCGCCAGCCATGCCGTCTACGTGATCCATGGAGCCCAGTTTGCCGATCGGCAAACAATTTTGCACATCGGGGCCGGTCGTGGCGACGATCGCCCCCACGTTTCCCCTGTTGACCGTCCCTGGTGAAAGGTCCGTCCAGATGAGTACGGAGAGTCCGAACCGGCCCGCGCGGGTCAGTGCCGAAGCCGCAGCCGTGGGTACGGGCGTTGACGTACCGGTCGACGTAACAGCCCCTGACGCGGCGGGTGTTGACGACCCGCGTCGGCGCCGCGCGATCCTGATCTCCGTCTGCGTCGCGCTGATGGCCGTCATCGCCTCGGTGTCCGGCCTCAACGTCGCGCAGCCGGACCTGGCCGTCGCGTTCGACGCCTCGCAGAGCACGATCCTGTGGATCATCAACATCTATACGTTGAGCCTGGCGGCGCTGCTGCTGCCGCTCGGCGCGGTCGGCGACCGATGGGGCCGAAAGCCCGTACTGCTCACGGGACTTGCCGTCTTCGGCGGCGCCAGCGTCGTCGCCGGTCTGGCGACATCGGCCGAGGTCATGATCGCGGCGCGGGTGCTGAGCGGTGTGGGCGCGGCGATGATCATGCCGGTGACGCTCGCCGTCATCACCTCCACCTTCCCGGCCGAGGAGCGCGGGCGGGCGATCGGGGTGTGGACCGGCGTCGCGGGCGGCGGCGGCATCCTGGGCATGTTCCTGTCGGCCGCGCTGGTCGACGTGGCGAGCTGGCGCTATCTCTTCGTCCTGCCCGTGGCGCTCGTGCTCGTGGCCGCCGTGATGACGGTGCGGTCCGTGCCCGACTCGCGCGACGCGGCGACGCACTCCTTCGACACGGTCGGGGCGCTGACCTCGGTGGTCGCGGTGGTCGGGTTGATCTTCGTACTCCAGGAAGGGCCCGAGCGGGGCTGGGCCGCGCCCGTGACCCTGCTCAGCCTGCTGGTCGGCGTCCTGGCCGCCGCCGGCTTCGTGGTCTGGGAGCTGCGGCGGCACGGCCCGCTGCTGGACGTCCGCCTCTTCCGCGAGCGCGGCCTGGCCGGCGGTTCCGTCGCGCTGCTGGCCGTCTTCGGCGTCCAGGCCGGGATCTTCGTCGTCCTCTTCCCGTTCCTCCAGGCCGTGTTGGGCTGGTCGGGCCTGCTGTCCACGCTGGCCCTCATGCCGATGGCCGTCCTGATGATGGCCACCTCGGGCCTCGCGCCGCGTCTCGCCGAACGGGTCGGCAGCCGTCGCACCATGGCCCTCGGCATCCTCCTCGGCGGCGCGGGCCTGGCCCTGATGGCCACCCTCGTCTCCGTGGACGGCGGCTACCTCTCCGTCCTGCCCGGCATGCTCGCCATGGGCATCGGCATGGGCCTCACCATGACCCCCGCCACCGAGGCCATCACCAGCTCGCTGCCCAGCGAACGCCAAGGGGTCGCCTCCGCGCTCAACGACGTCACCCGCGAATTCGGCACCGCCCTCGGTGTCGCCCTCCTCGGCGCCCTCCTCTCCTCCGGCTACCGCGGCGCCATCGGCCCCCGCCTCGACGGCGTGCCCCCGGCCACCGCCGCCACCGCCCGCGAAGGCATCGCCAACGCCGTCGAAGCCGCCCACGCCACCGGCGGCCCCACCGCCCCCGCCCTCGTCCGCGCCGCCCAGCAGTCCTTCGTCGACGGCTGGCAACAAGCCATGTGGGCCGGCGTAGCCGTCATGACCCTCCTCCTCGCCTACCTCCTCCTCCCGAGCCGGACTCGTCGCTCAGACCGGTGAGACGGGCGCGTCGGCGGCGGTCGGGTCCGGAGGTCTCCACGACCGTTTCACCCCGCCCGCCCGCTGACCCCTACGATCCGCCCGACGACGGCCGCGGCCCGGTCCGCGTGCTCCTCCGCCCACCTGCCGACGTGCTCCCTGACCGCTTCCCTCACGCAGGCGCGCACCTCGGCGTTGCCCAACGTGCCGTGGACCGGGTCCTCGAAACAGGGATGGTCCACCTTCACCGACACGACCGCGGTCAGTCCTTGGCCGATCCGGTCGACGCCGAGATCGGGATCGGCCGCCGACAGCAGCCTCCGCTCCCGGGCGAAGGCGTTGACCGCGAGCGCGAGTCCGTCGCGGAAACCCGCCAGGTGCGCGCCGCCGTTCCGGGTGGGCGCGCTGTTGGCGAAGCTCCGGATGCGCTCGTCGGGGGAGGAGCACCACCGCAGGGCCACCTCGGCCGTCCCCTCCATCCGCGGGTCCTCCCGGGCGAAGGCGATGACGTCGGGGTGCAGGGGTGTCCGGGCCGGGGCGTCGGGGTCGTCGTGACCGTGGGGGCTGTCGAGGAAGACGACGAAGTCCCGTAACCCGTACGGGAATCGGAACCGTACCGACTGCTGCCCGCCCGGTGACCGCGCGTCGGTCAGCGAGATCTCCAGGTCCCTGTTCAGGAACGCCAGCTCCCTGAAGCTGTCCGCGAGCGCGGCGAACGAGCACTCCGTGGTCGGGAAGATCTCCGGGTCGGGCCGGAAGCTGAGGGTGGTCCCGGTGCCGGCCGCCGGTCCCACGACGGTCGGCGGCGCGATCGCGCCGCCGCGCTCGTACTCCTGCACCCACCGGACCCCGTCGCGCCGTACCTCGGCCGTCAGGCTGCTCGACAGGACATTGGCGACGAAGGGCCCGAAGCCCGCCCGCTCCAGGACCGCGCAGTGCCGACCGGGGGGTTTCGGCCTGCCGGCCGTGCGGGTCAGCAGCGTTTCGAGGCCGTCGCCGTCCTCCGCGACCTCCACCGGGACCCCCGGCCCGTCGTCGGCGACGCTGACCTCGCCGCCGGGTCCCAGGACGACGTCCACGGTCCCGGCCCGCCCGGCCAGCACTTCGTCCACCGCCCGGCCCATGACCTGGAACACCATCTGATGCAACCCGCGTCGGCCGGTCGTCCCGACATACATGCCAGGCCGCCGCCGAATGGTCTCCCTCGCGTCCAGCACCGTGATGTCGCTGGCCTCGTACCGCCAGCGGACCTCCTCCGCGCCGGCCTTCTCCCTGCCGTCCTCCGCGCCGCCCCGACTCACGAGATCCCCCTCCGACCGCGTCCACCCGAGCCCCCCAGCCTAGGCGAATCCGCGTAAAACACCAGGTCAGACGCCATGCAACGAACCCGTGCCCGCCCCGCTGCCCGCCCCCCGGCCCCCTCCCGGCCCGCGACTCCCCACCCTCGCCGGAAGCGCGGCCAAACCCCGTCTGAGCCCCCTCAACCCCCCTCTCCGTCGCCCCCGAGGCGCCCATTTTTCCCATCGCGCATCCGGCCGCCGCTCTCTCCGGTCGGCCGTCAGCGACCGCCCCGCGAGTCACCGGCAACCCGGTCGCGGTAGCCCTCGGGGAGCTCGCCGACCGACGGGATGTCCGCAGGGAGCGGCAGAAGGAGAAGGTCCCAGCTCAAAGTGGCCTCCAGGGTCCGGGTGTCGCCGAAAACGCTATCTCCCGGCCCTGACAGCACCGGCCCCGGACGTACCGAACGCAGGGGGGCATCGGGGGCAGGGGGAGCAGCCGGTGAGGCTGGTGTGACTGGTCGAGATACCTGTCACCTGGAGCGGTGGCCGACCTGAGGTTTCCGGTCGTTCTGATCGCTGTAGTTGCCACCGTTTAGTCGTTCTATCTGTCACTGGCGCGCACTTTTCGTGCGTGTTGTCACCAAGATCGGGCTTTGGCCCAGTGTCGGCCGCCGGGCTGGTTGTCCATGCGCCGCCGCGGGGCTGTCATCCTCGTCCAGTGGGCAGCTGGCGGCTCCATGAACAACGCAGCCGCCTACCTCGGCATCAAGCCCAAAAACTACGGATACAGCACGACGGTCAGCTTCCACCGGTGGATGGACGATCACGGACCGGAGCAGTTCATCCAGGCTCTACGCGAACTTGCCAACAACTTCGACGCCGTCTCCTCCCCCCTCAACTACCGCAGGCGCCGTGGGGCACTCCACCGCTGGAGTCTGACCCACGAGGCCTGGCAAGAGATCACTGACCGCCTGCCGCCGGTCCCCGGACCTTTCCAGCCCAATCTGGACGACCGGATGCGCCAGGAGGCGTCCGCGTTCATCTGGGCGCAGGTCACATGCGGTGAACCCCTCTTCGCACCGCGAGCAATCGAGGAAGAACAGCCCGAAGACCTCCGCAGGCTGTGGAGCAGCCAACGCAGCAGCACCTGGGCCAAGCTCGCCCGCAGCCGCATGAACCACTACACAGCACTACGCGGACTCCTGCTCCAACATAGCGACACCCTCAGCAAGCAGATCGACTCGGGCATCAGCCCGCGCTCCGGCTAGAAACCTCTCCCACCGGCAACAGCCCCCAGGCGCACCCGGTGACGCTGAAGATCGACCTCGGCGACCTTCACTGTGATCAGCTCGCCTTCATCGACAAGTCCATGAGGGGTCTCGGCCGGCTCGTCAGCCAACTCCGAGAGGTGAAGGAACCCCTCAACCCCCGGAGCGAGCCGCACGAACACCCCAAAGGGAATGATCTTGGTGATCGGCCCAGTGAGAACCCGGCCGGCCTGATCCGCAAACTGAATGAGCGGATCTTCCTGCAGGGCCTTCAGCGAGAGCACGACCTGCCCGGACCGCGTCTCGGCAATGATCACCTCAGCGGTGACCCTCTGGCCTGGCTCGACCGCTTCGGAGGGGTGATTGATCCGAGTCCACGTCAGGTCGGGCACCCGGATGAAGCCGGTGCACAGACCGTCCGGTTCACCATCGAGGCGAACGAAGACCCCGAAGTTGTGAACCTCGGAGACCGTCCCAGTGACGACCCGCCCTCGTTCCATCGCGACGAGAAAGGACCGGAGAGCCGGAACCTCGCACGCCCTCGCAGAGAGGTAAAGCTGACCTTCGCGCCAACGCCCGATCTCTTCGGCCTCGATTTCCTCGCCGACCTCGAACAGTTCGGATGGATGCTCCGCCCGACGCATCGACGCCTCATGCAGAGGGACCCGACCAACCTCGGCTTCCTCTCCTTCGGCATCTACGAGCTGCACCAGGAGATCCGTCCCGTCGAATCCGACGACCTGCACCGTCCTCACGGGTCCTGGCTGGAGCTGGTTGATCAAGGTTTCCAATCCCGGATCACGGGCTGACTCGGACACGAACCGGAGCCTAGTCCGCACTGACCGGTCACGCCTCCCCCTTTGCCGCACGAGGCCTTTGCTGCCGCAAAGCCGCCGAAAGGCACCTCAATGCACTCGTGAGCAGCGCGAACGCAGCCCGGATCGCGATGACAACAGCCGGCATCACCACAGATGCAAGAAGCTCCGGACGTCGTCATAGCCATCGAGGGCTCGACCATCCACGTCTGACGCGTCCACCTCGGCTCGCACCGCCAGCGACTTCACCAGGGCGAGAGCCTCATCGCTGAGACGCCCGAAGCGTCGAGCAGTGTGACCCAGGCACAGTCCGGCCAGCCCGAGCAGCGGGCTTCCCGGCACAGCCCGTGTCCCAACCTGCACGCACCAATGTTCGACGAAGTCTCCATCGTCGTCGTTCAATGCGCTCCCGACCAGGACAGTCGCTGCTTCGGCCTCGTGCACGCGGTCATGCAGAGCCCGCTCCAACGTCTCGACCACGACCGCATGAGTCATGGCGGGCGGGTTCTCAAAGCTCCTGTGGGAGTGCATCCCGCGAGACTACGTGCCGCACACATCTGCCCCGTCCTATCCGAGCTGTCTCTGGATTTTGGGCTGAGCTGCTGATTCGCCAAGTGGATCTAGAACACACCTCGCCGAATTCTCAACAGACGTGGCTTCGGCAGGATCCCTGATGACCGTTCGCCCTCGGCTGGACCGTGCACCATGGTGGGGTGACGAATGCCGAAGCAGAGCCGGTCGAACACGATGACCGGTGGATCTTGAATCTCCGAGGGTGGGGCGTTGCTGGGATCACTGTCGACTACCGCCTCACGCTGGTCCTCGACGAAGGTTGGGAAGTCGTACTCGAAACGCCTGCTCGGCTCTCATCCGGGCCGGCCCACACCAATCCTGGCGTGCTTCTGGTGCCGGAGACTCAGGACGTGGCCGCAGCCCTCTCGCTCTTCGGGACGAAGGTCGTCTCTGCGGTCGCCTTCAAGTCCGGCACGCTTCGAATGGTGTTCGAGAATGGCACGCATCTGACGTGTCCAACCGATGCGGCGTTCGAGGCGTGGCAGATCACAGGCCCTGGAGGATGGCGGTTCGTGTCCCTGCCGGGAGGCGACCTCGGCGTTTGGCCCGCCTCCGCAGCGAAAGAGGATCCGCAAGGTCGGTCTGCAGAGCATTGAGAATCTGCCAGCTGGAGTACGACGGGACAACATCGCACTCGACATGTGCGACTTTTCATGATATTGGGCAGGTAGTTGAGGGGTGACCTGGGCAGCAGGATTCTAGTTTTCGCTGTAGTTGGCATGGAATGGTCGAGTTAGTTGGCACGTCCGCCCCGGCGTCCTCAGAGGTCCTCCGCACCGATCCAGCAGATCGTCGCGACCAGATGGGCAGCCTTGTCAGTGGCATCGGCAGCGAGCAGAGCCCAATCCCGGCATTCGGAGACGATCTGCGGCCATGGCTTCTGTCGGTCGACATCCCAGTCGATGCTTGGCCCCCCACCGCCGAAAGCCCCTCCGCCGTCCCTGACCTGCCAGACCTGGAAGTAGAGCACTGCCTGGCCATGGGCAGCGAGATCGTCGACGACTTCGGCAAGGCACGCTGTCGGCCACGCTGGATCCAAGTGCTCCACGTGGCGACGCAGTCCGGCGGCGGCGGGCGGAAGGACGACACTGCGTGCATCGAGCTCGGCGAGTGCCCGGCGCAGTCCCACCCCCTCACTGTGATCGGGGGCTTCACCGCCTCGCCGGAAGTTCTCGTATGCCTGCCGCAGATCCGGCACCGCGCGGTGGATCCCGAGCTCGGCCAGGGCCTCGGCTGCCCACTGGCGGACCACCGTGTTGTCACTTCTCAGCATGCGGACGAGAGCGTCTCCCGGACGCGGATCTCCCAGCGCGGAGAAGACCTCGATGGCACACAGCTGCCCGAACGAACTCAGACCGGGCGCCGCCTCGATCAGCCGATCCAGCACCTGCGGGCCCATGGCGGTCAGCCCATGCTGGGCGTCCTCGGCCACCTCGCTCGAATCCGCATCCAGCTCACCCACCAGCCGAGCGATCACACTCTCCATGGTGACAAGTCTGACCTGCGGGCATCGGCCGAAGCTACGGAAATATCGTGCCGCTGCACGACCACCTCGCGTGCAACCCGCCGAACCTCACGCAAACCCGCCATACGGACGCATAACGACCGAGCTGATCATGCACGCCAACCATCTCGAAAAGTCGCAACATGCAGGCAGGACCCCAGCCGGAGGTGACAGTTGCCGCGACCAAGTGACAACTACCTCGACCAATCACAGCTGGGAGGATCACTGTTGCAAGCGGTGTGCTTGCAAAAGTTAGCGGGGTGGGGGAAGGTGGAGGCATGGCTTCGCTGAAGGTGGGCAACGTCGGGGAGTACCTGCGGGAGCAGCGTCGGGGGGCGCGGCTCAGCCTGCGGCAGTTGGCGGAGGCGGCCGGTGTGTCGAATCCGTATCTGAGCCAGATCGAGCGCGGGCTGCGGAAGCCTAGTGCGGAGATCCTGCAGCAGTTGGCGAAGGCGTTGCGGATCTCGGCGGAGACGCTCTACGTGCAGGCGGGGATGCTCGACGCGCGGGAGCGGGACGAGCTGGAGGTGCCGGCGGTGATCATGTCGGACCCGTCGATCGACGAGCGGCAGAAGCAGGTGCTCATCCAGATCTACGAGTCCTTCAGGAAAGAGAACGCCGCCGCGGAATCGGCCGCCAAGGCCGAGGAAGCCGCACGACAGGCCGAAGAAGAACAGAAGAACGCCGAAGAAGAACAGAAGAACGCCGAAGAAGAGCGGAAGAACGTGGAGGCGGATTCGTCTCCGACACTCGTACGGGAGGAATCCGAGAAATGACCATCACCGACGACATCGTCAAGAGCCTGCGCAACCCGACCCCGCTGTACGCGGTCGCGGGCACGGCGGACCTCGCCGCGGCGAAGCTCCGCGAGGTGCCCGCGCTGCTGGAGAAGCTGAAGGACCAGGCGCCCGAGCGGATCGAGAAGATCCGCGGCACCGACCCCAAGGACGTGCAGCAGCGGGTCACCGCGCAGGCCAAGGACGCGTCGACCAAGGCGCAGACGCGGCTGAACGAGACGATCAGCGGCATCGACTTGGACCTGAAGAAGATCGGCGGGTCCGTGCAGGACCTGGCGCTCCAGGGCGTGGGCCGGGCCGCCGAGTACGCGGTCAAGGCGCGCGAGACGTACGACGAGCTGGCCGAGCGCGGCAAGGGCGCGGTCGCTCAGTGGCGCGGCGGCGCGGCCGACGAGATCATGGAGATCCCGCCGGCCGTGAAGCTCGCGGACATCCCGGCCGACGAGCCGCTGACCGAGTCGATCGGCGACCGGCTGGCCGCGAAGCCCGCCGACACGTCCGGCGACAAGCCGGCCGCCCGCAAGACCACGCCCCGCAAGCCGAGTGGCGCGAAGAAGGCGACCGACAAGTCCGCGGAGTGAGGCGAGGGCCGGGCACGCTTTGCGAGCCCGGCCCGTTGTTCGTGCAGGAGCCGGTACGGTTGGGCGGGCGACAAGCGGACGGTCGGCACGGTGCCGGCCGACAGCGACAAGGGCGGTGGACGGCGTGCTGATCACGGGGTTCTTCGGGGTGCTCGGCCTGGTGTCGTGGGCGCTCTTCCTCTTCGCGGCCTTCGCCTTCGTCGACGCGGCGATCCGCCGTGAGGACGCGTACCGGGCGGCGGACAAGAACACCAAGGCGTTCTGGCTGATCATCCTCGGCATCGCGGCCGTGGTGATGAAGCTGTTCTCTGTGTTGTCGTTCCTGCCGGTCATCGGCCTGGTCGCCGTGATCGTGTACATGGTGGACGTACGCCCCGCCGTACGGCAGATCACCGGACCCCGCCGTGGCGGCGGCCTGCGGCGGCGCCGCGGCGGTGGCAGCAGCAGCGACGGCCCGTACGGCCCGTACAACGGCTGACGCGTACCCGCCGGGCGTATCCACCGGGGCACATACCCACCGGGCCGTATCCACCGGGCGGGCGGCCCCCCAGCGCACCGGCCTCAGATCCGCTTCGGCCGCTCCAGCAGCACGACCGCCACGTCGTCCGTCAGCTCCCCGCCGTTCAGCTCCCGCGCCTCCGTGAGCGTCGCGTCGAGCAGTTCCTCGCCGCGCAGGCCCTCGGCCAGCAGCCGGGCGGTCATCCGTACCATCCCGTCCTGCCCGAGCCGCTGCGTGCCCTGGCCGATCCGGCCCTCGATCAGGCCGTCGGTGTAGAGCATCAGGCTCCACTCGCCGCGCAGCCGTACCGGTATCCGCTGCCAGCGGGCGTCCGGGAGCAGGCCGAGCGCCGGGCCGCCCTCCGTGTACGGCAGCAGTTCCGGCACGCTGCCGGGAGCGCCGGGGGTCGAGAGCAGCGGCGCCGGGTGTCCGGCCAGATGCAGATCGGCGCTGCGCGCGTCCGGCGCGATGTCGACGGTGCAGAGCGTCGCGAAGATCTCGTCGTCCGACCGCTCGTGTTCCAGCACCTGCTGGAGCGTACGCAGCAGCGCGTCGCCGCCGAGCCCGGCGAAGGTCAACGCGCGCCAGGCGATGCGGAGTTGGACCCCGAGGGCGGCGGCGTCCGGGCCGTGGCCGCAGACGTCGCCGATCATCGCGTGGACGGTGCCGTCGGGGGCGCGGACGGTGTCGTAGAAGTCGCCGCCGAGCAGGGCGCGGCTGCGCCCCGGGCGGTAACGCGCCGCGAAACGCAGGCTCGCGCCGTCCAGCAGCGGGGTCGGCAGCAGGCCGCGCTCCAGCCGGGAGTTCTCCTGCGCGAGCAGCTTCGTCTCGGTGAGCTGCCGGTGCGCGAGGTCGGCGCGCTTGCGCTCGACGGCGTAGCGGACGGCGCGCGTGACGGTCCCGGCGTCGACCTCGTGCCGCGCGAGGTGGTCCTGGGCGCCGACCCGTACGGCCTCCGCGGCCCGCCCGTCGTCCGCGCCGTCGGTCAGGACGAGTACGGCGGTGCCGGGCGCGAGCCGCAGCACCTGCCGCAGGCCGTCCAGCACGTCGGGCAGGTCGAGGAGGATGCAGTGCACGTCGTCGGTGAGCAGACGGCCGGCCGCGGTGAGATTACGTGCCCGCAGGATACGGATCCGCGGCCCGCCGCCCTCCTGGAACCACGGCGCGGTGAAGGCGTCCGTCGCGTCCTCGCCGATGACCAGCAGCGTGAAGATCGCGGGACCGCTGCCCGGATCCTGCCGCTGCCGAGGCAGCGAGAGGGCGCCGGACTCCGTGTACGGCGCGGTGGACGCCGGTACGGGGACGGACGGCGGTACGGCGGTGGACGCCGGTACGTGAACGGACGGCGGTACGGGAACGGACCCCGGCACGGCGACCGATGTCGGTACGGACGGCGGTACGGAGATGGGCGAGGGCCCGGCCGTGGAAGCCGTCCCCGAACCGGGTACGGCAGCGGGGCCCTCGGCCCCGCGCGTCTCGTCGGTGGCTGAGGGCCGATCGGTGCCGCGTTGGGCTGCGGACATCAAGCGACTCCTTCCCTCCCCCGAGGATCTCCGGAGACCCTAGTGGCTGGAGGCAAGGTGACGGGAGGGCAGAGAGTGAACCGTCAGCGTCATATGCGGCGGTCAGCAGGGGATTTCGCGGTGGATGTGTTGATCCGCACATGACCAAGGTCACGCGTGGCGGCCACAACCCCGCCCCCGCCGCGACCCGCATCCGGACCGCCACCCGCATCCGGACCGCCGCCCGTACGCGTACCCGCCCACGTATCCCTCCGCGCCCCACGTCTCCCTCCGTCCAGACACGCGCGAACCGTCATCAACCCGGTCGTACGACCCCCAGGATCGGCATCGAACCGGCCCCCGCCACCACCACGTCCCGCCCCGGGCGCGGCGCGTGGACGATCGCGCCGCCGCCGACGTAGATGCCGACGTGGCTGGCGTCGGAGAAGTAGATGACGAGGTCGCCGGGGCGCATCCGGTCCACGGGCACATGGGGGAGGCGCGCCCACTGCTCCTGCGAGGTGCGCGGGATGGGACGGCCCGCCGCCGCCCACGCCTGGGAGGTGAGCCCGGAGCAGTCGTACGAGGATGGGCCCGCCGCGCCCCACACGTACGGCTTCCCGATCTGCCGGGTCGCGAAGGCCACGGCGCGGCGGCCCGCGGCGGAGGACGCCGTGGACGCGGCGGTGACCAGGCGTTTCGCGTCACCGGTCGCCAGCCAGTCGCTCTGCGCGCGGTACGCCGCCTCGTCCTCGAGCCGCGCGAGCCGGACGCGCTCCTGTTCCTTGAGCGTGGCCAGCAGCGCGATGGCCTCGGCGAGCCTGGCCCGTACGCGCTGCCGCGCCCCGGCCGCCGTCCGCTGCGCGTCGACCAGTTGCTGCCACCGCTCGGTGGCGGCGTGCGCGTAGCCGTCCAGCTTCCCACGCGTGTCGGCCAGCGCGTCGATCGTGGCGCTCGCCGCGCGGGCGCCACGGGCGGCGAGTCCCGCGTCCGACAGGAAGGTGTCGGGGTCCCCCGACATCGCCAGCCGCAGCGTGTCCGGCACCCCGCCGGCCCGGTACTGCGCGCGGGCCAGCGCCCCCGCCTGCGCGGTGAGCGTGCGCAGGCGTGTCTGCGTACGGTCGATGGCCACCGCCAGCGCCACCAGGTCGTGCTGCTGGGCCCGTACGCGTTCCCCGGCCGCGTTGTACGCGTCCGTCGCCGCCTCCGCCTGCCGGTACAGGGCGTCCACCTCGGCTCTGACCTGGGCCAAGGTGCGCGGGGGTGCGGCCTGCGCCGGGGCCGTGGCCGTGGCGGTGGTCAGCGCGACCGTGGCGGTGAGCGCGGTGAGCGCCGCCGCGCAGGCGCCGCTTCGGATTCCGCGGGTCATCGGAGCCTCCCTCACGTCACGGGCGCGGTGGCTGTTCGCGCGGCTCCTCGCGCCGCTGAACGCAGGGCTTATCTGACGGGCCGTCACATCTTGGCGGATGGTGGCACGGCGAGCCGTAAAGGGGAAGGGCGAGAGGGCGTTACGCGTGCGGGGCGAGGGCGGGCCAGGCGACCGTGACCTCGCCCTGGCGCCACCGGGCGGGGCCGTCCACGACCGGCCAGCCGTCCGCGCGCAGCGAGGTGACGGCGCGGATCCAGCGCTGGCGCGCGCCCAGGGCGGACAGGGGAGCGGCCGTGGCCCAGGCCCGGTCGAAGGCGGTGAGGAACGCGTGCACGGATTCGCCGGGCACATTGCGGTGGATCAGCGCCTTCGGGAGGCGTTCGGCCAGGTCGGAGGGGCGGTCGAGGGAGCCGAGGCGGGTGGCGAAGGTGACGCTTCGGGGGCCTTCGGGGCCGAGCGCCACCCAGACGTGGCGGCGGCCGATCTCGTCGCAGGTGCCTTCCACGAGGAGGCCGCCGGGGGCGAGCCGGCCGCGCAGCCGGGTCCATACGGCGGCGACCTCGCTTTCGTCGTACTGGCGCAGGACGTTCGCCGCCCTGATCAGGACGGGGCGGCTTCCGTGGGGGAGGGGGACCTCGAAGCCGCCGTGTATGAAGCTCAGGTTGTCGCGCTCGTACGGTTTCGCTGCCGCGACGCGGGCCGGGTCGATCTCGACGCCGACGACCTGGACGTCCTCTCTTACCGCCTGGAGGCGGCTCAGGAGCTCCACTGCTGTCCAGGGGGCGGCGCCGTATCCGAGGTCTACGACGACGGGGTGGTCGGCTCGCCGCAGTTCCGCTTCCAGCGCGGTGGCGATCCACCGGTCCATCCGGCGCAGCCGGTTGGGCCCGGTGGTTCCTCTGGTCACCACCCCCACCATGCCGCGCATTCCTCGACTCTAGTCTTTGCCCGCCCGCCCACCCGTGCGGGTGTTTTCTTCGTCTGCGGGTGCCGCTTGTGCCTGGTCGGTGCCGGTCCGGGGCACCTCCTCGAAATGCGGCTACCTGGTCCCGCGTATCCGGTGCCGTTCTTGTCACCGCATTTCTGCGGGGGCACCCCGGCCCGTCCCCTCCCGGTACGTCGGCGTCCGCCTGTCCGGTGGGGGTTGCCGGGGAGGGGGTGTCTTTCGGCGAGCCGCCCCGCGTCACCGCCCGGCCCCCGGGATGGGCCACCACCGAAGGGCTTACCCCTTCTTCCCAGGCCCCCATGGGCGAGCGACCTCCGAGAGCCTCGACCCCTTCCCCGGCCCCCACGAATGGGCCGCCCCCGCCAGGCTTACCTGCGCCCGCCCGGCTGGACGGTCGGGGGCGCAGGGCTTGGGCCCCCACTCACCCCCTTCCGCCACCCCCTCCGACCGTCGGGCGCCGCCGGGCTCGCCCCACCCACCCCCCTTCGCCCACCCACCCCCTCCTCCCGCCCCGGGTGGACGGTCGGTCGCGCGGGGGCCGCACCCCCACCCACCCCCTCCTCAGCCACAGCGGACAGGCGGGCGCCGACGGACCGGAGGGGTCGGTGCGGGGTGCCCCCGCAGGGGGACGAACGGGCAGGGGCAGAAGCAGGCGCAGGTGGCCGCAGGTTCGTCGCCCGAGGAGGTGCCCCGGGCCGGGACCGACCAGGCACAGGCGGCACCCGCAGACGAAGAAAGCACCCGCACGGGTGGGCGGGCGGGAAAAAAGACAAAAAGACCAAGACACCACCCACCCCCCAAGGTCACGCTTCGGCAACAAGGAAATGGAACCGCCAGTTCCGGCGTTCCCCATGGTTGAACGCGGGGGTACGGCCTTCGGAAGGAACGCATGGTGACCCAGCAGACGTCGTCCCGGCTCGCCGCGCTGCGCGGTGCGCAGAAGCACAAGCACGCGCTGG
Organism: Streptomyces sp. NPDC088910; assembly: GCF_044749865.1. Classification (NCBI taxonomy): domain Bacteria; kingdom Bacillati; phylum Actinomycetota; class Actinomycetes; order Kitasatosporales; family Streptomycetaceae; genus Streptomyces; species Streptomyces sp. NPDC088910. The sequence goes on from NZ_JBIVIV010000017.1 coordinate 106,550, forward strand.
GGATGAGGGGTCGCCGCACCGGAGGCCGCCGCGTACGCCGAGTCGCGATGCTGAGCGTGCACACGTCACCGCTGCACCAGCCGGGCACCGGCGACGCGGGCGGCATGAACGTCTACATCGTGGAGCTGGCCAAGCGCCTCGCCGACCTGAACGTGGAGGTCGAGATCTTCACGCGGGCCACCACGGGGGCGCTGCCCCCGGCGGTCGAGCTGGCCCCCGGTGTGCTGGTGCGGCACGTGGACGCGGGCCCGTACGAGGGCCTGGCCAAGGAAGAGCTGCCCGCGCAGCTCTGCGCGTTCACGCACGGGGTGATGCAGGCGTGGGCGGGCCACCGCCCGGGTTACTACGACCTGGTGCACTCGCACTACTGGCTCTCGGGCCACGTCGGCTGGCTGGCGGCGCAGCGCTGGGGCGTGCCGCTGGTGCACGCCATGCACACCATGGCCAAGGTCAAGAACGCGGCGCTGGCCGAGGACGACTGTCCCGAGCCCGCCGCGCGGGTGATCGGCGAGACGCAGGTCGTGGCGGCGGCCGACCGCCTGATCGCCAACACCGCTGAGGAAGCAGACGAGTTGGTGCGGTACTACGAGGCGACCGCCTCGAAGGTCGCGGTCGTGCACCCCGGCGTGAATCTGGACCGCTTCCGCCCGGAGCCGGGCCGCGCGGCGGCCCGTCGGCGCCTCGGGCTCCCGCAGGACGCGGTGATCCCGCTCTTCGCGGGCCGGATACAGCCCCTGAAGGCCCCCGACGTGCTGATCCGCGCCGTCGCGGTGCTGCTGGACGAGGACCCGACGCTGCGCGACCGCCTCCTCGTGCCGATCGTCGGCGGCCCCAGCGGCAGCGGTCTGGCCAAGCCGGAGGCGCTGCACAAGCTGGCCGCGCGGCTCGGCGTGTCCGACGTCGTACGGTTCCAGCCGCCGGTGGACCAGGAGCGGCTCGCGGACTGGTACCGGGCGGCGACCGTCCTGGTCATGCCGTCGTACAACGAGTCCTTCGGGCTGGTCGCGATAGAGGCGCAGGCGTGCGGTACGCCGGTGGTCGCGGCGGCGGTCGGCGGGCTGCCGGTCGCGGTGGCGGACGACCGCACCGGCTTCCTCGTACCGGGGCACGACCCCCGGGACTACGCGCGGGTGCTGCGCCGTTTCATCGACAACCCGGCGCTCGGCGACTCGCTGGGCGCGGCAGCGGCCCGGCACGCGCGGGAGTTCGGCTGGGGGAAGGCCGCGGCCGACACCACCGAGGTGTACGCGGCTGCGCAGGCCGAACACCGCCGTCACCTACGATCGGCGCATGGCTGAGGAGACCCCGGTGGACGTCAACGGTGACACCAACGACCGAGCCCATGGCGGCGCGACCCCCGACGCACCGCGCGGCGACCTCCGGGCGCGAGCCGTCCGCGCGCTCGAACAGGCCCTGCGCGAAGCCGACTTGCCGTGGGAGTCGCCGCGCCCGGACACGTACGTCACCCAACTGCCGGGCACCCGCAAGCTCTCCACCACCTGCTCCTTCCTGGTCGGCGCCCACACCCTGTCGCTGAACGCCTTCGTCGTCCGCCACCCCGACGAGAACCAGGAAGCCTTCTACCGCTGGCTGCTGGAGCGCAATCTCCGTCTGTACGGGGTGAGTTACGCCATCGACCGGCTCGGTGACGTCTACCTCAACGGCCGCCTCCCGCTGGCCGCCGTCACGCCGGAAGAGGTCGACCGGCTGCTCGGCGCGGTCGTGGAGAACGCGGACGGCTCCTTCAACACGCTGCTGGAGCTGGGGTTCGCCACCTCCATCCGCAAGGAGTACGCGTGGCGGGTGTCGCGCGGCGAGTCCACCAGGAACCTGGACGCGTTCACTCACCTGACCGAAGGTTAGTCCTAAGAATCACCGCCCGACCCCTTCCCCTTGGTCCGTACCACATGACACCCTCACGTCAGTCGTAGATCTGAACCACGTTCAGATACGTGAGAGCGGCCTACGTGTGAAGGGTGGAAGCATGGCGATGAGCCGCAGGAAGCTGCTGACCGCGAGCGTCCAGGTCACCTCGGCGGCGGCAGCCGCGACGGCGCTCGGCGGTACGGCGTTCGGCGGTACGGCGAAGGCCGCCGACGCGGCCGTCGACCCGTCCGGGCAGGGGGGCCGCCAACCCCTCGCCCTCTGGCGGGAGTTCACCGCGACCCCGTACACCCACCCGCAGATCCCGTACGTCGCCCGCGCCGGTTACGACGGCGGCTCCCGCCGCTTCCGCCGCCACCCCGTCCGCGCGAACGTCCTGCGCTACGGCGCCAAGGCGGACGGCTCGGCCGACGCGGCCCCCGCCATCAACCGCGCCCTGCGCGAGGTCGGCCGGGCGGGCGGCGGCACCGTCCACCTCCCGCCGGGCACATACCGCATCGACGACGTCATCCGGCTCGGCTGGAGCAACACCACCCTGCGCGGCGCGGGCAGCGGACGCACCGTGCTGTACGCGACCAGGTCGCTGACCGACCTCATCGGCCCGTACGGCAGCCGGTACGGCGGCGACAAGTCGTCGTGGTCCTGGGCGGGCGGCCTGGTCTGGATGTGCCCGGCCGACCGCTACGCCTCGCTGACCGACGCGATCCGCGCCAAGGACTGGCCGTTCGAGGGCTGGACCGGCAACAGGCGCGACCAGTGGCGGACGCTCGCGACCGTCACCGAGGAGGCCGCGCAGGGCAGTTGGAGCGTCACCGTCGACAGCGCCAGCCAACTGCGACCCGGCGCACGCGTGTTGCTGCAATACGCCGACGACCCCGCGCACGGCCTGCTCGACCACATGGCGGGTGACGTCGACGGCGCGGCCACGTACGACTGGTCCGACAAGAGCAAGCTGCTCTCGTACGTCCCCTACGAATGGCCGGCCCTGATCACCGAAGTCCGGGGACGACGCGTCACCTTCGACCGGCCGCTGCCGCTGGACACCCGGCTGCTGTGGCGGCCGAGGATCACCACGATGGTCGAGCCGCTGGTCAACTGTGGTGTGGAGGGCCTGACCATCCGGATGACGCCCACACCGCAGTCGCCGCACCTGCTCGACAAGGGGTACAACGGGCTGGTCGCGCAGTGCACTTGGGACTGCTGGGTGGACGACGTGCACGCCGTCGACGTCGACAACGGCTTCCTGATGGTCGCGGCGAAGGCCACCACCTTCCGCCGTACCCGCGTCTCGGGGCGCGGCAGCCACCACCCGTACGCCTGCCGCGAGGGCTCGCACGACAACCTCGTCGAGGACTTCGCGATCGACCGGCGCACCGTGCCCGCCCCGTCCGGCACGCAGCTCCACGGCATCAACGCCGAGGGCCTGTCGTCGTACAACGTCTGGTCGCGCGGCCGGATGGAGATGGGCACCTTCGACACCCACCGCGGCCTGCCGTTCGCCTGCGTCCGTACCGACATCACCGTCTCCAACGACGGTCAGCACGGCGGCGACGCCTCCGCCGGACCGCTGTACGGCGCCCGCTTCACCCACTGGAACGTCACCGTCACCAACGGCCGCGCGGGCTGCGTCAAGATCGACGACATCGCGCCCTACAGCGCGACCGTCGGCATCTCCACGGTGACCCCCTTCGGCCAGATCGACGTCCCCGACTTCACGGGCCCGCTGCACTCGCGCCTGGAGTCCTACGGCACTCCGGGGGTCGACCCGCCGAACCTCTACGAGGCGCAGCGCGCTCTGCGGCTCCGCCGCTGACCGGGGCTTCCGGTCGAGCGCCTTCGTGGCCCTGTCGGCGTCCCGGCTGGTGTCCCGGTCGGCGAACGGCCCGCGGCGCTCAGCCGCCGACCTGTTCCGGGGCGTCGCGGGGAGCCGGGGCCTGGGCCTCGACGCCGGCCGCCACAGGGGCGGTGGGCAGGACCGGGGCGGCCGGCCGGCCGCGCAGCAGCAGGTAGTAACCGGCGCCCGCGAGCGTGCCGAGGACGGCGCAGCCCAGCCAGACGGTGGTGCGGCCGAGTTGGTCGAGGGTGACGCCGCCGACCAGGGGACCGGCGAAGGCCGCGGCGGACCAGGACAGGGTGTACATGCCCTGGTAGCGGCCGCGGGCGGTGGCCGGGGCGAGGTCGGCGACCACCGACATCGAGGCGGGGGCGTGCACGATCTCGCCGAGGGTCCATACGACGACGGTCAGCGAGTAGAGGGCGACCGAGCCCGCGAGGACGGTCAGGCCGAAGCCCCAGGCCATCAGCAGTGAACCGACGCCCAGCAGCGCCGCGTTGCCGTACCGCCGTACCAGCCGGGTGACGGGGATCTGGAGCAGCACGATCACCAGGCCGTTGATGGCGATGACGACACCGAACTGGCGGGCGGACAGGCCGTGCGCGCCCATGTCGACGGCGAGTGTGGAGTTGGCCTGGTTCATCACCGAGCCGAGCAGGAAGGTCAGGCCGACCAGGGCCATGAAGCGCTGGTCGCGCAGGACGTCGGAGAGCCGGATGTCGGTGGAGTCCGCAGCGCGCCGCGAAGTCGCCTTACGGGGACGGGATTTCGCCGTCGTCCCGCTCGCCGACGTCCCGCTCCCAGCCTTCTCGCTCACCGCCTTCCCGCTCACCGTCCTCCCGTCCACGTACGTCACCTTCGCCGTCACCGGCAGCGTCTCCTGCGCCTTGACGTACACGACCACCGCGCACAGCACGGTCGTCAGCGCGTCGCCGACGAACAGCCACACGTATCCCTCGGAGGCGATGAAGCCCGCGGCGGCGGCCGAGACGCCGAAGCCGATGTTGATCGCCCAGTAGTTGAGGGAGAAGGCGCGCACCCGGTCCTTCGGGGGTACGAGGTCGGCGATCATCGCGGAGAGCGCGGGCCGGGAGGCGCTGCTGGTCAGGCCGACGAGGGTGGCGACGGCGGCGATGGCCAGCGGGTCGGTCACGAAGCCGAGCACCGCGGTGGTGGCGGCGGCGCCGAGCTGGGTGGCGAGCAGTGTGGGGCGGCGGCCGATCCGGTCGGCGAGGACCCCGCCGAGCACCGCGCCCGCGGCGCCGCCGAGCCCGAACAGGGCCGCGACCAGGCCCGCGTACGAGGCGGAGTAGCCGCGCTGCACGGTGAGATAGAGGGCGAGGAACGTCACGACGAAGCCGCCGAGGCGGTTCACCAGGGTGCTGGTCCACAGCCACCAGAACTGGCGGGGAAGACCGCTCACCGTCTCCCGTACCGCCCGACTGAACGCCGTCACCGCGACCCCTTTGTGTAATGACCTCTACCGGCTGGAGAATGTTACAGAGGGCGGTCGGGTGGCGCCAGGGGATTTCTATTAGGCTCGGGCCCATGGCTGCTGCTCCGTACCAACTGATCCTGCTCCGCCACGGCGAGAGCGAGTGGAACGCGAAGAATCTGTTCACCGGCTGGGTGGACGTCAATCTCAACGACAAGGGTGAGAAGGAGGCGGTCCGGGGCGGCGAGCTGCTCAAGGACGCCGGTCTCCTCCCCGACGTGGTGCACACCTCCCTCCAGAAGCGCGCGATCCGCACCGCGCAGCTCTCCCTGGAGGCCGCCGACCGCCACTGGGTGCCCGTCCACCGCTCCTGGCGGCTCAACGAGCGGCACTACGGCGCGCTCCAGGGCAAGGACAAGGCGCAGACCCTCGCCGAATTCGGCGAGGAGCAGTTCATGCTGTGGCGCCGCTCGTACGACACCCCGCCGCCGCCTCTGGAGGACGGCGCCGAGTTCTCGCAGAGCGACGACGCGCGGTACGCGAGCATCCCGCCGGAGCTGCGTCCGCGCACCGAGTGCCTCAAGGACGTCGTCCTGCGCATGCTCCCGTACTGGTACGACGGCATCGTCCCCGACCTGCTCGCGGGCCGCACCGTCCTGGTCGCCGCGCACGGCAACTCCCTGCGCGCCCTGGTCAAGCACCTCGACGGCGTCTCCGACGCCGACATCGCCGGCCTCAACATCCCCACCGGCATCCCCCTCTCCTACCAGCTCGACGCCTCCTTCCGCCCCCTCAACCCGGGCGGCACCTACCTCGACCCCGACGCCGCGGCAGCCGCCATCGAGGCGGTCAAGAACCAGGGCAAGAAGTAGTCCTGACCTACGATCACGCCTCCTGCCTGCGGGTTTCCCCGTTGGCGGGAGGCATTTCGGTATCGGGGGCCGCCTGTGGGCCGTATCGCCTATCGGCGGAGGCCTTGGTCAAGGTCATCACGGCGTCGGAGACGCCCCCGCGAGACGGTATGCTGAGGGAGCTTCAGCCTCTTCCCCAAAATCCGCTGGCGACAGCGGATTCCATGGCTCCGCCACGAAATCCGTGACGGACGGAAGAGGAAGGAGCCGTGCGGATGAGTCTCGACCAAGACGATTCCCGCAAGCCATGGCGAAACCCCGAGTGGTGGGGTCTCGGGCTGGCGGTTGTGAGTCTGATCTACACCATCGGTACGAGCGCGGTGCAGTCGGCCCCCATGGAGCCGCCGCGCGCGAACCCGGTCGGAACCGGTAGCTGCGTAAGCAGCGAGCCCGGTCTCGTGTTGAGCGACCGGGCTCGCTGACTGAGGCGAGGGCCTGGACCGGATGCACCCGGTCTGGGCCCTTTGCCTTGTGGTGGCGACCACGTTGTAGTCCCACCACACACCTAGAGACTCTTGACACTTGGGCATCATGAGTCACGTCTATTAAAGTTCAACTCTTACAGTTGTACCCGTAAGCATTAAATCTGCTTTTATTGGAGCAGTTCTAAAAGTAGATCCAACTAAACCTAGTTAAAAGCTGTCGTTCTCGCGGGCCACCACGAGGTCCAACTGTGTGGCCACGCGGTAAGCATACTCGCTTGGCCAACAGGGTTGGCCCACCAGTAGGCCTACTGGTGGGCCAACCCTGTTGGCTGGTCGGGCCTACGCTGGGTACCGCACAAGCTAGTTGGCTGCCAGATTAGCCTGGTCAGAAGCTTCTTTGAAGGTCTGCGCGTACAGCGAGCCGACCGCCTTGCGTGTCCGCTCCTGGCTGGTCGGCATGAGGTGGGCGTACACGCGCAGCGTCAGGCCAGGGTCGGAGTGGCCCAGGTACTCAGCCAGGGCTTTGACGCTCTCGCCTGCGTCCAGCAGCACTGACGCGTAGAAGTGCCTCAGTGCGTGCATGCCATGCTCACGAGCGGCTGCGTACTCTTCGCCCTTCTCCCTTGCGGGGATGACTCCTGCGGCTGAGAGGGCTGGCTTCCACGCGTCGGGGTTGAACGAGCTACGCCAGACATGGCTGCCCTGCGGAGCTGTGAACACGAGTTGCCTGGTCACTAGCGGACCGGTGGCTGTCTTCCACGGCAGGGTGATGGTCGCAGGGGGAAACCGCTTCATGTGGGCACGCAGCGCGTCGGCTACCGGTCGCGGCAACGGCACGTCCCGGAGCTTGCCGCCTTTGGGTGGGGCGAACACCGCCTTGCTGCGGCTGAGCTTGAGCTGCTGGACCACGTGCACGGTGTCGGTCGTGAAGTCGATCGCGTCCACGTCGATGCCAAGGATTTCCCCCTGTCGCAACCCGCAGCCAGCACCCAGATCCACGGTCGCTTGGTACCGATCCGGAAGCGCCGCCCGCACAGCGAACACCCTCTCAGCGGTCCAGGGCACCACCCGTCGCACGTCGACTACCGGAGCTTTGACGGAGCGGGCGGCACAGGGGTTCTTGGGCAAGAGAGCGTCGTCCACAGCGGCGCTGAGCACGCTCCGCACGTTCGAGTAGATGACGCGGGCGTACGACCCCTGCACGCCGGCCGAAGCGAGCTGGCTCAACCAGTCTCGGATGTGGGCTGCCTGGAACGATCCGAGCGGCCGGGAGCCGAGGTATGGGAAGGCGTGCAGCCGGAGCTGACTCTCCATGGAGAAGCCGGTGTTGGGGTCTGCCCCGTGGTTGCTGAGCCACTTCTCCGCGTACTGCTGGAATGTGGTGCGGCTGGCCTTGGGGTCGATGTAGTGGCCTCGCTCCATGTCGGCTTTGGTCTGGGCAAGCCAGGCTTCGGCGAGGCGCCGTTGCCGGTCGGGAAAGCTCTTGGACTTCTCGGTGCCGTCCGGGCCGATGTAGCGGGCCCGGTAGCGGAGGCCGGTGCCGTAGCGGTCGGTCTTGGTCCGGATCGTCTTGCCGTTGGTGTCGGTGTCGGTCTTGTACCAGCGGTCTTGGATGTGGCCTGCCATGGTGGGCAGCTCCTCGCGAGTGGGTTCCGGTAGCGGGCTGCCGGGGCACGTGCCGGGGGTGTTCCGTCGCGTCCTGGCTGTCTGCTGGCCGGGGTGCTACTCGCTACGTCGCTGCTCACTGGTGGTTTGGGGTGCTGGTGGGGGTGCTACCGGTAGCAGGTGTGCCTGCTACCGGTAGTAGGCGTTTCCGGTGCGGGAGGGAGGCGAGTGAGGTGGCTGGACCCCTGTTTTCGGGGGTGTTCGGGGTGGTCGAGGGTTTGCCTCCCTGCCTCCCTGCGTGGGTGTTGTTGCTGGTCATATCGGGGAGCGGAGGTCAGGGAGGCGGTGAGGGAGTTCTCCCTGCCTCTCTTGGCTCCTCCCTGTACTTTGCGTGACATTCCGCTGTGGGGGTCGGGAGGTGTCGGGGGCGGGGAAAGCGTCGGTTCTGGGGGTGTTGGCGGCTGCTGTGGTGTGCCTCCCCAGCCTCCCCATGCGGGTGTCTGTGCAGGTGGTGCCGGGGGAGGCTGCTTGGGGAGGCGGTTGGGGAGAACTCCCCAGGATCGGTGTGCTTCCCCGACTGCCTCCCCGGTGCTCTGTGTGATCGTGGGTGGGGTTCTAGCGTTCGGCCGGCGGGGTGCCGGATGGGGTGCGGTGAGCTTTTGAGGGGGGCGGCCGGGGCGGTCGCTAGGGGCTAGGTGGCTGGTGGGGGCGTGGTCTGGTCGCTAGAGGTGGCGCTAGACCTAGCGGGGTGGGCCGCTAGGTCTAGCGACGGTTTCCGGGTCAGGCTGCGGTGTCGTTGGCCTCTTGCCGGGTGGTCCAGGCGTGGACGGTGGCGGGGTCGTATCGGACGTGGCGGCCGACGCGGAAGCCGGGCGGGCCGGTCCGCTTCTTCCGCCAGCCGTAGACGGTTTCCAGGGGGACGCCGAAGAGTTCGGCGATGTCGTCGGGGGTGAGGTACCGGTCGGGGAGTCCGGCGCGGAGCGAGGCGCGCGGGTCGCTGCGGGCGGCTGCCATGGCGGTGACTCCTTGTGCTCACGTCGGGGTGTGCTGGGGTGGTGGTGTGCGCCGGTCCTGGAGAGTTGGGGTATCGCAGCGTCCATAGCGCCCGCAGCGTCCGCACCGGGTATCGGCGCTGGTGGTAGCGGGTGTGGGGTGCGGACGCTGTGCGGACGCTGGAGAGGCCAGTGTCCGCGCGGTGTCCGCACCTCCCGGGCGGCTGGTGGGCTGCCCGGTCCGGAAGGTTCCGGCGGTTCCGCTACAGGTCAGGGAGCGTTTCAGGGCGGGGGACGGGTGCCAAGGGCGGCCATGGCGGGCGGTCGGTGTCGTCGGAGACTGCGGACGCTGATGCCTGGTCGGCCGGTGCCCGGGACAGGACCAGCAGGCGTTGTCGGTGCCGGTCCTGGCTACGTTGGGTGTCGTCCACGGTGATGCCGATGGAGCGCAGCAGCGGAGCGAGGCGTTTGATGCGGCCGGATGCGCGGGTGGCGTCCTTGGGCCAGCCGGGCGGGCGGGGTCCGTCGCCGAAGGTGAGCAGTTCCAGCAGTTGAGCGGCCGTGCCGGTCCAGGTGCCCGCGCCTTCGGCGAAGGTGGCGACGGCCCGGCCGAACGGGTCGCCCTCCAGTGCGTCGCTGGCCACGGTCTCGGACGTGGCGAGGTAGGAGCCGAGGGTGTTCCAGCCCTGGACCTGGTCCACGGCGGCCAGGACGCGGGCGTAGTCGGCCATGCGCGGCATGGTCTCCAGCCGGATATGGGGCAGGACGGCCAGGACGTAGGAGAGCAGGTCCAGGAGAGCTCCGAGCACCGCGGGCCGCACCGCCTCAAAAGCGGCGTCCAGTTCTTCCTCGGTGCGGCGCCGGTCGGGGTCGATGAGCTGCAAGTCGAGCATGAGCAGGCGTTCGGCCAGGTCCCCGGCCAGGGCTCCGGCGTCGATGGTGGTCATGGCCAGGACGCGGCGGAAGGTGAGGACGACCACGTCGTCATCGGTGTACAGGGCCCGGTCCACGATGCCGTCACCGGTCACGGCCTTGCACAGGGTGTCGGACAGCCACGGCGGGATGACGCTGATGTTGTCCAGGCACAGCGCCCACGAGCTGAACGCCTGTGTCGCCCAGGTCTTCACGTCACGCGGCTGGCTGCGCTTGGTGGCCGGTGAGGGGTCGATGAGGTTCACGACCATCTGCGCGGTCTTGGACTTCCCCGTGCCCTGCTCTCCCTTGAACGTGAGGATCGGGTGCGGGATGTGCGGGATCCAGGCGGCCACCAGCCAGCCGACCAACTGCCGGAACGTCGGCTCGTCCATGTTCAGCAGCGCGTGCAGCTTGGCCAGGCCGTCCCCGTCCACGACCGGTACCGGCATCGGCGCCATGGCACCCGAGCGCCGGAACACCGCCGGGGAGCGGGGCACGGTCCGCCACCGCTCAGGAGCCACCACCAGGGCGCGCCCGTCGGTGCTGCCCAGGTCGATGACGATGGTCCCGGCCGGATCGGTGCCCACCCGAAGGTGCACCGGTACCGGGTCGTCGTCGGCCGCGATCCCTTCGAGCACGGTCATCGCATCGGCCAGCGCTGACTGGGAGGGCACCTCGCCGTGGTAGGTATCGGTGAACAGCCGTGCCAGCCGTTGACGCAAGCCCGCTTTGCCGCGCAGCGGCAGGGCGATGTTCGGGCCGCGCCGCTCGATCGCGTAGGGGCGTCCGTCGTCGGAGGTGATCAGGTCGTAGCGGTCGCGGGCCAGTTCCACCAGCCGCACGGCCGCCGGCGGCTTCTTCCCCTCCCCGCCACCATCGTCCTTACCGTGACCGGTGTGACGCCCCACGTCGGGGACCGTTTCGGGAGCTCCCGTGCGCAGCCGGTCGGGGTCGACCGTATGGCCGTTCACGCGTGCGGGGGTGCCGTTGACGGGTGCCGGTCGGGTGCTCACGCTGCCTCCCGCAAGGTGCCGAGTCGGGTGGTCGGGCCGGGCCCGGCCGTGCGTACGGTCGGGTGGGGTCGGGTGCGTACGTCGGCGCCGACGATGGCAAGCCGGGTGGGGCGTTCGGGCTGGTCAGGCTGCGACCGTTGCCGGGGTCGGTCGGGTGCACAGTCGGCCGACTCGGGCAGCCATCCGGCCGACTCACAGGCGGCGGCCAGCCGGGCCAGCAGCAGCCAGTCGACCCGATGACGCGCACCCGACGGGTAGTGCGTACGGTCGGCCGACCCGGGCCGCGTGAGCAGCAAGGCCAGCAGCAGGGGCAGCCGGTCGGCCTTGCGGTCGTTGCACGGTCGACAGGCCAGCACGGTGTGTTCGGCCGCCCACGTCCGGAACAGTGAGATCGGCACGACGTGGTCGATGCTGGCATGCCGCAGGTCGGCGAACAGCCGCCCGCAGTACGCGCACCACGCCCCGTCCCGCGCGGCCAGGCTGCGCTTGCGGGCCCGCACACGGGCGGAATTCATCGGGGTTCGCGAGTGACCGGCGCTCATGCCTCATCACCGAACGGGCCGGTGAACGACACGGACGGGGTGCTGCGCGTCAGGTGCGGGACGGGCGTGGTGTCTTCGGCCAGGCCGAACACCCGCGTCACGGCGTTGGCGGCCAGCCGCATGTACTCCACTGACGCGCCGTGCGGGCCGAAGTCCCGGCCGTGCAGCGCCTCCAGCGCCCACCGGGCCTTGTCACTGGTCCCGCTCCCGATCCCGTCGGCGATCACCGCGAAGTGGAAGCTGTCGCGCACGTCGTCATCGTCGGCCAGCTCCTCCGGAGTCAGCACTACACCCGAGGTGAACGTCAACGCCCCCAGCGCCTCAGCGAACGACACGCACATCGTCACCTGCACCTCAACGCGGGTCGCCTCACCGGCGTCCTGCTCACCCCAGGTGCTCACGTGACCGAGCACGCGACCGACCGACAGAACCGCACGACGTAACGCGGAAACCTGCATCATGGACCTACCCCTTTGGGGTCAGGGGAGCGGCTGACTGCTTGGCGGTAGGTGGCCGCTCCCTGGTTTTCCCGGCTGACCAGGACTTTTGTTGATCAGCGCCCCAAGGCGAGGCGACGTAGACACCAACCTCAGTGAGGTCGGCGTCACACCCATAGGGTTCCCTAGGGAACCTAGGGTGTCAAGCGGTACGCTATGGAACGTCGCCACTAGCCAAGGGAGCTGACGAGATGTCGGATCAAGCCGACAACCGAGCGCCGTACGCGCAGATTGCCGCTCACTACACAGACCTGATCACATCGGGCGAGTTGCAGCCGGGCGCGCTGCTGCCGAGCATTAAGAGCATTTCGCAGGAGTGGCAGGTCAGTACCGGAACCGCTGAGAAGGCATTGCGAACGCTGAGGAGTGCAGGACTCGTCAGGGGGATCCACGGGATCGGTACGGAGGTCTTGGACCCACCTACCCCGATGTCCTCGGGAGCTCAAAGGCAGGACCGAGGACGGCGCAGCGGGTCAAGTTGGGGGGCCGGTGAACGATCCGACTCCCACCAGTCCTCAGTGGTGCCCGCGCCCGTAGACGTAGCTGCGGCACTGGACGTTAAACCCGGCTCGGAGGTCATCAGGCGCCGTCGTATCTACCGCGATCGGCATGGGATCGTCGCGCACTCGACGTCGTGGATTCCCGCGAGGTACGGGAAGCTGATTCCGCAACTGGCCAAGAGTGAGCGCCTGTCGGGGGGCACATCCCTACAGCTCATCGCCCAAGCAACCGGCCTGCCGATCACCCACCGCATCGACACCGCGTCGGCGCGCTTGCTGACCGCGCAAGACGCGGAGCTTCTGGAGTTGGACCCTGCGAAACCGCCGACTGAACCCGTGGTCGTGATGACCGCGAAGTTCGTTGACAGCGAGAGCAACGTCGTGGAATACGGCGTTGACCTCGGGGGCCCTGGCCGTACGTGGCGAACTGAATCGGAAGTCGCCCAGTGAACGGCGGTGAGGCTCCCCGCCAACCGTTCTGCGTCCTGATGGCAGGACTTCCCGGCTCGGGTAAATCGACGCTGGCCCGAGCGCTCACGGCCCGAGGCTTCGTCAGGCTATGCCCCGATGAAGAGATGTGGCGGCGCCACGGTGTGTACGGGGTTGACTTCCCCCGGGGCACTTTTCCGACCCTTGAGCGCCCCGTTCTCGAAGAGATCTCGTTGGAACTGGCCGAGCAACTGCGGACCGGGCATGACGTAGTCGTTGACCACGGGTTCTGGACGCCACAGGACCGTGCCCGGTGGCGGTCGATCGCGACCGACGCTGGAGCCACGTCGGTGCTGGTCTACCTCGAAGCGAGTCACGAAGAGCTCTGGTCGCGGGTGAGCAAGCGGAACGCTCGGCATGGGGATGACCCAAACTCGATCTACTTCTCGGAAAGCGATCTACTCCGCTACCGGACTCGTTTCATCCCGCCCGAGCCGGGTGAGCCGCACCTTGCCTACAACGGTGACCCTGCTTCGGTCCTGCAAGCGTTGGAAGAGAGCGGCGCACGCCCTCTATGACCTGTCCCCTCCAGAGTGCGGGGAAGAATGGGCGACCTTCGGTCGTACGATTCTGGGCAGCTCGCTGCGCTCGGGCTGCGCCACGCGCCGTACCTATGGCGGGACCATGGGCCACAGGCAAGAGGAGCACCAGGCGCGTGGGTGCTCCTCTTGCTGTTTGGCGTAGCCGTCGAGGCTGCCTGTGCCGCCGAACTGTGGAACGGGCTGCAACACCAGGGACTCCATGTTCCAGCCGCCGTCTGAAGGGGCCACCCTACGCGTCGGCGGGGTGGCCCCTTCCGTGCTCGACATCCGATGTCTTGAGGGCAGAACGGTCCGCAGCGTCCGTGAGCCCTTGGCTGACAGCAGCGCTCTGAACTGCGGTGATGCTCTTAGCGGCGGGGCAACTTGCGGACGCTGTGGACACTGGCGGACGCTAAACGAATGGTTTAGCGTCCGCAGGATCGGCCCAGCTCAGAGCAGCTTTTGCCGGTGGGATGGACGCTACGGACGCTATCTCCTACCAACTCTCTAGTAAGAGAGAAAGAGCGGATGAACGCCCCGGGCTGGCGCAGCGGGGACGCGACCCCCGGTGGCAACTCCTGCCCCCCACTGAAAAGCCTCGGGATGCACGCCACGGCGTGCGGTCGCGAGGCAGCCGCTACCAGTCCGCAGCGGTGGCGGCTGAGAGGCGTCCGCCCGCAGGGCGGTCCTTCCTGCTTGGCTCTTCAGTAGGGGCGGCAGCCGCAGTGGGTGAGGTGCGTCGGCCGCTCTCGAAGCGCTGTTTCCAGCGTTCTGAGCGCATTGCCTCAGCAGGGTCACCCGGGTCACCAAGCTCACTTTCCGCAGATCAGCCAGGTGAGGCACGGCGGTGACCCCCGTGGTGAAAACTCACCCACTAACTCGCGCCTCACTGCCTGCCTCACCACAGCCTCACTGCCCGTCCTGGGCCGTCTGTGGGCCGTGCGATGCTGGCCAGCGATGACCAACGCTGACCAATGATGACTGCTACTCCGCAGGTCAGAGGCGGGCGGTGGGTCAACGGAGCAGGCCCCTAAGGGCGTTGTCGAGACCCAGGGCAAGAAGTAGTCCTCTCGCACCGCCACGCCCTCTGTCCGCGGGTTTTCCCGCAGACGGGGGGCGTTGTCGTTCACGGGTCGACAGCGGGTCGGCGGCCGAGCAGCCCGTCGGTCGGCAGGACCTCGACGGAGCCCTCCGGGTCGTCACAAGGGCGGTCCGAGGGCGCGGCCGTCGTCGTTGGCCGGGCATGACGACGGCCCGCGTCCGTCAGGAAGCGCGGGCCGTCGTCCGTGTGAACGGTTGGTGCGACGGGACGGTACGGATCAGACGAGTCGGGACGGACGGGGCGTCAGCCGGTGCAGCCTCCGCACTGGCAGGCGCCGCCGGACTGACAGCCACAGCCGCACCCCGAGCCGCAGCCGCACGCGGCGACCAGCGGCAGCGGGGTCCGGAGCGGCCGCGGGGCGTGGTCGGAAGACGGCTGGTCGCGTACGGGAGTTGGCGTGACGGGGGATTCCTGCATCAGTACACCCTCCTCAGGCTTGCCTACCCACCAGTGAACTCCGCGCCGGCCGCGCCCTTCAATAGCGCACCCCCGGCGCACGAGCGCACTCCGGCCTCCCCCGAATGCCTTACGCGCCCTACGCGCGGCGACCGGCCCGCGCGCCGCGAAAGACCCCCGCCCCGCGAAAGACCTCCGCGCCGCCACCGGCCCGCGCGCCGCCCAAGCCCCCCGCCCCCGCCGGACGGCGCTACGCGCCCTCCACCGCCGACGGCGTCTGCGGCGTCATCTCGTCCGCGTGCTCACCGGTGACCAGGTAGACGACGCGCTTGGCGACCGACACGGCGTGGTCGGCGAAGCGCTCGTAGTACCGGCCGACCAGCGTCACGTCCACGGCCGTCTCGATGCCGTGCTTCCAGCGGTCGTCCAGCAGGTGCTGGAAGAGCGTGCGGTGCAGCTCGTCCATGCGGTCGTCGTCCGCTTCGAGCTGGAGCGCGTCGTCCACGTCCTTGCTGACGATGACCTCGCCGGCCTTGGCGACCAGGCGCTGCGCGAGCTGGCCCATCTCCAGGATGGTGCTGTGCAGGTCGCGCGGCACGGCCGACTCGGGGAAGCGCAGGCGGGCCAGCTTGGCCACGTGGCGGGCGAGGTCGCCGGACCGCTCCAGGTCCGCGCTCATCCGCAGCGACGTGACCACGATCCGCAGGTCGGTGGCGACCGGCTGCTGCCGGGCCAGCAGGGTGATCGCCCGGTTCTCCAGCTCCCGCTGGATCTCGTCGACCTTCTCGTCGGCGGCGATGACGCTCTCCGCGACCTTCAGGTCCGCGTCGAGCAGCGCGGTGGTGGCGCGGCCGATCGCGGAGCCGACGAGCCGGGCCATCTCGACCAGACCGTCACCGATCGAGTCCAGCTCCTCGTGATATGCGTCCCGCATCGCTTTCCTTCCGTCCGAACAGAGGTTTCTCCTCCACGCTGCCACGCTGATGGGCGTACGCGTACCGACCGCACACCCTGAGTGAACCACTCCCCACGTGAAGGTGAACTCTTGGCAACGAGCATCCGAGAGGTAGCTTCCGGGGTTGTGGATCGCTTGCGCGACCCACCTAACCTGGGGCTATGGACGTGAACGCGGCAGTCGCCGCAGCCAGTGCGATAGCCGGTCTGCTGACCGGTGTGATCGCCGTGCTCGCGTTCCGCTGGAGCGAGCGGGAACAGGCCCGCCCCACCCGTACGGCCATGCGGCCCGACAACATGACCGGCGCGCTGCCGCCGGGCGTGGACACCGTCCTTTCGGTCCTGCGGTCCTCCGCCGTCGTCCTGGACGAGGGCGACACGGTGGTCAAGGCCAGCTCGGCGGCGTACGCCCTCGGGCTGGTACGCGGCGGCCGGCTGGCCGTCGACCAGATGCTGCAGATGGCCCGCGAGACCCGGCGGGACGGCGAGATACGGCAGGTGGAACTGGACCTGCCGCGCCGCGGTGTGAGCCGCGGCGAAGGTCTCGCGGTCTCGGCGCGGGTCGCCCCGCTGGGCTCCCGGCTGGTGCTGCTGCTGGTCGAGGACCTCACCGAGGCCCGGCGGATCGAGGCGGTCCGCCGTGAC
The DNA here is from genome assembly GCF_044749865.1 of Streptomyces sp. NPDC088910. NCBI lineage: Bacteria > Bacillati > Actinomycetota > Actinomycetes > Kitasatosporales > Streptomycetaceae > Streptomyces > Streptomyces sp. NPDC088910. The sequence continues at coordinate 123,210 of NZ_JBIVIV010000017.1, forward strand.
TTCGTGGCGAATGTCAGCCACGAACTGAAGACCCCCGTGGGGGCGCTCTCCCTGCTGTCGGAGGCCGTCATGGACGCCTCCGACGACCCCGAGGCGGTCATCCGCTTCGCGGGCCGGATGCAGATCGAGGCCACCCGGCTGACCAGCCTGGTCCAGGAGATCATCGACCTCTCCCGGGTCCAGGACGACGACCTGCTCGACGACGCCGAGCCGGTGGCCGTGGACGACCTCGTCGCCGAGGCCGTCGACCGCTGCCGTCACCAGGCCAACACCAAACAGATCACCATGGCTACCGGAACCACCCCTGACCTGCACATATGGGGAAACCGGGGCCAGCTCGCCGCCGCCCTCGGCAATCTCGTCGAGAACGCTGTCAACTACAGTCCGGCCCGTACGCGGGTCGGCATCGCGGGGCGCAGGATCAACGCACCCGGCGGGGATCTCATTGAGATCTCCGTCACCGACCAGGGCATCGGCCTCTCCGAGAAGGACCGCGACCGGGTCTTCGAGCGTTTCTACCGGGTCGACCCGGCGCGCTCGCGGGCCACCGGCGGCACCGGGCTCGGGCTGTCCATCGTCAAACACGTGGCCGCCTCGCACGGCGGGGAGGTCACCGTGTGGAGCGCCGAGGGTCAGGGCTCCACCTTCACACTGCGGCTTCCCGAAGCCGGGATCGCCCGCGACCGCGCACTGCCGCCCGGCACCGATCCCGTGGCCGAGGCGGACGCGGACCCCGACTCCGACCGCGACTCCGATCTCGATTCCGACCAGGAGTCGCTGGACGAGCCGTCGGACGAACAGCTCTTCCGCTCTCTCCCCGAACACATCCCCGCCCCGGAGGTCCTTCCGTGACACGCGTACTCGTCGTCGAGGACGAAGAGTCCTTCAGCGACGCGCTGTCGTACATGCTCCGCAAGGAGGGCTTCGAGGTCGCCATATCCGCGACCGGGCCCGACGCGCTGGACGAGTTCGAGCGCAATGGCGCCGACCTGGTGCTGCTCGACCTCATGCTGCCGGGCCTGCCCGGCACCGAGGTCTGCCGCCAGCTCCGGCTGAAGTCCAATGTCCCGGTCATCATGGTGACCGCCAAGGACAGTGAGATCGACAAGGTCGTCGGCCTGGAGATAGGCGCGGACGACTATGTGACCAAGCCGTTCTCCTCGCGGGAGCTGGTCGCCCGCATCCGCGCGGTGCTCCGCCGCCGCGGCGAGCCCGAGGAGATCTCCCCGGCCGCCCTGGAGGCCGGTCCGGTCCGGATGGACGTCGACCGGCACGTGGTCACCGTCTCCGGCGGCAAGGTCGACCTCCCGCTCAAGGAGTTCGACCTGCTGGAGATGCTGCTGCGCAACGCGGGCCGCGTCCTGACCCGTATGCAGCTCATCGACCGGGTCTGGGGCGCCGACTACGTCGGTGACACCAAGACCCTCGACGTGCACGTCAAGCGGCTGCGCGCCAAGATCGAGCCCGACCCGGGAGCGCCGCGCTATCTGGTGACGGTCCGCGGCCTGGGCTACAAGTTCGAGCCGTAAACCCGGGTCCGGGCCTTGGACCCGGGCCCTGACACAGCGCGCGGACGGCAGAGTGCGTCCCGGATTCGTATACGGGAAAGGCCCGGTGGCGAGCGTGCCACCGGGCCGTTTCAGGTTGTCCGAAAACCGACCTCAGGAGGTCGGGGTGGCGGTGCCCGTCGGGGTCGCGGTGTCCGTCGGCGTGGCCGAGCCGGTGGGCGTGGCAGAACCGGTCGGCGTGGTGCTCGGCGTCGGCGCCTGGGTGGTCGGCAGCGAGCTGGGACCGAACTGCTGGTAGTCGCCGGTGGCCGGGATCACGTTGAGCTGGATCGCGACGGGCCCGGAGGAGCTGAACTCGAACACGGCGTTCTGCACGTCGCCGTCCCGCAGCGCCTCGGTGCCGCTGTCCACGACGGCGGACGGGTTGCCCTTGCCGCCGAGGAGCACGGTGCCGTGGCCGGGGACGCTGACGGTCTGGCCGCCGTCCTTGTCCGCGAGCGTGACCCTGGTCGAGCCGAGCTGGACGGACTGGAGGGTCTGGGCGTCGTCGCCGTTGTTGAACAGGCGCGCGGAGACCGTCGCGGGTCCGTTGCCGGCGCTCTGGGTGAGCACCACGGCGTTCTGTACCTTGATCACGCCGTGGGTCACGGAGTCGCTGTCCGGTTGGACCTTCAGGGTCTGCGCGTCGTTCCCGGCCGCGCAGGCGGCGAGCGGGGCGAGCGAGAGCGCGAAAACGGCGGCGAGGGCGCCGCGACGGAAGCTGCGGACCACGGCGGCGGCATCTCCTAGATCAGGTTCGGAAGATCTTCCAGCGGCCTTAGATTACCGAGCCGTTGACACGCCCGCGCACCGGGTGGCCCCTGGGAGCCCGGCTCACCCGCGCGGTTCACCCGCCCGGTGGCGGGCCGGGTGCGCGTACCCATTGCATTCCGCATTCCCCCGACGTGATTACCCGACGTCGTTCATGATCGGCGCGGCCGGTTTTCCGCGAGTGTTCCGCCGTTGTTCCACGACTGTGCAAAATTGGATCATCTGCGGGCAGGTTCCCGAACGGAGTAGCGATGATCCACTCGTCCGGGAGCGACAAATAGGGACGTACTGCCCCTTGTTCGGCGGCGGTAGAGCCTGTAACGGCGACGTTTCAGCCTCCCCGTATACCTGCTCCCACCTGCGGATACCTCGCGCGGGAGGCATGCTCCAGCACGTCCCGGGGGCCGTTGTCAAGCCCTGAGATATGCTCTGACCTGCGAAAACGCCATTCAGATGAGGGCGTTCCCGTGTTACCCTGGATAGCCACGGAAGGGGTACCTGTCACATGACGTTCAAGGTTGGCGACACCGTGGTCTATCCCCATCACGGGGCCGCGCTGATCGAGGCAATCGAAATTCGCCAGATCAAAGGCGTGGACAAGACCTACTTGGTGCTCAAGGTCGCCCAGGGCGACTTGACGGTACGTGTGCCCGCGGACAATGCGGAGTTCGTCGGCGTACGCGACGTGGTCGGTCAGGAGGGTCTGGACCGGGTCTTCGAGGTGCTGCGCGCGCCGTACACCGAGGAGCCCACCAACTGGTCCCGGCGATACAAGGCAAATCTGGAGAAGCTCGCTTCCGGCGATGTCATCAAGGTCGCAGAAGTGGTCCGCGACCTGTGGCGTCGTGAGCGCGAGCGCGGCCTGTCGGCCGGCGAGAAGCGCATGCTCGCCAAGGCCCGGCAGATCCTGGTCAGCGAACTCGCTCTGGCGGAGAACACCAACGAGGACAAGGCCGAGGCGCTGCTCGACGAGGTTCTCGCGTCCTAAGATCCTCGCGCGCGCCCACCACGTGCCATCGAGGTTCTCGTTTCTCGTCTCAATCGGCGTGGCCACGCCGACCGTGACGTACGGCGACGCACTGCCCCCGGAAACACCACCCGAGGGAATTACCGCGGCACCCGGTCGGGCATGACGACCGGGTGCCGCGGCATGCTTGTGCCCGCGTACGGAGACATACGGCCGGAGACATACGGCACCGCTCACCAGGCGGTACCGGGCGTGGCACATCCCCGCGGACTTCACGGAAGGGGTCCGCGGTGAGCGCTTGCCCGGCACTGTCCCCAACCTCGGCTGGGGGTACTCCCAGGCGATACCCACCTCATACAAGGACACAAACCTGCGTACCGCAGCAGTCATTCCCGCCGCCGGCCGTGGACTTCGGCTCGGCCCCGGCGCGCCCAAGGCCCTGCGCACCCTCGGCGGGGTGCCCATCCTGGTGCACGCCGTCCGCGCGATGGCCCGCGCCCGCGCCGTCGACGTGATCGTGGTCGTCGCCCCGCCCGAGGGCGTCCCCGAGGTCAGGGCGCTGCTCGACGCCCACGGCCTGCCCGAGTCCACCGACATACGGGTCGTCCCCGGCGGTGACGTACGGCAGGAGTCGGTACGGCTCGGCCTCGCCGCGCTCCCCGACGACGTGGACGTCGTCCTCGTGCACGACGCGGCCCGCCCGCTGGTGCCGGTGGAGACCGTGGACGGCGTGGTCGAGGCGGTACGCGGCGGCGCCCCCGCCGTCGTCCCCGCGCTGCCGCTGGCCGACACCGTCAAGAGCGTCGACGCGGTCACCCATCTGGTCACCGGCACCCCGGAGCGCGCCCTGCTGCGCGCCGTCCAGACCCCGCAGGGCTTCGACCGCGGCACGCTCGCCAAGGCGCACGCCACCGTCACCCGCGATGTCACCGACGACGCGAGCATGGTCGAACAGCTCGGCGTACCGGTGCTGGTCGTGCCGGGCCACGAAGAGGCGTTCAAGGTCACCCGCCCGCTGGACCTCGTACTCGCCGAGGCCGTACTCGCCCGCAGGAGGGCCACCGATGGCTACTGACGGCCCGCTCGGGCACGGGGTGTCGTCCGACCTGCCCGCGTCCGATCTGCCCGGCGGCGATCCGTCCGGGTCCGGTCTGCCCGGCTCCGGCCTGCCGCCCGGCTACGTGCTTCCCCAGGTCGGCATCGGCACCGACATCCACGCCTTCGAGGAAGGGCGCGAGCTGTGGTGCGCCGGACTCCTCTGGGAGGGGGAGGGGCCCGGGCTCGCCGGGCACTCCGACGCCGACGTCGTCGCCCACGCGGCCTGCAACGCCCTGTTCTCCGCCGCCGGGCTCGGTGACCTCGGCGCCCACTTCGGCACCGACCGGCCCGAGTGGGCGGGCGCCTCCGGGACCGCCCTGCTCACCGAGGCCGCCCGGATCGTGCGCGACGCGGGCTTCGTCATCGGCAACGTGGCGGTCCAGGTCGTCGGCAAACGCCCCAAGATCGGCCGCCGCCGCGACGAGGCCCAGAAGGTCCTGACCTCGGCGGTCGGCGCCCCCGTCTCGGTGAGCGCCGCCACCAGCGACGGCCTGGGCTTCCCCGGCCGCGGCGACGGCCTCGCCGCCGTCGCGACGGCACTGGTGGTCCGCGCTCACCCGCACGAGTGAGCGAGGAAAACCCACGGGCGGGTGAGGGAATTCTCCGCCCGTCCGGCACGTTGCGTAGCCGGAAGATCACCGCCCCGGCATGTGAAAGGACCCGCTCATGGCCGCCCTCCCGGACTCCGCCCGCGCCCTGATCGACGGCAAGAATTTCGCGACCATCGCCACCCTCCAGCCCGACGGCCAGGCCCAGTTGTCCGTCGTGTGGGTGACGCGTGACGGTGACGACGTGCTCGTCTCCACCAAGGAGGGCCGTCGCAAGCACCTCAATCTGCTCAAGGACCCCCGCACCACTGTGCTGGTGACCCCGGTCGACAACCCGTACAAGTACCTGGAGATCCGGGGCACGGCGACCCTCACCCGTGAGGGCGGCGACGACCTGATCAACGCGCTGAGCCGGAAGTACACCGGTGAGGAGTACGGCAACGACGAGCCCGGGGACGTGCGTGTCGTCGTACGGGTGAGCGCGGACCGCATCGTCGAGCACGGCTGAGCCGCGCGGGGCCGCCGTCCGTACGGCCGGGCCGCCGTCCAGCCGGGCGGGGCCGGGGCGCGGGGGTCGCCGTACAGCCGATTGTCACCGTTGTGTGTGCCCTGTGTCAGACCGCACAAGGCACCCGCTCCGGGCCACTACCCTTGTGGAGTGACTATTCGCCTGTACGACACCAACGCGCGCCAGGTCCGTGACTTCGTCCCGCTCACGCCGGGCTGCGTCTCGATCTACCTGTGTGGCGCCACCGTGCAGGCGGCCCCGCACATCGGGCACATCAGGTCCGGGCTCAACTTCGACATCATCCAGCGCTGGTTCCGCTACCGCGGCTACGACGTCACGTTCATCCGCAATGTGACGGACATCGACGACAAGATCCTCGCCAAGGAGGCCGACCAGGGCCGCCCGTGGTGGGCGATCGGGTACGAGAACGAGCGCGCCTTCACCGCGGGCTACGACGCGCTGGGCTGCCAGCCGCCCACGTACGAGCCGCGCGCCACCGGCCACGTACCGGAGATGATCGAGATGATGCGCGGCCTCATCGAGCGCGGGCACGCGTACGAGGCCGACGGGAACGTGTACTTCGACGTGCGCTCGTTCCCCGAGTACCTGGAGCTGTCCAACCAGGAGCTGGACAATCTGCGCCAGCCCGAGGGCGAGGGCGAGACCGGCAAGCGGGACCAGCGGGACTTCGCGATGTGGAAGTCGACCAAGCCCGGCGAGCCGTCGTGGGAGACGCCGTGGGGCCGCGGCCGTCCCGGCTGGCACCTGGAGTGCTCGGCGATGGCCCACAAGTACCTGGGCAGCGTCTTCGACATCCACGGCGGCGGGATCGACCTGATCTTCCCGCACCACGACAACGAGATCGCGCAGGCCAAGGCGTACGGCGACGAGTTCGCCCGCTACTGGGTGCACAACGCCTGGGTCACCATGAGCGGCGAGAAGATGAGCAAGTCGCTCGGCAACTCGGTGCTGGTCTCCGAGATGGTGCAGCGCTGGCGGCCGATCGTGCTGCGCTACTACCTGGGCACCCCGCACTACCGGTCGATGATCGAGTACAGCGAGGAGGCGCTGCGCGAGGCGGAGTCCGCCTTCGCGCGGATCGAGGGCTTCGTGCAGCGGGTCATCGAGAAAGCCGGGCCGGTCGAGCCCGCCGCCGAGGTGCCGCCCGCCTTCGCCGAGGCGATGGACGACGACCTGGGAGTGCCGCAGGCGCTCGCCGTGATCCACACCACCGTCCGGCAGGGCAACAGCGCGCTGACGGCGGACGACAAGGAGACCGCGGTCGCGCGTCTGGCCGAGGTCCGTGCGATGCTCGGAGTGCTGGGCCTCGACCCGCTCGACGCGCACTGGACGGGCGCCGACCGCGGCGACGACCTGCACGGCGTCGTGGACTCCCTGGTCCGGCTGGTCCTCGAACAGCGGCAGTCGGCCCGCGCCCGCAAGGACTACGCGACCGCCGACGCGATCCGCGACCAGCTCGTACAGGCGGGTCTGGAGATCGAGGACACACCGACGGGTTCGCGCTGGACGCTGCGCGGCTGACCGATCCCGCGGCCGACCGCCTCAGCGGCCGACTGCCTCCGTGGCGGAACGCCTCCTGGCGGATCGCCTCCGCGGCTCCGGTCGACGGGCCCGACCCGTCGCCCCGACCCGACCCGACCCGTATATCCGTACGCCGGACCCATGTCCGGCGAGCATGACCGAAGCGAAGTGAGAGTGCCCCATGGCCGGGAACAGCCAGCGCAGGAACCGCCGTACATCCAACAAAAAGGGCGCCACGGTCGGCAGCGGCGGGCAGCGGCGCAGGGGCCTTGAGGGCAAAGGCCCGACGCCGCCCGCGGAGGCGCGCAAGGGCCACAAGAAGAACCGCGTCGCCAACGCCGCGGCCAAGCGGGCCGTCTCCTCGCAGTCCCGGCGCCCGTCGGGCCGCGGCTCCAAGTCGACCTCCGAGCTGGTCGTCGGCCGCAATCCGGTGGTGGAGGCGCTGCGCGCCGACATCCCGGCCACAGCTGTGTACGTCCAGCAGTTCATCGAGAACGACGACCGGGTACGGGAGGCGCTGCGGCTGGCCACCGACCGCGGCGTACCGCTGCTCGAAGCCCCGCGCCCCGAGCTCGACCGGCTCACCGCGGGCCTGAACCACCAGGGCCTGGTGCTCCAGATCCCGCCGTACGAGTACGCGCACCCGGACGATCTGGCCGCCGCCGCGCACGACGCGGGCGAGGACCCGCTGATCGTCGCGCTCGACGGTGTCACCGACCCCCGTAACCTCGGCGCCGTCGTCCGTTCGGTGGCGGCCTTCGGCGGGCACGGCGTCGTCGTGCCCGAGCGGCGCGCGGCCGGGATGACGGCCGGTGCGTGGAAGACGTCCGCGGGTACGGCGGCGCGGGTGTCGGTGGCGCGCGCCACCAACCTCACCCGCACCCTGGAGTCGTACCAGAAGGCCGGGCTCACCGTCGTCGGCCTGGCCGCGGACGGCGACCTCGAACTGCACGAGCTGGACGCCCTGTCGGGGCCCGTCGTCATCGTCGCGGGCAGCGAGGGCAAGGGGCTGTCGCGGCTCGTCAGCGAGACGTGCGACCTGCTGGTGCGGATTCCGATGCCGGGCGGCGCGGCGGAGTCGCTGAACGCCGGTGTGGCGGCGGGTGTTGTGCTGTACGAGGCGTCGCGGCGCAGGGCCTGAGCGGTGGTTGTGGTGCCGGGGCTGAGCGGTGGTCGTGGTGCAGGGCCTGAGCCGTGGTCGTGGCGCCGGGACTGTGGCGCCGCGTCTGTGGCGGGTCGTGGCGCCGGGTCTGAAAAGCCTGCGCGGCGCAGGCTCTGAGCAGCCCCGTGACCCTTCCTGAGGCGTTCTCGGACGCGTCTTCGAATCGTCATCGCCGGGGCGCTGACCGGGCGTTGACGGGTCTCGGACATCGTGGGGGCGCGGAGGCAGTGTCCTAAACGTCCGTCACTCGGTTAGATGAGTGTGGACACCAGAACACCCCGCACTCCTACGGGGGGAGGGTTGCCCGGCTTCGACGAGCCCGCTCCGTTGAGCATGGCCAGGGTGCCGAGCGATCCCGCCCAGGTCATCGTCAATCACGCGAGCTTCCGGGTGCAGCTCGGCGCGACCCCGGGCCGTGCCCTCAGCCTCGACGACACCGCGCAGATCCCCGTCGTGACGCAAGCGCGGCCCGGCGCGGCCGGGCGGCGGAAGCTGTCGCCGGTGGTGTGGTCGGGCCGCTCCACGCCGGGCGACCCGGCGGCCGGGGAACTGCTCCAGGCGGTCCGCCGCGCGGGCGTGGCCGGCGGCGCGAACTCCTCCGGCGCGGCCACCCAGGTGCTGCCGCGGATCGACGACACCACGGCGGCGCCCCCCGTGCCGACCGTCGTGGGCCAGCGCGGCGCGCAGTCGCCGACCGGCCTGCTCAGCGGCGTACGCCCGGCGACCGGCGCGTACGACGAGGGCGCGGACGGCGGTTCCGACGAGCAGCGGGTGGGCTACGTCGGCGACTCCTCGTCCGTCGACGGCGCCGAGCGCAGGCCGCGTACCCGCAACGGCGAACCGGCCAAGCACGCCTGGTACCCCGACCGCCGGATGAACCTCGGCATCGTGCTGCTCCCGCTGCGGATCTTCCTCGGCTTCGTGTCGATCTACGCGGGCATGGGCAAGCTCTGCGACCCCGTCTACTTCGACGGCGGCAAGCGCGGCTCGATGGTCACCTGGCTCAACTCCCTGCACCCGTGGGCCCTCGCGGAGCCGCTGCGCGACGCCGCGCTCAACCACCCGGTGGGCGCTGGCCTGAGCATCGCCTTCCTCCAGGTGGTCGTCGGCGTTCTGACCGTCTGCGGTCTGTGGCAGCGTGTCGCGGCCTTCTTCGGCGCGGGCCTGTCGATCGCGCTGCTGGTGACGGTGAGCTGGCGGACGGTCCCGGTGTACGACGCCCCGGACTTCATCTACCTCGCCGCGTGGAGCCCGCTGATCATCGCGGGCGCGCCGGTGTACTCCATCGACGGTCACCTCGCAGGGGACGCCTGGCGGCGGCTCGGCCCGCGCGTCACGGTGTGGGACCTGCGCCGCCGGGTGCTGCGGCGCGGCACGGTGCTCGCCACCGTGATCGCCGGTCTGACGCTGCTGATCGGCTCGGTGCTCGGCGCCGCCGTCCGCGCGTCCAGCACGCACGACGACAGGCCGCAGCGGCCGACGGTCATTCCGACCAACAATCTGCCCGGCTCCCCGCTGCCCGAGGTCTCGGGCGGCAGCGGGCCGCAGGGCGCGTCGCCGAAGCCGTCGGCGTCGCCGAAGTCCAAGAAGAAGGGCGAGGACAAGAAGAAGGCCAAGGGGCAGCCGACGTCCAAGGCGCCGACGTCCTCGTCGTCCACGTCCTCCTCGTCGACCGGCGGCGGCCACTCCGCGGGCTCCCGCCCGACCAGCGGCTCGACGTCCTCCTCCAGCGGCGGTTCCTCCGGCGGGACTTCGCAGGCCCCGCCGCCCGCCCCGCCCTCCCAGCCGGAGGCTCCCGCCCCGTCCGCCCCGGCCCCCAAGCCCACCCAGGGCGCCATCGGCGGCCTCCTCGGCCTCCACGTCCTCGGAGACCCCTCCGCCCCGTCCCCCACCCGCACCTCCTGACCCTTCCCCACCCCCAGGACCGCGCCCCCGCCCCAGAGGGCGCGGTCCTCACGCCACGCCGATCCCCCCGGGAAAGGACCTCACGAGACGTCGTCCAGACCATGCTCGGCCACAAGTCCGCGACCCTCACCCTCGACGTCTACGGCCACCTCTTCCCCGACCGCCTGGACGAGGTCTCCAAGAAGATGCACAAACGCCGGGCCATGATCCTCGCCAGAGGACGCGCTACCGGCCTGACGACGGCCGGACTCCCGTTGGATGTCGTCCCCCCGCTTCCGAGCGGGGCGGCGTCAACGGCTGCACGCCCGGTCACGGGTGAGCGTTCTCATGGCCGGCACTCGTGGTGGCGTCGCTCTGGACGGCCGGGCAGGATGCACGTCCATGAATGCTCCTCTGCGCGTCGTCCTGCCTGGCCAGGCGTGGAATGTCGTGGCCGATGATCCGGCCGGTCCGCTCTTCGTCATCGGCTACGGCGCGAATCCCATGGAGACCGTCCTCAGCGCCTTCGACCAGACGGGACATGTGGAGTGGCAGCGCTCGTTCCCGGGAACCGGTCACCCGTGGGTGCGGGCCACCGGCCGTGGAACCGTCTGGGTGTCCCGCCCTGAATCGACCTGGCGGGTTCTGGATGAGATCGACGCGGACGGCCGGACCGTCAACTCCGTGGTCCCGCCCAGCCGGCCCGGCGAGGACATCGGCACCTTCGCCCTGTTGCCCGACGGCTTCTGCATCCTGTGGACTGCGGCGCGCGGACCCCTTCGCCGCGAGGGGCCCATGAGCGAACCGCGGATCTCCCGCCACCGCGAAGACGGCACCCGCGTATGGTCGACCCCGATCCGCTTCGGCGACATCTCGTATCCCGGAATAGTCGAGATCAGCGAGGACTCCGGCTGGCAGGCGCGGCAGAAACCCGCGTGGGCGCCAGGTGAGGTCAGCGTGGCTTACCACGAGCCGCTGATGATCGCCGGGGACAGCGTGGCCGCGTCATTCGAAGACCTACGCAGCGGACTCGGCCGCACGTTCTTTCTCGATCTACGCACGGGCAAGACATCGGCCGCGACGGCACCCGCGCCCGGCGGGCACAAAGCGATCGACGGGGCCCGGGGCTTCCTCATCGGCGCCCAGGGTTACGGAGCCCTGGAGACAACGCGTTGGACCTCCGAAGGCGCCCGCGTCGCCACCTGGCCTAGCCACGGAACGCTCGCGATCGGTGCTGACGGCGTCGTCTCCATTGTCGAAATGGAGAACCGGCTGCCTTCTCACTCCAGATATCAGCGACTTGCGCCGGACGACACCTTGACCAGCGGCCCGGGCCTGCCCGGCTACTACACCGCACCCGCCGCAGTGGACCAGGAAGGAACCACCGTCTACTGGCGCAACGACCAACTGACCGCCATCGACGCCGGCCTGAAGGCCCACACACTTGCAGAACTTCCTGGCACCGGCGTTACCAGCCGCGTCCTCATTCTGGACAACGGCATGGTCGCCCTCACCCTCGGCAAGGAACTGCACCTCGTACCGACACCGCTCGCCCCGCTCGCCGCAAGCACATGGCCCTGCGCCGACCACAACCTCCAAGGCAACCCCGTCGCTCAAGCGGTGTGACCGTGGGGAGTTGCGGGACAGCCTTGAGTCAGTCGTCTCGGCCCAGGAAGGCGTCCAGAGCGTCGGTCGCGCGCCGCTCGGCGGATCTCGTCGGGAGAGCCGCCCAGCTCCTCGATGTTTTTGGCGTTCAGGATGAGCTGGCCGCCGTACCCCCGGTACTCCGGATTCAGTGACGCGCGCACCAGCGTCTCGACCCGGTCCACGAGCTTGTCGTACCGCCGCTTCGCCAGCTCGTCCTTGGGAGGCACCGGCTGCCTCCTCCCCACCCCGTCCGGGACACGATGTGTGCTGAATGTGTGCCGGACAGGAAGCGCCCCACCGCCCACAGGGACGGTAGGGCCGCTGACCAGCACAAACAGAGAGCCCCCTGTCGGATTCGAACCGACGACCTTCGCTTTACAAGAGCGGTGCTCTGGCCAGCTGAGCTAAGGAGGCGCAGGAGAAGTGTAGCGGGCACGGATCGGGGGGTGGGAGGGAAAGTGGGGGGCGGGGGGCTGGTGACAAGGGGCGGGGGGCAAGGTAGCGTCACGGGAAGGTTCACACAGTGTGGACTGGACCAATCCTTCCTTTACTCGGATCGTCCGGCACGTTCCTGCCGGTGAAGGGACTGTAATCAGTCATGGCAACTGTCACGTTCGACAAGGCGACCCGCATCTACCCCGGTGGCGACAAGCCCGCGGTGGACGGCCTGGAGATCGAGGTCGGGGACGGCGAGTTCCTGGTTCTCGTCGGGCCCTCGGGTTGCGGCAAGTCGACCTCCCTGCGCATGCTCGCGGGTCTCGAGGACGTCAACGCGGGTGCGATCCGGATCGGTGAGCGGGACGTCACGCACCTGCCGCCGAAGGACCGGGACATCGCGATGGTGTTCCAGAACTACGCGCTGTACCCGCACATGACCGTCGCGGACAACATGGGCTTCGCCCTGAAGATCGCGGGCGTCAACAAGGCCGAGATCCGCAAGCGGGTCGAGGAAGCCGCGAAGATCCTGGACCTCACCGAGTACCTGGCGCGCAAGCCGAAGGCGCTCTCCGGCGGTCAGCGCCAGCGTGTCGCGATGGGCCGCGCGATCGTCCGTGAGCCGCAGGTGTTCCTCATGGACGAGCCGCTGTCGAACCTCGACGCCAAGCTCCGCGTCCAGACCCGTACGCAGATCGCGAGCCTCCAGCGCCGCCTGGGCGTCACGACCGTGTACGTGACGCACGACCAGGTCGAGGCCATGACCATGGGCGACCGCGTGGCGGTCCTCAAGGACGGCATCCTCCAGCAGGTCGACAGCCCGCGGAACATGTACGACCGCCCCGCGAACCTCTTCGTGGCCGGCTTCATCGGCTCCCCGGCGATGAACCTCATCGAGGTGCCGATCACCGACGGCGGCGTGAAGTTCGGCAACGCGGTCGTGAACGTCGAGCGCGAAGCGGTGCAGGCCGCGTCGGACAAGGGCGACCGTACGGTCACCGTCGGCGTCCGCCCCGAGCACTTCGACATCGTCTCCGAGAACGACAGCTCCAAGGCGCTGACGAAGGAGGGCCCGGCGGGTCTCGCCGTCACCGTCAACGTCGTCGAGGAGCTGGGCGCCGACGGTTACGTGTACGGCTCGGCCAAGGTCGGCGACGAGGACAAGGACGTCGTCATCCGCGTCGGCGGCCGCGCGATCCCCGAGAAGGGCTCCGTGCTGCACGTCGTGCCGCGCGCCGGTGAGACGCACGTCTTCGCCACCTCCTCCGGCGAGCGCCTGACCGACAACCGCTGATCCACCGGTTCCTCCGCGCTGACGGCCCGCCGGTACGTGACTCCTCACGTACCGGCGGGCCGTCGCCGTGTGCCACCGGTACGTGTCCCGCCAGTACGTGCCCCACCGGTACGTGTCCCGCCAGTACGTGCCCCGCCGCTACCTGAGCCGCGTCGCCGCCTCGCCCCTCGCCTCGCCCCCACCCCCGCCATCCGTACACGTTGTCGACAAATACATACGCATATCCGGCCTTTCGGGTGTGTTCGTCAACACCCGAACACCCTCTCCGAGATTTTCACTCCCTCGTCAGGGTGACTAAATGTCGCCAAATCATCACCAGTCGCTACGATCCGATGCGTGAACCAGGTAGCTCGCCGTCTCGGCAAGACATTCGCGCTCGTTCTTCCGGTCGTTCTCGTGCTGTCGGGAACGCTCGCCGTCACCCGCGTCCCGTGGGCGGACTCCTCCTCCGACTCGCAGGTGCTCACCGCATCCGCGAAGACGAAGGAGCAGGTTGCCGCGCAGGATGCCTCCAAGGCACCGCAGGAGGTGCTGCGCCGCCGTCTGTTGGACGAACTCCAGGAGAAGGACCCCGGCGCCGCTCTGACCCAGTTGCAGGTCGAGATGGCGCGTCAGCCGTCGCTCGCACGGTACTGCGCGTCGATCGCCCGGTCGCTGGGGCGCGCCGCCGTCGCCAAGTACGACGGCGCCACGCAGCGCGCCCAGGCGTGGTCGCGCCCGGTGTGCGACACCGCCTTCGCGACGGGCGTCGCCTCGGTCGGCTGACATCGCTGTTGACGGCGGCCTCTCCGGCCGCCTCCCACCACCGGCACGCGCGAGGAACCCCTTGCGGCGTACGGCCCGCCCGGTGCGGGACGTACGCCGCCTTCGCATAGGGTGCGCTGCATGACGCGCGCCGACGACCGTTCCCCCTCGACCGCCCACGACGCCTCGCGCGCCGAGGCCACGCACCACGCCGCCGCGCCGGATGACGCCTCGCGCCACGCCGCCGCGCCGGATGACGCCTCGCGCCACGACGCCGCGCCGGTCACCCAGGCCGTGCTCCTGGCCGGCGGCCAGGGCTCGCGGCTGCGGCCGTACACCGACGACCGCCCCAAGCCGATGGTGGAGATCCCCGGCACCGGGACGCCGATCATCGGGCACCAGCTCGCGTGGCTCGCCGCCGAGGGCGTCACCGACGCCGTCGTGTCCTGCGGCCACCTCGCCGAGGTGCTCCAGGAGTGGCTGGACGGCACCCCGCAGCCGCTGAACGTGACCACGGTCGTCGAGCGCGAACCGCTGGGCCGCGGCGGCGGGTTGAAGTACGCGGCGGCCTCGCTGCCCCGGCCCGACGAAGCCTGGTACGCCACCAACGGCGACATCTGGACCCGCTTCTCGCTCCGCGAGATGGCCGCCTTCCACCGTGAGCGCGACGCGATCGCCACCCTCGCGCTGGCCCGCCCCCGTATCCCGTGGGGCGCCGTCGAGACCAACGAGTTCGGCCAGGTGCTGGACTTCATCGAGGCCCCGCCCTCGCCCTTCCTCATCAACGCGGGCGTGTACGTCTTCGCGCCCGGCTTCACCGCCCAGCTCCCGGACCGGGGCGACCACGAGCGCACGACCTTCCCGCGGCTGGCCCGCGAGCGGAGGCTGGCCGGTTTCCCGATCCCCCAGGGGGCCTACTGGCGGGCCATCGACACCGCCAAGGACCTCACGGAGGCGGCCAAGGAACTCAGCGCCCGCCCCGTGCAGCCGCCCGCCGCCGTCTGACCGACCGCCCCGTGCAGCCGCCCGCCGCCGTCTGAGCCCCCGCCCCGCCTCCGCCCTGGGCATTGCGGGGTGTGAAGGGTGGTGCCAGGGTGGCGCAATGTCGAAATCACTGTCGCGATCCCTCTCGCGCCGCACGGCGTTAAAAGTGGCCGGTACCGGCCTGCTCGGAGTCGGCGCGGGCGTCGCGCTGAGCGAGTCCCTGGCTTCGGCCGACGTCCCGGCCTCCCAACGGTTCGACCTGTCGCAACCGTCGTACGAGCGGTTCCGCGGGGTGTCGCTGCACGAGACGCACCACGCGATGCAGGGCATGGCCTACGACAACGTCAACCGGCGCCTGTACATCGCGCAGATCCAGAACGGCAGCGACGGCGACGACCTGTGCGTCAACCAGTTGAGCATCAGCGGCGAGCTGACCGGCCACATGCACGTCAGCAACGCGGGGCACGGTGTGTCGATCGGGGTGGAGCCGGTCGGCACCGCGTCCTACATCTGGATGGAGTGCGACTCCGACCAGCACAGTGACGCCGGTCGCGGCACGGCGCTCGCCCGCTTCAAATTCGTCAACGGCGGCACCCCGTCGTCGGTGAAGAAGTTCCTCACCGGCAGCAAGACGATCTCCTGCGCCACCGACCCGGTCAACAAACGGCTGTTGGTCCGCCGCAGTGAGAGCGGCGGCATGCACTACAGCCTGTTCTCGCTCGCCGACGCCGCCGCGGGCAAGTTCTCCAGCCCGCTGGCGCACTTCGCCCAACCCACCCTCGGCAACGGCTCCGTGACCTTCCAGGGCTACACGTTCCTCGACAACTACCTCTACACGCTGGACGGCACAGGGCACGAGGACCCCGCCGACATCAACTCCTACGTGACGGCCACCGACATGAACACCGGCAAGGTCGTCCAGCGCTCCTTCACCGCGGCAGGCAAGACCCTCTTCTACCGCGAGCCCGAGGGGATGATGGTCTACCGGACCGTCAACGACAACCCGCGCCTGTGCTTCGGCTTCGCCTCCCGCCCCTCCATGACCAGCTCCACCCGCTACGCGAGCGTCTACTACAAGGACGTCCTGATCTGACGTTCCCCACCCGCTGGGGCCGGGCCGCACATCGCGCGGCCCGGACCCGGCGGAGGCTGAGCGACGGACCCGGATCAGTGGGTGAACGTGAACCAGTTGATGTTGAGGAAGTCGGCGGAGGAGCCGGACGAGAAGACGAGATAGACGTCGTGGGTGCCGGTGACGGAGGCGGTGACGTTGGCGGGGACGGTCTGCCAGTTCTGCCAGCCGCCGTTGTTGCCGAAGTCGATCTCGGCGATCTTGGTCCCGGTGGTGCTGCCGAGGCGGACCTGGAGGGCGCCGCTGACGCCGGGGTCGGCGCCGGAGGCGAGGCGGGCGGTGAACTGCAGGGGCGAGGACGAACCGAAGTCGAGGGCCGCGTACTTGAGCCAGTCGCCGTTGGAGATGTAGCCGACGTCCTGGCCGCCGCCGGAGTCGGTGCACGCCTCGGTCTGGGTGCCGCTCTGGGCGCTGTAGGACTCCGCCTGGACGGTCGAATAGGCGCCCGTGCCGCCACCGCCGGGCGGCGGGGTGGTGCCGGAGCCCGCGCCGGGACCGAGCGAGACCGTCCAGGAGGTCGGCGCGCCGTCCTGGATGTGACCGTCGACGGGAGCGGCGCCGGTGGGACCGACGTCGTCGTACGGGAAGGCGTATCCGACGTTGGCGTACTTGTGGACGAGCCGCGCGTAGTGGTTGGTCGTCGCGTCCGTGTAGTACGCGGAGGGCGCGACGCCGTCGGGCTGGTTGTTGCCGCCGCCGACCAGCAGCGAGCTGCGGTTGAGGGCGGCGGCCAGCCGGGCGGCGACCGCGCCGCGGGCGTCGCCGCCGGAGTTGTAGAGCGGGCCGCTGGCGCAGCCGAAGATGTCGACGGCGCTGGGCTTGGTGAACGGCACGCCGTTGGTGTTCAGACCCGAGAAGACCAGGGTGTTGCCGGAGACGGTGCCCGAGTACGAGCCGATGCCGCCCTGCCCGTTGATGGTCAGCGTGTGCGACTGGTAGTAACTCCACACGCTGTTCAGGTAGTTGTTCCAGTACCCGCCGAAGTCGGTCGGCGAGTGCGAGGGCGCCAGGATGCGCAGCGCGGCGCCCGAGGAGTCGGTGGCGACCAGCTTGTCCCACGGCGCCCCGTCGGCGGCGTGCTGCGCCTGGAGCCCGGAGGCGATGGAGGCCAGCGCGCCCGAGGGCAGCGGGCTGACCGACTGCGAACCGCCGCTGCCGGTCGTCGCCATGGAGACGGGCAGCGCCACCATGTCGACGTAGCTGATGTTCGCGTACAGGTTGGCGCTGTTGTACGTGAATTCGCAGAAGGTCCAGTTGGTCAGCCAGTTGGGGTCGCTGCTGGTGAAACCGGGCTGTACGAGACCGGGTACGCCGCCGTTGCCGCCGGGCGGGTTGACGTAGAACTGGATCTTCTTGCCGACCGAGAACCAGACCCGGCCGCCGATCACGTAGTCCTGGAGCGTGAAGGTGGTGGCGGCCGAGCCCGAGGCGCCCAACTGGAGGGAGAAGTCGGCGATCGGGGTCAGGACGGACGAGGGGCTGGGGAGCCGCTGGAAGCGCCCGGACGAGGTGACGAAGCCGGGCCAGCCGGAGCTGTCGGAGCCGCTGATGTAGGCGTAGACCGTGCCGTTGCCCGAGTTGTTCTTCAGCGAGACGGGCAGTGACGGACCGGCCGCCGCGGCCCGCGACGTCAGGCCGCGCGCCCACAGCGGGGAACTCGCGGCGGCGGCGCCCGCGCCGACCGCGGTGACGAAGGATCGTCTGGAGACCACGTACTCCTCCTTGGAGGTGGCAGGCGGGCCGCCGCCGTCGGTGCGTCGGGGCGGCGGCTCGCGTGGGGGGACTGCCTGGAAGAACGTCAGGACCTGGGGCCGGGAGTGCCGTAGGCCGTCGGGGCCTCAGGTCGTCAAGAGCTGAAATACCGTCAGGACGGCAGGTGCCAGACCTGGTTGGCCCCGCCCGTGCAGTCCCAGATCTCCACCTGGGTGCCCGCGGTGGTCGACCAACCGGTGTCGTCCAGGCACCTGTTGGACTGCGGGTTGTACAACGACCCGTTGGACTGCGGTATCCACACCTGCGAACCGGTGTTGTTGCAGTCGTAGAGATCGACCAGCGTCCCGTTGGCCGTGCCGCCGCCGTTGACGTCGAGGCACTTGCCCAGGACGTGCAGGGTGCTGCCCGCCTCCACGACGGTCCACTGCTGCGCGGCCGTGCCGTTGCACGTGTAGACCTGAACGGGGTTGTAGTTGGCGGTACTCGACGCGCGGTCGTCCAGGCACAGGCCGCCGTAGCCGGTGATGGCCTTGCCGCCGGACGGCGGCGGGGTCGTACCGCCGCCGGTCGTCGTGTACGCGGCCACGTATCCGACGCTCATCGTCCCGCCGGACGTCGTCGCCGAACTCGGCGAGGTGCAGCCGCAGACGCCGTTGGGGAAGCCGCCGCCCATCGCGAGGTCGAAGATGATGTTCAGGTTGTGGTCGTACGCCGCCTGCCAGGTGGCCGCGCCGACCTGGCCCTCGCTGACGCTGAAGTACGAGGCGCCGTCGAGGTAGAAGGTGATCGACTCGTTGGACGTGTTCGTCCGGTCGAGGATCATCGAGTACGTGTGGAAGCCGCTCTGGCAGCCGGAACACGCGCGCAGGCCGCTGCCGATGCCGTTGCCCTCGTTGCAGACACCGCCGGGGTACGTGCCGCAGTGGATCGTGCCCGCCACCTGGGACAGGGCGTTGACGTCCTCCATGATGTCGATCTCGCCGTTCTCGGGCCACTGGCCGGGGCCGAGCATCCAGAACGCGGGCCAGTAGCCGAGGCCGTTGGCCGGGCTGGGCTGCTGGATCGACGCCGTGACCTGCAACTTGCCGCCCGCCGGGGCGCCCGCGACCGCGGTGGGCGTGTGGATGCGGCCCGACGTCCAGTTGGTGCCGCTGCCGAGCGCGGTGATGTTGAGGTGACCGTTGCCGTCCAGGTGGACGTTGCTGGTCGAGTTGGTCATCGTCTCGATCTCGCCGGTCCCGAAGTTCGCACCGGGGCCGGTGTCGTACGTCCACTTCGACCCGTTCGGCGCGCTGCCCGCCGCGCCGGCGAAGTCGTCGCTGAAGACGGTGGTCCAGCCGGACGGCGCGCCCGGCACGGTGACCGCGTCCGCGGACGGGGTGCCGACGGCGAACACGGCGAGCGCGCCGAGCGCTGTGGCGAGGGCGAGTTGACGCCACGCGCGCCATGCGCGCCATGCGCGCCATGCGCGGAAGGCGCGGAAGGCGCGGAATGCGGCGGGTCCGGAGAAGGCGCGGGTGCGCGAGGCCGACCGCGGGGATCTGCTGTGGGGGGATGAGCGGTGGGTCACGGAGAGCTCCTGACGGTCCGTCAATCGGCGGACGGGAAGAGTTGCCAGGGAACACGCGGAGGGGGGAGCGGTGCCGCGGATACGGCGGCGGATGCGGTGGTACGGCGGGGTGTGACGAGTGCGGCGGATGCAGCGGGGGTGCAACGGGCGCGGCGGTGGACCGGTCGCGGCGCGGAGGCGGGGCGTCCGGTGGTGTAGACAACTGAGCGAAGTTGATTGAACCCGTGTACATGCGCTGCCGTCAAGATGTGGTGAGAGCGCTCTCTGGGCTGCCGCCCGGGGGCGGGGGACCGAGGCCGGCCGCGGTGGCCGGAACGCTGCCCGCGGGGCGGCCCGGCGCCGGACCGGGCCCCAACGGTCGCGGACGGTCGGGCTGTTGGCTTCCGGCGGGTCAGTGATCTCGCGGGAGTCCGCGCACCGGGGGGCGACCGACCGCAGGGGGTTCACCGACGGCTCGGTCCGCGCCGGGCGGTTCGCGGCACCCGACTCGCGGATACGGCCCGCCCCGGTCGGGCGCTGCTGGTCACCGGGGGTGTGGCTATCGTCGGAGTGTGCGCTTTGTGACGTTTAACGTGCTGCATGGGCAGGCGATGACCGGGGGGCGGCCGGTGGCGTTCGGGGTGGGGGAGGCGGCGGGGGAGCCGTTGGGCGCGGCCGTGGCGGCGCTGGACGCCGACGTCGTGGCACTCCAGGAGGTCGACCGCGCCCAGGAACGGTCCGGGCGGATCGACCAGGCGCGGGTCGCGGCCGACGCGATGGGCGCCGCGCACTGGCGCTTCGCCTCCGCCGTCCACGGCCGGTCCGTCCCGGGCGAGGGATGGGTCCTGGACCCGAAAGCGCCGGACCTCCGGGTCTACGGTCCACCGGGTGCGGGTGCGGGTGCGGGTGCGGGTGCGGGTGCGGGTGCGGGTGCGGGTGCGGGCACGGATACGGGCACGGATACGGACGCGGGCGCGGCTGGCGGGGTGGAGGCGTACGGCGATGCGCCCGCGCACGGGGTCGCCCTGCTCACCCGGCTGCCGGTACGGCACTGGCGGGCCCGGCGGCTCGCACCCGCGCCCTTCGCGCTGCCGCTGCGGGTGGCCGGACGGCCGGGGCTCGTATGGGTACGGGACCAGCCGCGGGCCGTGCTGGCCGCCGTACTGGAGGGCAACGCCGGACCGTTCACGGCCGTCGCCCTGCACCTGTCCTTCGTGCCCGGCTGGAACGCCCGCCAACTCGCCGCCGTACGCCGCTGGATCGCCGACCTGCCCCGCCCCTACCTGCTCCTGGGCGACTTCAACCTGACCGGCGCCGTACCGAGGACCGTCCTCGCCGCCACCGGCCGCGAGCGCTGGCACGACCTCGCCCGCACCCCCACCTACCCCGCCCACCGCCCCCTCGTCCAGTTCGACCACATCCTGGCCCACGGCGTCCCGCCCTCCTCGGTCCGCCCCGCCCTGACCTCGGCGACCGCCCCCCTGACCCCCCTCTCCGACCACCGCCCCCTGGTGGCGGACGTGCAGTGGTGACCCCCGCCCCCTGAAGCGCCCCCGCCGTCCACCCGCGCGGCAACGGGCTGCCGTTCGTTACGGCCGAGGTGCGTTCGCGGCGGCGAGCCGTCCGCAGGACGTCAGCCGTCCATTTGGTGGAAGCGGGACTCGGCGAAGGTGAAGGCGGTGTCGCGGACGCCGAAGGGGTGTTGGAAGGCGTGGTTGAGCTGGGCGGTGAGGCAGATGGCGAAGGCGATGGCGGCGCCCACGAAACAGAGGGCCACGAGATGGCGGGCGGTGGCGGTGAGGCCGAGGACCGGGGGGAAGGCGATGAGGAAGCCGCCGGCGACCAGCATGGCGAGCCAGGTGATCCGGGGCATGCCCGCTTTGACCTCGGCGGCGCGGTCGGTGCGCGTTTCGTAGACCGTGGCCAGCGCCGTCGTGGCGGCGGACTTCGCCGTCTGGTGGCCGGGCGCGGCGGCGCCGACGGCCGCGCGCACCTGGTCGAGGGCATGCCACGCCTCGGGGCTGGTGTGCCCGTGGGCGAGTTCGGGGAACTCCACGGTCCTGACGTCGGAGGTGTACTGCCGCAGCAGCGCCCGCACCTTGACGCGGTCGGGGCTCGCGAGACCGCCCGCCGCCCAGTACGTGTCACCCAGCGCCCTGGCCTCGTCGTACGTACGGGACCGCGCGGTGCTCAGCGCGGACCAGCTGCCGGCGACCTGGAAACCGGTCAGCAGGATGAAGGAACTGAGCAGGACACCGCCGATGAGCGACAGCGCCTGACCGTTGAACTCGACGCTCGCCAGCCGCTGTTCCTGGCCGAGGAAGTGGCCCAGCAGGACGGCGAAGGCGACACCGCCGAGGACGGACAGCAGCGAGACGACGTACATGGACATACGACTCCTGGGGCTTCGGTACGGCGGTGCTCAGGTCTCAGGTGGTTCGGTGCGCGCGGGTGCGCGCCTGCTCTGGACGAGGTGACCTCTGGGCGAGGCGACCTCTGGGCGACGTGACTTCTGGACGAGGTGACTTCTGGGCGAGGTGACTTCTGGGCGACGTGACTTCTGACGACGCGACCGCTCCGGACGGCCCGAGGTCAGCGGCGACGTGCGACGAAGCGCGGCAGGGCCGCGAGGGCGGCGGGCAACAGGACGGCCAGCATCGACAGCAGCCACCAGCGCGACACGCTCTCGTCGGGGCCGGGCGACGGCGGCGGCTGCGCGTCGAAGGGCGGTTCGGCGCCCGTGCCGCGCGGCTTCGCGTCGTCGTCCCCGGCCGACGACGGCGTCGGTGACAAGGGCGCGGCCGGGCGTACGCCGGACGCGGCGGCCGTACGGTGCCGGGCGGACGCGGCGTCGGCGGGCGCTGCGGACGGGGGAGGAACGGGCGCGGAGCCCGCGGGGGACGGTGTCGGGCGGCCCGCGCCATTCGTGGGCGGCGTCACGGGCGGCGGTACGGCTACGGGGCCCGAGGCCGTCGGGGCCGCGGTGGGGGTGCACGTGGGGGAGGGGGAAGAGGTGGGGGTCGGGGACGACGTCGGCGTGGGTGTCGGCGTGCCCCCGCCGGACGGCGGCCTGGGGCCGCAGGGTTCACCGACCTTCACGGTGAGGCGGCCCACCGGGAGCCGTAAGGAGACATCCAGATGCAGCAGTCGGCTGATGATCCTGCCGTCGACGCACACCGCCACGGTCACCGGCTGGTGCCCGCCGCTCCCGGCTTCCCCGCCGCTGCCGGTTTCCGTCGCGGCCGACGCCCGGCCCGCCCCGGCCACGACGCCTGCCAAGACAGCGACGGCGAAGACGGCGACGGCGACCGGTGTGACGGCTCGTACCGCCACGGCCGCCGCGCGGCACGCGGAGCCCCCCACCGGCACGGTCAGCACCTCGCTTCCCCAGGAGTCGCCCGGTGGCGCGCAGTGCTGTACCGGTTTCCGCTGGTATCAGCATGAAGATATGGGGACGCGGAGGGTCATGTCATTCGAACAGCCCAATATGGCCAAAAATGGGCACGCGGCATGTGCCGCCCGGCGGCGCGGCCGTCACCAGGCCGCGCACCGCCGGAGGCAGGGGCGCCGGATCACGAACTCGACCGGACCACGAACCCCGGTCGCGGAAGCCCCCGGTGACGGAGACCCCCGGTCACGCGGGGCCGGTCAGAGGTCGAACTCCGCCGGGTTGAGGCCCACCGCGAAGCACGCCTCGCGCACGACGGCCTGCTCGGTCTTGTCGAAGTCGCCGTCGGCGCCGCCGATGACGATGCCGATCTGGATGACGGCACGCGCCTCCGTCGGCTTCTTCTGCACCTTGGCGATCTCCTGGAGGATCGCCACCTTGCCGAGGGCGAAGTCGGCGGTGAGCTTGGTCAGGTAGTCCTCGAAACGGCGCTGGAGGTCGGGCGCCGGGAAATTCTGCAACACGTCGTTGCTCGCGATCAGCGACGCGACGCGCTGCCGCTCGGACGGGTCGACGGAGCCGTCGGCGGCGGCCACGAGCGCGCACATCGCCATGCTGGCATCGCGGAAGGCCCCGCTCTTCAGGTCGTTCTTCTTCGCGTTGAGCTGGGTCTGCATCGTCTTGGTGGAGTCTTTCAAGCGGTCCCACAGGGCCATGAGCGGGTCTCTCCTCGGGCGGGGTTCGGTACGTGGTCCGTACGCGATCTGAGAACTCTCGGGGAGCGTAAAGGAGTTCCCAAGCCGGAAAGACGGCACCCGGCGAGCGCGTGTGCGGGCCGTACGCCGTCCCCGCCCGAAGTCCCGGCTACGGGATCAGGACGACCTTGCCCATCGTCGCCCGCGACTCCAGCGCCCGGTGCGCCCCGGCGGCGTCCGCGAGCGGGAAACGCTGTACGGCGGGCCGCAGCCGGCCGTCGGCGGCGGCCTCCAACGCCTCGGTCTCCAGCGCGCGCATCCCTTCCGGGGTGCCGGTGAACTTCTGGAGGGCCGGGCCCACGACGACCCGCGAGGTGATGCCGCGCTCGGCGAGTTCGCTGTCGGCGAAACGCAACGGTTCGCCCGAGGACCAGCCGTAGACGAGGTGCCGGCCGCCGGGCGCCAGCAGGCCGACCGCGGCGCGCGCGAGGCCGCCGCCCACGGAGTCGAGGACGACGGTCGCGCCCGCGCCCCCGAGGAAGGCCCGCACCTCCCGCGTCCATTCCGGCCGCCCGTAGTCGACGGCGAGGCCCGCGCCCAGCGAGCGGACCCGTTCGGTCTTCTCCGCGCCGCCCGCCGCGCCGACGACGGTCGCGCCGAGCTGCCGCGCGTACTGCACCACCAGCGTCCCGATGCCGCCCGCGGCGGCCAGCACCACCACGGTGTCGGCCGCCCGCAGTTCCGCCAGCCGCAGGATGCCCACCGTCGTACGGCCCGTGCCGATCATCGCGACGGCCGCGGCGGCGTCCAGGCCGTCGGGGAGCGCGTGCAGCCGGGCGGCGTCGGTGACCGCGGCCCCCGCGTACCCGCCGGGCACCATGCCCAGGTGCGCGACGACGCGGCGGCCGAGCCACGCCCGATCGGTGCCGTCCCCGAGCGCGTCCACGGTGCCCGCCACCTCCCGGCCCGGAATCGTCGGCAGTTCGGGCGCGGGCATCGGGCCGCCCTCGTACTTCCCGGCCCGCAGTGTGGTGTCCACCAGGTGCACTCCGGCCGCCTCGACCGCGATCCGCACCTGTCCCGCGCCCGGCACGGGGTCCGGCACCCCCTCGTACCGCAGATTCTCCGGAGGGCCGAAGGCGTGCAGTCGTACGGCGTGCATGGCGGGTCTCCTGTCGGGGTACGGGCGCGGCGCGTGCGGACCCCAGCCAACAACCTCAAGCGGACTTGAGGTCAAGCGGCGCCCTCACTTCCGTGACCGCCTCACACCATCCGCTTCACGCCCGTCCCGCATCCGCCTCACACCCGCCTCACACCCGCGGGAAACGGCTCAGCAGATCCCAGATCACCGGATTTCCGTCCAGGCCCTCGTGCATATCCGTGAGGTCGGCCACCACATCGTGCAGGAAATCCCGCGCCTCCCGCCGTAGTTCCGCGTGGTGCAAGGACAACGGCGGCTCGTCCTCGACCCAGTCGGCCGTCACGTCCACATAGCCGAAACGCCGTACGAACCTCAGCCGGTCCGCCGACTCCGTGAAGTCGAACTCCGCATATTGCGGCCGCGCCGCTCTGCTCCCCGCCGGGTCCCGGTCCAGTTCCTCCACGATGTCGCACAACGCCCAGGCGAAGTCCAGCACCGGCACCCATCCCCAGCCTGTGGACAACTCCCGCTCGCCCTCGGCCACATACACATCCCCGCAGAACAGATCGTGCCGCAGGGTCCGCACATCCGCCGTCCGGTAATCCATCTGCGGCGGGTCGGGAAAGCGGCGCGAAAGGGCGTATCCGAGGTCGATCACCCACCGATGGTGTCACCCGCGCGTGCGGGCCCGTACACCCGGACAGGCGGACACCCGGACACCCGTACACCCGGACACCCGCACAGGCGCACACGGGAGAACCTGCGCCGCCCGGACACGCGAACGGCCCCCGGTCCCCGGAAGCGTCCGGGGCGGGGGCCGTGCGGTGGGCGGCTCTGACGGTGACCCGTGTGTTAGAGGGTCACACCGAAGTCGGTCGCGATGCCGACGAGGCCGGAGGCGTAACCCTGGCCGACGGCGCGGAACTTCCACTCGGCGCCGTTGCGGTACAGCTCGCCGAAGACCATGGCGGTCTCGGTGGCCGCGTCCTCGCTCAGGTCGTAGCGGGCGATCTCGGCGCCGCCGGCCTGGTTGACGATGCGGATGTACGCGTTGCGGACCTGGCCGAAGTTCTGGCTGCGGGCCTCGGCGTCGTAGATCGAGACGGGGAAGACGATCTTGTCGATGTCGGCGGGCAGGCCCGCGAGGTTGACGTTGATCGCCTCGTCGTCGCCGTCGCCCTCACCGGTCCGGTTGTCGCCGGTGTGGACGATGGTCTGGTCCGGGGTCTGCTTGTTGTTGAAGAAGACGAAGTGGCCGTCGGAGTAGACCTTGCCGTCCACCTTCACGGCGATGGCGCTGGCGTCGAGGTCGAAGTCGGTGCCGGTGGTCGTCCGCACGTCCCAGCCGAGGCCGACAGTCACGGCCGTCAGGCCGGGCGCCTCTTTGGTCAGTGAGACGTTGCCGCCCTTGGACAGGCTTACAGCCATGAGGAGTCCCCTTTTGTGGTCTGTCATAGGTACTCCGACGAAACTACCGTCATTCCCCAGAACGCGGTCACAGGATCGTACGGTTCAGTAATCCTGCAACTGTGCTGTTGCGCCGCCGCCGAAACTGTTGCGCCGCTGTCGAAAACCCCGTGACGCGCGGGCCCCGGACGCGGGATCATGGGACACATGTCCGGGCCACTTCTCATTCGCGGTTCGGTCTCCGTGCCGGAGGCCGAGCTTCTGTGGCGTTTCTCGCGTTCCTCGGGGCCGGGCGGTCAGCATGTGAACACCTCCGACTCGCAAGTCGAGTTGCGCTTCGACCTCGCGCGTACGGAGTCGCTGCCGCCGGTGTGGAAGGAACGCGCGCTGGAACGGCTCGCGGGACGGCTGACCGGCGGCGTACTGACGGTCAAGGCGTCCGAGCATCGCTCGCAGTGGCGCAACAGGGAGACGGCGCTCACCCGCCTCGCCGCGCTGCTGGCGCAGGCCACGGCGCCGCCGCCCAAGGCGCGCCGCGCCACGAAGATCCCGCGCGGGATCAACGAGCGGCGGCTGCGCGTGAAGAAGCAGCGCAGTCAGACCAAGCGGGGCCGCAGCGGCGGCGGCTGGGACTGAGCGGACCGCCTCGGGGACCCGTATACCCGGGTATACGGCGCACAGCTCGGCGCAGGCGGGAGCCCACGGCTCAGCGCAGGTAGCGGTACCGGCCGCGGAAGTACGTCAGCGGCCCGCCGTCGGCGCTCGGCGTCCTGGCCGTCAGCACCCGCCCCACCACCAGGGTGTGGTCACCGGCGGGCACCCGCTGCTGCGTCTCGCACTCGAGTATCGCGAGCGCGCCGCCGAGCACGGGAGCGCCGGAGTGTTCGCCCCGGTAGTACGAGATGTCCTCGAAGAGCAGCCGGTCGCTGATCCGGCCGCGCATCGCGAAGCGGCCCGCGATGTGCCGCTGGCTCTCGCTGAGGACCGAGGCGGCCCAGCGCGGCTGCCGCTCCAGCAGGTCGTCCATCCGCGAGCCCTCGCGGACACTCACCATCACCAGCGGCGGTTCGAGCGAGACGGAGAGGAAGGCGGTGGCGGTCATGCCGACGTCCTCGCCGCGCGGCTCGTCCTCCGAGTCGTGTGCGGTGATGAGGACGACGCCCGCCGCCAGGCGGGACATCGCGGCGCGGAAGTCGTCGAGGTCGACGGTCTCGGATAGGCCCATGGTGGTCCCAGGATGCCGTCCGGGTGAAGGTTCAAGCACATCCATCACGTTACGGGGCGGTAGGAATCGCGCGCATCGGGCTCCGGTCGGAGGCGGGCCGTGGCCGGTCCTAGGACCAGGGCTCTACGTTGTGTGTTCAACCGCTTACATGATGATGTGACTTGAGTCACAAGGGCGAGGAATTGTTGACCCTGTGTACCTGGGGCACAGCTCGCTGTGATTCAGTGGCCCGTGTAATCCGTTGATTTGAAATTATCAGGAGTTGCTGTCGAGGGCGCGGAGAGAGGCATGGACACCGAGTCGGAGCCGTATGTCCGTCTCGCGACCCTGCGTCAGCTGCACCAGGTCGTCGCGGACCTCAACACGGCGCGGAGTCTCGCGGACACCCTTCAGGCCGTCGCGGAAGGCGTGGTCAAAGGGCTGAACTACGAGCTGGCCGCCGTCAATCTGGTACGCCCCGACGGCGATCTCATCGTGGCCGCCTTCGCGGGCAGCGCCGCGGCCGAGGCCCTCATGGCCGGACGCATCGGCTCGCGCACCTCCTGGGAGCGCCGCCTCACCATGGGCGAGCGCTGGGGCACCCTGCGCTTCATCCCGCACACCGAGGGCTGGGTCCTCATCGACGACGACGTGCCCCAGTGGCACACCGAGGGCCCGCTGCCCCGCTTCGCCGACGAGTGGCACCCCGGCGACCGCCTCTACGCCCCCATGTACTCCTCGCAGACCGTCGGCAGCGAGCTGATCGGCGTCATATCCGTCGACAAGCCCACCAGCGGCAGGCACCCCGGCCCCTGGGGCTGCGAAGCCCTCCAGATGTACGCGTTCCAGGCCGGCATAGCCATCAGCAACGCCCGGCTGCGCGCCAACATGCAGCGCGCCCTCGTCCGGCTCGAACGCGACCAGCAGGCACTGCGCGCCAGCGAGGAGAGCTTCCGGCAGGCTTTCGAGTACGCCCCCAGCGGCATGGCCATCGCCGAGATGGGCGGCGACCAGCACGGCAAGCTGCTGCGCGCCAACGACGCCCTGTGCCGCCTCCTGGGCCGCTCCGCCTCCACCATGCGCCGCTACTCCTTCTCCGACCTCGTCCACCCCGAGGACGTCGGCCTGCTGCTGCGCACCTCCGCCGAGGGCGGCCGGGCCGAACTGCGGCTCGCGCGGCGCGACGGCAGCTACGTCTGGGCCTCGCTGCGCAATTCGGTCGTCGCCGACACCGCCGACGGGCCGCGCTTCCTGCTCACCCACGTCGAGGACATCGAGGAGCGCAAGGGCCGCGAGCTGCAACTCGCCCACCGCGCCAGCCACGACTCGCTCACCGGCCTGCCCAATAGCGCCGAACTGCGCGCCCGGCTCTCCGCCCGGCTCTGTTCGCGGCCCCAGGACCGCGACGCCCACGACCTCTCCGACGCCCTCGGCGTCCCCGGCGAAGGGCCCGACGAGTTCGCCTTCAGCTACGGCTACGGGCCCGAGGAGCTCGCCGCGCCCCTCGGCGCCCTCGGCTACGACTCGCACACCCACGTCACCGCGCCCGACGAGAGCGACCCCGAGAACGCGGGCAAGGGCCTCGCCGTCCTCTTCTGCGACCTCGACGGCTTCAAGTCCATCAACGACCGCTTCGGGCACCACACCGGTGACGCCGTCCTCATCGAGGTCGCCCGCCGCCTCACCGGCGCCGTCCGCGACGGCGACACCGTCGCCCGCCTCGGCGGCGACGAGTTCGTCGTCCTCGCCGACGGGCTGGCGCCCGCCGACGCCGCCGACCTCTCCGTCCGCCTCCGCAACGCCATCATCCCGCCCATCCGCGTCGACGGGCGCGCCGTCCGCGTCGGCGCCAGCTTCGGCATCGGCTGGGCCGGGTGCGGGATGACCGCCGAGGAAGTCCTCCACTCGGCCGACCAGCGCATGTACGTCGAGAAGCGCTCGCGCTCCCGCACGGGCCACCGCCGCGCCGGCTGACCCCTCCCCGCGCGGGTCGTGGCTCTTCGCGGCCCGGCCCCGGGCGCTTCCGTTGCGCCGGGGGAGGAACCGCGCGCTCAGCCACGGTGCTCCCGCAGGTCACCACCGGCCCCGGCGGGGCAGTCCGGTGGTCTGCGGACCACCGGCCGGCGGGGGCCGGCGGCGCGCTCTCCCCGCGCCCCGGACGGGGCGGGCCCTCCCGCGGAGAGGCGGGGCACGGGCGGCGGGACGTAGAGGTGAGTGGGGGGACCCGGCCCGGAGGGTCCACCTTGGGGAGTAGGGGAGATCGCTCCAGCGGCTGACCCCGGCACGGGTTCCGTTGCCTACGCTGGGTTATGTGCAGCGCATCTACGACTTTCTCCGCAGACACCCGACGTGGGTCGACGGCTTCTGGGCCCTCGTCCTGCTCGTGGTCTGCGCTGTGTGGGTGCTGGAAGTCCCCGACCTGAGGTTCCCCGAGCGGCTGCTGGCGGTGCCGCTGTCCGGCGCGCTGGCGGTCGTGGTGGCGCTGCGCCGCCGTGCGCCGGAGAAGATGCTGCTGCTGGCCATCGGGGTCGGCCTGACCCAGTTGGCGCTGGGCGTGCAGACCAATCCCGGCGACGCGGCGATGCTGGCGATCATCTACACGTGCGCGTCCAACGGCGAGCGCTGGTCGTCCCGGCTGGCCCTGCTGGCGGGCCTCGCGGCGGCGCCGCTGTCGATGCTGCGCTGGCCGCCGCACGACGAGTACTCGACGGTCTGGACGACGCTGCTCCAGACCTTCTTCCTGACGGTGATCTTCGCCCTGTCGTGGGTGGTCGGCGACCGCCTCCGTACCCGCCGCGCGTACTACGCGGAGCTGGAGGAGCGGGCGGCCCGGCTGCACCGGGAGCGCGAGGCGCAGTCCAAGGCGGCGGTGGCGGCCGAGCGGGCCCGTATCGCCCGCGAGCTGCACGACGTCGTGGCGCACAACGTCTCGGTGATGGTCGTCCAGGCGGACGGCGCCGCGTATGTGCTGGACGCCGCGCCCGACCAGGCCAAGCAGGCGCTGTCGACCATCTCCACCACCGGCAGACAGGCCCTCGCCGAGATGCGGCGGCTGCTCGGGCTGCTGCGCGCGGGCGACGACGCGGGCGGCGAGTACGTGCCGCAGCCCGGCGTCGACCAGCTCGCCGATCTGATCGACCAGGTGCGCGGCGCGGGCCTGCCGGTCAGATTCGAGGTCGCGGGCGACGCCAGACCGCTGTCCAGCGGCGTCGAGCTGACCGCGTACCGCATCGTGCAGGAGGCGCTGACGAACGTCCGCAAGCACGGCGGGGACGGCGCCAGCGCCAGCGTCATGCTGGGCTTCGGCGACGCGGCGCTCGACCTGCTGATCGAGGACGACGGGCGCGGCGCCCGGCACGAGCTGTACCAGCAGGGCGGCCGGGACGGCCTGGGCCAGGGCCTGATCGGCATGCGGGAGCGGATAGGCATGGTCGGCGGCACGCTCGACGCGGGTCCGCGCCCCGGCGGGGGCTTCCGGATCAGCGCGGTGCTGCCGCTGAGAACCGGTTAGCCGGACGACCACCACGGCCGGGACCGGCGAGGACCGGCGGCCGTGACCACGGAGAACAACCGAGAGGCAGGACAATGGCGATCCGCGTCATGCTCGTCGACGACCAGGTGCTGCTGCGCACCGGGTTCCGGATGGTGCTCGCCGCCCAGCCGGACATGGAGGTCGTGGCCGAGGCGGGCGACGGCGCCGAAGCGCTGGAGGTGCTGCGGCACACGCGGGTCGACGTCGTGCTGATGGACGTCCGCATGCCGCGGATGGACGGGGTCGAGGCGACCCGGCACATCTGCGGGGGCGACCGCGGCGAGGCGGTCCGCCGGGAGGGCGAGGGCCCGCGGGTCCTCATCCTGACCACCTTCGACCTGGACGAGTACGCCTTCGCCGCGCTCAAGGCGGGCGCCAGCGGCTTCATGCTCAAGGACGTGCCGCCGGACGAACTGCTCGGCGCGATCCGGGCCGTGCACAGCGGCGACGCCGTGGTGGCGCCCAGCACCACCCGGCGGCTGCTCGACCGCTTCACCCCGATGCTGCCGTCCGCGGCGGCCGAGGAGCACAAGGAGGTCGACAAGCTGACCGAGCGCGAGCGCGAGGTGCTGCTGCTGGTCGCCCAGGGCCTGTCCAACGGCGAGATCGCCCGCAAGCTGGTCCTGTCGGAGGCCACGGTCAAGACGCACGTCGGCCGCATCCTCACCAAACTGGGCCTGCGCGACCGCGTCCAGGCCGTCGTCCTGGCCTACGAGACGGGCCTGGTGCGGGCCGGCGGCTGAGGCGGCCGGACCCCTGAAGCGGTTACCGGCGGTTCGCGGATACGGGTTCACGCCGGGCCGATCAGGGAAGGTCCGTACCGACCGGTAGGGATCACAGCACGGGGGAGTACGACATGCGCGCCATCGTTTTCGAGCAGTACGGAGGTCCCGAGGTTCTGCGCCTCGCGGACGTGCCGCGACCCTCGCCGGGCCCCGGCGAGGTCACCGTCGACGTCGCCTGGGCGGGCGTCAACTTCGCCGACGTCAAGGCCAGGGCCGAGGGCTACCGGGTGGAGGCGCTGCCCTTCCGGCCGGGCCTCGAGGTCTCGGGGCTGATCCGCGAGGTCGGCCCGGACGTCACCGACTTCACGCCCGGCCAGGAGGTCGCCGCCTTCCTCGACGGCGGCGGCTACGCCGAGACCGCGCTCGCGCCCGCCGCCACCGTCTTCGCCCTGCCCGCGGGACTCGACCTGCGCACCGGCGCCACCCTCCCCAGCGTGCTGCCCACCGCGTACGCGCTGCTGCACGAGGTCGGGCGGCTGCGCGAGGGCGACACCGTGCTCGTCCAAGGCGCGGCGGGCGGCGTCGGCACGGTCGCGGGACAGCTCGCCCGGCTGGGCGGCGCGGCGGCCGTCTACGGCGTCGTCTCCAGCCTCGACAAGGCCGACCACGCGCTCAAGTCCGGTTACGACGTGGTCTTCACGGCCGCGACCTTCGACACCGACGTCCGGGCGGCGACCGGCGGGCGGGGCGTCGACATCGCCCTCGACCCGGTCGGCGGCGAGACCTTCCGCCGCACCCTCGGCACGCTCGGCCGCTTCGGCCGCCTCGTCTCCTTCGGCAACGCCGGTTCGGAGGAGCCCTGGCGGATCGGGCCCGCCGACACGTATCCGCTGGGGCTGTCCGTCTCGGGCTTCTCCGTCCTCGGCATGGCCGCGCAGGAGCCGCAGCGGCTGCGGCGGATCGCCGACGCCGCCTTCCGTACCGTCACCGACGGCGATGTGGAGCTGCCGGTGAGCGCCGAATTCCCGCTGGAGCGGGCGGCGGAGGCGCACCGGCTGCTGGAGTCGCGCAGGAGCACGGGGAAGCTGCTGCTGCGGGTGGGCGGCTGAGCGGGCGGCCTCGGCCCTACGGCCGGGGGAGGCGGCGCGCGAAGGCCGCCGCCGCCTCCCTGACGTCCTGCTCGGTCCATTCGAGCGCCGGGGCCGCGACCGTCACCTCCGTCATGGACAGGCCGGGCACGCCCGGCTCCGCGAAGACGGCGCGGCCGAAGAGGGAGATCCTGGTCTCCTCGGCCTGACGCAGTGACGCCTCGCCCAGGACGTCGGCCGGATACGGCAGCCAGAGCTGGAACTGATGGGTCTGCGGCTCTTCCGGGTGCACCCGCAGCCACGGCACACCGCCCTCCGTCAGGCCCTCGCGCAGGGCCCGCGCGACCGGCTTGGCGTGCGCCACGAACGACGGGAGCCGCGGCAGCACGGTGTCGAGACCGGCCAGCGCCGCCAGCGCGGCGGGGAACTGCTGGAACAGCATGCCGCCGTACCGGTGCCGCCACGCCTTCGCCTCCGCGACGACGTCCGCGGAGGCGGCCAGGGCCGCGCCCGAGATGCCGTCCAGCGACTTGTAGAAGCTCACGTACACGCTGTCCGCGAGGGCCGCGATCTCCGGCAGCGGGCGGCCGAAGTGGGGTGTGCACTCCCACAGGCGGGCGCCGTCGAAGTGCACGACCGCGTCCCGGTCGCGGGCGGCGGCCACCGTCGCCGTCAGCTCGTCCCACGACGGCAGCACGAAACCGGCGTCCCGCAGCGGCAGTTCGAGCATCAGGGTGCCGAACGGCTCCTCGAAGTCGCGGATCTCTTCCGCGGTCGGCAGGCGGGGTTCCGTCGTCGGGTGGACGGTGCGCAGGCCGCTCACCGCGTGCAGCGCGCCGCGTTCGTGCACCTCCGGGTGTGCCATCGGGTGCAGCGCCACCGTCGCGTTGCCCGTGCGGGCCGCCCATGCCCGCAGGGCCACTTGCTGGGCCATCGTGCCCGTCGGGAAGAAGGCCGCGTCCTGCGTGCCGAGGGTTTCCGCCACGCGGCGCTCCAGGGCGGCCACGACGCCGTCGCCGTAGATGTCCACCGGTTCCGTCACGTCGTACGCCGTCGCCGCCTCTTCGGCGAGCCGCGCCAGCCGTTCCCCAAGGGTTGCCTTGGGGCCGGACATCAGGACCCTTCCGTCGCACTTCGCGACTGCCGCCGCGACCTTCTCCCGCATCTCGCCGTCATCGCCCATCCCCCGATACTCCCTTCCAGGGCGGTCCCCCGCCACGCCTTATCGCCCCCCGCGCGGGTGCCCGCCCTCCCTCCTTTCCCCGCCCACCCGCCCACCCGTGCGGGTGCTTTTTCGTCTGCGGGTGCCGCTTGTGCCTGGGTCGGTGCCGGTCCGGGGCACCTCCTCGGGCGACGAACGTGCACCCACTTCGAAAACGTCCAGCCCCTTGTCCGTTCGTCCCCCTGCGGGGGCACCCCGGCCCGTCCCCTCCCGGTACGTCGGCGTCCGCCTGTCCGGTGGGGGTGGCGGAGGGGGGTCCTCCCGGCGAACCGCGCTGCGCCGGTGCGCCCTTCCGCCAGACCTTTCGCCCCCCCCGGCTGGACGTCGGGTGACTCGGGGGACGGTTCGCCGAAAGACCCCCCTCCCCCCCCCCGGCAACCCCCACCGGCAGGCGGACGCCGACGAGCGAGGAGGGGACGGGGCGGGGTGCCCCCGCAGAAATGCGGTGACAAGAAGGGTGCCGGATACGCGGGGCCAGGTAGCCGCATTTCGAGGAGGTGCCCCGGACCGGCACCGACCAGGCACAGGCGGCACCCGCAGACGACAAAGCACCCGCACGGGTGGGCGGGCGGGAAAGAAACAAGACAAAGAGACGCAGCGGTGTGCTGAAGCTCTCGCAGCGGGCACCCCGCACGGGCTGACCGCCCCGGAGGGGATTCGCGTAGGATTGACGAGAAGGCGTCCGGTACCCCGGTGAGGACTGGAACGGAAGGCTCGGAGCGCGCGTGGACGAGATGGGCAAGGCGGAGGGGCGGCCGGCGCGACTGGCCGTCGGGGTCGTGGGAGCCGGCCGAGTGGGCCCCGCACTGGCGGCGGCGCTGCGCATGGCGGGGCACCGCCCCGTGGCGGCGTCCGGCGTGTCCGAGGCGTCCAAGCGCCGCGCCGCGGCGCTGCTCCCCGGCGTCCCCCTGGTGGAACCGGCCGCGGTGTTCGAACGCGCCGACCTCGTACTGCTGACCGTCCCCGACGACGCCCTGCCCGACCTGGTCAAGGGTCTCGCGGAGACCGGCGCGGTGCGGCCGGGCCAGCTGCTGGTGCACACCTCGGGCCGGTACGGCACGTCCGTGCTCGACCCGGCGCTGCGCGCGGGCGCGCTGCCGCTCGCGCTGCACCCGGTGATGACCTTCTCCGGCACCCCGGTGGACGTGCAGCGCCTGGCGGGCTGCTCCTTCGGCGTGACCGCCCCCGGCGAGCTGCGGCTGGCCGCCGAGGCGCTCGTCATCGAGATGGGCGGCGAGCCCGAGTGGATCGAGGAGGCCGCCCGCCCGCTCTACCACGCGGCACTGGCCATCGGCGCGAACCACCTCGTCACCCTGGTGGCCCAGTCGATGGACCTGCTCAAGGCGTCGGGCGTCGCCGAGCCCGGCCGCATGCTCGGCCCGCTGCTGGGCGCCGCGCTCGACAACGCCCTGCGCTCCGGTGACGCCGCCCTGACCGGGCCGGTCGCCCGCGGCGACGCCGGCACCGTCACCGCGCACCTGGACGAACTGCGCGCGCACGCCCCCGAGACGGTGGCCTCGTACGTGGGAATGGCCCGCGCCACCGCGGACCGCGCTCTGGCCAACGGAATGCTGAAACCGGAGTTCGCGGAGGCGCTGCTCGGCGCCCTCGCCAATGGAGGGACCCCGTGACCGAGCTGGTGCACACCGCGGCGGAACTGCCCCCGGCCGCCGCCGTCGTCATGACGATGGGCGCGCTGCACGAGGGCCACGCCGCCCTGATCCGCGCGGCCCGCGCCTACGCGGGCGACGGCCTCGTCACCGTCACCGTCTTCGTCAACCCCCTCCAGTTCGGGCCGAACGAGGACCTCGACCGCTACCCCCGCACCCTCGAAGCCGACGTCGTGCTGGCGCAGAAGGCCGGCGCCGACCACGTCTTCGCGCCCGCCACCGACGAGGTCTACCCCGGCGGCCGACCGCAGGTCCGTATCACCGCGGGACCCATGGGCGAGCGGTACGAGGGCGCGTCCCGGCCCGGCCACTTCGACGGCATGCTGACCGTCGTCGCCAAGCTGCTGCACCTCACGCGGCCCGCCGCGGCCTTCTTCGGGCAGAAGGACGCCCAGCAGCTCGCCCTGATCCGCCGCATGGTCACCGACCTGAACTTCCCCGTCGAGATCGTCGCCGTACCGACCGTGCGCGAGCCGGACGGCCTGGCGCTGTCCAGCCGCAACCGCTACCTGTCGGAGCGGGACCGCGAGCACGCCCTGGCCCTGTCCCGCGCCCTGTTCGCGGGCCGGGACGCGGCCGGGGGCGGCCCGGACGCCGTACGACGGGCGGCAGGACACGTCCTGGCCACGGCCGACGGCCTCGCCGTCGACTACCTGGCCCTCATCGACCCCGCCGACTTCACCGAAGCCGCGCCGGACCACGCGGGCCCCGCCGTCCTCGCCGTCGCCGCCAAGGCCGGCACCACCCGCCTGATCGACAACCTCCCGCTGGAGTTCGGAGCCGCCGAATGAACGGAACCAGAGCCACAAGCGCGAGTACCGGCATCCGCCTGTACGCCGCCGAGCCCGGCTGGACGCTGACCTCCGACGTGGTCGTGGTCGGCTCGGGCGTCGCGGGCCTCACCGTCGCCCTGCGCTGCGCCGCCGCGGGAGCGAAGGTCACCGTCGTGACCAAGGCGCACCTGGACGACGGCTCGACCCGCTGGGCGCAGGGCGGCATAGCCGCGGCCCTCGGCGAGGGCGACACCCCCGAGCAGCACCTGGCCGACACCCTCGTCGCGGGCGCGGGTGTCTGCGACGAGACGGCCGTCGCCACCCTGGTCACCGAGGGCCCCGCCGCGGTGCGCCGCCTCATCGCGACCGGCGCGCACTTCGACACCGACAAGACCAGCGGCGAGATCCTGCTGACCCGCGAGGGCGGCCACCACCGCCGCCGGATCGTCCACGCGGGCGGCGACGCGACCGGCGCCGAGGTCTCCCGCGCGCTGATCGAGGCGGTCCGCGAAGCCAATATCGACTTCGTCGAGAACGCGCTGGTCCTCGACCTGCTCACCGACGCCGAGGGCCGCACCGCGGGCGTCACCTTGCACGTGATGGGCGCCGGGCAGCGCGACGGCGTCGGAGCCGTACGCGCCCGCGCCGTCGTCCTGGCCACCGGCGGCATGGGCCAGGTGTTCTCGGCGACCACCAACCCGGCGGTGTCGACGGGCGACGGCGTGGCGCTGGCGCTGCGCGCGGGCGCCGAGGTCAGCGACCTGGAATTCGTCCAGTTCCACCCGACCGTGCTGTGGCTGGGCCCGGACGCCGAGGGCCAGCAGCCGCTGGTCTCGGAGGCGGTACGCGGCGAGGGCGCGCACCTGGTGGACGCCGACGGGGTCCGCTTCATGGTCGGCCAGCACGAACTGGCCGAACTGGCCCCGCGCGACATCGTCGCCAAGGGCATCACGCGGCGGATGCAGGAGACCGGCGCCGAGCACATGTACCTCGACGCCCGGCACTTCGGCGCCACCATGTGGGAGGAGCGTTTCCCCACCATCCTGGCCGCCTGCCGCGCCCACGGCATCGACCCCGTCACCGAGCCGATCCCGGTCGCGCCCGCCGCGCACCACGCGTCCGGCGGCGTCCGTACCGACCTCCTCGGCCGTACGACCGTCCCCGGCCTGTACGCGTGCGGCGAGGTCGCCTGTACGGGCGTGCACGGCGCGAACCGGCTCGCGTCGAACTCGCTCCTCGAAGGGCTGGTCTTCGCCGAGCGGATCGCCGCCGACATCGTCGCCGACCCGACCGTGCCGGGCGAGCCCGTCATCCCGGAGCCCGCGCACACCCCGCTGCTGGCCTCCGAGGCGCGCTACGAGGTGCAGCGGATCATGTCGGCGGGCGCGGGCGTCCTGCGCAGCGCCGACAGCCTGGCCACCGCGGCGGGCGCGCTGGAACGGCTGCACACCGCGGCCGTCGAGGAGTACGACAGGGACGGCAAGACCGCCGAGCCGTGCGTCGAGACCTGGGAGGCGACCAATCTGGGCCTGGTCGCCCGGGTGCTGGTCGCCGCCGCCCGCCGCCGCGAGGAGACCCGCGGCTGCCACTGGCGCGAGGACCGCCCCGACCGCGACGACCAGGCGTGGCGCCGGCATCTCGTCGTACGCCTCACCCCGCACCGCACGCTCGCGGTGCACACCACCGAAGGCACGGACTTCCCGCCGACCGGCGGCGGCACGGGGGACACCCGGGGCGGCGCCCCCGGGACCGCTCCGATCGTGGATGATGGGGCCGCCCCCAACGGCACCGCGCCGGACGCCGCGCCCAGTACCGCGAACCGTCCGCCGCACGCCGCTCGGAATCCGAAGGAGCCCTCGTGACCACCCCCGACCGTCCCCGGCCCGTCGCCCTCCCGCTGCCGCAGATCGGCCCGCCGAGCGAGGTGACCGGCGGCGGCTGCGGTGACGGCTGCGGCTGCGGCGCGGGCGAGGCGTACGACGACGCGTACGGCCTCGACCCGCTGGAGTGCGGCCTCGACCCCGACCTGGCGCAGCTCCTGATGGACGCGGGCCTTGACCCGGTGCAGGTCGAGGACATCGCGCACATGGCGATCGAGGAGGACCTGGACCAGGGCGTGGACGTCACGACCGTGGCGACCGTCCCCGAGGACGCCTTCTCCACCGGCGACTTCACCGCCCGCGAGGCGGGCACCGTGGCGGGCCTGCGGGTCACCGAGGCGGTGCTGTCGGTGGTGTGCACCGACGAGTTCGAGGTCGAGCGGCACGTGGAGGACGGCGACCGGGTCGCGGCCGGGCAGAAGCTGCTCACCGTGCGCACCCGCACCCGCGACCTGCTGACCGCCGAGCGCAGCGCGCTCAATCTGCTGTGCAGGCTCTCCGGGATCGCCACCGCCACCCGCGAGTGGGCCGACGTGCTGGAGGGCACCTCCGCGAAGGTCCGCGACACCCGCAAGACGACACCGGGCCTGCGGGCGCTGGAGAAGTACGCGGTCCGCTGCGGCGGCGGCGTCAACCACCGGATGTCGCTGTCGGACGCGGCGCTGGTCAAGGACAACCACGTGGTCGCGGCGGGCGGCGTGGCGCAGGCGTTCAAGCTGGTCCGCGAGGAGTTCCCCGATCTGGCGGTCGAGGTCGAGGTCGACACGATGCACCAGGTGCGCGAGGTGCTGGACGCGGGCGCCGACCTGATCCTGCTGGACAACTTCACCCCGGCCGAGACCGCGGAGGCCGTCGCGCTGGTCGCGGGCCGCGCGGTGCTGGAGTCCTCGGGCCGCCTCACCCTGGACACCGCCCGCGCCTACGCCGAGACCGGCGTGGACTACCTGGCGGTCGGCGGCCTCACCCACTCCTCCCCGATCCTGGACATCGGCCTCGACCTGCGCGCGGACGCCGCGGGCCGACGAGCGGAAGCGTAGGGGCGCATGCTGCTCACCATCGACGTCGGCAACACCCACACCGTCCTCGGGCTGTTCGACGGGGAGGAGATCGTCGAGCACTGGCGGATCTCCACCGACCCGCGCCGTACCGCCGACGAACTGGCCGTACTGCTCCAGGGCCTGATGGGGATGCACCCGCTGCTCGGCGACCTCGGCGACGGCATCGACGGCATCGCGATCTGCTCGACGGTGCCGTCGGTGCTGCACGAGCTGCGCGAGGTGACCCGCCGCTACTACGGCGACGTCCCGTCGATCCTGGTCGAGCCGGGCGTCAAGACCGGTGTGCCGATCCTGGTCGACCACCCCAAGGAGGTCGGCTCCGACCGGATCATCAACTCGCTGGCCGCCGTGCACCTCTACGGCGGCCCGTGCATCGTCGTGGACTTCGGCACGGCGACCACCTTCGACGCGGTGTCGGCGCGCGGGGAGTACGTGGGCGGCGCCATCGCGCCCGGCATCGAGATCTCGGTGGACGCGCTCGGCATGCGCGGCGCGCAGCTGCGCAAGATCGAGCTGGCCAGGCCGCGCAGCGTCATCGGCAAGAACACGATCGAGGC
This sequence comes from Streptomyces sp. NPDC088910, assembly GCF_044749865.1. Classification (NCBI taxonomy): domain Bacteria; kingdom Bacillati; phylum Actinomycetota; class Actinomycetes; order Kitasatosporales; family Streptomycetaceae; genus Streptomyces; species Streptomyces sp. NPDC088910. The sequence goes on from NZ_JBIVIV010000017.1 coordinate 163,075, forward strand.
CATGCAGTCCGGCATCCTCTACGGTTTCGCCGGGCAGGCCGACGGCATCGCCGAGCGGATGGCGCGCGAGCTGGCCGACGACCCGGACGACGTGACCGTGATCGCGACGGGCGGCCTGGCGCCGCTGGTCCTGGGCGAGGCGTCGATCATCGACGAGCACGAGCCCTGGCTGACGCTGATCGGACTGCGGCTGGTGTACGAGCGGAACGTCCAGACGTCGTAGCGCCCGGGGTGTACGCCGTGTCGCCCGGCGTGTCTCGCCGTGTCGCCCGGCGGTACGGGGCGGCTCCGGGCCGTACGGGGGGCTTGCGGCGGTACGGGGCGGGCGACGCACCCGAGTGCGCGAGGATGCGTGTGATTTGTCCGGTTAAAGACTAATCTTTCGCTATGCCCACGCCACACGGAAACCGAGGCGGGATGGCGTTCAGCGCGGACGAACTGCGCGTGCTGCGCCGAGCCCTGGCGGAAGTCCTGTCCCCTTACGCGGGCCGGACCGACACCGCCGCCGCCGACGCCGTGCTCGCGCCGCGCCCGGCCGAGCACGTACGCCCGGCGGAACAGCTCCGCGGACCCGTACGCCCCGCCGCACAGGCGCGCGTACCGGCGCGGCCCGCCGAGCACGTACAGGAATACCTCCGGCTCGTGCACGCCGTGGACGACGCGGTGGCCGAGGCGGGACGGCTGCGGTCGTTCCTGCTGGACGAGCTGAGCCGGTACCGGCAGGCGCTGCCCGGAAGCGCGGGCGGGTATCTGGAACGGCTCACCGCCGCGCTCGCCAGCGGCTACGTACCCGGCGCGGACGACCTCGCCGCACTGCGCCGCCTGCGTGCCGCACCGAGCGGAACCCCGGAGTACCGGCGGCGCACCGCACTGCTGCGCCGCTGCGAAACCCTCGCAGAGAACGACGTACGACTCCGTCTGGAGGCCCATATGACCACGTCGCGCCGCCTGCTCGCCCTTCCGGGCGCCCGTTCCGCCACCGCCGCGGACCCGGCGGAGAAGAAGCCGTCCCCGGCTCCTTCGCCCCGCCCGAAGTCCCCGGCGCCGTCCCCCTCGCCGGGGCCCGGCGAGGGCGCGCCCAAGCGCCCGCCGACGCCCGCCGAGATCTGGCCGCCCGGCCGCAAGCCCGCCGCGCCCAAGCGGGACGACGAGGCCCGCTCGGCCTGACGGGCCCCGCCGCACCCACCCGCCGTCGGCGGCGCGGGAGGCGTGGCTACGCTGGTCGGTATGGACTACGTATCCGCGATCGTGCCGCCGCTGGTGATGGCGATCCTCTTCATCGCCGTCATCGTGACGATCATCAAGAACCAGGGCGGGGCCAACAAGGCCAAGGAGGACGCGGCGGTGGACGCCGCCTTCGCCCGCGCCGAGGCCGCGCGCCAGCCCTCCGCCGAGGACCGCTGACGCCCGCCGCGGCATTTGACGGCCAAGGAAATCAATATCATCTGATACTTGGCCGAAGATCCATGCCCGATCCACGGACCGGTGCGCGGCGCCCGACAAGGCGCCGTGCGCCGGTCCGACCCGTTTGGTCCCGATAAGCGGAACGTCTGCGGCTAGTATCCGGAATGTGCCCCGGCCATTGGGAGACCTCGAAGACGCCGTCATGACGCGAGTGTGGGAGTGGAACCGACCGGTCACGGTTCGTGAGGTCCTGGAGGATCTCTCACGGGATCGATCCATCGCGTACACAACTGTCATGACCGTAATGGACAACCTGCGCCAGAAGGGCTGGCTCCGCCGCGAGGAGGAAGGCCGCGCTTATCGTTATGAGGCCGTTTCGACGCGTGCCGCATACTCTGCCGCACTGATGAACGAAGCGTGGTCCGCGAGCGACAACCCGGCCGCCGCGCTCGTCCACTTCTTCGGCATGATGTCTCCGGAACAGCGTGAAGCGGTCCGTGACGCATTGCGCATCATCCAGTCCGTCGACCCCTCCGGTCCTGCGGATCCCGAAGGGCGATAGCGTCCGCACATGCCCCTCATGTCGAATGACGTCACCATCCGCCGGGCGCGCACCGGCGATGTCGCCGCGGTACGGACGCTGCTCGACTCCTATGTGCGTGACGGCATCCTGCTCGACAAGCCGACAGTGACCCTTTATGAGGACATCCAGGAGTTCTGGGTCGCGGAACGGGACGAGGACGCGAACGTGGTCGCGTGCGGCGCCCTGCACGTGATGTGGGAGGACCTGGCCGAGGTCAGGACGCTGGCGGTGGACCCGACGCAGCGCGGCAAGGGTGTCGGCCACCAGTTGCTGGCAAAGTTGCTGCACACCGCACGCTGGCTGGGAGTCCGCCGAATTTTCTGCCTCACCTTCGAAGTGGACTTCTTCGCGAAGCACGGCTTCGTGGAGATCGGGGAGACGCCGGTCGACGGCGATGTCTTCGGCGAGCTCCTCCGTTCCAATGACGAGGGTGTCGCGGAGTTCCTGGACCTGGAGCGAGTGAAACCGAACACCTTGGGCAACAGCCGCATGCTGCTGCAACTCTGACCGTTCCGGTTTGTCCGGATCGCGCTACCTCGCGGGCGCCCGTTCGTGCAAGGGGTTTGTGTTTTTCCCGCAAAGGCGCTTTGCTTTTACCGTTAATCCGTTTTCGATGAAAGGGAAGCCGGTGGCTCAGAAGGTCCAGGTTCTTCTTGTTGACGACCTCGACGGCGGCGAGGCGGACGAGACCGTCACGTTCGCTCTCGACGGTGTGACCTACGAGATCGACCTCACCACCGCGAATGCTGACAAGCTCCGCGGGCTGCTCAACCCGTACACGGACAGTGGCCGTCGTACCGGCGGACGGGCCGGTCGTGGCCGCACCAAGGCGGTCCGCGGAGGCGGCGCTTCCGGTCCCGACACCGCGAAGATCCGTGCGTGGGCCAAGGAGAAGGGTTACGAGGTCAACGACCGCGGTCGTGTTCCGGCCACCATTCGTGAGGCGTACGAGAAGGCCCACGGCTGATCCTGGCTACGCGTCCGCAGCGTGATCCGGTGGCAGGCCGTCGCAAGGGCGGCCACCAGTGCCGTGAGCCCGATGGGTACCCCCGTTCCATCGGCTCCATCCGTGACACGCAGCGCGGGCACCGTGGACTCGACTTCGCACCCCGGTCGGGGAGGCCGCAGCCACACCGGCGCGGACCGGTCGTACGCGGCCTCCCGGCGGCCCCACTCGGGGTGCGCGGGCGCTCGCATCGGAGCGCCGGACCCCAGTGCCGTCAGATCCAGCCGGATACCGCCCCACTCCAGCCACTCCAGCAGCCCCGGCAGCTCCTCGGCGGATCCGGCGGCCACCAGCAGCCGGATCCGGTGGCCGTCCAGCGCCACCGGGCCGAGCTGGCCCGGCCGCGGGAAACGGTTCAGCATCGCCAGACCCGCCTCCGCGGGCACGTCCACCGCGTCGAACCGCACCCCGGTGACCAGACCCGGCGGCAGCGCCCCGGTGGTCGGCCACCCCAGTTCGTGCTCGTACCAGCCCATGCCGTGTGCAACTGCCCGCCGGGGCAGGGGTTACGGCGGCGACCACGTACCGTCGATGGGTGAACACGTTCGGTGTCGGCCGGAAGTGTCCGTAACGGCGCAAGGTTGTTCGCCCTTAGCGCACTCCCCAGCCGCTTTCGGCATGGAGTGTCCTGGGCAGAGGGTAAGAAGTACCTAGTGGGAAGGGCTGGTGTTCGAGCAGGCGAGGGCGTGCGTTCGCCACGGGCGTACTTGATAAAGGGGTATTCGCCTGGCCTGCGGGAACATCGTCTCGCACCATCGAGGTTGTGTGAGTGACGTCAGCCGGTAGCGCAGCTTTCCTCGCGCGAGCGGGGGTGGATACGTGAGCGGCGCCGCTGTGCGGGACTAGCATGCGGAAGGACAGGGAGGGGACCGACCCCTCACTGCCCGACCGCTCTGAGGAGCGATTAACGATGTTCGAGAGGTTCACCGACCGCGCGCGGCGGGTTGTCGTCCTGGCTCAGGAAGAAGCCCGGATGCTCAACCACAACTACATCGGCACCGAGCACATCCTCCTGGGCCTGATCCACGAGGGTGAGGGTGTCGCCGCTAAGGCCCTGGAGAGCCTCGGGATTTCGCTCGAGGCGGTCCGCCAGCAGGTGGAGGAGATCATCGGCCAGGGCCAGCAGGCCCCGTCCGGCCACATCCCCTTCACCCCCCGGGCGAAGAAGGTCCTGGAGCTGTCGCTCCGCGAGGCCCTCCAGCTCGGCCACAACTACATCGGCACCGAGCACATCCTGCTCGGCCTGATCCGCGAGGGCGAGGGCGTCGCAGCCCAGGTCCTGGTGAAGCTGGGCGCCGATCTCAACCGGGTCAGGCAGCAGGTCATCCAGCTCCTGTCCGGCTACTCCGGCGGGAAGGAGTCGGCCACGGCAGGCGGCCCGGCCGAGGGCACCCCCTCGACCTCGCTCGTCCTCGACCAGTTCGGCCGCAATCTGACCCAGGCCGCTCGTGAGACCAAGCTCGACCCGGTGATCGGGCGCGAGAAGGAGATCGAGCGGGTCATGCAGGTGCTGTCCCGCCGCACCAAGAACAACCCCGTGCTCATCGGCGAGCCCGGCGTCGGCAAGACCGCCGTCGTCGAGGGCCTGGCCCAGGCGATCGTCAAGGGCGAGGTGCCCGAGACGCTGAAGGACAAGCAGCTCTACACGCTTGACCTCGGCGCCCTGGTCGCCGGCTCCCGCTACCGCGGTGACTTCGAGGAGCGCCTGAAGAAGGTCCTCAAGGAGATCCGCACCCGCGGCGACATCATCCTGTTCATCGACGAGCTGCACACCCTGGTCGGCGCCGGTGCCGCCGAGGGCGCGATCGATGCCGCCTCCATCCTCAAGCCCATGCTGGCCCGCGGTGAGCTCCAGACCATCGGCGCCACCACGCTGGACGAGTACCGCAAGTACCTGGAGAAGGACGCGGCCCTCGAGCGCCGCTTCCAGCCCATCCAGGTCGCGGAGCCGTCGCTCCAGCACACCATCGAGATCCTCAAGGGCCTGCGCGACCGGTACGAGGCGCACCACCGGGTGTCCATCACGGACTCCGCCCTGGTGGCCGCCGCGACCCTGGCCGACCGGTACATCTCGGACCGCTTCCTGCCGGACAAGGCGATCGACCTGATCGACGAGGCCGGTTCCCGGATGCGTATCCGCCGGATGACCGCGCCGCCGGACCTGCGCGAGTTCGACGAGAAGATCGCCGACGTGCGCCGCGAGAAGGAGTCCGCGATCGACTCGCAGGACTTCGAGAAGGCGGCCTCGCTCCGGGACAACGAGAAGCAGCTCCTCGCCGCGAAGACCAAGCGCGAGAAGGAGTGGAAGGCCGGCGACATGGACGTCGTCGCCGAGGTCGACGACGACCTGATCGCCGAGGTCCTGGCGACCGCCACCGGCATCCCGGTCTTCAAGCTGACCGAGGAGGAGTCCTCCCGCCTGCTGCGCATGGAGGACGAGCTGCACAAGCGCGTCATCGGCCAGCGGGACGCCGTCAAGGCGCTCTCCAAGGCCATCCGACGCACGCGTGCCGGTCTGAAGGACCCCAAGCGTCCCGGCGGCTCGTTCATCTTCGCCGGCCCGTCCGGCGTCGGTAAGACCGAGCTGTCCAAGGCGCTCGCCGAGTTCCTCTTCGGCGACGAGGACGCGCTGATCGCGCTCGACATGTCGGAGTTCAGCGAGAAGCACACCGTCTCGCGGCTCTTCGGCTCGCCTCCCGGCTACGTCGGGTACGAGGAGGGCGGCCAGCTCACCGAGAAGGTGCGCCGCAAGCCGTTCTCCGTCGTCCTCTTCGACGAGGTCGAGAAGGCCCACCCCGACATCTTCAACTCGCTGTTGCAGATCCTGGAGGACGGTCGCCTGACCGACTCCCAGGGCCGGGTCGTGGACTTCAAGAACACGGTGATCATCATGACCACCAACCTCGGCACCCGGGACATCTCCAAGGGCTTCAATCTGGGCTTCGCCGCCCAGGGCGACACGAAGTCCAACTACGAGCGGATGAAGAACAAGGTCAGCGACGAGCTGAAGCAGCACTTCCGCCCGGAGTTCCTGAACCGCGTCGACGATGTCATCGTCTTCCCGCAGCTCACCGAGGAGGACATCCTCCAGATCGTCGACCTCATGATCAGCCGGGTCGACGAGCGGCTGCGCGACCGCGACATGGGCATCGAGCTCAGCCCCGACGCCAAGGTGCTGCTCTCCAAGCGCGGCTACGACCCCGTCCTGGGCGCCCGGCCGCTGCGCCGGACCATCCAGCGCGAGATCGAGGACTCGCTCTCCGAGAAGATCCTCTTCGGCGAGCTGCGCCCCGGTCACATCGTCGTGGTCGATGTCGAGGGCGAGGGCGAGACGGCCAAGTTCACGTTCCGTGGCGAGGAAAAGGTCACGGTCGCGGACGCCCCGCCGGTGGAGACGGCGAGCGGGCCGAATCTGACCAAGGACGCGTAGCGCCTCCGGCGCGGTAGCGTCCGCCGCGACAGCGGCGCAGTGAGGGGCGGGCCCCGGACCAGCGGTAACGGTCCGGGGCCCGCCCCTTTGTCACCTCGGGGCGTGGACGGTGACCTTCACGCGCGGGATGCGGTCGGCGTCGAGGACGGGGCCGGGGCCGGTGACCGTGACCTTGGTCAGAGCGGGAAGGGCCGCGAGCGGCGCCAGGTCGACCGGGCCGGGGTCCCTGGGGCAACGCGCTTCCGTGATGGCGGTCGTGAGCTGCGAACCGAGCCAAAAGAACGACCGCGGCGTCTCCACCGATGGACCACGCCACCTCGACGACGGCCGAGGCTCGTCGCGGCTCAGCCTTTCCGGGCCCGGAAGCAGTTCCAGGACCAGCGGGCCGACGCTCACCAGTCCTTGGACGTCCTCGGCCGTCCGTGGCGGGATGAGCCTCTCCGCACGATGCACCACCTCCGCGCGGACCCGCGGGTCCAGCTCTGTGGCGTGTTCCAGGCACGCCGTCGCCAGCAGGTGCAGCCGGGCTGAGTGGTCCGGCTCCGCGTCGCCGCGCTCGATCAGCTTCCGCAGCAGCCTGGCCCGCTCGGCCGGGCGGCCGTGGGCGACGGCCATGCGGATGACGTCGGCCCACTGGTCGTGGTGGGCGTTGGCGGCCAGCAGGTCGAAGTCGAGGTCTTCGACGGCTGCGCGGGCGGCCAGGAAGTCCTGGAAGGTGCGGTGGATGAAGTCGACCGTGTCCGGCGTGGGCTCGCGCAGCAGCCCGCTGCGGTCGCGCAGGTGGCAGTAGACGGAGGCGCTGTCGCCGAGCGCGGCGGCGGACGGCATCGCGGGCAGGGCGGCTGAGATCAGGCGCATGGCGTCGGAGATGTCCATCTCGGCCTGGCCGTTCTTCACCAGCCAGTACGCCAGCTTCTGGAGGAGCTGGATCTGCGGTTCCTCGGTGAGCGGGGTCGCCAGATCGCGTTCGCGGTCACGGCGGATCAGCAGCATGCCGAGGGCGGCGTCGTACAGCTCCTTGCGGCCGGTGGGGAGGTAGCCGCTGCGGTCGCGGTGCAGGGCGCAGATGAGGCCGCACATGAGCGGGTTCGTGGCGAGCCGGGCCAGGTCCTGCTTGGTGTGGAGGGCGTCGAGGAGGGTGCGCTGGTACGTGTCGAGGCGCGCCCGCTCCTCGGGCTCCTCGTCGGGGACGGTGGCGCGGGCGGCGTCGTGCCAGCGCTCGGTGAAGGCGCGGATGTCGCCCCGGCTCATGGGGGAGAGGGTCAGGTCGGTGAAGCCCTCGTCGGCGAGCCAGGAGTCGGAGACGGCCGTCGGGCGGGACGTGACCAGCCAGCGGTTGCCGGGATACGCGGCGAGCAGGCCGCGCAGCCAGTCGCCGACGCGCTCACGGGACCGTTCGTCGATCTCGTCCAGGCCGTCGATGAGGACCAGCCCGCGCCGTTCGGCCAGGACGTCGCTGCCAGCCGGTCGGGTCGGTGGTCACGACGCCGATCAGGACGTCACCCGCGAAGACGGCGGCGCCGGACATGCCCGCCCAGGGGGAGAGGCCGTCGGGGCGCGGCGCGGGCGGGGTGCCGTCGACGGCGAGTACGTCCCGGCCGCCGAGCAGGCCCGAGCCGGGCTTGTACGTACCGGTGAGCTGTTCGGTGTCGAGGCCGCCGCTCGCGTCGCGCTGGGCGTAGGGGAAGCCGATGGCCTGGCAGTCGGGGACGGGGGCGAGGGAGGACAGCATGGCCCACAGGTTGGGGCGACCGCGGGCGAAGGCGCTCTCGTCGGCCAGTGGCCGGGGCGGCGATCTCCACCGGCCGGCCCGTCGCCGCGTCCTTCGGGCGGAGCGTGAAGGAGACCGTGTGGGTGCGGCCCGTGGTGCGGGCGGTGTCGGCGCCCGCTTCGACGACCACGGCCTTGATCCCGCCGTGGCCGGTGCGGACGCGTTCGAGGGTGACGGCGAATTCCATGTGGATCTCGCCGACCTCGAAGCGGACGGCTTGGCCCGCGCCGCGGGCGGCGCCCGTGACGAGGCCGTGGCGGACGGCTTCGACGGCGTCGGCCAGGTCGATGGCGTCGAGCGGTGTGTGCGGCAGATCCGGCATGGAGCCCCCCTTGTGTCCGGGCCTCACGATAGGGGCGGGAATGTGACCCGCGCCACGAATTCGGGGAAGGGGGCGGGTTCTAAGGGGCGGGGAAGTGGCGGGGAAGTGGCGGCGGTCACAGGTCCTTGGTCCCGGTGGAATTCGCCGGATCGCGTGGCGAGGTGATGTGCCCCATGTGAGCCAGGCCACTTACTAAGCGAAATAGTGGCGGGTTCGCGGGGTGTGCGGAGCCTGTGGATCACGCACAGGCGGGGGACAGGGAAGTGAAGGGGCGGGGCCCTTGATGCCCGTTTTGGTGCGACTTGAGCGCGAGGGCGTACCGGGCATTCGACGTAAAAAGGGTGAAGGGAAGGGCGGAATCCGAGAGGTCGGCGCTACGACCGCGCTTAGTAATAGGGGTCCTTGTGGTCCGGCGGAATGCCGCGTTACCAAGGATGGGCAACGAGCCGCAGTCGGATGTTTCGGATCTCCGGACCTGTTGCTCCCCCCTTTCAGTGAGGTTGTTTCTTCATGCGCAAGAACTCGACGATGAACCGTGCCCCGAAGTCCGTCACCCGTGGCCGTGTCGCGGTAGTGACGGGCGGACTGGTCGCGGCGCTCGCCCTGGGCTCGACGGCGGCGATCGCCGCCGACACGCAGCACGAGGGATTCCTCGCCGCCGGGACGGCGAGCAGCATCTCCGACGTGGTGCAGAAGCAGGCCAGCGGCCAGCAGGCCACCGCGGCCAAGGTGAAGGCCGACGCCGCGAAGACCAAGGCCGCCAACGAGGCCAAGGCCAAGGCCGCGGCCGACGCCAAGAAGCGCGCGGACGCCAAGGCCGCCGCCGACCGCAAGGCCCGCAGCGCGTCCTGGGTGACCCCGACCAGCGGTTACGTGATCGGCGCGGGGTACGCGCAGGCCGGTCCGCACTGGGCGCACACCCACTCCGGCCAGGACTTCGTCGTGCCGAGCGGCACGAGCGTGCGGGCCGCGCACACCGGCACCGTCGTGACGGCGGGCTGGGGCGGCGCGTACGGCAACAACATCGTGATCAAGCACGCGGACAACACGTACTCGCAGTACGGCCACCTGTCGCACATCGGCGTGCACGTCGGCCAGAAGGTGGACACCGGCCAGGAGATCGGCAAGTCCGGCTCCACCGGAAACTCGACCGGTCCGCACCTGCACTTCGAGATCCGCAAGACCCCGTACTACGGCTCCTCCGTCGAGCCGCTGCACTTCCTGCGCACGCACGGCGTGCACGTCTGACGTACATCTGACGTACGTCCGACGCACGTCCGACGCACGTCTGATCCCACCAGTCGTACAAGAGATCCAGTCGTACAAGAGAGACGGCGGCCGTCAACATCCGGCCGCCGTCTCTACCCGTGCGAGGCCCCTCGGAAGGGCCCCTCAGCACCTCGCAAGCTCAGCCACTCGCAAGCTCAGCCCCCTCAGACCCCCGCCTCGGCCTCCGCCTGGGCGACCAGGTCGAGCGCGACGTCGAGAATGGCGGCGCGCTTGGCGGCCGGATCGCCCTCGATGTCGCGCATCGCGAACATCCCGGCGTGCATGGCGAAGAGCGCGGTCATGCAGCGCACCTGCGCGGGCATCGGCCACTCCGGCTCCCTCAGCAGCCCGCTCAGCGAGCCGATCTTGCCCTTGAAGGACTCGCCGATGCTCAGCTCGCGCACCGTGGCCTGGTTCTCCTGGAAGAACCGGAACAGCGCCTCCGCGCCCCACAGCGCCTCGCTGTAGCGGCGCAGCACCTCCTGCTTGGTGGCCAGTGTGCGCGGCTGCTCGTTGCCCCAGGCGATCAGCGCGTCGACCGGTTTCGACAGGTCCTGCGCGATGCTGATGAGGATGTCTTCCTTGGTTTTGAAGTGGTAGTAGAGCGCCGCTTTGGTGACGTCCAGATGCTCGGCGATCTCGCGCAGTGAGGTCTTCTCGTAGCCCTGCTCCGCGAAGAGTTCGAGGGCGACGTCCTGGATGCGGCGGCGGGTGTCGCCGCGGCGGGTCTGCGCTGTGACCATGGCTGTGCACTCCTGCTGCGCTCGCGTCGGGCAGACGGAGCCCGACCGGCTCGACTGGCTGTACGGGGCATGACGGTACGGCCTTGGTCAAACCCTACGCACTTACTTGACGCCCGGCTAGTTACGCCCGTACCTTCATTCCGTACCTAGCTAGCCGGGCGGCAAGTAAGCGGACGGCGAAGTGAGTGTCGCCGGAGCCGGAGAACCGCCCTCACCGGGGGAGGACCCACCGCCATGTCCCAGACCGACACCGCCGCCGCCGTCAAGGCGGAGCCGCGACAGCGCAGTGTGCGCGTCGTCATGGCGGGCCTGCTGATCGCGATGATGCTCGCGATGCTCGACAACATGATCATCGGTACCGCGATGCCGACGATCGTCGGCGAACTCGGCGGACTCAACCACCTGTCGTGGGTCGTCACCGCCTACACGCTGGCCACCGCCGCCTCCACCCCCATCTGGGGCAAGCTCGGCGACATGTACGGCCGCAAGGGCATCTTCCTCACGTCCATCGTGCTGTTCCTGCTCGGCTCCGCGCTCTCCGGCATGTCGCAGACCATGGACCAGCTCATCAGCTTCCGCGCCGTCCAGGGCCTGGGCGCCGGCGGTCTGATGGTCGGCGTGATGGCGATCATCGGCGAGATGATCCCGCCCCGCGAGCGCGGCAAGTACCAGGGCATGATCGCCGGTGTCATGGCCATCGCCATGATCGGCGGCCCGCTCGTCGGCGGCAGCATCACCGACAACTGGGGCTGGCGCTGGAGCTTCTACATCAACCTGCCGATCGGCGTCGTCGCCCTCGCGATGGTCACCATCGTGCTGCACCTGCCGAAGAAGCGGCGCTCGGGCCGTATCGACTACTGGGGCGCGTCGCTGCTCACCGTCGCGATCACCTCGCTGGTCCTGCTCACCACCTGGGGCGGCACGCAGTACGCCTGGGGCTCCGCGCAGATCATCGGCCTGCTCGTGCTCGGCCTCGTCTCGCTCGCGGCCTTCCTCTACGCCGAGACCCGCGCCGCCGAGCCGGTGCTGCCGCTGCGGATCTTCCGCAACAGCAACTTCTCGCTGATCTCGCTGGTCGGCTTCATCGTCGGCTTCACGATGTTCGGCGCGATGACCTTCCTGCCGCTGTACCAGCAGACCGTCCAGGGCGCCTCCGCGACCAACTCGGGACTCCTGCTGCTGCCGCTGCTCAGCGCCATGCTCGTCGTCTCCATGGTCGCCGGACGCATCACCACCTCCACCGGCAAGTACAAGATCTTCCCGCTGGTCGGCGGCGCCTTCATGACCTTCGGCCTGTTCCTGCTCTCCACCATGGACGTCAACACCAGCCGGTTCACCTCCGGCCTCTACATGGCCGTACTCGGCGTCGGCATGGGCTTCGTCATGCAGATCACGATGCTGATCGCGCAGAACAGCGTCGAGATGAAGGACATCGGCGTCGGCTCCTCGTCCTCCACCCTCTTCCGTACGATCGGCGGCTCCTTCGGCGTCTCGCTCTTCGGCGCCCTCTTCACGCACACCGTCTCCCACGGCATGGCCTCCAGCGCCGCCGGAGCCGGTTCCGGGGCCGCTGGAGCCGGTGCCCAGCTCGACCGGGCCACCATCGCCAAGTTCCCGCCGGCCGTGAAGGACGCGTACTTCCACGCGGTCGCCGACGGCACCCACACCGTCTTCCTGTGGGGCGCCGTCATCAGCGTCGTCGGCTTCGCCGCGGCCTGGTTCATCACCGAGACCCCGCTGCGCGCGGCGGCCCCCAAGGCCGCCAGCTCCGAGGACGAACAGCCCCCGGTCCTGGCCGACGCCATCTGATCATCTGACCGGCAAGGCCCCCGGCCCCCCGGCCGCTGGCCACCCGCCCCCGGCTCCTCGGCCGGACCCGCTGCCCCGCGAAGTGCCGGACCCACGGCTACTCGCGGGGCAGCATCAGTTGCGCGACCGCGCCGCCGCCGTCCTCGACGGGGACGTTGCGGAAGGTGAGGCGGGCGCCGAGGACGCGGGCCTGGCCGGTGGCGATCGTCAGGCCCAGGCCGTGGCCGCCGCCCGAGCGGGCGGCGGAGCCCGTACGGAAGCGGTTGGGGCCGTCGCGCAGGAGGTCCGGGGGGAAGCCGGGCCCGTGGTCGCGGACGCGCAGATAGGGGCCGTCGACCACCACCTCGACGGGGGTGCCGCCGTGCCGGGCGGCGTTGGCGAGCAGATTGCCGAGGATGCGCTCCAGGCGGCGCGGGTCGGTGGGCACGACGGCCTCCTCGGCCACCGTGACCGAGGCGTCCGGCGCCAGAGCCACGACGCGGCGGCGGACGAACTCGCCGAGCGCCAGCTCCTGGAGGTCGGCCTGTTCCGCGGCGCCGTCCAGCCGCGCCACCTCCAGGACGTCCTCGACCAGCGTCCGCAGCGCGTGCACGCGGTCGCGCACCAGCTCCGAGGGGCGGCCGGGCGGCAGCAGCTCGGCGGCGGTGACCAGACCGGTGACCGGCGTCCGCAGCTCGTGCGCGATATCGGCCGTCACCCGCCGCTCGGCCTCCAGCCGCAGTTGCAGCGCGTCGGCCATCGCGTCCACGGCCCGCGCCAGCTCGTCCGTCTCGTCCCGTACGCGCCGGCCGCCGATCGCCTCGCGCACCCGTACCTCGGTGTCGCCGTCCGCGACCTTGCGGGCCGCGACCGCCGCCTTCCGCAGCCGCCGCGACATCCGGCCGCCGATCAGCACGCCGATCGCCGTACCGCCGACGACGACCGCGAGCGACCCGGCCACCAGCGCCTGGTCGAGGTCGTCCAGCACGGAGTAGCGGTCGGTGAAACCGGTCTTCAGCGACAGCACCCGGCCGTCCGCGGCGGGCGTCTCCGCCCACACCATCGGGTGACCGCCGGTGTCCTGCACATACGTGGCGCGCTGCCCCTTGGCCGCGAACTCCTTCAGTTCGCGCGGCAGCTCCGGGTCGTCGATCTTGGCGTAGAACACCAGCCGCCCGGTCGTCTCGTAGATCCGCAGCGCCGACTGGACGCGCTCGTCCTGGACGTCACGGGTGCTGTTGATCATGCTGACCCGCGCCGCGTTGTGCACGACCAGGCTCAGCGCGAGCGCGACCAGCGCCGACACCACGGCGATGGCCGCGGCGATCTTCCAGCGCAGACCGGCACGGAACCAGCGCGGGCCGGTACGCAAGCGGCGCGGGCCGGTACGCGAGCGGCGCGGGGCTCCGGGGTACGAGGAGGCGGACGGCGAGTCCGCCGGACGGGACGGCACGCGACCTCAGGCCCGCAGCTTGTAGCCGAAACCGCGGACGGTCTCCAGCCGGTCCTGGCCGATCTTGGCGCGCAGCCGCTGCACATGGACGTCCACGACCCGCGTGTCGCCGCCCCACTCGTAGTCCCAGACCCGCTGGAGCAGCCGGTCGCGGGAGAGCACGGTGCCGGGCGCGCCCGCGAATTCCAGCAGCAGCCGCATCTCGGTCGGGGTCAGCGCCAGCCGCTCCCCGGCCCGCGTGACCACCATGCCCTCGGGGTCGATCTCGATGTCCCCGAAGGAGAGCTGCGGCGCGTCGTCCAGCCCGTCGTCACCGCCCGCCGCCCGGAAGCGGCGCAGTACGGCGCGGATGCGCGCCACCAGCACCGCGCCGTCGAACGGCTTGGTCACGTAGTCGTCGGCCCCGGCCTCCAGGCCGAGCACGATGTCGATGGCGTCGGCCCGCGCCGACACCATGATCACCGGCACCGTCGACTCGTCCCTGATCCGGCGGCACAGCGACACGCCGTCCAGGCCCGGCACCATCACGTCGAGCAGCGCGAGGTCCGGCCTGCGGGCGCGGAAGGCTGTGAGCCCTTCCAGCCCGTCGGGCGCGGCCGTGACCTCGAAGCCGTCGCGTTCCAGCGCGAGAGTCGTCGCCTCGCGGATGACATCGTCGTCCTCGACGAACAGGACATGAGTGGCGGCCACCGGGCTATTGTCCCTGGCCGTGCTGGACGGCGTCGCCGTCGGCCGACATCTGCGGGGCCGTCGAACCGGCAGCGGCGGGACTGCTCGGCCTGCCGGACACGCCGGAGGAGGGGGATTTGGCCGGCGCCGGGGTCGTGGTCTCCGCCGCCGGCACGCCGGGGTCGACCGGGTCCGACTTGGGCAGCGGCGCCGGGTCGGTCGAGGTCGGCTCGGGCGAGACGGTCGGCGTCCGCGCGCCGAAGTCCGAGAAGTCCCGCGCGACCTCGACGAAGCGCTGCCCGCGCCAGGCGTACGTGATCGACTCCTGCCCGGTCGGATACGTCGCCGGGTCGTCGGTCCTGTACACCTCGTGGATGATCTGGAGCCGCCCGTCCTCGACGCTGCCGTAGACCGGCGGCTGCTCGTCCGCGAACACGTTCTGGTACTTGCCGTTGACCATCCGGTACACGTACGCGGCGATGCCGAGGCCGTCGCCGCACGTCGTCACGTTGATCACCAGGTCGGGGCCGTCGCCCGCCGTGAGGTCGCCCGAGTCGGTGTCCATCGGATAACCGGCCCCCACGCACGGCGTCAGATCCTCGCGTACGTCCGCGCTGACGCTGTTGTCCTTGCGCACCATCGTGGCCAGCGCCACCTGGTCGGCGACGATCGCCGGGGCGACGGTGGACGGCGTCTTCACCCGGGTGGCGGCCGGCGCCGGGCCCTCGCGGCGGGCGCCGGTGGCGGCCGTACCGCAGCCTGCGACCACGACGCACGCGCACGCCAGCGCGCCCGTCGCGAGAGTCGAGGCTACGCGGCCCACACGCCCTCCATGCGTTCCATCGGTTCCCGGCCGAGCGTGGCCGGGTCCAGCGGGTCGGTCGATCCGGCCGACCCGGTCGAGCCGGCCGTGCCGAGCGGAGCGGCCGCGCCGAGCGGTCCGGTCGCGTCCGTCGAATGAGCCGGGTGCGTCGAGTATGCCGATTCCGGTTGGGACGCGTCACGCCCGGCAGAGTCCCGGTCCACCGCGTCCAGCCGGGAGTAGCCGTAGCGGCCGTGCTCCAGTTCGTACCGCAGCCGGGCCAGCGCCCGGTGCAGGGTGCTCTTCACCGTACCGGTCGACATGCCCAGCGCGCGGGCCGTCTCCTGGGTGGAGAGCTGGCCGTAGTGCCGCAGCATCACGACCTGCCGCTGCTTGGGCGCCAGCACCGTCATCACGTCGAGCAGCATCTCGCGGTCCGCGCGCTGCTCCGAGCCGTCGTCCACGCTCGCGTCCGGCAGCTCGCCGGTGGGCACCTCTTCCAGCTTCCGGTTCCGCCACCACTCGGTACGGGTGTTGATCATGACCCGGCGCATGTACGCGTCGGCCAGCGTCTTGTCGGCGATGCCCTCCCAGCGCGGATACGTCCGCACCAGCGCGGTCTGTACGAGGTCCTGCGCGTCGACCGGGTTGGGCACCAGGCGGCGGGCGCTGCGCAGCAGGGCGTCCTGCCGAGTCCGCACGTACTCCTCGAACTCCAGTACCTCGCCGTTCCCCGCCATGGTGTGACTCCGTCCCGTGCCTGCCTGCCGCTGTCGTCGTTCCCTGCCGACATCGAGGACGCTACGGAGCGGATGTTGGGCTTTCGCCACCGCGAGCGCACAGCGGCCTCACAGCAACCCATCGGTTCTGTAACGGGTGGAATGCAAGCCGTGAATGGCCATGAATAGGCGCATTCTGCGATGAAACGGGCATTTGCGGACCCGAGAAGTCAGGCGTCACAGGGGGCGCGGCCCACGAAAGCCGAGGTGGGAGTGGGTACGGGGCGGGCACGCGGAACCGCCGGGGGAGGGCGCGCGGCACCGCCGGGCCCGGATCATCCGGAGACCTTGCCCGGCGGAGAGCTGTGACGGTTACGGCGCTGTGACGGATGCCGCGCTGAAGCGGATGCCGCGCGGTGGCGGATACCGCGCGGTGGCGGATGCGGCGCGGTGACAGATACGGCGCTGCGGCGGATACGGCGGTGGCGGGTACGCCCTAGCCCGGCAGCCGGTACACGCCGTCCGCCAGCGGCTCGACCAGGCCGTCCTCGACCAGGCCGTCCAGCGCCCGGGCCCGCTGCACCGGCTCGTGCCACACGGCGTCGAGCGCGGCCTGCGGTACGGGAGCGGTGGAGGCGCGCAGGACGGCCAGCAGCCGGCCGCGTACCTGCCGGTCGGTCCCGGCGTACGTCTGGCCCCGGCGCGGCGGCCCGTCGTGCGCGGGCGAACCGGCCAGCCGCCAGACGCAGCGCGCCGCGATCGGGCAGCGCCCGCACTCGGGGGAGCGGGCGGTGCACACCAGCGCGCCCAGCTCCATGGTGGCCGCCGCCCACCGCGCCGCGACCGGCTCCTCGGCCGGGAGGAGCGTCTGGGCGGTCCGCCGCTCGGCGGCCGTCGTCGCGTTCGGCGGATACGCGGTGCCGGTCACCGCGCGGGCGAAGACCCGCCGCACATTGGTGTCGAGCACGATGTGCCGCCGCCCGTACGCGAAGGACGCGACGGCCGCCGCCGTGTACTCCCCGACACCGGGCAGGGCCAGCAACTGGCCGTGGTCCTCGGGGACTTCGCCGTCGTGCTGGGCCGCTATGGCGGTGGCCGCCGCGTGCAGCCGCAGCGCGCGGCGCGGATAGCCGAGCCGCCCCCAGGCGCGTACCGCCTCGCCGGGCGACTCCGCCGCGAGGTCGGCCGGGCGGGGCCAGCGGGCCAGCCACTCCTGGTGCACCGGCAGCACCCGGACGACCGGCGTCTGCTGGAGCATGAACTCACTGACCATCACCGACCACGCGCCCGCGTCCGGCCGCCGCCAGGGCAGATCGCGGGCGTGCTCGCCGAACCAGTCGATCACCAGGTCGTGCAGTTCGGTGACGGCGGCCGGGGGAGCCGGGGGGACCGCCGAACCCGCGGGGGCGGCCGGGGACGTGCGGGCTGAGGTGCTGACGGAAGCGTCGCGGATGTCGGTGCTCATGTCCTCCCGATCCTCGCACAGGCCACTGACAGCGACCGGCCGTCCCCTTAAACGTGATGATCGGCAAAGACCGGGCGCCGAGCGGCGGGTGTTGCGGCGAGGCGCGGGTGATCTCCCCTAGAGTTCGGGTGTGGGCTCAATGCGCAATCCCGTCGGACCTCTGCCGTCGACCATCTACTGGCGGCGGCGGGCCGTTGCGCTGTGTGTGCTCGCGCTCGTCGCCCTGCTGATCTTCTGGCTGGTCAACTCGACCGGCGGGGGCGGAGGTAGCGGCAACAACGGCTCCTCGGGCACCCACACGCCGGTCGGCACGATCACGCCGGGCCCCGAGCCGACCGGTACGCACATCACCGGGCGCCCCGGTGGCCGCGACACCTCGGGCGGCGACAGCGGCGGCTCCTCCGGTTCCTCCGCGGGCTCCTCCGGCTCCGACGGCGGCTCGAATGGCGGCTCCAACGGCGGTGCCACGGACGGAAGTTCGGCCGGTGCCGGTTCCTCGGGCGGCAACGACGGCGGTACGTCGGGTACGGCGGGCACCTCGTCGTCCGGCGGCGCGGCCTCCGGCGGTGTCGCCACCAGCGGCGGCTCGGGCAACGGCGGCTCGGGCGGTCAACTGCCCGCCGGCTCCACGCTCCCCGACTGCTCGCCCGGCAGCGTCCAGCTCTCGCTGCGCAGCGTCCAGAACTCCTACTCGCCGGACGAGACCCCCGTCTTCGAGCTGCGCGCCGCGAATTCCGGATCCGTCTCCTGCAAGGTCGACTTCGGCCCCGCCAAGGCCGTCTTCACGATCACCTCGACCGCGGGCAACGCCCACACCTGGGCCTCCGACGACTGCCCCACCGCGGGCAGCGGCTCCTACCTCCTCCAGGTGCCCGCCCACGGCTCCACGACGTACACGCTCCGGTGGAACGCCAAGACCAGCTCCCCGAAGTGCGCGACCCCCAAGGGGAGCGCTGCCGCGCCCGGCACCTACCTGATCCAGGCCCGGCTCTCCGGCTACGGCGCCAAGCAGGTCTCCTTCGTCCTCTCCCAGGACTAGCCCCGGGGGGCCCGGCCCCCCGGCCGTCCCCGGCCCGCCGCTTCGTGTGGGCGGCGGACGAGGTCGGGGCGCTTCCGGTCCCCGAGGCAGCCGCCTCCAGCGGTACGTCTAGACGTACCGCTCCAGGATGGACGACTCGGCGAGGCGGGAGAGGCCCTCGCGGACGGAGCGGGCGCGGGCCTCGCCGACGCCGTCGACCGTCTGGAGGTCGTCGACGCTCGCGGCGAGCAGCTTCTGGAGGCCGCCGAAGTGCTCGACCAGGCGCTCGATGACGGTGTTGGGCAGCCGGGGCACCTTGGCGAGGAGCCGGTAACCGCGCGGCGAGACGGCGGAGTCGAGGGATTCGGGGGAGCCGGTGTAGCCCAGGGCCCGTGCCACGGTGGTGAGTTCGATGAGTTCGCTCTGCGGCAGCGAGTCGAGTTCGGCCATCGCCTCGTTGACCGTACGGCTGCGCTTGGCGGTCGGCTCCGGCACGTAGTCGCGGGCGACCAGTTCGCGCTCGGGCTCGACGCCCGCGATCAACTCGTCCAGTTGCAGGGCGAGAAGCCGTCCGTCAGTGCCCAACTCGATGACGTACTCGGCGATTTCGGTGGCGATCCGGCGGACCATCTCCAGGCGCTGGGCGACGGCGGTGACATCGCGCACCGTCACCAGGTCCTCGATCTCCAGCGCGGACAGCGTGCCCGCGACCTCGTCGAGGCGCAGCTTGTACCGTTCGAGCGTGGCCAGCGCCTGGTTGGCGCGGGAGAGGATCGCGGCGGAGTCCTCCAGGACGCGGCGCTGCCCGTCCACGTAGAGCGCGATCAGCCGCATCGACTGGCTGACCGAGACGACCGGGAAGCCGACCTGCTTGCTGACCCGGTCGGCGGTGCGGTGCCGGGTGCCGGTCTCCTCGGTGGGGATGGTCGGATCGGGGACGAGCTGCACGCCCGCGCGCAGGATCTTCGTCATGTCCTTGTCGAGGACCAGCGCGCCGTCCAGCTTGCACAGCTCGCGCAGCCGGGTCGCGGTGAACTCCACGTCCATCACGAAGCCGCCGGAGCACAGTGACTCCACGGTCTTGTCCATGCCCAGCACGATGAGGCCGCCGGTGTTGCCGCGCAGGATGCGCTCCAGGCCGTCACGGAGCGAGGTGCCGGGTGCGACGGCGCTCAAAGAGGCGCGCATCAGCCCGGCGTCGGCGCCGAAAACCCCGCCGGACCTGCCGGGGGAGTCGCCCGATGCCCTTCGGGCCGGGGGAGGGCCCCCTGCCCGGTCATTGGCTGCCACTCTGCAATCCTCCGGTCGCTACGGATGCCCAATGGGCGAGACCAGGGCAAAGTTTACGGCTTCCGGGGGGCGCGGCGCGGGCCGGACGGCTCCTACCGGGGTCCCACGACGGTCCTACGGGGGTCCCGCGACGGCGCGCGGGCTCTCCCGGGAGCGCGCGCGAGGCCCCGCACGACCGTGTGCCGGGCCTTCCGTGACTGTACGCCGCGCGCAACCCGAACGGGTGCCGGGTGTTCCCCGGAACCGCGAGCCGGGCGTTCTCCGGGAAGGGGTGCGGGGTGTTCCCCCGTGCCCGCGAGCCGGGCGCCCGCGGCCGTACGGCCGGGCAGCCGGGCAGCCGTACGGCCGTACGAACGCGGACGTCTGCACGGCCGTACGGGCACCGGCGTCCGCGGCCGTACCGGCGTACGCCGTGGCGCTACGACCGTGCGGTCCGCTTCGGCAGGGCCCGCAGCGCGTCCCCTATGTCCGCGACCTCCACCACCTTCATGCCCGCCGGGATCTTGCCGGGGTCCGGCGGTACCAGGGCGTGGGTGAAGCCGAGCCGGGCCGCCTCCGACAGGCGGCGCTGCACGCCGGTGACGCGCCTGACCTCACCGGCCAGGCCCACCTCGCCGATCGCCACCAGGTTCTTCGGCAGCGGGGTGTCGATGGCGGCGCTGGCCAGCGCGAGCGCCACCGCGAGGTCGGCGGCGGGCTCGGTGAGCTTCACGCCGCCCACGGTCGCGGTGTAGATGTCCTGCTTGCCGATGGCCTTGATCCGGCCGCGCTGTTCGAGCACCGCGAGCATCATCGACACGCGCGAGTTCTCCAGACCCGAGGTGGTGCGGCGCGGCGAGGGGATCTGGGTGTCGACGGTCAGCGCCTGCACCTCGGCGACCAACGGGCGGCGGCCCTCCAGGGTCACGGTCAGGCAGGTGCCGGGCACCGGCTCGTCGCGCCGGGTGAGGAAGAGGCCGGACGGATCGGCCAGGCCGGTGATGCCCTCGTCGTGCAGTTCGAAGCAGCCGACCTCGTCCGTGGCGCCGTAACGGTTCTTGATGCCGCGGATCAGCCGCAGCCGCGCGTGCCGGTCGCCCTCGAAGCTGAGCACCACGTCGACCAGGTGCTCCAGCAGCCGCGGGCCCGCGATCGAGCCGTCCTTGGTGACGTGTCCGACCAGGATGGTCGACATCCCGCGGTCCTTCGACGCCCGGATCAGCGCGCCCGCGACCTCGCGGATCTGCGCGGTGCCGCCGGGCGCGCCGTCCAGTTCGGCCGACGCGACGGTCTGCACGGAGTCCAGCACCAGCAGCGCCGGCTTCACGTCGTCCAGGTGACCGAGAACGGCCGAAAGATCCGTCTCCGCGGCCAGATACAGATGGTCGGCGAGCGCGCCGATCCGGTCCGCGCGCAGCCGTACCTGCGAGGCGGACTCCTCACCGGTCACGTACAGCGTCGCGCCCTGCGCGCTGGACGCCTTCGCCGCCACGTCGAGCAGCAGCGTGGACTTGCCGACGCCGGGCTCGCCCGCGAGCAGGACGACGGCGCCGGGCACCAGGCCGCCGCCGAGCACGCGGTCCAGCTCCGGCACGCCCGTGGAGCGCGCGGTCGCCTGCCGCCCGTCGACCTGGCCGATCGGCCGCGCCGCCGTCGTCACCCGGCCGGGCGCGGTGGTCCGTACGGCGGGCGCGGCGCCGAACTCCTCCACCGTCCCCCACGCCTGGCACTCGCCGCAGCGGCCCAGCCACTTCAGCGCCGTCCACCCGCACTCGGTGCAGCGGTAGGAGGGACGGTCCTTCGAGACGGTCTTACGGGCAGCCATGCCGCCCACCGTAGCGGGAGGGTCCGACAAGGCGGCCGGACCGGCCCCTGCGGCTGCCGGGGGCGCTCAAGGGGGCGTGCGGCGCGGACATCGAGCGCGCGCACGTGCGTTCACTCGTAAGAATGACGGAGCTGTCCCCTTTTGGGCAGCATCACTACCCATAAGGATTAATGCACGCCAGGAGAGCTGAACCGGGGGCCGTACCGGGCCTACCGTCGCCCGGTGATGAGCAGGCAGGAGACCCCCACCCAGAACCAGACGACCGGCGCACACCGCAAGCACCGCGCGCCGGCCGGCCGGGCCGCCCGCAAGGACACGCCGGGCGGCGAGGCGCCGCGCACCGAGGCGCCGCGTCCGGAGGGAGCGCGCGTGGAGGGAGCGCGCGTGTCCCGCAAGGAGGCCCGCGGCGACGCGCGCAAGGCCGCCCGCAAGGAGCCGTCGCGCAAGGACGGCCGCAAGGACGGCCGCAAGGACGTCCGCCGGGAAGCGACGCACAAGGCGCACGACCGTCAACGCCCGCACGGCACGCTCCCCATGCAGCCGCCCGCGCACTACGAGCCGTATCTGGACGGCCTGTTCACGTACTGCCTGTCGATCCTGTGCGAGCACGACGCGGCGGCCGGGGCGCTCGGCGAGGTGCTGGCGCTCGCCGAACGGCAGCGCGGCCATCTGCGCGACCCGAAGCTGCTCCGCCCCTGGCTGTACGCGCTCGCCCGCTGGACCTGCCTGCGCCGGCTCGCCGCCGGGCCGCCGGAGCCGCCGAGCACGTCGGTCGCCGTCGCCGAGCAGCGGCACGCCCAACTCGCCGCGCTCGCCTGGCCCGAGGCCGCCGGCACCACGCCCGAGCAGCGCGAGGCCCTGGAGTTGGCGGTCCGCCACCAACTCCCGCCGCACGAAGTCGCCGCCGTCCTCGGCATCGACGCCGACACCGCGCGCGGCCTGCTCGCCCGCGCCGCCTGCGAGGTGGAGCGGACCCGCACCGCGCTGTCCGTCGTGGACACCGGCAACTGCGCCGCCCTCGCCCAGATCGCGGGCGAGACCAAGGTGTTGCTCGGTACGGCGCTGCGCACCGAACTCGTCAGGCACGTCGACGACTGCCCGGTGTGCAGGCGTACGGCGGAACGCGTCGTCGCCGCGGGGCCCTGGCCGGGGGCCTCGGGCGTACCGGGCGCTCCGGGGGCCGGGTCCACCGCCGTCCTCGCCCTCATCGAGGCGCCGCGCTCGGCCGCGTACGCCGCCCTGCTGCACGCCATGGACGCCGGGGCCGGGCGCTCCCGCGACGCCACCCCGCGCTTCGACCGGCGCGGCTTCCCCATGGACCTCAAGGACCGCGCCGCCCGCCGCGCGCAGCTCAGGCACCGGGCCGTCACCAGTACGGTCGTCGCGGCCGTCGTCGCCGCGCCCGTACTCGCCCTGTGGGCCGCCTATCACGCGGCGCCGCTCGGCGCCGACGCGCCCGGCACGGACCGCGCCGCCAGCGAGCCCGACGGTCTCAACGGCGACCCGTACCAGGAGGCGGGCAGCTCCCGGCAGGCCCCCGACCCCCAGCACTCCGGCGGTACGGACACCCCGGCGCCGGTCCTCACCACGACCGTCTCGACCGACCCCACGGCCGCCGGCTCGGCGTCCCCCGGCGGCAGTACGCTCACCGTCACCGCCAGCGGCACCACCGTCACCCTGACCGCGCGCGGCGCGGCCCCCGTGCACTGGACGGCCGACACCGCCGCGTTCTGGATCCGGCTCTCCGCGACCTCGGGCGACCTGCGGCCCGGAGAATCGGTCACTCTCACCCTGAGCGTCGACCACGCCCTGGAGCCCTCCGGCTCCTGGACCGCCCGCATCGCCTTCTCCCCGGCGCACGCGACCGTGATCCTGCGCGGCTCCTCCACCCGCAATGTGCCGCCGCCCGCCTCCGACTCCCCGACCACCCCGCCGCCGTCCTCGTCCTCCCCGACGACGCCCCCGCCGACCACGCCTCCGCCGACGACCCCGCCGCCCACCACCCCGCCCCCGACGACACCTCCGCCGACGACCGCGCCGCCCACGACCGACGCCCCCAGCACCGCGCCGGAGTCGCCGAGCCCGGCCGGATAGCCGTACGGCGAAAGGGTGTTACTCCTGAGTAGCCGTACTCATGCCGGGCCGCCCGCGCGGCGGGACGATGAGCGGCATGGGGAAATTCACCGGCACGGTCGTGGTCACCCTCGTCACCGTCGGAACACTCGCCGTCGTCCACGCCGTCGGCGCACCACTGTCCACCGTCCTCGGCACCGCCGCGGGCCTGCTCGGCCTGCTCTGGCTGCTCCTTCTGCTGACCGTGCCGTGGAACCTCTACTTCCGCGCCCACGCCGTCCTCGCCGAGATCCGGACCAGCCGCGAAAAGGGCCTGACCGTCTCCCCGGAACGCGACACCGAGGCCGGGCGGATCGCCCGCCTGATGCTGCGCGTCGCCCTCGCGGGACACCTCGTCACGGCCGCCCTCGCGGTCGCCGTCGCCGCGGCGACCGGCCGCGCCGCCGGTTACTGGCTCGCCGGATTCTTCCTGCTGAGCACCGTCTTCCGGCCCGCGGGCGCCTGGTTCGCGGCGCTGCGGCGCCGCCTCGGCACCCTCCTGAAGGACGTCACCTACCCGCGCGACGACGTCCTCGCCCTGCGCGCCACCGTCACCCGCGTCGAGAGCGGCGCCAAGGTCCTGGAGGGCAAGGCCGAGGAGCAGTACCACGCGCTCGGCGAACTCCGGTCCGCGGTCGACGCGTTGGGCCTGTCCGTCTACGCGCGGGCCGACGGGACCGACCGCCGGATCGCCGCGCTGGCGCGGGAGTTCGAGGCGACGGTGAACCGGCTGACCGACAACACCGAGATCATCGCCGGTCTGAAGGCGTTTCTGCGGCTGCTGCGGACGGAGGACGGGGTGCTGCCGTAACGGCCTTGGTCGGTACGGCCGTTGACGCGGGACGTCACGCCCGCCTCAGGCGGCCGTCTCCAGCTCCAGCAGCAGGTGCTTGGCGTCGGCGCCGCCCGCGTACTGCCCGGCCGAACCGTCCGAGCGCACCACCCGGTGGCACGGCACCACCAGCGGCAGCGGGTTGAGCGCGCACGCCGTACCCACCGCGCGGACCGCCCGCGGACTGCCCGCCGCCGCCGCCACCTGCGCGTAACTCGCCGTCCTGCCGTACGCGATGTCCGGCAGGTGCGTCAGCACCTCGCGCCTGAAGCCCTTCGACAGCCGCCAGTCCAGGGGGACTTCGAAGCCGCGGCGCTGCCCGGTGAAGTACTCGTCGAGCTGGCGGCTCACCGCGTCCAGCCGCCGCGGGGCGCGCAGCACCCGCGGGCTGATGGTGTCCGCGAGCTGCTGGAGCACCGCCGCGTGGTCCTGCACGGCGAACGCCACGCGCACCAGGCCCTTCTCGGTCGCCGCCAGCAGCAGCGGGCCCACCGGGCTGTCCAGCGTCCGGTACGCGACGTCCAGCAGCCCGGCTTGCCCGGCTTCCGCCGCCAGGCGCTCGTGGAGCCGGTCCATCGTCGCGTCGTCCTGCGCGGCGAGGGCTTCCAGGAGCTGGGCGGCCGAGTCGTTCGTGTCCCGCACGTCCCGCACGTCCTGCGTGTCGTTCGTGTCGTTCGTGTCGTTCGCGTCCTTCATGAGGGGTCTCCTCCTCCCGCGGTGTCCCGCGGATAGCTGCGGCGCAGGGCCTTCACCCCGTCGGCGGCGGCCCTGCGCGCCGCGTCCGGGCTGCCGCCCGTCACGGCGGCGATGTCCTTGTACGGCAGGCCCGCCAGGTAGTGGTACGCGACCGTCTGCCGCTGCCGCTCCGGCAGCGCCTTCAGCGCCGTCCACAGATCCGGGTCCCAGTCCTCGGGCCGCCCGGTGCGGCTCGCCCGCTCGGGCAGCTCCGCCAGCGGTGTCGCGCGGCGCGCGTTGTCCCGCGTGATGTCGACGGCCTTGCGGTGCGCGATGGTCACCAGCCACGCCTCGACGTTCGCGTCCGCGGGCAGCTCCGGGTACGCCCGCAGCGCGGCCAGGAAGGTCTCCGACCACGCGTCCTGCGCGTCGTGCGGGCCCACGACGGCCCGGACCACCCGGAGCACCATCGGCCCGTGGTCGGTCACGATCTGTTCGAACAGTGGCTTGCTCACATGGGGTAAACGCGTGGGGGCGCCGAAACGTGAGGTGGCTTTCGCGGGGGGCTTTTGGACCTGCGGTCCGCTTCGGAGGTGCGGTTCGCTTCGGAAGTGCGGTTCGCCGCGGAACTGCGGTCCGCTTCAGAAGAGGCGGTCCGCCGAGGCGGCGTCGGGCTCCTCCAGTTCCAGCAGGTACCGCTTGCGGGCGAGGCCGCCCGCGTAGCCGCGCAGGTTTCCGTCGGCCGCCACCACGCGGTGGCACGGGACGATCACCGACAACGGGTTCAGGCCGTTCGCGGCGCCGACGGCCTGGGAGAGGGAGATGTCGCCGAGCTGGCGGGCGAGGTCGCCGTAGGAGCGGGTTTCTCCGTACGGGATGCGGGTCAGCAGGGTCCAGACGCGGCGCTGGAACTCGTTGCCCTCCGGGGTCAGTTCGAGGTCGAAGGTGTGCCGGGTTCCGGCGAAGTATTCCTTGAGCTGGTGGCGTACGTCGTCGAAGGATTCGTCGGCGCGTTCGCCGAAGGTGGTTTCGTTGGGCCTTCGTTTGTGGCCCTCGAAGTAGAGCCCTACGAGGGCGGGGCCCTCGCGGACCACTGTCAGGTCGCCTACGGGCGAGGCGATCACCGCATGTGTCCTCATCTTGCTTATTTTTCCCGCCCGCCCACCCGTGCGGGTGCTTTTTCGTCTGCGGGTGCCGCTTGTGCCTGGGTCGGTGCCGGTCCGGGGCACCTCCTCGGGCGACGAACGTGCGGCCACTTCGAAAACGTCCAGCCCTTGTCTGTTCGTCCCCCTGCGGGGGCACCCCGGCCCGTCCCCTCCTCGCCCGTCGGCGTCCGCCTGTCCGGTGGGGGTGGCCGGGGAGGGGGGTGGGTGGGCTTGGGTACGTCGGCGTCCGCCTGTCCGCTGTGGCTGAGGGGGGGAGGGGGTGGGTGGGCTCGGGTGCGTCGGCGGCCGACGGGCCGGTGGGGGGCGGAGGGGGGTGGGTGGGCTCGGGTGGGGCGGGGGCTAGCATCCGGGGGCATGGGGACGCGGGGGTGGCGGCTTGGGGCCGTGGTGGGGGTGGCGGTGCTGGCGGGGGTGGGTGCCTCGGGGCCGGAGCGGGCGGAGGCGGTCCGTGCGACGGTGGGGCTTGGGCCGCTTCCGGCGGATCGTTATAACTACACGCCCGAGGACTATCAACGGGAGAAGCGGGCAACGGCGTTGCTGGTCCGGCAGTGCATGGCGAAACGCGGGCACGCGGACTTTCCGCTCGATCCGCGCTACCCCGTCGACCCCACCGTGCTCACCGCGGTCAGCACTGGCTACGGCGCACTCGACATGGCCAACGCGAGCCGCTGGGGCTACGGATGGGACCCGGCGAAGTCCACTCCCACGCTGCCGCAGGGCCGTCGGATGACCCAGGCCGAGTACGCGGACTTTCCGGCCTGCAACGTGGAGGCGAACCGGCGGCTGATGCGCGGGATCGACGTCAAGCGGGACTGGCTCTACGCGAGCACGCGCTCGGTCGAGATCGACAAGGCCGTCAAACGCGATCCCCGCTTGCTCGCGGCCTGGGACGCGTGGTCCCGCTGCGTGGCCGGCCAGGGGTTCGCCCGCTACTCCGACCCGCTCGCGGCCTTCGGGGACAAGGCGTGGCATCGCGGCAGCGACGGCAACACCACGCACACCCCGACCGAGCGGCGCACCGCCGTCGCCGACGTCACCTGCCAGCGCCGCCACCACACCGCCCAACTCCTGCACGCCGTACGCGCCCAGCAGCAGACCGCCGACATCGCCGCCCACCAGGACCGCTACACCGCCGGCCTCCACGCCCTCCAGACCTTCCGGTCCACCATCTCCGACACCCTCCGCCACCTCGGCTGACGACACCCCGCAAAGCGCCTCCCCCCCCGAACATCGAACACGTCCCCTTTGATCACAGCGTGGGGCGTCAACACCCCCGCAGCCCCCGTGCCCGGCCCCATCCACCCCCACGGACCGTCGGGCGCCGACGTACCGGAGGGGACGGTGCGGGGTGCCCCCGCAGATTTGCGTGCCGACAGGGCGTTGACGGATCCGCGGGAGCAGGCAGCACGCAGCTCGAGGAGGTACCCCGTACCGGGACCGACCCCACGCACAAGAGGGCGCCCGGACGGTACCCGGACCGAACCCCCAGCCGCCCCCACGTACAAGAGGGCCCTAGGAAGCGGGGGCAGCGGGGTCGGCGGGGTGGGGGGCCAGAAGAGGAAGGTGGGGGGTGGACAGGCGGGACTCGCACAGCGCAGCGAGCACGGCGTAGGCGTCGGGACCCATGAGTTCGGTCAGCTCCGGGCGGTACGACACGTAGACCGGGTCACCGGCACCGTGCGCGGACGTCGCCGACGTGCACCACCAGTGCAGGTCGTGGCCCCCCGGCCCCCACCCCCGCCGGTCGTACTCCCCGATCGACACGACCAGCACCCGCGAATCGTCCGGCCGGTCCACCCAGTCGAAAGTCCGCCGGATCGGCAACTGCCAGCACACGTCCGGCTTCGTCTCCAGCGGCTCGCGCCCCTCCCGCAGGGCCAGCGCGTGCAGCGCGCACCCCTGGCCGCCCGCGAACCCGGCCCGGTTGGAGAAGACACACGCCCCGTCCACGACACGCGTCTGCCGCTCGCCCTCCTCGTTCTCCATCGCCCACGCGCCGTCGGCGCCCTCGGCGTGGAACTGCCACGTCTCCGGCGTGAGCCTGGCCACATGCCCGGCCACCCGCTTCTCGTCGTCGTCGTCCGAGAAGTGCGCGCCCAGCGAACAGCACCCGTCGTCCGCGCGCCCCGCCACGATTCCCTGGCAGCCGCTGCCGAAGACGCACGTCCAGCGCGAGGTGAGCCACGTGAGGTCGCAGCGGAAGACCTGCTCCTCGTCGGCCGGATCGGCGAATTCGACCCAGGCGCGGGCGAAGTCCAGCCCCACCTCGTCGCGGACCGTGCCTGCACTCTTCTTCTTGGCCTTGAGGGCCTTCACCTTCGCCACGCGCCCAAGAGTAAGACCGGAATGCGCCGAATGGTCGCCAACGGGTCGCGGATCGCCCACGCGCCACCGCCCCGCGGCCCCGCGCGGCCCGCGGAACGGACACCCACGTCGGCGCGCTAGCGTCTTGCCCATGCGACTCGGAGTGCTCGACGTGGGTTCCAACACCGTCCACCTGTTGGTGGTGGACGCGCACCCGGGCGCGCGCCCGCTCCCCGCGTACTCGCACAAGGCGGAGCTGCGCCTGGCCGAACTCCTCGACGAGCACGGCGCGATCAGCGACGCCGGCGTCGACCGCCTGGTCGCCACGATCGCGGACGCGCTGCGCGTGGCGGAGGACAAGGGCGCCGAGGACGTGCTGTCCTTCGCGACCTCCGCGGTGCGGGAGGCGGCGAACGGCGAGGCCGTCCTGGCCCGGGTGGACGCGGAGACGGGCGTACGCCTCACCGTCCTGTCCGGCGAGGACGAGTCGCGGCTGACGTTCCTCGCCGTACGCCGCTGGTTCGGCTGGTCGGCCGGGCGGCTGCTGGTGCTGGACATCGGCGGCGGGTCGCTTGAGGTCGGCTACGGCATGGACGAGTACCCGGACGCGGCCGTGTCCCTGCCGCTCGGCGCGGGACGCCTGACCGGTGCGTGGCTGCCGGGCGACCCGCCGACCGCCCACGACGTACGGTCGCTGCGTAGGCACGTACGCGCCGAGATCGCCCGTACGGTCCCGGACTTCGCCCGCTTCGGCCGGCCCGACCACGCGGTGGGCACGTCCAAGACGTTCAAGCAGCTCGCCAGGCTCGCGGGCGCGGCCCGCTCCGCCGACGGCCTGTACGCCCAGCGCCGGCTGCGGCGCGGCGCGCTGGAGGAGTGGGTGCCGCGGCTCGCGGAGATGACGGCGGCCCAGCGCAGCACCCTGCCGGGCGTCTCGGTCGGCCGGGCCGGGCAGCTCCTGGCGGGCGCCCTGGTCGCGGACGCCGCGATGGACCTCTTCGGCGTCGAGGAGCTGGAGATCTGCCCCTGGGCCCTGCGCGAGGGCGTCATCCTGCGCAAGCTCGACCTGATGGTGAACGACGCCGGACCGGGGGCGGCCCTGGCCCGCTGGGGCGACTGAGCCGGTCCGCCGCGCCCGCCACGCCCCGCCGTGAGATCGGCGACAGTCCCTCCGCACCCCCCGGCACCTGCCCCTTCCGCCCCGGCCGCCGCCGTACGCTGTTTCCCGTGGCTGAACCAGCGGGTCGGAAGACGGACGGCCGGACGACGGACGCCGCCCTGAGACGCGATTGGCGTACGGGGCAGCGCGCGCAGCACGCGCGGGAACGTCTCGCCCCGACCGCGGGGTCCGCCGCGGGGCCCCGTGGCGGCACGTCGAAGATCGTCCTGTCCACCGCCTCCGTCTACCCGGCCTCCACCGCCACCGCCTTCGAGATCGCCGCCCGCCTCGGCTACGACGGCGTCGAGGTGATGGTGTGGACCGACCCGATCAGCCAGGACGTGGACGCGCTGCGCCGCCTGTCGGACTTCCACCGGATGCCGATCCTGGCCGTCCACGCGCCGTGCCTGCTGATCGCGCAGCGCGTCTGGTCCGCCGACCCGTGGGTCAAGCTCCAGCGGGCCCGCGCGGCGGCCGAGACGCTGGGCGCCTCGACCGTCGTGGTGCACCCGCCGTTCCGCTGGCAGCGCGGCTACGCCAGGGACTTCGTCGCCGGGATCTGGCGGATGGCGGACGAGACGGACGTACGGTTCGCGGTCGAGAACATGTACCCGTGGCGCTACCGGGACCGGGAAATGCAGGCGTACGCGCCCGACTGGGACGTCACCAACGACGACTACCGCCACCTGACCGTGGACTTCTCGCACGCGGCGACCTCCCGTACCGAGCCGTTCGCGCTGATGGCGAGGATGGCCGAGCGGATGGTGCACGTCCACCTCGGCGACAGCACGGGCTCCGCCAAGGACGAGCACCTGGTGCCGGGGCGCGGGAATCTGCCGTGCGCGGAGCTGTTGGCGTCGCTGGCGGCGAGCGACTACGACGGCCATGTGGTGGTCGAGGTGACCACCCGGCGGGCGATGTCGAGGGCCGAGCGCGAGGCGGACCTGGCGGAGGCGCTGGCCTTCACCCGGCTGCACTACGCGACACCGGCGCCGGTCGGCGGTGGTCCGGCGTGAGTACGGCGAAGGCGTCCCCCGGCTCCCCGGAACCCGACGAGCCCCAGGAATCCGAGGGCCCCCAGGAGTCCGGCAAGCCGGCCGGCCGCCGCCGCGGCCGTCCCGCGGGCACCAAGGCCGGGACCGCCGAGACCCGTGACCGTATCCTCGCCGCCGCCCGCGAGGAGTTCTCCGCCCGCGGCTACGACAAGACCTCCGTCCGCTCGATCGGCAAGGCGGCGGGCGTCGACTCCGCCCTCGTCCACCACTACTTCGGCACGAAGGAACAGATCTTCGGCGCCGCCATCGAGCTGTCCTTCGCGCCCGCCATGAACATCCCCGACCTCGTCGTGGCGGGCGGCGTCGACGGCATGGGCGAGCGGGTGGCCCGGCTGATGCTGCGGATCTGGGAGAACCCGGTCTCGCGCGAGCCGCTGCTGGCCATCGTCCGGTCCGCGGTCACCAACGAGACGGCCGCCGCGGTCTTCCGCGGCCTGGTCAGCCGCCGCGTCCTGGCCCGCCTCGCGGGGGGCCTCGACGTGCCCGACGCCGAGTTCCGCGTGCAGCTCGCCGCCGCCCAGCTCGTCGGGATCATCATGCTGCGGTACATCGTGCGGGTGGAGCCGATGGCCTCCGCCGACCCCGAGGACATCGTCGCCATGGTCGGCCCGGTCCTCCAGCGCTACCTCACCGCCGCCGACGTCCACCCGTAGGACCCCGCCCCCGTACAGCCCCATGGGACCGCACGTCCCGCATACCGGACCGAACGTCCGGATCCTGGGCGACGGGCGTACCCTCGATGCTCTAGTACGGAGCAGTACGAGCCAAGTGAACCCAAGGGAGTGGACACCGTGCCCGAGCTGAGGTCACGTACGGTCACCCACGGCCGCAACATGGCGGGCGCCCGCGCGCTGATGCGCGCCTCCGGCGTCGCCAACAGCGACATCGGGAAGCCGATCATCGCGGTCGCCAACAGCTTCACCGAGTTCGTACCGGGTCACACGCACCTTCAGCCCGTCGGCCGGATCGTCTCCGAGGCGATCCTCGCGGCGGGCGCGGTGCCGCGCGAGTTCAACACGATCGCCGTGGACGACGGCATCGCGATGGGCCACGGCGGCATGCTCTACAGCCTGCCGTCCCGCGATCTGATCGCCGACTCCGTCGAGTACATGGTCGAGGCGCACTGCGCTGACGCGCTGATCTGCATCTCCAACTGCGACAAGATCACCCCGGGCATGCTGATGGCCGCGCTGCGCCTCAACATCCCGACCGTCTTCGTCTCCGGCGGCCCCATGGAGGCCGGCAAGGCGACGCTGGTCGACGGCACCGTCCGCAAGCTGGACCTGATCAACGCCATCGCGGACGCCGTCAACGAGAACATCTCGGACGAGGACATCCTCCGTATCGAGGAGAACGCCTGCCCGACCTGCGGCTCCTGTTCCGGCATGTTCACCGCCAACTCGATGAACTGCCTCACCGAGGCCATGGGCCTGGCGCTGCCCGGCAACGGCTCGGTCCTGGCCACGCACACCGCCCGCAAGGCGCTGTACGAGAACGCCGGCCGCACCGTCGTGGAGCTGACCAAGCGGCACTACGAGCAGGACGACGCGTCCGTGCTGCCGCGCGCCATCGCCACCCGCGCCGCCTTCGACAACGCCATGGCGCTCGACATCGCCATGGGCGGCTCCACCAACACGATCCTGCACCTGCTGGCCGCCGCCCAGGAAGCCGAGCTCGACTACGGCCTGGACGACATCAACGCCGTCTCGCGCCGCGTCCCCTGCCTGGCCAAGGTCGCGCCGAACGTGGCGCCCGGCGGCACGTACTACATGGAGGACATCCACCGGGCCGGCGGCATCCCCGCCATCCTCGGCGAGCTGTACCGCGGCGGGCTGCTCAACGAGGACGTGCACACCGTCCACTCGCCCTCCATCAAGGAGTGGCTCGACGCCTGGGACGTGCGCGGCGGCTCCGCCTCCGACGAGGCCGTCGAGCTGTGGCACGCGGCGCCCGGCTGCAAGCGCTCCGCCGAGGCGTTCTCGCAGTCCGAGCGGTGGGACACCCTGGACACCGACGCCGCGGGCGGCTGCATCCGCGACGTCGCGCACGCCTACTCCGCCGACGGCGGCCTGGCCGTGCTGCGCGGCAACCTCGCCCTGGACGGCGCGGTCGTGAAGACCGCGGGCGTGGACGAGTCGATCTGGACCTTCGAGGGGCCGGCCGTCGTCTGCGAGTCGCAGGAAGAGGCCGTCGACAAGATCCTCGCCAAGCAGGTCAACCCCGGCGATGTCGTCGTGATCCGCTACGAGGGCCCGCGCGGCGGCCCCGGCATGCAGGAGATGCTCTACCCCACGTCCTTCCTCAAGGGCCGCGGCCTCGGCAAGGTCTGCGCCCTGGTCACCGACGGCCGCTTCTCCGGCGGCACGTCGGGCCTGTCCATCGGCCACGCCTCACCCGAGGCGGCCTCGGGCGGCACCATCGCCCTGGTCGAGGACGGCGACCGCATCCGGATCGACATCCCCAACCGCTCCATGGAACTCCTGGTGTCCGAGGAGGAGCTGGCCGCCCGCCGCGAAGCCCTCGGCGGCGTCTACGCCCCGCGCGACCGCACGCGCAAGGTCTCCACGGCCCTGCGCGCCTACGCGGCCATGGCCACCAGCGCCGACCGCGGCGCCGTCCGCGACATCACCAAGCTGGAGCGCTGACACCGGCAGCGCACGCACGACGCCCCCGCACCGTGACCCGGTGCGGGGGCGTCGTGCGTACGGCCGCGCTGTGCCTGGACGTACGCGTATCCGTGCGGGGACGGGCACATGTTCGTGCACGTTTACGCGCACGCGTACGGGGTCGACGGTCAGAGGTGGTCGATGCCCGTGAGGTCGACGTTGATGCGGTACGGGACCTGGACGGTCAGCTCCTCGCGGTGCACGCCGGTGAGGGCGTACGAGTGCGAGGCCGGATCCCACTCGTGCACGTAGACCATCGGGCGCTCGGTCTCGGTGTCCTCCTCCACGCGCCACAGGTGCGTGACCCCCGCTTCCTCGTACGGGTGAGGCTCGCTCTCGTCGGCGTCGGCGGGCAGGACTTCCACGGCGAGGACGACAACGTTCTCCGCCTCCGCGCCGACCACGACGATGTCCGGTTCGGCCACCGTGCGGTCGTCCACGACCACCGCCACGTCCCTGCGCACCCGCAGGTGCGCGGGGAGTGTGCGGCGGAGGCTGTGCGTCATCAGATACCGCGCCAGCGTGCGGAATCGCTCCTGCCGCGCGGGGTTCTCAGCGGCGTGCGCCGTTAATTTTCCTTCCATGGACAGTAAGTATGACCCCTGGGCAGAGAATGACGCTGGCATATGCCAAATCAGAGGTGCCGACCGCGCCTCGCCTGGGCGGTCCTGAACACGAGGAAGCCGCCGAGGAGCAGCGATCCGCCGGCGAGTCCCGCTGCCCATCCGACCTCGGCGCCGGTGTGCGGGAGGGTGTCGCCGCCGGGGGTGGTCCAGGTCCCGGTGGGCGTCGGCGGGGGAGTGGTGCCGGCCGTCCCCGACGGGTCCGGGGAGGTGGTGGGCGGGGTGGTGGGCGGTGGGGTCGTGCCGCCGGTCTCCGGGCCGGTCGGGGTGGGCGTCGTCGGCGTCGTCGTCGCGGTGGTCGGCGGTGTCGTCGTCGGTGGCACCGGCGTCGTCGAGTCGACCGAGTTCGTCGGGGTCGGGGTGGTGGTCTCGCAGGTGACGGCGACGTGGCCGAGGCGGAGGTCGACCAGCGGTCCCGCGTACGCCGGGGCGCCGCTCGTGTCGGTGAACGTGCCGCTGACGGTGATGTCGACGCCCGCGTCCGCGCTGGTGGCGGCGGTCGGGGCGCCGCCGGGCGGGTGCTGGTACGGCTCGTACGTCACGGTGAGCGTGCCGCCGCCGATGCCGGAGGCGCCGATCTCCGCGCCGGTCACGTCGAAGGTGGTCGTCCCGACCGGCACGGTGTGGCCGAGTACGTCGATCACCCCGCCGTCCGTCCGCGCGTACGCGAGCGCGTACGGGCCCACCGGCGGCGGTACGCACTCCGCGTACGCGTCCAGCGACCCGACGCTGACGAAGTCCTTGGAGTTCAGGCCGAGCGTGAAGCCGCCCGCCTGGGCCTGCGCGGAGGTCTTGCCGGGACCCGTGTCCGTACGGGCCGTGACCGCGCCGATCACCGTCAGGTGCGACAGCACGCCGGACGGGTCGGAGAAGTCACCGCCGTCCGGACCGCCGTCCGGGGCGGAGGAGGCGTGGCCGTACCGGCCGTGGAAGGCGCTCAGGCCGAGCGGCGGGGCGGGTGCGAGGGTGAGGTCGACCAGGGAGCTGGTCGCCGCCTCGGCCGCGCGGGGGCCCGCGGCCGTCGCCGCGCCGGACCCGGCGGCCAGGGTGCAGGCGGCGGCGGTGAGGGCGGCGGCGCCCAGGCCGAGGAGGAGGTGGGGGGCGGGGGGACGGCGTCGGAGCCCGGGCGAGGCCGGGGGGACGTCTGACCGGATGTCTGACATATCGTCAGGAAAACGCATCGCGTCGTGCGATTCGTCGACCGTCGGCCGAACGGGTGTGTCAGGGAACGTCCCGTTCTGGGTCATAATCGATGGCGTGGACGAGGTGAGCGAAGTGAAGCGGCGGGTTGGCGGGGGCGACGCCGTCGGCGGGGCGGTTGAGGGGGTGCCGCGGCCGGAGCCGATCCGTTTCTTCGGGACGACGTGGGTCGCGCACGATGGCGGATACGCCTGGCGGCGGGCCGGGCTCGCGGTCGGGTCCCTCGTCGCCATCGCGGTGGGGGCGGCGGTGCTGCGGTTCGGCTTTCAGGGGCTGGCCGACGCCGACGTCGGGCCCTTTGTGACGTTTCTGGCGGTGGCCGGGTTCGCCGTGTGCAGCGCTCTCGCTTTCCAGCGGACGTGGCGGGGGTTTTCGCGGCGGCGGGAGGCGGGGGCCGAGCAGGGGCTTCTGGCGATCGGCTTTCTCGGCGTGCTCCTCGCCTATTTCCTTCGGGCCTTCACCGAAGCGCCGGGGGAGGCGCTGCACCGCGCCGAGCACGCGACCGCCTCGGCACGCCGCCGGTCCTAGGGCGTGTCCGGCCGGGCGGTGGTCGCATATCCCGGTCGTCGCTATGACGTCTCTCTGGCCACCCGGGTGAGTACCGCTTGGCGCAGGCCGGCGGGTTCCACTGCCAGGGCCGCCAGTACCTCGAGGCCGCGGCCTTCTCCCGCCGCCAGCAAGCCGAGCAGGATGTGCTCCGTACCGATGAAGTCGTGTCCGAGGGCGATGGCCTCGTCCTGGGACAGCGCCACGGCGCGCCTCGCGCGGTCGGCGAAAAAATCGAACCCCTCTACTCCTCCTTGCGGGTGCCGCTTGTGCCTGGTCGGTGCCGGGCCGGGGCACCTCCTCGGGCGACGAACCTGCGGGTGCCTGCGCCTGCTTCTGGCCTTGTCCGTTCGTCCCCCTGCGGGGGCACCCCGGCCCGTCCCCTCCTCGCCCGTCGGCGTCCGCCTGTCCGTTGTGGCTGATGGGGGGAGGGGGTTACTTGCGCGGGGTCACCCTCGGCGCGTCCACAGGCCGAACCACTGCTCGGCGCCGTACTCCTCGAAGCGTTCGACCTCGGTGAATCCAAGCTTTTCCGCGACGCGCAGCGATGCCGTATTGGCGGTCTGCGTGCAGAGCACCACCGGCTCGCCGGGGAGCGCTTCGGCGGCCCAGTTGAGCGCTGCCGCGCAGGCTTCGGTGGCGTATCCGTGGCCCCACGCCTCGGGCAGGAACATGTAGCCGAGTTCGGGTTCCTCGCCCTCCGGACGGACGTGCCCTTTGCTCCCGGCGCCGTGCCGGTCGATCGTGACGATGCCGATCATCGCCCCGTCGAGGTCGACCACGAAGAGCCCGTGCCGCCGTCTTGGCGTCTCGGGCACCGCCCGCTCCATCTCGTCCCGCTCCCGGGGCCCTCCCACATAGGTCCCCACCTCCGCCGAACAGAACAGCTCAATCACCGCCCCCCGATCCCCCGCCTCCGGCTCCCTCAACCAGAGCCGCCCCGTCCGAATCCCCCCACCCGGCCACCCCTCCACCCACCCCAACTCCCCCATCCCCCCAACCTATCCCCGCCCCCCACCCAACCCCCCGATGTCTCTGGCAGGTTCTTCTGGGACCACTGCAGCAGGTAGTTCGGGCTCCAGGTTGTGGCAAGTTGATCTGGCTCCAGCTGCCCCTCGGTGCTCCTGGGCATCGCAGTGTCGGTGGTGCCTCGTACTCTGCGCGGATGAGCATGAATGGTGAGTACTTGCGTGTAACACCGGCCGAGCTGGCCAGGGCAGTCAAGGACCCGGACTGGGCGTTCGAGTACGTCATGGAGATCATGGAGACAGACGGCATCAATGACGTCGCTCCCTCAGACGCACGGCAGCTATCGACTCACAAGGCGTTCGACGCCATCGCATTCCTCCTCGAACGCGCGAGTTTCCCCGTGGACATCGTTCATGGCGGGCAGACGTTCACCAGCGAGGACTGGGGCTATGGGCCGGCCAAGTACCTGGACGCGGACCAGGTCAAGCTCGCCGCCGGAGTCCTGGCCGGCTTGTCCTTCCAGGACTTGATCCGGGACGTGGATCCCGAGCAGATGACGGCCGCGCAGATCTACCCGCTCCTGTGGGATGAGGCCGACGCCCTGGAATGGGTGCGTGGGTGGTTCGACCCGCTGGTTCCGTTCTTCGGCGCCGCCGCCCAAGCAGGCGAGGCCATGCTGGTCTGGCTCGACTGAGTCGTGCAGCTCCGCCTCGGCAGAGGATTCCTGGCAGCCACTGGCCGGCCGCTCGGCCCTGCGCCTCGCCCGCTTTCGAGTGAATCCAGGTACTCCGTTCGGCCGCCGCGCCTGGGTGTGATCCAGTGATCACGGCCTGTCGGGGGCCGTGGCTGCGGTCATGGTTGTGTCGGGAGGCCGAGGTTAGCGCTGTCGCGGGTCGAGCTGTTCGCAAGCATTCGTCGGGACACCGCAAATCGAAGCGGAGGCCCGCGAAGGCCGGGTCCACCAGGACGGGATGGTCCCGCAGATCCACCTGCCGGGCGAGGAAGCCGAGGTGGACTTCGCGGACGTGTGGGTCCGGCTGGCCGGCACCACGGTCAAGTGCCACCTGTTCACGCTGCGGCTTTCGTACTCGGGCAAGGCCGTCCGCCGGGTCTTCGCCTTCGAAGCGCAGGAAGCCTTCCTGGAAGGCCACGTCGAAGCTTTCCGCGTGCTGGGAGGGGTGCCGACCAGGCACATCCGCTACGACAACCTCAAGCCGGCGGTCAAACCAGGTCTGCTACGGCTTCGACGCGTTCTACTGCATCCCCGGTCAGGAAGGCGCCCACGAGAAGGGCGGGGTGGAACAGGAGGGCGGCCGGTTCCGCCGCACCCACTTGGTCCCCGTTCCCGACATCGCCTCGCTCGCCGAGCTGAACGAGCGGATCGCCGAGATCGACGCCGCGGAGGACGAGCGGATCCTGCACGGTCGGCTCACCTCGGTCGGCTTCAACTACCGCTCCGAGGCCGATGAGCTCGCGCCGCTTCCGGGCGAGGACTTCGAGTGTGGGCTGACCCTGACGCCCAAGACGGCGGACCGCCCTCCGCAGCCGTGCCGGAGGGGACGGGTACCCACCCCCCCTCCGCCCACCCGACGGCGAACCTCCCACCCCCTCCCCCCACCCATGGGGGACCGTCAGGCGGCGACGGGCCGGAGGGGACGGGGCGGGGTGCCCCCGCAGATTTGCGTGCCGACAGGGCGTGGACGAATGGGAAAAGAGCAGGCAGCACGCAGCTCGAGGAGGTGCCCCGGCCCGGGACCGACACCAAGGACAGGGCGGTGGGCAAAGGAAAGGTGCCCGGGGGGAAAGACCCCCCAGGCACCGAGGTGCGCCGACAATGCGACACGGGTGACGTCAGGCGCTCAAGAAACGTCAAGCGCTCAAAAGACCTGAAGCGCTCAAGACGTCAAAGCCTCAGGCGCGCCGCGCAGCCGAAACGGTCCCGACGGCTCCCACGACAGCCGCCACGACAGCCCCGTGCCAGACCCCGGTCCAGAGCGACCCGAAGAACCCCTGACTGGTCAGGACCTCCCGAATAACGAAGTCGCTGACAAGCATGAGCGCCCCGGGCACAGCCGCCACCCGCCACGGATGCTCCCGCGCCCACCTCCGTATCCGGTGATCCCGCCCCCGCGCGCCCCCGGAGTACCCGAGCACCGCCCCCG
Source organism: Streptomyces sp. NPDC088910 (assembly GCF_044749865.1). Lineage (NCBI taxonomy): Bacteria > Bacillati > Actinomycetota > Actinomycetes > Kitasatosporales > Streptomycetaceae > Streptomyces > Streptomyces sp. NPDC088910. Next base: position 202,080 of record NZ_JBIVIV010000017.1, read on the forward strand.
CCCCGCCCACGCAGTAGAAAAGCAGGGCGCCCACGGACAGCGCCCCGGCCAGAATGCCGAGCCCGAAGTGCCCGTGCACGAGGTGCAGGGCAAGCGACACCCCACCCCCGATCGCACCGACGGCAGCGGCCGGCCGCCAAGGTCCAAGCGTCGCCGAGGCCACGGCCAACTGCCGCTTCTCAACGCGCGATGCAGCAACTTCTCGGGATGAACGCCTCATACCGCAACGATCCTTCGCCCCCACCGCGAACGCCATAGGGGATGACCCTGACCGACCCCGGACCCCCGACCAGGACACCGACCCCCCGGCCCAGGAACACCGGCCCCCGGGCCCAGGAACCCCGGCCCAGGAACCCCGGCCCCCCACCGAGCCGCCGCCAGGCCCCCCGAAAACCCACCCCCTCCGGAGGAGCACGGCTTGACGCGCACCCCGTCACGGGTGTTTATTCATCACATGATGAATAAAGCCCCCGGACCCGCCATCGAGGCCGCCGGCCTCCGCGTCGTACGCGGTGGCCGCACCGTGCTCGACAACCTCTCCTTTACCCTCCCGCCCGGCCGAATCACCGGCCTCCTCGGACCGAGCGGCTGCGGAAAATCCACGCTGATGCGAGCGATCGTCGGCTCGCAGGCCCACGTCACCGGCACCCTCAACGTGCTGGACCACCCGGCGGGCCACCGCAGCCTGCGCCCGCGCCTCGGATACGTGACGCAGGCGCCGTCGGTCTACTCCGACCTCACCGCCCGGCAGAATCTCGACTACTACGCCGCCGTCCTCGGCATCGCGCACCGCGACCGCGCCGCCCAGGTCGAACGCGCCCTGACGGACGTCAACCTGATGTCGCACGCCGACAGCCTCGCCGCCAACCTCTCCGGCGGCCAGCGCGGCCGGGTCTCCCTCGCGGTGGCCCTCCTCGGCGAGCCGGAACTGCTCGTGCTGGACGAGCCGACGGTCGGCCTCGACCCGGTGCTCCGCAGGGACCTGTGGGAACTGTTCCACCGGCTGGCCGACGAGCGCGGCGCGACCGTACTCATCTCGTCGCACGTCATGGACGAGGCGGAACGCTGCCACCGCCTGCTGCTGATGCGCGAGGGCCGCATCCTCGCCGACGACACCCCCGACGCACTGCGCGAGCGCACCGGCTCCGACACCGTCGAAGAGGCGTTCCTGCGCCTGGTCGACGCGGCCAACGACGAAGCCAGCGGCGCGAGCGACGCCAAGAGCGGCGACGCCAAGGGCGGCCAGGCCGAGGGCGCGAGCGACGCCTCTCAGCAGAAGCCCCCCGCACAAGCCAGTGCCAGTGCCAACGAATCCGCCGAGTCCACCCCCACAGAATCGACCGCGCGATGAACCTCGACCGCACCTTCGCCACGGCCCGCCGCGTCCTGCGCCAGCTCAGCCACGACCCGCGCACGATCGCCCTGATGCTCGTCGTCCCGTGCGTGCTGCTGACACTGCTGAAGTACGTCTTCGACGCCAGCCCGCAGACGTACAACTCGGCTGGCGCCTCGCTCCTCGGCATTTTCCCGCTGATCACGATGTTCCTGGTCACGTCGATCGCCACGCTGCGCGAACGCACCTCGGGCACCCTGGAGCGGCTGCTGTCCATGCCGCTGGGCAAGGCCGACCTGCTCGCCGGGTACGCGCTCGCGTTCGGCGCCGTCGCCGTCGTCCAGGCCGCGCTCGCCACCGGCCTGTCCGTGCTCGCGCTCGGCCTCGACGTCACCGGCTCGGCGTGGCTGCTGCTGGTCGCCGCGCTCGCCGACGCCTTCCTCGGCACCGCGCTCGGCCTGTTCGTCAGCGCCTTCGCGTCCAGCGAGTTCCAGGCCGTGCAGTTCCTGCCCGCCGTGCTGCTCCCGCAGATCCTGCTCTGCGGCCTGTTCGTCCCGCGCGGCGACATGCAGCCGGTCCTCAGCGGCCTGTCGAACGTGCTCCCCATGTCGTACGCCGCCGACGCCACCACCCAGATCGTCCACCACACGGGTGTCACCGGCGACTTCGTACGCGATCTGATCATCGTCGCCTGCTGCGCCCTCCTGGCCCTCGGCCTGGGCTCGGCCACCCTGCGCCGCCGCACCACCTGAGCCGCACCACCTGAGCCGCACCACCTGAGCAGAGCCACCCCGGTTGCCCGGACGTACGACCGAAGGGCGGACGCGGCCCGCTTGCCCCGTCCGCCCCTGCGAAGATGACCCCATGACCGCCCAGAAGCAGAAAGTCGCCGTTCTCGGCACCGGCAAAATCGGCGAAGCCCTCCTCTCCGGCATGATCCGCGCCGGATGGGCCCCGGAGGACCTGCTGGTCACCGCCCGCCGCCCCGAACGCGCCGAGGAACTGCGCGCCCGTTACGGCGTCGAGGCCGTCACGAACGCCGAGGCCGCCAAGGCCGCCGACACCCTCATCCTGGCGGCCAAGCCCCAGGACATGGGCGCCCTGCTGGACGAGCTGGCCGCGCACGTACCGGCCGACCGCCTCGTCATCAGCGCCGCCGCCGGCATCCCGACCGCCTTCTTCGAGGAGCGGCTCGCGGACGGCATCGCGGTCGTACGCGTCATGCCGAACACCCCCGTGCTCGTGGACGAGGGCATGTCCGTGATCTCGGCGGGCCGCCACGCCACCGAGGCCCACCTCGCCCGTACCGAGGCCATCTTCAAGCCGGTCGGCAAGACCCTCCGCGTCCCGGAGAAGCAGCAGGACGCCGCGACCGCCCTGTCCGGTTCCGGACCCGCGTACTTCTACTACCTGGTCGAGGCCATGACCGACGCGGGCATCCTGCTCGGCCTCCCGCGCGCCCAGGCCCACGACCTCATCGTCCAGTCCGCGATCGGCGCCGCCGTGATGCTCCGCGACAGCGGCGAGCACCCGGTCAAGCTCCGCGAAGCCGTCACCTCCCCGGCGGGCACCACCATCAACGCCATCCGCGAGCTGGAGAACCACGGCGTACGCGCCGCCCTCCTCGCCGCCCTCGAAGCCGCCCGCGACCGCAGCCGCGAGCTGGCCTCCGGCAACGGATGACCCGGCTCGACGGGTACGGCCGCGGGTAGCGAGGCGGCGCGGGAGCAGGACGGATACGGCCGCGGCTACGTGAGCGGCAGCAGCCCCACCGCCCGGTAGGCCGCGTCAACGGTCGGCCGGGCCAGCGCCCGCGCCGCCGCCGCGCCGTCCCGCAGCACCCCGTCCACGTACGACGGATCGGCGCTGAACTCGGCGTGCCGCGCCCGCAACGGCCGCAGCAGCTCCACCACCGCCTCCGCCGTGTCCCGCTTCAGGGCCCCGTACGCCGTGTACTCCCCGGCCAGCGTCTCCGGCTCCTTGCCCGTACAAGCCGCCAGGATGTCCAGCAGATTCGCGACGCCCGGCCGCGCCTCGCGGTCGTACTCCACCTCGCCGGCCCCGCTGTCCGTCACCGCCCGCATCACCTTCTTGGTGATCGCCTCGGGCTCGTCGAGCAGGTAGATGATCCCGGCGGTGGCGTCGTGCGACTTGCCCATCTTGCCGGTGGGGTCCTGGAGGTCCATGACCCGCGCGGCCACGGCGGGCCGTACGGCGCGGGGTACGACGAACGTCCGCCCGTACCGCTGGTTGAACCGCTCCGCCAGCACCCGCGTCAGCTCCACATGCTGCGTCTGGTCCTCGCCGACCGGCACCTCGTCGGCGCCGTACGCCAGGATGTCCGCCGCCATGAGCGCCGGGTACGTGAGCAGCGACAGCCGTACGCTCTGCCCGGCCGCCTGCGCCCGCGCGGACTTCTCCTTGTACTGGATCATGCGCCGCATCTCACCGTCGGTGGCCACGCACTCCATGACGTACGACAGCCGCGCGTGCTCGTCGACGTGGCTCTGCACGAACACCGTGCACACCTGCGGATCGAGCCCGGCCGCGAGCAGCAGGCTCGCCGCCTGCCGGGTGAGCCGTCGCACCCGCGCCGGATCGTGGTCGACGGTGAGCGCGTGCAGGTCGACCACGCAGAACAGCGACTCCGCCCGGTGCTGGTCCTCTTCCGCCCACCGCCGGATCGCGCCGAGGTAGTTCCCCAAGGTGAGGTGCCCGGTCGGCTTGACCCCACTGAAAATCCGCGTCATGACTGCTGTCTCCTGGTCCTGGTCGGGTTCGCGGGACCACCGCCCACCGCGGCCGGGACAACAGAAAACGGCCGCCGAGGCGGCGGCCGTTGGATGCATACGTACCTCCTGGCCGCCCTAGGCGGCCCACCACTGAGAGGTGCACGCATGCGATGTCATACGACCCACAGTAGCCCTCCGGCCACCGCCAGGGCACCGAGTTGACACTCTCCGGACCCGTGCGTAACGTTCTCCGGGTTGTCCGAGCGTGAGCGCCGACTCCGGTCGGTCCCCGGACAGCCATTCCGCAGCAAACAAACGAGCGACTACGGCATGCCGTGGCGTTCACTTGTGCGCATTCGGAATGGGGCGGGAACGGAAAGCGGCCGATTTGGTTCGACCGCCGAAGTTCAGCTAATGTCTCACTCGTCGGAACGGCCGAACAGCCGGAAAGACAAGCCCCGCTGACTGGGGGTCAGGCACTGGAAAGCGTCTGATAGAGTCG
>NZ_JBIVIV010000018.1:0-160667 GCF_044749865.1 Streptomyces sp. NPDC088910
CTTTAGCAGAAGCTATTCGGTCGGAATTACCAACCCCGTTCCGAGCACACACGTTTCCGCGGGTCTCGTCGAGGCGGTTGTGCCAACGTACTGGACTCCCCCGCCCGGAGCAAATCGACCGCGGCCGTTCCGGTCGCGGTGACAGTCACGGTGGCTGAGGGTGGCCGGATGACAGACTTCCGATCGGGAAGGGTCATCATGTGGTCGCTTCCGCTCGGGCGGAATCCATACTTGACATGACTTAGGCTGCTCTCGCGGCCTCGCCGTCCGGTGACAGGCAGTGACGGCGTCTTGAGCTCCGCATATAGGAGGCTTCCCATGACGACCGTTTCTTCTCCGCTGGCCGGACGGGCCATCGGGCTCGCGGCAGTGCCCGACCCCGTGTTCTCCGGCGCCATGGTGGGACCGGGTACGGCCATCGACCCCGTGCGCGAGTCGACAGTGGCGGTGTCCCCGGTGGACGGAGTCGTTGTTTCTCTGCACCCGCACGCGTTCGTCGTCGTGGACGACGAAGGGCACGGAGTGCTGACGCACCTCGGCATCGACACCGTTCAGCTCAATGGCGAGGGATTCGAGTTGCTGGTGTCCAAGGGCGACACCGTCAGCCGCGGCCAGGAGGTCGTCCGGTGGAATCCGGCGGCCGTCGAGGAGGCCGGGAAGTCGCCGGTGTGCCCCGTGGTCGCGCTCGAGGCCACGGTGGAAGCGCTCGGCGAGGTCGCGGAGAGCGGCGAGATCGAAGCGGGCGGCACTCTCTTCACCTGGAAGTAGTCCCGCGCTCCGCCAGGCGTCAGGCCAGCGGGGGCACGCAACCTAAGCGGCGGCGTCATCGACCCGCCGCATCGACCGGAGACGGGTGAGATGGAGACAACGCTGCGAGGCGTCGGTGTCAGCCACGGTGTGGCGATCGGCGAGGTACGGCACATGGGCACCGCTGTTCTGGAGCCGCCCGCCAAGCAGATCCCGGCGGACGACGCTCCGCGCGAGCAGGGTCGGGCGCGGCAGGCTGTCGAGGCGGTGGCCGCCGATCTGACCGCGCGTGGTCATCTCGCGGGCGGCGAGGCGCAGGCGGTGCTTGAGGCGCAGGCGCTGATGGCGCAGGACCCGGAGCTGCTGGCCGACGCCGAGCGCCGGATCGCGGTGGGGAGTACGGCCGAGCGCGCGGTGTACGACGCTTTCGCCTCCTACCGGGCGCTGTTGGCGGGCGCTGGTGAGTATCTGGCCGGTCGGGTCGCGGATCTGGACGACGTGCGGAACCGGATCGTCGCGCGGCTGCTGGGTGTGCCGATGCCAGGTGTGCCGGACAGCGACGAGCCGTATGTGCTGATCGCGCGTGATCTGGCGCCTGCGGACACGGCGCTGCTCGACCCTGCGTTGGTGCTCGGTTTCGTCACCGAGGAGGGCGGGCCGACCAGTCACAGCGCGATTCTGGCGCGGGCGCTCGGGGTGCCGGCCGTGGTGGCGCTGCCTGGTGCGGGTGAGCTGGCCGAGGGGACGCTGATCGCGGTCGACGGCAGCACCGGTGAGGTGTTCGTCGAGCCGGACCAGGAGAAGCGGACCGCGCTGTCCGAGGCGGCGGCGGCCCGGAAGGCGGCGCTGTCGGCGTCGTCGGGTCCTGGTGCGACGTCGGACGGGCACAAGGTGCCGTTGCTGGCGAATGTCGGCGGGCCGGCCGATGTGCCCGCGGCGGTGGCGGCGGGGGCGGAGGGCGTGGGTCTGTTCCGTACGGAGTTCCTGTTCCTGGACGACTCCTCGAAGGCGCCGACGGAGGACAAGCAGGTTCAGGCGTACCGCCAGGTGCTCGAGGCGTTCCCCGAGGGCCGGGTGGTGGTGCGCGTGCTGGACGCGGGCGCCGACAAGCCGCTGGAGTTCCTGACGCCCGCGGACGAGCCCAACCCGGCGCTGGGTGTGCGGGGGCTGCGGTCGCTGCTCGACCACCCGGAGGTGCTGCGGACGCAGCTCACCGCGCTGGCGAAGGCGTCGGAGGGGCTTCCGGTGTACCTGGAGGTCATGGCGCCGATGGTGGCGGACCGTCAGGACGCGAAGGCGTTCGCGGACGCGTGCCGTGCGGCGGGGCTGCGGGCGAAGTTCGGCGCGATGGTGGAGATTCCGTCGGCGGCGCTGCGGGCGCGGTCGATTCTCCAGGAGGTCGAGTTCCTGTCGCTCGGCACCAATGACCTGGCGCAGTACACCTTCGCGGCGGACCGGCAGGTCGGTGCGGTGTCGCGGCTTCAGGACCCGTGGCAGCCCGCGCTGCTCGACCTGGTGGCGGCGTCCGCGGACGCGGCTCGGGCCGAGGGCAAGAGCTGTGGTGTGTGCGGTGAGGCGGCGGCGGATCCGTTGCTCGCGTGTGTGCTGACGGGTCTGGGTGTCACCAGCCTTTCGATGGGTGCGGCGTCGATTCCTTATGTGCGGGCGACGTTGGCGAAGTACACGCTGGCGCAGTGCGAGCGTGCGGCTGCCGCGGCTCGGGCGACCGACAGCGCCGATGATGCGCGGCGGGCGGCGCAGGGCGTGCTGTCCGGCGAGTGAGCCGACGCCGGCTACGACGGCGGTCGGGCCGGTTGGCGGAGGGCGTTCCACCCGTGCGGGGTGGGGCGCCCTCCGCCGTTTTGTCATCGGCCCGGTGTTCCGCGCCAGCCGGTCCCGTACTGCGGCCTCTCCCTCATGTGAGGGGTCCGAAGGGACCCGTCGGGCCGATGTGGTCGACGGGCGGTGGCGGCAGGGGGAGTCCCGCGCGGTAGACGACGCCGTGCTCGGGCGGTACGGGGTCGCCGGTGGCGGCGTCGGTGCAGTAGGCGTTGAAGACCTCCGCTTCGGTGAGCGGGTGGAGGTGGCCGTCGCGCAGGGACCAGCCGCGTACGGTGTCGGGCCGTTCGTCGTCGTGGGTGGTGCGCAGGACGACGCCTCCGGTCCGGCCGGTGGCGGTGCTGGCGGCCATGACGGTGCAGAGCACGAGGGCGTCGTTCTCCGCGAGTTCGATCGTGTCGTCGGTGTCGGCGTGTACGTGGACGGCGGCGAGCAGTGGGCCGTCGTCGGCGGGGAGGCTGCACACGACGTGGTGGGTGCCGGGGCCGACGGTCTCGATGAGGCGCAGCAGGGTGTCGGAGGCGCGGTCGAAGGCGCAGTGGGCGAGGTCCTGTCCGCAGTCGGGGCAGGTGCCGGCCCGGGTGAGGGCGTCGGTGGCGCTCTCCCAGGTGGCGCGGCGGTCGGCTTCGTGGGCGAGTTGGGCGCGCAGCAGGGTGAGGGACTGGCGGGTGTAGGCGATGGAGGGGCCCGCGGCGGTCGCTTCCGCGGTGTAGTGGGTGCGGGTGGTGGCGCTGTCCGGGGGCTGGCGGGTGGTGGTGCAGTAGTCGGCGTAGGCGTCGGGGTCGAAGAGTGTGACGGCGATGTGGTGGCCCTGGGCGTGCAGGTGGCGGAGGAAGGCGTCGACGGCGTGCAGATACTGTGCGTAGTTGTCGAAGGCGAAGCTGCGGTGGTCGGTCAGGGCCGCGAAGTCCTCGTCGTCCAGGAGCAGGGCGACGACGGTGGGGGCTTCGCGGCGCAGCGCCCTGCGGTGGGCCGCGCGGTGCCTGCGCGGGCGTTGCGCCTGGTCGGCGCGGGCGTGGCGGTTCTTGCGGTGGGTGGTGCGGTTCTTGGTGCTGGACATGCTTCCCCCTCGGTGTGGCACCGGGGTCCCGATGACCCCTAGTGCTCACTCACCGTAATCGGGGGCACTGACAACGGCGGTTCTGCGGCGGTCGGGTGCGGTCGGTCGAGGCGGCGCAGGACCAGGCGGCGTTGCAGGAGCGCGGCGGCGGCGAGTACGGCGCCGAGCGCGATCCAGCCGGTCGGTCCTGTGGCGATGACGACGGAGGTCATGAGCAGCGGGCCGACGCAGCGTGAGGTGGACTGGGCGAGGCCGTGCACGCCGACGTAGCTGCCCTGTGCGTCGTCGGGTGCGAGGGCGACGGACAGTTCCCAGGAGATGGCGGACTGGATCATCTCGACGACGGTGAAGGCGATGGCGGCGGCGAGGATCGCGGCGGTCGCGGCCCATCGCGTGTGGACGACGGCGACGGCCGTGGCGGCTCCGGAGAGCAGGAACCATACGGCGACCCGGCGCAGGGAGTCGGCGGCGACGCGTGGGGTCCTGCCGTGCCGGGAGAGCCGGACCTGGAAGGCGACCACGATGACGGTGTTGACGACGAAGATGGCGGCTGCGAGGCCGTGCGGGGCGTCGGTGCGGGTGATGATCCACAGCGGCATGCCGACGCTGAGCGCGCAGCCGTACAGGAACATCGCCGAGTCGAGGGCGGCGTAGAGGAGGTATCCGCGGTCCCGCCAGGGGTTCGACCGGGCGCCGACTTCGCGGTGCGGGAGGGAGGTTGTGGCCGTGGTGGCGGTCGGGGCGGTGTGGGCGGCGACCGTTCTGCTGGCCGAGGGGGGTTCGGCGCAGCGGGCGACCAAGGCGGCGACGAGGACGAAGGACAGGGCGTCGCCGAGGAGCAGGCCGCGGTAGACCGCGCTGGTGCCGATGGCCAGGGCGGCGGAGGCGCCGAGGCCGCCGACGGTGTAGCCGACGTTGACGACGGTGCGCTGTACGGCCTGGTAGCGGGCGCGGTCGGGTCCCGCGACGCGGGCGGCGAAGAGTTTGGTGAGGACGGAGGCGGAGCGTTCGCCGAAGCTGCCGAGGGCGACCAGGGGCAGCAGTTGCCAGAAGCCGTGGGCGAGCAGGAGCAGCAGGCTGGAGGCGCCGCGCAGGAGTTGGACGGCGAACAGCACGCGGGTGAGCGGCACACGGTCGGCCAGGCGGCCCGCGACGGGCGCGCCCGCGATGCCGGCGGCGCCGCCGAGGCCGAGCAGCAGTCCGGCCTGGCCGGTGCTGAGTCCGCCGATGAGGACGAAGTAGAGGGCGGTGACGGCGACCCAGAGTCCCGAGCCGGTCTTGTCGATGAGGTTGATCCAGAGCATCCGCCGCCCGTCCGGGCCTCCTGGTATCGGCGGTATCCGCATCGTGTCCGCTCCCCCTCGTCACCGGGTTCGTTCGCCGCTCGTCCGCCACGTACTCGCTTGCCGTACGGCTTTGTATTGGTACATACTCATGTATGTGGCAACACAATATGCGATCAGCGGTGCGACGGCCAGGGAGATTGCCGCGTCGGCCGAACGGGCGGTGACCGAAGGGCGGTTGCGCCCGGGGGACGCGCTGCCGCCGGTGCGGACGCTGGCGGACGGACTCGGCGTCAGTCCGGGGACGGTGGCGGCGGCGTACAAGGAGCTGCGGCGGCGCGGGATCGTGGTGACGCGCGGGCGCGGCGGGACGGTGGTCGCGTCGGCGCCCTCGGTGGCCTCGCGGCGTCCGCCCCGGGTGCCAGAGGGGCTGCGGGATCTGGCGGGCGGCCATCCGGACCCGGCCTTCCTGCCGGATCTGGTGCCGCCGGGACGGCTGTCGCCCGGCGCACGTTCGCACCGCGCCTCGCCCCGGCTGCCGCAGTTGGAGGAGCTGGCGCGGGCGTGGTTCCGCCGGGACGGGGTGCCCGACGGGCAGGTCACCTTCGCGCACGGCGCGCTGGACTGCGTCGCGCGGCTGCTGTCGGTGGAGCTGCGGCCCGGCGACGCGGTGGCCGTCGAGGACCCCGGCTTCCACCATCTGCTCGATCTCGTACCGGCGTTGGGGCTGCGGACGGCCGCGGTGGCGGTGGACGACGAGGGGATGCGGCCGGAAGCGCTGCGGTCGGCGCTGCGGGCCGGCGCGCGGGCGGTGGTGCTGTGTCCGCGCGCGCAGAATCCGTACGGGTCACGGGTGTCGGAGGCGCGCCGCGAGGAGTTGCTCGCGGTGCTGGCGGGGTCGCCCGAGGTGCTGGTCGTCGAGGACGACCACAGCGCGGACACGGCGGGCGGTCCGCTGCACTCGCTCACCACGGCGGGGGCGCGGGGTCCGGGGCGATGGGCGCAGATCCGTACGGTCTCCAAGCATCTGGGCACCGATCTGCGGTGGACGGCGATGGCCTGCGACCCGGTCACGCTCGCCCGGCACGACGGCCGGATGCTGCTGACGTCGGGCTGGGTCAGCCATGTGCTCCAGGAGACGGTGGTCCGGCTGATGACCGATCCGGCGACGGCGGAACTGGTCGCCGCGGCGGGGACGGCGTACACCGAGCGCCGCGAGGCGCTGATCGCGGCGCTCGCGGAGCACGGGATCACCGGGGCCGCGGTGAGCGGTCTGAATGTGTGGGTGCCGGTGCGCGACGAGGCCGCGGTCGTCAACGGCCTGCGATCGCAGGGCTGGTGGGTGGCGGGCGGGTCGCGGTTCCGGATCGGTGCGGGTCCGGGCGTACGGATCACCGTCGCGGACCTGCGGGTGCCGGAAGCGGCCGTGCTGGCCGCCGACTTCGGTCGCGTGCTCGCCGACTCCGCGAGCACGTACGGGGGTTGAGGCACCGCACCGTGACGGGGGTGGTCAGTGAGGTGCCAGCGGCGCTATTGACGGGGGCGGCGCCGGTCAAGTATCCAGATCCTGGGCGGCATTGGTACAGACCAAATGGGAGTCCGGCATGCGAAGATCCCTCACACTCCTCCTCGCGCTCTTCGGCACGCTCGTCCTGTTCCTCGTTCCTCCCGCCTCGGCGGCCGGCGGCGTCGGCGCGGCCTTCGCCAAGACCTCGGACTGGGGCAGCGGTTACCAGGCGCAGTACACGATCACCAACGGCAGCGGTTCCGCGATCAGTTCCTGGAAGGTCGAGTTCGACCTGGCCTCCGGCAGCAGCGTCGGCAGCTACTGGGACGCGCTGCTGACCCAGTCCGCCACGTCCGGCGGCACGCACTACACGTTCACCAACCGCGACTACAACGGGACGCTCGCGCCGGGCGCCTCGGCCGTCTTCGGCTGGGTGGGTTCGGGAACCGCCACCCCCGCCAACTGCAAGCTCAACGGGGCTTCTTGCGACGCGGGCGGCGGTGGCGGCGGTTCCGACACCACGCCTCCGACCGTGCCCGGCGGCGTCACCGTGGGCTCGCCGACCAGCTCCTCGCTGACGGTGAAGTGGAACGCCTCGACCGACAACTCCGGTTCCGTGGCCGGTTACGAGGTCTCACGCAACGGCGGCACGCCGGTCGCCGTGACCGGCACCTCGTACACCGCGACGGGTCTCGCGGCGTCCACCGCGTACTCCTTCCAGGTCCGCGCCAAGGACGCGGCGGGCAACTACTCGGCGTACAGCGCGGCCGTCAGCGGCGCCACGAGCGCGACCGGTGGCGGCGGGAATCCGAGCCCCGGCGTGATCCGTACCGCGCCGTACGTGGACATGGGCGCCTGGCCGACGCCGAGTCTCACGGCGATGTCCCAGGCGAGCGGCGTGAAGAGCTTCACGCTCGCCTTCGTGACCTCGGCGGGCTGCAAGGCGTCGTGGTTCAACGCCTATGACCCGCGCCAGGCGTGGGCGAAGGACCAGATCGACGCCATCAGGGCGGCCGGCGGGGACGTGAAGGTCTCCTTCGGCGGCGCGAGCGGCATCGAGCTGGCCCAGGCGTGCGGTTCGGCCAGTGCGCTGGCCACCGAGTACGGCGCCGTGGTCGACGCGTACAACCTGTCCTACGTCGACTTCGACATCGAGGGCTCGGCGGTCGCGGAACCCGCGTCGATCGCCCTGCGCTCACAGGCGTTGGCGCTGCTCCAGCAGTCCCACCCGAATCTGCGGATCTCGCTGACCCTGCCCGTGCTGCCCAACGGTCTCGACGCGAACGGGCTGAACGTGGTCACCTCCGCGAAGAACGCGGGCGTCAACCTGGACATGGTCAATGTGATGGCCATGGACTACTACCAGAGCGTCGACTACGGCGACGCGGCGGTCCAGGCCGCCAACAGCCTGTTCGGACAGCTCAAGCCCCTCTATCCGACCAAGTCCGACGCGCAGCTCTGGGCGATGGTCGGCGTGACGCCGATGCTCGGCCAGAACGACGACGGACACGTCTACGACCAGGCCGACGCCCGTCAGCTCGTCGCCTTCGCGCAGAGCAAGCACCTGGGCATGCTCTCGTTCTGGGAGGAGGGCCGGGACGCAAACGCGTGCACCGGCGCCACCTACAAGTGCACCAACATCTCGCAGACGCCGTACGAGTTCTCGAAGATCTTCGCGGCGTACACCGGATGACGGCGGCGCGGACGTGACCGTCGGCACCTGAAGTGACCTTCTACGAGCGGCCCTTCGCGCGTTCGGCGGCGAGCCGCTCGTAGAAGCGCAGCACCCCGAGGTCGTCCACCGAGCCCGGGTTGACTGCCTTGTCGAGCGCGGTGCCCTGGAGGAGCCGTTTGACGGGGACCTCGATGCGCTTGCCGGTGAGGGTGTGGGGGACGCCGGGGACGGCGATGACCTCGTCGGGTACGTGGCGCGGCGAGAGCTGGGCGCGGATCGCGGTGCGGATCCGGTCGCGCAGCGCGTCGTTCAGTTCCGCGCCGTCGGCGAGCTGCACGAACAGCGGCATCCAGTAGCCGCCGTCGGGCTGTTCGATCCCGATGACCAGCGACTCGCGGATCTCCGGCAGGCGTTCGACGACCTCGTAGATGTCGGAGGAACCCATGCGGACGCCCTGGCGGTTGAGGGTGGAGTCGGAGCGGCCGTGGATGACGACCGTGCCGCGCGAGGTGAGGGTGATCCAGTCGCCGTGCCGCCACACGCCGGGGAACATCTCGAAGTAGCTCTCGCGGTAGCGGGCGCCGTCCGGGTCGTTCCAGAACCTGATGGGCATGGACGGCATGGGGTTGGTGACGACCAGCTCGCCGACCTCGTCGACGACCGGGCGGCCCTGCGCGTCCCACGCCTGCAAGTCGGTCCCCAGGCACGGCGCTTGGAGCTCACCGATGTGCACGGGGAGGGTGGGGACACCGCCCGCGAAGCAACTGCACACATCGGTGCCGCCGCTGACCGACGCGATCCACAGGTCTTCCTTGACCTCGTCGTGCAGCCAGCGGAAGCCGTCGGGCGGCAGCGGCGAGCCGGTGGTGGCCACGCACTTGACGGCCGACAGGTCGACGTCACGGCCGGGGTGGATGTCCGCCTTGCGGCAGGCGATCACATACGCGGCGGAGGTGCCGAAGACGGTGGTGCCGGTCTGTTCCGCCACCCGCCACTGGGCGGCGACGTCGGGGTAGCCGGGGCTGCCGTCGTAGAGCACGACGGTGGAACCGGCCAGGAGCCCGGAGACCAGGAAATTCCACATCATCCAGCCGGTGGAGGTGTACCAGAAGAAGCGGTCGTCCGGGCCGAGGTCAAGGTGGAGGCCGGTCTGCTTGAGGTGTTCGAGCAGGATGCCGCCCTGGGACTGCACGATGGCCTTGGGCAGTCCCGTGGTGCCGGAGGAGTAGAGCACCCACAGCGGGTGGTCGAAGGGCACGGCCTCGTACGCGGGCGCGGTGTCGTCGGCGGTCAGGTCCGCCCAGTCCAGGGCGCCTTCGGGGGCGGGCGTGCCGAGCAGCGGGATGTGCACGGTGGCGCGCAACGAGGGCAGCCCTGCGCGCAGTTCGGTGACGACGTCGGTCCGTTCGTGCCGCTTGCCGCCGTAGCGGTAGCCGTCCACGGTGAACAGCACGACGGGCTCGACCTGTTGGAAGCGGTCGAGGACGCTGCGGGCGCCGAAGTCCGGGGCGCAGGAGGTCCATACGCCGCCGACGGCCGCGGTGGCGAGCAGCGCGACGACGGCCTGCGGGATGTTGGGCAGGTAGCCGCTGACGCGGTCGCCGGGGGTGACGCCGAGGCGGCGCAGGGCCGCGGCGAGCGAGGCGACCTGGCGGCTGAGTTCGGCCCAGCTCACCGTGCCGGTCTCGTGGCTCTCGTCCAGGTGCAGCAGGGCGGGGGTGTCCGCGCGGGCCGGGTCGAGGGCCGGGCGCAGCGCGTGCTCCGCGTAGTTGAGGGTCCCGCCGGGGAACCAGCGGGCGCCGGGCATCGAGGCGTCGGCGAGCACCGTCTCGTACGGGGTGCTGAAGCGGACGTCGTACCACTCGGTGATCGCGCGCCAGAAGGCGTCGGGGTCGCGGACCGACCAGGCGTGCAGCGCGTGGTAGCTCGCGGCGGGGTCGCCGGGCACGGCGGCCGGGGCGCCGTACCGCTCGGCCGTCCAGTCCTGGAACCGGGTCACCTGCGCGCGGGCGATCCGCTCGGGTCCCGGCGTCCACAGGGGCTCCGGGCTGTCGGCGGGCTCGGGCGTGGTCCTCATATGGGCGGCTCCCCGGACGGTACGCGTCGTCGCGTATCTGCGGCTGGTCCCCTGCGGGCGGAATGTCCCGCCCCGGGCCTGGGCAGGACGATGCCATGTGATCGTCTTCGGCGCCAGGGCGGGGTGGCCCACGGGTCGCGCGGCGGGGGTCGGCGGGGGCTCTGACGAGGGGTTCCGAGGGGGTGGTCCGGGCGGCGGGGCGGCGACGGGGTGGCTCTGTTTCCGGCTCCCGCCGGGGTTCCCGCCAAGATCCCTGGGAAGATCACTCACCGGGCCCGCGCGGGCCCGGCCCCGCCGTTGGAGGGCACGGGCGCACGGGGTGCGGTCCGGGTCGGCGGCGTCGGCGACCGGCGCGGGTCGCGCACCGCCCCCTCCAGGTGAACGGTGGCTGAACGAGCGGCGCGACCGGCGGTTTCGATGGAAGGGTGGGGGCATGGACGCTCGGGACCTGCTGCGGTCGGTGCGGACGGCGGGTTCCGCCGAGGGCCGGCGTGCCACACGCTCGGCCTGGCGGCGGCAGCGCACGGACGCGCGGGATCTGCCGCGGCGCGGCGCCGAGCGCGCCCGGGTGCCGGGCGCCGCGCAGGAGGTGGAGCCGCTGCCCGGCGGCGGCCGGGTGCGGTTCGCGCGCTCGGTGCTGCGGATACGGGTGGCGATCGGCGGCGCTGTCTTCTGCGGCTGGGACGGCGCGGATCCCGACCCGTCGTACGCGCTGGCCGGCGGGCGGCCCGAGGCGGATCTGCGGGCGATCCTCGAACCGGACAAGGACGGCTGGCGGGTGGTGTCCGAGCGCGTCACCGTCCTGGTGTCGCGGCACGGCGCGGTGGAGATCCGCACGCCCGGCGGCGTGCTGCTGCGCAGGGAGCTGCCGCCGCGCTGGTGGGAGCCGACCGGCGGTGAGCCGGGGGTGGGCGCGCGCTGGGTGCAGCGCTCGGAGACCCCGGCCGACGCGCGGGTGTACGGGCTCGGCGGCCGGGCCGTGGGACCGCGGCTGCCCGCGGGCGGCTACCGGTTGTGGAACACCGACCCCGACGGCTCCTTCGAGCCGGGCGACGACCCGCTGTACATCACCATGCCGGTGCAGCTCGTGGTCGCCGACGCGGGCTGCCACCTGGTCTTCCACGACAACACGTGGGACGGCAGGGTGACGCTGCGGGACGGTGAGGAGGGTGCGGGCTCGGGCCACGACCGGCCGGGCGGCTGCGAGCTGCGGATGGACGGCGGGCCGCTGCGCTACTGGGTGATCACCGGTACACCGTCACGGGTGCTCAACGGCTGGACGGCGCTGACCGGCAGGCCCGCGCTGCCGCCGAGCTGGGCGCTGGGCCACCACCACTCGCGCTGGGGCTTCGGCAGCGAGCGGGAGGTGCGGCGGGTCGTGGCGGGCTACCGCGAGCGCGAACTGCCCCTGTCGGTGCTGCATCTGGACATCGACCACTTCGACGGCCACCAGGTCTTCACCGTCGACAAGGGCCGGTTTCCCGATCTGCCCGGTCTGGCCGCGGAGTTGGCCGAGTCCGGGATCCGGACGGTGTCGATCGTGGACCCGGCGGTGAAGGCGGAGCCCGGCGTGGCGGTCTACGACAGCGGCACCGAGGAAGGCGCGTTCGTGCGGGACGCGCGGGGCCGGGAGGTCAACGGCGTGGTCTGGCCGGGCGATGCGGCCTTCCCCGACTTCACCGACCCCCAGGTGCGGGCGTGGTGGGGCCGGTTGTACGCCGAGCGCCTCGATCAGGGCTTCTCCGGGGTCTGGCACGACATGAACGAGCCGGTGTCCTTCGTGTCCTTCGGCGAGAACACCCTGCCGCGCTCGGCGCGGCACTCTTTGGAGGGCCGAGGCGGCGACCACCGCGAGGCGCACAATGTGTACGGCCTGACGATGGCCCGCGCGGGCTACGAAGGGCTGCGCGAACTGCGCCCCGAGCAGCGGCCGTTCCTCTTCTCGCGTTCCGGCTGGGCGGGCATGCAGCGGTACGGCGGCACCTGGTCGGGCGATGTGGCGACCGGTTGGCCCGGGCTGCGCGCGTCCCTGTCGCTGGTCCTCGGGCTCGGCCTGTGCGGGGTGCCGTACTCGGGCCCCGACGTGGGCGGCTTCACCGGTTCACCGTCACCGGAGCTGTATCTGCGCTGGTTCCAACTCGCCGCGTATCTGCCGTTCTTCCGCACCCATTCGGCGATCGACGCCGGGCGGCGCGAGCCGTGGGAGTTCGGCCCCGAGGTGCTGGAGCACGCGCGGGCCGCGCTGACCGAGCGGGTGCGGCTGCTGCCGTATCTGGAGTCGCTGGCGCACGTCGCGCACCGCACCGGCGCCCCGTACGTCCGCCCGCTGTGGTGGAACGCGCCGGGTGACCGGGCGTTGCGCGAGTGCGGTGACGCTTTCCTGCTGGGCGACGCGCTGTTGGTGGCTCCGGTGCTCGAACCGGGTTCGCTGACGCGGGCGATACGGCTGCCGCGCGGCCTGTGGTACGACACCGCGACCGGTACCGCGCACCGCGGGCCCGGTCAGGTGCTGCTCGACGCGCCGCTGGGCCGGATTCCGGTACTGGCTCGGGCGGGTGCGATCGTGCCGGTGGCCGGGGCGGACGGCGAGGTCGAACTGGAGGTGTGGGCACCGCGACTCGGCCGTACCGGGAGCGGTGTCGTCTTCAGCGGCGACCCGGAGGGCTGGGGCACGGCGCGGATGGAACGGTTCACCTCTCGGTGGGCGGACGGGGAGGTCGTGGTGGAGCGGGACGGCGCGGACGCCGGGGAGCCGGTCGGCTACCGGGTGCGGGTGCGCGGCACGGCGTCGTAGGGTCCGACCGGTTACCGGGTGTGCGGCGGCGTGTCGTAAGCGCCGTCGAACCAGCGGCGGGCGGCCAGGGTGTGCAGGGGGAAGCCCAACTCGGCCGGGCGCGGCAGGATCTGGTGCCCGTCGGTCTCGTCGGTCGGTACGGACGGCGGCAGTTCGGCCGCGTCGCGCTCCGGCAGCAGGCCGAACAACAGCAGATATCCGCCGTCCTCGTCGGTGAGCGCGTCGGCGAGGGTGACGTCCGCCGCCGAGGCAAGGATGCCGGTCTCCTCCGACAGCTCCCGGACGACGGCCTGTTCCCAGCTCTCGCCGAAGTCGATGAAGCCGCCGGGCAGGGCGAGTCGGCCCAGGCGCGGCTCGATCGTCCGGCGGATCACGACGAGCCCCGTGCCGTCGGTGTGCCGTACCGGGAGCAGGACGACGGCGACGGGCAGCGGGTTGCGGTAGCTGACGGCCCCGCAGTTCCCGCAGGTGCGCGGCCATCCGGGGTCGGCGCCGAAGGGCGCGCCGCATGACGAGCAGTGAGAGTCCTTGGCCACGGCGGGACCTTATCGGAGAGCGGTCGTGCGGGTGGGGTGCCGGGCCGCTTCAGAGGCGGCCTTGCGGGTCGGGCCGGCTTCGGGGCCACGGGGCGGCTTGCGCAGGACCTGGCGGATCGGGGACGAGGACTCCAGCAGGACGGGGGCGCCCAGGGCCGCGCCGATCGCGTCCGACCAGCGGCGCGGGTCGCGTCCGGGCGTGTCCCACAGGGCCGGGCGGGCGCGCTGGAGGCGCGCGGTGAGGGCGGCCTGGCGGGCCAGGTCGCCGGGCGGACCCGGCGGGAGGCGTTCGACGAGGGTGCCGTCGATGCCGTAGGCGCGGCAGATGCGCAGGCCGCGGGCGCGGGTGGGCGCGTCGAGGTGGGTGACGGCGAGGGCGTCCACTCCCCCGCAGACCTCCACGGCGTACGCGTGCGCGACGGCGTCGAAGTGGCCGGTGCGGAAGGCGCCTTGCCAGCGGCCGTGGCCGTTGTGCGGCTCGGGCAGCAGCGGTGTCAGCTCCGGGTCCTCGGTGACGAGCGGGCCCGGCCCGTGCCGGGTGGTGTAGGTGCGCACGACGCCCAGCCGCCGTGCCTCGCCCGGTGTACCCGCCTCGGCCAGCAGCGTCTCGGCGTTGGCGAAGGTGGTGGTGGACCAGGTGGTGTACGGGTGGAAGCCGTGCCATTCGTCCAGCAGGACGCCCTGGGCGCCCTCGAAGACCACCGGGCCCCGCCGCAGGAGGTCGTGCAGCGCGGCCCCGTCGGTCAGGGTGACCGTACGGGCGAAGGCGGCGAGGACTTCCGCGCAGTCCTCGACCGGCGGCGCGGGAAGCGGGCCCAACTCGTCCGCCAACCGGTCGCGCAGCAGGCGCAGTTGGCGCAGCAGCCGGGGGCGTGACGCGCAGTCGCCGACGGTCGGCGCGTCACCGGGGTGGGCGAGCGCGTACGCGGCGGCCTCGCCCACGCCCATCCCGCAGGAGCCGTGCCGCTCGGCGCCGCGCGCCTGCTCCCGCAGCCGGTTGGCGGCGGCGTGGTACGGGGTGGCGATCGGCGCCGCGCGGTCGACGGACAGCAGGGCGTACGGGTCGGGGACGCCGACCGTGCGCAGGTGGTCGGCCTCGGCGGCCAGCGCGAGCGGGTCGACGGTCATGAACCGCGACAGGTGGGTGCGGACCCCGCGCAGCGTGCCGGAGCCGAACTGCGCGAAGGTGTGGTGGCGGCCGTCTGCGGTGACGACGTTGTGCGCGGCCTGGGCGCCGCCGTTGAACCGGACGACCGCCTGGACCGTACCGTCCTGGCAGAGCCGGTCCACGGCGGCGCCCTTGCCCGCGTCCCCGAATCCGAGGTCGACGACGATGGTGTGCACTACAGCCTCGTGGTGGTGGCGGGACCCGCGTCGCCGTCGGTGAGGGGCGCGTCGGAGACGGCGAGGGCGCTGCCGCGGGCCGCGCCGTCCCTGCCCCGGTCGAGTCCGGCGAGCGCCTTGCTGACGCTGTCGCCCGCCGCCGAGCCGACGTCGGCCAGGTCGGCCAGGCCCGCGGCGAGGTCGATCGCCTCCTCGCCGAGGCCCACGGTCAGCGCGATGGTCTCGCAGACCGCGTCGAGGTCGTCCAGCTCGATGACGTTCTGGCCGAGCAACTTCCGCCAGATGCCGAGCACTTCGGTGTTGCCGACGTAGGAGGAGCCCGCCGGGAGGATGTAGTGGACGTGGTAGGTGCGCTGGAGTTCGGCGACGATGTCGGTGATCGGGATGTCCTGCGGGATGCGCTCGCCGAGGACGTCCCACACCTCGCGCGCCTTGACCTTGCCGTACGGCATCTCGTCGCCGATCAGGAACAGGTAGCCGCGCCGCCCGCGCTTCTCGTGGCAGTCCAGCGCGGTGTGCCGGGCCATGGTGTAGAGCGCGAGTTCGTACGACTCGCTCATCTGGCCGCCGCCCCCGCCCTCCAGGAGGATGTTGCCGAGGTCGTCGTCCATCCGGTTGTCGGACTCGAACTGCCCGATCTGGAGGGGCACCCGGTCGCAGGTGGCGTCGCCGACCGCGCCGAACATCACCTGCGGGTGCTCGGTGTAGCCCTTGCGCAGCAGCAGGCCGAACAGTTCGGGGAGCTTGGTCTGGAGCACCTGCGGCACGGTGCGCATCGAGCCGGTGACGTCGAAGAGCACGGCGATGGCGAGCGAGGTGGGGTGTTCCGCGGAGTCGCGGCTCTCCCGCAGGGTGATGTTCTTGGGGTCGAGTGACGGGTGGGCCGCCCAACTGCTGCGCGGGGACGAGCCGGTGACGTGGTCGCTGTAGGCGAAGGCGCCGGAGCCGGACGCGGCGCGGTAGCGCGCGGCGGCGTCGTAGACATTGGTGGACCAGCTTCCGCTGCCCATGGTGGTTCCCCCTTGTGTCGTGGTGGTGGTGTCGCGGTTGTCAGATGTGCGGCATGGCGAACGGGCGGAAGGTGCGCGGCCCGTAGAGCCGTTCCAGCAGGTCGTCCAGCTCGCCGAGGAGCTGCCAGGCGTCCTGCGGGCGTGCGTTCTGCGAGGGCAGTACGCACGCGCGCAGGAAGGCGCGCATCGGCGCCGGTGCCCGGTCGCCCATGAGCTGCCGCACGCAGAGCGCGGCGAGGTGGATGTCGGTGGCCGGGGAGGCCGGTCGGCGCTCCGGGACCTCGGGCGGATAGGCGTCCCTGTGCCGGTCGACGAGGACCGGCACATGGGTGTCGAAGGCGGTCGCGTAGCACCAGTCGACCAGGACCAGGCCGTGCAACTCGGGGTGGATGAGGACGTGTTCGGGGAAGACGGCGCCGTGCACCAGCCGGGCGCGGTGGGCCCAGCCGAGCGCGGTCAGCAGGCGGCGCCACATCCAGGCCGCGTCGCGCGGGTCGAGGCCGCCGGGGTGGGCGGCGGCGACCTCGGCGAGCGTGTGGAAGCCGGTGAGCGGTACGAGCGCGTTGACGTGCCGCTCGACGCCGTCGGTGTCGCGGTGCCTGAAGCTCTCGATCAGTTGCGGGGCGTACGCGCGGTGCCGCCGTTCGCCGACGGTGTCGAGGCGGCGCAGCACGTCGGCCTCGTGCTCCAACAGGTCGTTGTCGCGGGGCCGTTGCGGGATCTTCAGTACGGCCTCGCGCCGGTCGCCGTTCTCGTCGTAGTGGGCGGTCCGCAGGACGGCGAGGTCGCCGGTGGCCAGGACCGGGCCGAGGACGTAGCGGCGGTCCGCGGTGGTGACGGTGGGAGCGGTGGCCCTTTCGTCGGTGTGGTGGTGGCGGGCGGACAGCCGGGCGAAGGCCGCGGCGGCCTCCGCGGTGCGGCCGGGCGGTGCGGCGTCGGGGTGCAGCAGCCGGGCGAGCCGCCGGTAGTGGCGGACCGCGTCGTGGGCGTCGGCCGGGAAGTCGGCGTCGAGGGCGGCGAGGGCGTCCTCGAAGGTGCGTATGTGTGCGCCCGACGGGTCGTTGCCGGTGTCGCCGAGGGGTCCGCGACTCGCGCCACGCGTCGGGCCGTTGGTCCGGTCACCGGCCGGGTCATCGAGCGGATTCGTGGTGGCGGTCATCGGACGTCGTCCTCCCGGTCGGGGCGGAGCAGCGCCGGGTGCAGCAACCGGGCATCGCCTGCCCGGTAGAGACGGGCGCGCGGACCGCCCTTGCTGCCGGGGCGGCTGTCGGTCTCGCCGGTGGACTCCACGAAGCCCGGCACGGAGAGCACTTTGCGGTGGAAGTTGCCCGCGTGCAGCGGCGCGCCCCACACCGTCTCGTAGACCGCGCGCAATTCGCTGATGGTGAAGGTCTCGCCGAGGAAAGCCGTGGCCAGCGGGGTGTACTCGATCTTTCCGCGGGCGCGTTCCAGACCGTCCGCGAGGATGCGGTCGTGGTCGAAGGCGAGCCGGGGAGCGCTCCCGTGAGAAGCGGGCCGGCGGCCGGTACCACCCCCGTAGATTCCGGTCCGCCGACCCTGCTCGAAGGGACGCGGCGGCGCCGTGTCCGGTTGCCCTTTCGGGAGGATTGCTTCGACGGGGATCCAGGCGGCGCCCGCGGCGTCGCTTCCCGGCGTGGCATCGGGCAGTCCCGGCGCGAAGGCGAGGTACGCGATCGAGACCACGTGCATGCGCGGGTCGCGGTCGGGGACGCCGTAGGAGCCGAGCTGTTCGAGGTGGACCCGGCCGAGCGCCGTGGCGTCCAGGCCGGTCTCCTCGGCCAACTCCCGCGCCGCCGCCTCGTCCAGGGACTCGCGTCCCGCGCGGACGAATCCGCCCGGCAGTGCCCGCTCCCCCGCGAACGGCGGTCCGCCCCGCTCGACGGCCAGTACGTGCAGCCGGTCGGCGCGCAGGGTCAGCGCGACGATGTCGACGGTCACGGCGATCGGGTCGAAGGCGCGCGGATCGTAGGAGTCGAGGAAGTCCCGCTCCCGCCGCGCCGCCGACTCCCCCGCCGTCTCCGACGTGTTCGCCGCGTCCGTCATGATCGCCCCCGTCTCGCGCCGAACCCACCCCGGATGTTGTTCTCAAGGTGAGTCATTCTCACTACGAGAAGACCATAGCACCGACCCCTGACACCGTCCAGCGGCGGCGCTACTCTGCGGTAATGACGAAGCAGACGTTCAGCACCTTCGAGGAGTTCTGGCCGTACTACGTGGCGATGCACTCGAAGGCCGCCACCCGCTGGGTGCACCTGACGGGCACGCTCACCGGCCTCGCGGTCACCGGGTACGGCCTGGCACGGGGCCGCAAGCGGTACGCGGCGGCGCTGCCGCTGATCGGGTACGGAACGGCGTGGCCCGCCCACTTCCTGATCGAGAAGAACAATCCGGCGACCTTCGGGCACCCGGCGTGGTCGCTGCGCGGCGACGTCAAGATGATCACCACCATGCTCGCCGGGCGAGACGCCGAACTGGCCGAGACGGCGGACAAGTGGCTGGCGGAGCAGGGCGGCACGGGCGACGACGCCTGACGCCGCCTCGCACCGGCCCTTCCGGCCCGCCGACTTCGCGCGGTCCGGCGCTGTTCCGTCGGCGGGCCGCCCGTGGCACACTTCTGACGATCCGTCAGATGATGAGCCGGGGAGGCCGCGTGGAGCAGCACAGGCGCACACCGCCGGTGGTCGAGGGCTGGTTCACCGAGGGGACGGGAACCGACTTCCGGCTGCTCGGCACCCGGTGCCGCGACTGCGGAAGCGTGTTCTTCCCCCGTGAGGACTCCTTCTGCCGCAACCCCGCGTGCGCGGGTACCGACTTGGACGAGTTCCCGCTCTCCAGGACCGGGCACGTCTGGTCGTACACCGACGCCCGCTACCGGACGCCGCCGCCGTATCCCTCGGACCCCGGGCGCGCGTGGCAGCCGTACACCCTGGTCGCCGTCGAGCTGGCGGACGAGCGGATGGTCGTGCTGGGACAGGCGGCGCCCGGAGTGACCCCGGCCGATCTCGCGGTCGGGATGCCGGTCGAGCTGGTGCCCGGGGTGCTCGGGGAGACGGCAGCCGACGGTACGGGCGGCGCCGACACCGGACGCGGCACCTGGAACTGGCGGCCCGTGGGCGATGCCCGATGACCGCCGACATCGCGGTCCTCGGCGCCGGCATGCACCCCTGGGGCAAGTGGGGGCGGCCGTTCACCGAATACGGGGTCGCCGCCGCCCGCGCGGCCCTCGCGGACGCGGGCCTCGACTGGCGCGAGGTGCGGTCGGTGGTGGGCGCCGACACCGTACGCGGCGGCTATCCCGGATACGTGGCGGGCGCGACCTTCGCGCGGGCGCTCGGCTGGCAGGGCGCCCGCGTCACCAGCGTCTACGCCGCGTGCGCCTCCGGGGCGCAGGCCATCGCGACCGCCCGCGCGCAGATCCTGGCGGGCCTCACCGACGTGGCGCTCGTGGTCGGCGCCGACTCCGCGCCCAAGGGCTTCTTCGCCCCCGCGGGCGGCGAGCGGCCCGACGACCCCGACTGGCTGCGCTTCCGGGTCCTCGGCGCCACCAACCCCGGCTACTTCGGCCTGTACGCGCGCCGCAGGATGGCCGTGCACGGTGACACGCTCGACGACTTCGCGCAGGTCAAGGTCAAGAACTCCCGTGCGGGCGCGGCCAATCCACTGGCCCGCTACCGCGAGCCGGTCAGCGCCGAAGAGGTCGCGGCCTCCGCGGTCGTCGCCGATCCGCTGCGACTGCTGGACATCTGCGCCACCTCGGACGGCGGCGCCGCGCTCGTGCTGTCGAGCATGGACTTCGCCCGGCGGCACACCTCCGCCCCGGTACGGATCCGCGCGGTCTCCACCGTGACGCCCCAATACCCGCGCACCGTACCGGACTTGCCGGACATCGCGAGTGACTCCGCCGTCGCCGTGCCCCCGCCCGAACAGGAGCCGCGCGCCTCGATCGCGGCGGCGGCGTACGAGGAAGCCGGGATCGCGCCGGGAGACCTCGACCTGGCGGAGGTCTACGACCTGTCGACCGCCCTGGAACTCCAGTGGTACGAGGATCTGGGCCTGTGCGCGACGGGTGAGGGCGCCAAACTGCTGCGATCGGGGGCGACCGCGCTGGGCGGCGCCATCCCGGTCAACACCAGCGGCGGCCTGGCGTCCTTCGGCGAGGCCGTACCCGCCCAGGCCATCGCGCAGGTCTGCGAGCTGGTCCGCCAGATCCGCGGCCGGGCGGAAGGGCGGCAGGTCGCGGGCGCGCGGCTCGGAATCACCGCCAACCAGGGGCTGTTCGGGCACGGCTCCGCGGTGGTCGTGGTGAAGTGACCGGGCACCGGGGGGCGCGTAGCGGATCGTACGGGCCGGGCGGACGCGCACCGGGCCGACCGGGTTGGTCGGACGCGCGCCGGGCCGCACGGGCCAGGCGGACGCGCACCGGGCCGGACCGTACCGACGCGTGTCGGGTCAAACGGTGGGGATCGGTCCCGGCTCCGTCGTGAAGTGACCTGATCGGTCAGGCTTCTTGACGCTCCGTCACCCCTGGAGAACACTTCCGGTGGCGCGGAGCCGGTCGGCGGGAGGGGCACCGGCCACCGGCGGTCCGCGCCGCCGCCCGTTCCCGACACGGTCCCGCGCGGACCGGGCAAGGGAGACCGACATGAGCGACCAGCCCGTGAGCTACGTAGCCGCCATCGACCAGGGCACCACATCCACCCGGTGCGTCGTCTTCGACAGCGGCGGCCGGATCGTCGCCGCCGACCAGCGCGACCACCGGCAGATCCTCCCCCGGCCCGGCTGGGTGGAGCACGACGCGACCGAGATCTGGGCGAAGACGCAGGCCGTGGCGGCGGGCGCGCTCGCCAGGGCCGGGCTGCGCCCCGACCAGCTCAGCGCCCTCGGGATCGCCAACTGGAGGGCTCGATCGCCGTCACCGGGGCCCTCGTCCACTGGCTGCGCGACCAACTCGGCCTCATCCGCAGCGTGGACGAGATCGAGCCGCTGGCCGCGAGCGTGCCCGACAACGGCGGCGCCTACGTCGTGCCGGCCTTCTCCGGGCTGTTCGCGCCCTATTGGCGGTCCGACGCCCGCGGTGTGATCACCGGGCTCACCGGCTTCGTCACCAAGGCGCACCTGGCGCGGGCCGTGCTGGAGGCCACGAGCTGGCAGACCCGCGAGGTGGTCGACGCGATGCAGGAGGACTCCGGCGTACGCATCGCCGAACTGCGCGTGGACGGCGGCATGACCGTCAACAGCCTGCTGATGCAGCATCAGGCCGACGTGCTGGCCGTGCCGGTGGTCCGGCCGGTCGTCGCCGAGACCACCAGCCTCGGCGCGGCCTACGCGGCGGGTCTGGCGACCGGCGTGTGGGACGGCCTCGACACGCTCAGGGCGCAGTGGGAGCGCGAGACCGAGTGGAGGCCGCGCATGGCCGAGCCGCGACGTGAACTCGGTTACCGGCGTTGGAAGATGGCCGTCGAGCGGAGCTTCGGCTGGCTGGAGGAGGACGGCGAGGACGGCTCCGCCGGATAGCGATCGGCTCTGAACGGCGGCCGGTTGGCCGTCTCGCGGAAGAACCGGACTCAGGCGGCGGCCGGGCTGCGGAAGCGTCCGAGGCGGCGGCCGGTCTGCGGAAGCGTCCGACCCCAGGCAGCCGCCGGGCTCAGGTGGCGGCGGGCTCCTTGCGCCCCGTCGCCATCTGCGCCGCGTGTTCCACCACGGTGATCAGGACGTTCTTCGCCGAGTCCCGCTCGCGCGCGTCGCACATCACCACCGGCACCGAGGCGTCCAGGTCGAGGGCGTCGCGCACGATGTCCGGCGCGTGCAGTTCGGCGCCGTCGAAGCAGTTGACGGCGACCGTGAAGGGGATGCCGCGCCGCTCGAAGTAGTCGACGGCCGCGAAGCAGTCCTCCAGGCGGCGGGTGTCGGCGAGCACGACCGCGCCGAGCGCGCCCTGCGCCAACTCGTCCCACAGGAACCAGAACCGGTCCTGTCCTGGCGTGCCGAACAGATACAGCACCAGGTTGTCCCTGAGCGTGATCCGCCCGAAGTCCATGGCGACGGTGGTGGTGCGCTTGCCCTCCACGCCCTCGATGTCGTCCACCGGGCGGCCCGCCTCGCTGAGCGACTCCTCGGTGCGCAGCGGCCTGATCTCGCTGACCGCGCCCACCAGCGTGGTCTTGCCCACGCCGAAGCCGCCCGCCACCAGCAGCTTGAGCGCCACCGGCTCGTCGGCGGACGGCTTGCGGCGGCGATCCGATCGCGCGAAAGCCATGTTGTGTCTACTTCCCTGCCGGCGTTGTCAGTTGTACGTCGATCTGTACGTCGGTTGCGCTTCGTCGTACGTCTGCGGAGAGCCTAGTCCTGTTCGAACATGACCGGCACGCCGCAGTGGATCACGATCCACTACAGCGCGCGCAGCCCGTTGATGACCTCGCGCAGGATGTTCTCGTCCACCAACTCGGCCGGTGGGACCGGCTGGTGGAGTTGTACGTGCGACGCCTCCAGCAGGTCCCCGACCAGGACGCGGACCACCCCGACCGGCAGGTCGAGGTCGGCGGCCAGCTCCGCGACGGAGACGGCCTGGACCTGACAGCGTTCGACGATGTCGAGGTGCTCGGGTGACAGCGTGTGGTCGTCCTGCGCGCCTCCGTCGTCCCCGGCCTCGGTCTCCGTGATCACCAGGGCGATCAGGTCGATCTTCGTCTCAGCGGCGTTGCTGGTGCGGCCCCTTGTCATCGCATAGGGCCGCACCACCGGTCCTGCCGCGTCGTCGTACCACCGGTCCGAATCAGAAGTCATGACACCCGTCACCCCGTTGTCAGATCATCCGGTCAGCCGCTGAGTGCCGCGCCGCCGTCGTTCCGAGCCGCGGTGCCCAGGTGGGCACCGACCCGCTTGACCAGTAGCGCCATCTCGTACGCGACCTGGCCGACGTCGGACTCGGCCGCGCTGAGTACGGCCAGGCAGCTTCCGTCGCCCGCCGCCGTCACGAAGAGGAAGGCGTCGTCCAGTTCGACCATGGTCTGCCGGACGCGCCCGGCCTCGAAGTGCCGTCCTACGCCCTTGGCGAGGCTGTGGAAGCCGGATGCGACGGCGGCGAGGTGCTCGGAGTCCTCGCGGGTCAGTCCGTCCGACGCGCCGATGGCCAGGCCGTCGCCGGAGAGGACCAGGGCCTTGCGGATGCTGGCCACGCGCGAGACCAGATCGTCAAGGAGCCAGCTCAGCTCGCGTGTCGGGCTCGATGGTGCGGTCATCGACCGTTCCCCTCAGGTGTCGTTCTCGGTGCGGATGCCGACGGGTCGTCTTGCGTGCCGTCGTTCTCGGTCACTTCCCGGCCGCGCTGCCAGCCGCGCTGGAGTGCCGCCATCCGGTCGCGGACCTCGTCCGCCGACCGCTCGCGGCCGGCGCCCTCGCCGGTCGCGCCGCCGCTGTCGTGGGCGGTGGTCTCCACCCTCAACTGCGGCGCCAGATTGGCCTGCCTGACCCGGCGGGGCAGTGCGCTGCCGCTCGCGCCGGACGCGGTCGTCTTCTTCGCGGCCGTCAAAGGCTGGGACCCGGACGGGGGTTCGGGCGTGGGTTCGGACGCGGGCCGAGACGGGGACCGGCGCGCGGGCAGCGGCTGGGGCTCCGCCGGAGCCGGTGCCTGCGCCGGGGTCTGCGCCTGCGGCTGGCCCTGTGGGTACAGCTCGCCGCGGGCCTGCGCCTGCGCCACGGCCCGCTCCGCGGCCTGTTCCAGCGCTCCCCGGTCGGCCTGCGAGGTCTGCGCGGAGGGTCCGCCGACCGGTCGGCCGCGGTCGGAGACCAGTACGGGCGCGGTACGGCGGCGGCGCGGCAACGGCAGCGGCCCGTCGAGTTCCGGGTCGCCCGCCTCGCCGACCGGCGCGCCGACGGGCTCGTCCGCCGGGTGCGCCTCGTGCTCCTTCTGCGTCTCGCCGCCGATGCCGTCAAGGCCCCACTGCCGGAAGGTGTGCTCGGTGTCGGAGGGCACCCGCGCCGGGCGGGACTCGGTGAGGTCGCCGATCTTGGTCGCGCCGGTGTCGTCGCCGGTCTCGGTGAGCAGATTCGCCGGGATGAGGACGACGGCGGTGGTGCCGCCGTACGGGGACTGCCGCAGCGAGACCCTGACGCCCTGGCGCTGCGCGAGGCGGCTGACCACGAACAGGCCGAGCCGGTCGGTGTCCGACAGTTCGAATTCCGGGGTCTCGGCCAGCCGGAGGTTGGACTCCAGCAGCGCGTCGGGCGTCAGGCCGAGGCCGCGGTCGTCGATCTCCAGCACGAAGCCGTTGGCGACCGGCTCGCCGTGCAGCCGTACCGCGGTGTGCGGCGGCGAGAACACGGCGGCGTTCTCGATGAGTTCGGCGAGCAGGTGGGTGAGGTCGCCGACCGCGGAGCCGGTGACGGCCAGCCGGGGCAGACGCCGTACCTCGATCCGCTCGTAGTCCTCGACCTCGGCGACGGCGGCGCGGACCACGTCCATGAGCTGGACGGGCTTGCGCCACTGCCGGGAGGGGGCGACACCGGAGAGGATGACCAGGCCCTCGGCGTGCCGCCGCATGCGGGTGGTCATGTGGTCGAGGCGGAAGAGGTCGGCCAGTTCCTCGGCGTTCTCGGTGCGGCGCTCCATCGCGTCCAGCAAGGTGAGCTGGCGGTGCAGCAGGACCTGGCTGCGGCGGGCGAGGTTGACGAAGACCTCGGAGACGCCCTTGCGCATGTCGGCCTGGCGGACGGCGGCCTCGACGGCGGCCCGCTGGAGGGTGTTGAGCGCCTTGCCGACCTGTCCGATCTCGTCGTCGGAGTACTGGAGGCGCGGCACCTCGGTCTCGACGTCGACCTGTTCGCCCGCGGCCAGCCGCCGCATGACGCGGGGCAGCCGGGTGCCGGAGACCTCCTGGGCCTCGCGGCGCAGCCCGGACAGGTCGCGGATCAGGCTGCGGCCGATCCGTACCGACACGATCAGCGAGGCGATCACCGCGACCAGACCGAGGACACCGATGACGGCGGCTTCGACGACCAGCGTGGTGGACAGCGGCCTGGCCTGCTTGCTGAACTTCGCGATGGCCTCGCCGTCGAGCTTGCCGAGGTCGGTCATCACGGTGGCGGCGGTCGCGGGCCACGCCTTCTGGGCGGCCACGACCGGCGCCTCCTCCACGCCCGCGACGATGATCGCGTTCTCGGCGGCCCGCAGCGCCTTGCCGCTGGCGCTCTGCCAGTACGTGTCGAAGGGCGCGCGCGCCTCGTCGGTGAGGGTCTTGAGGTCGACGGCGTAGTAGTTGCGCTGCTCGGCGACCGCGAAGGTGAAGGAGCGCAGTTCGTCCTTGCTGGTGTGGCCGGTGCTGATCGCGGCGGCCATCAGCGCGTCCTCGCGGCTGACCTCCTCCTGCGCCCGGTAGAGGCCGATCACCGCGCGCCGCTGGCTGTCCAGCGTGACGTCGCTGAGCGGGAGGTACTCCTCGAAGAGGTCGAAGGTGGGATCGACCAGCGAGTTGTACGCCTGGTAGGCGTCGTCGCGGGTGATCCGCTGGTTGTCGATCCGCTGGCGGAGCGAGGTGAGGCCCTCGACGGTGTTGAGGAGGTCGTCGAGGCGGTCGCGGGACCGCGCGTTGAGGTCGTCGCGGACGCCGGACGCGTCGATGGTCGTCCGCATCTTGGCGATGGACGCGTCGGTGGCGTGTTCCTGCTTGTCGTAGGCGATCCGCGCCTCGGAGTCACGGGTGTTGGCCAGAAAGACCAGAGCGACCCTGCGCTCCTGCTGAAGGTTCCGAACCGCGTCGTCGGCGGGATAGCCGACATTGTCGACTATTCGCTGGATGTCCGGCCGTCCGAACACCTCGCGCCCGGTGATGGTGGCGGCGAAGGCCCAGATGAGGGTGAGGGACACCAGTGGGATCAGCAGCAGCGCCACGATCTTCCGGCGGATCGTCGTACCGCGAAAGCGCATGGCCTCCCCAACGTCTTCCCCGGTATGGGGATCGTCTGTCGCGTTTAAACGGCGTGAGCCTACTACTGCCGATGCGGTAACTCGAAAGCCAGTGCGTAGGGTTGGGCAGGTCTGGCCGGATACGTACCCCGGAATGCATCGTGAAGATTCGGGGCAGGCACCTTGTATGGACTTCGAACAAGGGCGGGTGTGGACCGAGGACCCGGTCGGCACTCCCCGAATGCCCGATCCGGTACGAGCGGCGGCGGTGCGGGCGGTGCTGATCGTGGCCGTCGCGCTGATCCTCGCGGTGATGGCCGTACTGCTGGCCGCCGGACACTCCTGGCTGTCGGCGCCCGCGCTGATCTCCGCCGTCTTCACCAGCGTCGTCGCCACGTGGGCGGTGTTGGACGTGTGGGTGACGCGACAGGTGTGGAACCAGCGCAACGGGGTGCTCTCCAGCCCGAGCAGCGCGGCCCGTGCCCTGCGCAGGGAGCGGCGCAGAAGGCACCGTGCGGCGCGGTCGGCCGCGCGCGGCAGGCCGACGCGGCGGGTGCACATACCGCGCCATCTGCCCTGGCACCTCGGGGTCTGACTCCGGCCGCTCGCGGTCTGCCGTCGGTACCTGGTGGTCGGGCGACGGTCCGGGAGCTGATCGCGGTCCGTACCCAGCAGCGGCCGGTAGCAGCGGCGGCCACCGCCGGCGACGGTCCGGACTAGCCTCTGTCCGGCTGGAGTTCCCTGCCCGGTCCGGGCACGGCGGCGCGCGCGGACCCGGAAACGGGCACGTCCGATTCCCCGTCTCTCCCGTCCCGCTCCGGCTCGGGCGGCCGTCGGTACATCCGGGTGGCGGTGATCTCGCCGTGCACCTGCTCGCCCTGCGGGTCGGGGACCGGAAGTCCCGGCCGCAGGTGCTCCTCGACGCTGATGTATTTCAGGCCCGCCCGCAGATCCGCGTCATTGCGGAGCCTGACCACCAGCGGGAATTCGGCGAGTGCCGTGGTGTCGAACAGTCCCGTGGTGTAAATGAGCTGTACGCCCAAGGCGTCGGCCACCGCGCGCTGCAATTCCAGGAGATAGGTGGCGTTGGCGCGACCGATGGGATTGTCGAGGAACAAGGTGCCCGCGTGCCGCTGCTTGTCCCGGCCCCGGTCGTTGCTGCGCAGCGCGGCCATCGTGCAGTAGAGGGCGATGGCGGCGGTGAGGAGCTGCCCGCCGGAGAACACGTCGCCCATCTGTCCGACCGGCACCCGCTCGGCGCGCAGCACCGCGTCCGGTTTGAGGATCTCCACGGCGATGCCGCGCGGTTCGAGCGCGGACCCGACGCCGCGCAGCAGCAGCGACATCCCGTCCCGCCGCAGGTCCGAATTCTTGCGTACGGCGGCCCTGGTGGCCTCGTCGATGACCTCGCCGAGGCGTTCGGTGAGAACGGACTGGTCCGGGTCCTCGAAGCGAATCCGCAGGAACTCCTGGCCCGACCATTCGCCGAGCCCTTCCGGCAGCCGTGACAGGCGCTGCGCCGAGCGCAGGGTGGCGAGCGAGGACTCGACCAGGCCGCGCAGCCGGTCCACGATGCTGTCGCGGTTGCGCTCCAGCTGGGTCAGCTCGTCGGTCAGCACGCGCAGCCGCGGGGCGAAGGCGGTCGCCCAGGCGGCGGCGTGCTCGGGCAGCGCGGCGGCGGGCAGTTCCCTGATCTGCTGGCGCGCGGGCGTCCTGACCTGCTCGTAGCGCACCGCGTTGGCGTGCCGGACCAGGACGTCGGAGGCTTCGCGGAGCTGGGTCTCCGCGGTGGACAGGTCGGCCGCGCAGCCGCGCAGACCGCGCCGGGCCTCCGCCGCGGCCTGCCGGGCCTCCTCGGTGCTGCCGGGGTACGGCTCCGGCTCGTCCTCGGCCTGCTGTCCCGGCGCGTTGTCCCGCAGCAGGTCGCGCAGCATCGCGGCGATCTCGTCGAAGCCGCCCGCCGCGTCCTCGGCGGCGCGGTGGGCGTGGACCATGTCGGTGTGGGCGGCCCTCGCCTGCTCCAACGCGTCGGTGCGGGAGGCCAGTTCGGCGTTGGCGGCGCGCAGCAGCTCCTGCGCGTGCTCGGCGTCGCGCGGCAGCAGTCCGTCGGGCAGGTCGGTGTGCCGGTCGCCGTCCGCGGGCGCGAGCCGTTCCGCCTCGCCGCGCAGCCGCCCCAACTGCTCGCTGGCGGTGGAGGCGCGCGACTCCAGGGTCTGTACGAGCCGTTCCGCGCGGGCCGCCGCGGCCTGCCGGGAGGGGCCGTCGGCGCCGTCCGGGCCTTCGAGCAACTGGGCGGCGCGGCTGCGGACCTTGTTGGTGAGCCGGTCCAGTTCGACCAGGGCCGCGTTCTCGGTGCTCTCCGCGCGGGCCTGCTCGGCGCGCAGGTCCGCGCCGACACCGACCTTCTCGTACACCTGGGAGGCCGAGTGGTACGCCTCGCGGAGCGCGGGCAGCGACTCGGTGGCCGCGGGGGCCTGCGCCCGGTCCTGCGCGCTCTCGTCGGGGGCTCCGGCGATCTCGGACCGCTCGGCGCGCAGGACGCGGGCGGTGCGGCGGGCGTCGTCGGAGGCGCGCTGGGCGGCGCGGCGGTCCTCGTCCGCGGCGCGGGCCTGCGCCAGGCAGGTCTCGGCGCGGGTCTCCGCCTCGGCCGCGTCGGCGGCCAACTCCCGTGCCCTGCGCTGCCAGTTGGCGCGCTCGCGGAGCCGGTGGGCGAGACCGGCGAGCGCGTCGGCGCGGCGCCGGGCCTGCTCGGCGGCGGCGCGGCGGGCGTCGTTGTCCCGCGCGCTCTCGGCGGCGGCGGCCTCGGCCTCCGCGCGTTCGGCGCGCAGCGCGGCCAGCTCCGCGCGGGCCTGCTCCGCGCTCTGCCGCGCGGCGGTGACCTCCGCCTCCAGCTCGGCGAGGCGGTCCGGCGGGCAGGAGGCGCGCCACGAGGCGAGGCGGGCCGACAGCGTCCGGTCGTGGCCGAGCCGGGCCGCGAGCGTCCTGATGTCCTCCTCGCGGGCGGTGGCGCGGGCCCGCAGCTCCTGGCGTTCGCCGTCGGCGGCTAGTTCGTCGTGCATCGCCGGGTTCGGCGGGACCAGGAACACGTCCTGGTCCGCGCTGCCCGCCGCCGTCGCGGGCGGCGGTGCGAGCAGCGCCGCCGCGGTGCCGACCGCGACCGTCGAGCGCGGCAGCAGGGCGGCCTGCGCCAGCACGTCCCTGGCCCGCTGGTACGAGCCGGGTTCCGTGACCACGACGCCGTCGACCAGCTCGGGGCGGGAGGCCAGCACGACCGCGTGGTCCACCGGGTCCACGGCCTGTGCGAGGTAGCGCCAGCCGGGCAGCGCCGGAATGCCGTGCTCCCCCAGGAATTCGACGGTCGCCAGGACGTCGGGGCCCGGCGGCAGCAGGCCGCCGTCGCCGAGCGCGGCGAGGATGCGTGCGTCGTCGGCCGCCGCGGTCCGCAGCTCGAAGAGTTTGCGCTCGGCGGAGGCGACGGCGCTGTCCAGCAGTTCCCGCAGCGGCTCGGCGAAGCCGTCGAGCTCCGCGGCGGTGAGGGGTCCGTCCGCGGACGGGCGCGCGGCGGCGGGGCGGAGGGGCGACGCGCCGGCGCCGTCCCGGTCGGAGGCTCCCGAGCCCTGGCCGGTGCGGCCCGCGGCCGTACCCGCGGCGCCGGAGCCCGTACCGCCGTGCCGTCCTGCCGAGCCGTCCCGGGCGTCACGGCCCGTACCGCCGTGCGGCCCGGTCGCGCTGCCACCGGCCGAGGCGTCGGAGGTTCTGCCGGCGCGGGCGCCGCTCGGGTGTCCGGCGTCCTGGCCCGCCGCGGAATCCGTGCCGTCGCGCGGGCCCGGCACGCTCAGCAGGGCGGCCAGGCGGGGGTCGGCGGCGAGCGCGGTGGCCGCCACGGTCGCGGCGGTTCTGGCGGCTTCCGCGGTGGTGAGGGCGTCGGCGGCGCGGGCGGCGGCCAGGTCGGCGCGGGCCTCGGCGGAGGCGGCCTCGCGGGCACGGGCGGCGGCGCTGTGGGCGGTGTCGGTGGCGGAACGGGCCAGGGCCGCCGCGGTCTGTTCCGCGTCGGAGGCGGCGAGGGCCGCGCGGGCCGGGTCGGCGTCGGGTGCGGTGTCGTCGAGCCAGCCCGCGCTGACCGCCTCGGCGGTCTCCTGCTCGACCTCGGCGAGCCGCTGTCCGAGGTGTCCGCTCTCGCTGCGGGCCCGCTGCGCCTCGGTGGCGGCGGCGGTCGCGTCGCGGTGCGCGGCCTCGGACTCCGCCTGGAGCGCGGCGGACCGCTCCTCCTCGGCGTCGGCCTGCTGCTCGGCGCGTGCGGCGGCGGCGTGCAGGGCGCGTACGAGATCGGCGGCGGCGCGGGTGCGGGCGGCCAGCGCCGGGGCCGCGTCGCGTTCGGCCTCGCGGATCGCGGCGGTGACGCGGGTCAGCCGGTCGCCCGCGGCGCGCTGCCGCAGTACGGTCTCGGCCGCCTGCCAGGCGGCGTGCAGCGTACGGGCGTCGCCCAGCTCGCGGCGGAGTCCCGCGGCGCTCTTGTCCGCGGCGGCCAGCGCCAACGAGGCGTGTCGGTAGGCAAGTTCGGCGGCGATCAGGGCGCTGCCGCCGCGGGCCTGGTCGGCGTCGGTGACGCTGTGCGCGGCGCGCGCCATGTGCTCGGCCAGTTCGGCGGTCCTGCCGCGCTCCTGCTGGGCGCGGGCGGACAGGCGACGGGCGAGGGCGCGGGTGCGGCGTTCGGACTGGGCGTGGACGCCGCGGGCCTGGTCGCGAGTGGCGGCGGCCTCGACGATCCGCTCCAGCAGGTCGAGCGAGCCCGCGGTGAAGTCGCGTTCCGCGGTGAGTTCCGCGCGGCGGCCGAGCTTGTTGGCGAAGCCGTGCACGAGGTCGGCGAGGCCGTCGGTGTCACGGGTGTCGGTGACGGCGCGCAGCAGGAGGTCGGTGAAGTCGGAGTCCTTCTTGACGGCGAACAGGCCCGCGGCCTCGCCCTCGTCGGCGTTCATCTCCCGCTGGTAGCGGAAGAGTTCGGGGTCGAGGCCGAGGTCGCCGAGGTGTTCGTTCCACCGGTCGTGGATCTCCTCCCACACCACTTCCAGGTGCGGGTACGCCTTGCCCGCCTCGGTGACCGCGTCCCGGAAGCCCTTCATGGTGCGGCGCCTGCCGCGCGCGCCGGACATGCCCTCGACCGGCGGCCGTACGCTGGCGGCCTCGGCGACCGGCAGCGAGTCCAGGCTGAGGCCGGGTCCCGGCCGGAACGAATACCACGCCTCGGCGAATTTCCGCGGGTCGGTGGAGACCTGGCGGCCTCGCCACTCGCTGACCTTGCCGACCACGACCAGCTCGCCTGTGACGGTGTGCTGCCACTCCAGGGCGACGTGGCCGCAGTCCTCGGCCAGCAGGAATTTCCGCAGGACGCCGGAGCTGGCGCCGCCCAGGGTGTTGCGGTGGCCGGGCAGCATCACCGAGAAGATCAGCTTGAGCAGGACCGACTTGCCGCCGCCGTTCTCCAGGAAGAGCACGCCCGCGGGCGCCGGGCGGCGCGGCGGTCCTGCGGGCTCGTCGGCGAAGAACTCGCCCTGCGCGGGGGCGGGTTGCGGCACCGGCTCGCCGACGCCCCGCAGGTCCAGGACGGTGTCGGCGTAGCGCGCGCCCGCGGGCCCGATGGAGTAGAGGCGGAGTCGGGAAAGCTCGTACATGCGGCGGACTCTCGTGGCTCGTGGTTCAGGTCGGAAGTGGACTGGAGGTCGGGGGTGAGGTGGGGGTCGGGGGCGAGTGGGAGGCGGTGGCGGGTGGGAGGCGGTGGCGGTGGCGGGTGGGAGGCGGGCCCCGGTCAGGTGTGGGCGTGGAACGGCAGACCGGCGTCCGCGGCCAGGTCGAGGCCGCTGTCGTCGGCGGCGGCCGGGACGAGGCTGGCGCTGCCGTCGCCGACCGGGACAATGCCGAGGTCGAGCAGTTCGGCCATGGCGGCGCTGCCCGCCATGTCGCGGACCTGCAACTGGTAGCGGGCGGTGGTGCGGTAGGTGCCTCCCGACTCGTCCCCGGTGCGCTGGAGGAAGCCGGAGTCGACGAGGAAGGCGACGGCCTTGCCGATGATGCCGGTGGTGGAACTGGCCAGCCTGCGGGCGTCCTTGGTGGCGCCGGTCGCGCTGCGCCGGGTGTAGACCCGCCAGGCGGCTTCCAGTCCCGGCGCGTCGCTGGCCGGGTCGGTGTTCTCACCGGTCTCGTCGGCCTGTTCCTCCAGGCGGCGGCAGGCCTGGCGGATGAAGGCGTCGATGCCGTTGACGGTGATCCGGCCGATGTAGCCGTCGTCGGCGAGGTCCTCGGGGCGCGGGAAGGCGAGCGCCGCCGCGGCGAGGTGGGCCAGGCCGTGCAGGAAGCGGTCACCGGAGTCGGAGGCGGCGCGGCGGGCGTAGTCGCCCATCCGGACGGCGAACACCGAGTCCTCGCCCGCCGCCAGGGCCATTCCGGCGCGGGGCGAGACCTCCAGCACGATCAGGCCGAGTCCGGCCGCGACCGCGTCGGCCAGGCGCGCGAAGGCGGGGTCCTCGCGGTGGCGGCGGATCAGTTCCGCGTACTCCGCGTCGCGGGCGGGCAGCAGTTTGGGCTGGAGCCCGAAGCCCACGAGGCGGGCGGCGTCCGCCGCGTCGCCGGGCGTCACTCCCCCGGTGCGCGCCGGTCCGGTGCTCCCGGCCTCGTACGCCGCGGCCTCGGGCGTGTCCGCCGCCGTCTCCCGGTACTCGCTCACTTCTCGCTCTCCTCGGTCCAGGCGATGACGCCGGTCGGCGCCGTCGCGTCCGCCGTACGTGGTCCCGCGCGGCCGGGTCGGAAACGGCGGGCGGGCGCCGTGCCGGGCCTCACGCGGGCTCCGCGCGCGCGGCCGTCATCGCCGCCGCGTCCAGCCGCGCGGTGCCGACGATGAGGTCGGCGCCGCCGAATTCGTGGTCGTCCAGCGGCGTGCCGTCGTCCACCGCGAAGAGCAGGCGCTGTTCGCCCTGGCGGTAGGCGGTGCCGACCGGCGGGGAGGCGGCGTGGATCGCCAGCAGGGCCAGCAGATAGGGCAGTTCGGGGTCGCGGCGGCGGGCGTCGGCCAGGAGCCCCGACAGGCGGCGCGGCGCGTCGTGCGGCAGGTCGAGCAGATCGAGCGCGGATTCGAGCTGTTCCTCGCTGAACCGGCTGTCGTCCGGGGTGGCGACCAGGTCGGGCTCCGGCATCTCCGCGCCCAGGTGCTCCCGCTCCAGCGGCGGGGTGAGCAGCAGTTCGACCAGGTCGGTGACGCGTACGGCGGACGGGGTGCGCAGGCCCGCGCCGCGGGCGAAGAACGCGTCGGTGACCCGCGACGCGCGCTCGACCGGGATCGGCAGCAGGGGCGCGACGAGCTGCCCGTACAGGTCGAGTCCGGCGCGCGCGGGGGGCGCGGCGAACGCCTGCCGGTCCTGCTCGGCGCGGAACAGCGGCCCGGCCTCCAACAGCCTGGACTGGAGCTGGGTGTGGCGCCGGATGCAGTCCTTGACGATGTCGACCAGTTCGGCGGCGCGGCGCTTGTGCTCCGGCTCCTCCGCCTCGTCGCGCGCCTTGCGGATGTTGGTGAGGATCGCGTTCTCGTGCCGGTAGCGGTCGGCGACGTGGTCGAGGGCCTCGGCGATCATGTCGGGGACGGTCCGCAGCCAGTCGACCGCCCGGACGTTGCGCCGGGTGGCCTCCAGGGTGCGGCGCAGCGTCTCCGCGTACTGCACGGTGCGGTACCTGGCCTGTTCCGCGGCGAGTTGGGCGTCGGCGAGCCTGCCGCGGCTGATCAGCACCTCCAGCTTGACCTCGGCGGCGATCTGCGCGCTGGTGACGTCGGTGTCGAGCGCGCCGACCAGGACGTTGACCGCCTCGTCGGTGGTGCGCAGGTAGACGCTGCCGCCGGGGCCCGGCACTTCCTCGATCAGCTTGAAGTCGTAGTCCCGCCGCACATATCCGCCGTCGGCGCCGAACGTGCCGTAGACGGCGCGGAATCCGCGGTCGGCGCTGCCGACGTTGATCAGATTCTCCAGCACCCAGCGGGCGACGCGCTCGTGCTCGGCCTGGCCGCGGACGGGGGCCTGCGCGGCGACGCGGGGCAGCAGTCTGGCCACTATCTGGTCGTGGTCCGCGCCGGTGTCGAAGTCCATGTTGAGCGTGACCAGGTCGATCGCGGCCAGCGCGATCTCCGCCATCGCGTACACCGAGTACTCGCCCGCGAGGTTGGCCTTGCGGGTGTCGAGGTCGTGCAGCGGCGCCGTGCAGGCGAGCGCCTTGAGCCTGCGGGCCAGGCCCTCGTCGGCGGCCGGGCCCGGGGCGGGCCGGGCGGCGCCCGGCAGCGAGTACGGGATCGTGGTGGTCACGCCCCACACATTAGGCGGTGGCACCGACAACGAACGAAACGGCACGGATCGCCACGGGGCGGGCACCCGGCGCGTCGGCCCGCGGGAGTGCCATGATCGGTCCCGCGACAGGTACGGCACGGGCACGGAAGACTCGCGGGCGGCGCGCGGAGCACCTTCGGCGCCGTTCGTAGGCGGATACGAGGATACGAGGACGGGCTGATCATCATGGCGGACGCGGTCACCGGGGCGGCACCCGGCACGGCTCCTCGGACACCTCCCGGCGCGGCACCCGACACCGACCCCGGCGCGGTCATCGATCTCAACGCCGACCTCGGCGAGGGCTTCGGCCGCTGGCGGCTGACCGACGACGAGGCGCTGCTGTCCGTCGTCACCAGCGCGAATGTCGCGTGCGGCTTCCACGCGGGCGACCCGTCGACGATGTGGCGGGTGTGCGAACTGGCGGCGGAGCGGGGCGTACGGATCGGCGCGCAGGTCTCCTACCGCGACCTCGCCGGTTTCGGCCGGCGCTCGATGGACGTGCCTCCGGAGGAACTGGCCGCCGAAGTCGCCTATCAGATCGGCGCGTTGGAGGTCTTCGCCCGCGCGGCGGGCACCACGGTGGCGTACGTCAAGCCGCACGGCGCCCTCTACAACCGGGCGGTGCACGACGCCGAGCAGGCGGTGGCCGTCGTCGCGGGCGTGCGGCTCGCGGGGGAACTGCCCGTACTCGGCCTGCCCGGCTCGCAGTTGCTGCTCGCGGCGGCCCGCGAAGGGCTGCCCACGGTCCACGAGGCGTTCGCCGACCGCGCCTACACCTCGGGCGGCACGCTGGTCCCGCGCCGCGAGCCGGGCGCGGTCCTGGAGTCGGAGGACGAGGTGGTGGCCCGCTCGGTGGGCATCGCCCGCGACGGGCGGCTGACGGCGAT
This sequence comes from Streptomyces sp. NPDC088910, assembly GCF_044749865.1. Taxonomy (NCBI): domain Bacteria; kingdom Bacillati; phylum Actinomycetota; class Actinomycetes; order Kitasatosporales; family Streptomycetaceae; genus Streptomyces; species Streptomyces sp. NPDC088910. Next base: position 35,042 of record NZ_JBIVIV010000018.1, read on the forward strand.
CACCGGCGAGAGGGTGCCGGTCGCGGCGCGGTCCTTGTGCGTGCACGGCGACACACCGGGCGCGGCCCGGCTGGCGGCCCGCGTCCGGGAGTCGCTGGAGGCGTCGGGTCTGCGGATCGCGGCCTTCGCGTGAGCCGGGCGGGTTCCGGGCCGGGTTCCGGGGCGGGTTCCGGGGCGGGCACGGGGCCGCGGGTGCTGCGCGCCGGGGCGGACGCCGTACTGGTGGAGTCCGCGACCGGTGAGGAGACGGAGGCGCTGCACGCCGAGTTGCTGCGCAGGCGGGCGGCCGGGGAACTGGCCGGGGTGACGGAGATCGTGCCCGCCGCCCGTACCGTGCTGGTGTGCGGGCTCGCCGATCCGCGGGCCTTCGCCGCCGAGGTGGCCGCGTGGGACGTGCCCGCGGTGCCGCGTGGGCGGGGCGCGGCCGTGGAGATCGCGGTGCGCTTCGACGGGCCCGACCTCGCGGAGGTGGCCGGGCTGTGGCAGGTCTCCCCCGAGGAGGTGGCAGGGACTGTGACCTCGACGCCCTTCCGTGTGGCCTTCTGCGGCTTCGCGCCCGGCTTCGGCTATCTGACCGGACTGCCCGAGCACCTGCGCGTACCGCGCCGGGCCGAGCCCCGTACCGCCGTACCGCCCGGCTCCTTCGCGCTGGCCGGACCGTACGCGGGGGTGTATCCGCGCTCCTCGCCCGGCGGTTGGCAACTGGTCGGCACGACGGACGCCGTGCTCTGGGACCTCGAGCGGGAGCCCGCGGCGCTGCTGAGCCCCGGCACCGAGGTGCGGTTCACGGAGGTGCGGGGGTGAGGGAAACGGCGTCAGGGCAGGCCGAGTTGGCCGTCGTACGGGCGGGGGCGCTCACCACCGTGCAGGATCTCGGGCGGCCGGGCCACGCGCATCTGGGGGTGCCGCGGTCCGGCGCGCTGGACGGTCCGGCGCTGCGGGCGGCGAACCGGCTGGTCGGCAATCCGGCGGAGGCCGCCGGTCTGGAGACGACGGTCGACGGCTGCGCGCTGCGGGCCTCGCACGCGGTGCTGGTGGCGGTGACGGGCGCGCCGTGCGCGGTGCGGGTCGACGGGCGTCCCGCGGCGTGGGGCGCGCCGGTACGGGTGCCGGGCGGGGCGGTGCTCGACGTGGGGCGGGCGGAGCCGGGGCTGCGCAGCTATCTGGCGGTGTCCGGCGGTGTGGCCGTACGGCCGGTGCTGGGCAGCAGGTCGACGGACCTGCTGTCGGGGCTCGGTCCCGCGCCGCTCGCGAGGGGTGACGTGCTGCCTGTCGGCGGCCGGTCCGGGGACGTCATCAGGGGCTCCGGCGTGAGCTCTGACAGAGACTTCGTCAGTCTCTTCGGCGAGGGCGATGTGGTGGCACTGCCCGGTCCCGGAGCCGAGTTGGTCCTTCCGTTGGCGCGCGGGCCGCGTGACGACTGGTTCGCGCCGGACGCCTTCCGTACGTTGTTCGGCGGCGGTTACACCGTCTCACCCGCGTCCAACCGGATCGGGCTGCGCACGCGGGGCCCGGCGCTGCGCCGGGCCCGCGGCGGTGAACTGCCCAGTGAGGGCATGGTGCTCGGCGCTGTGCAGGTGCCTCCGGACGGCTGTCCTGTGGTCTTTCTCGCCGACCATCCGACCACCGGCGGCTATCCGGTCATCGGCGTGGTCCCCGAGGGTTCGCTGCCGGCCGCCGCCCAGTCACCGCCGGGGACGCCGGTCCGCTTCGTGCCGCTCAGCACGCGCTGACCCGGCGCCGGTGGGCGCGGCGGGGTATACGGCCGCGCCGCCGGGCCCGGCGGGACCTTGAGCGCGGCGAGCGCCGCGACCGTGGCGCGCCGCGCGTCCTCCTCCAACACCGCTGTGCCGCCCTGCCGGTGGTGGCGCAGTTCGGTGCCCGCCAGCCGGATCAGGTCGGGCAGCAGGTCGGTGCAGCGGTCGGCGATCCACCGGGTGCCGCGGGTGGCCATCCACCACGCGGCGGCCCGTCGGCCGGGCGGCGCGCCGTCCGGCTCGGGGCGGGGCGCGGGCCCCTGGGCGAGGCCCGCGGCGGTGAGCAGGGCGTGGAAGTCGCGGGCGAGCAGCCGGTGTCCGGTCTCGCTGGGGTGCAGCCGGTCGGCGCTCAGCGCTCCCGGCATGGTCGCCCAGTGGCGCTCCGCGGCGTGGAGGTGGTGCGCGCCGTGGTGCGCGGACAGGGCGTGCACGGTGTCGTTGAGCGCGCGCATCCTGCGGCCCAGCGGCCGGGCCAGCGGCCACGGCAGCCCGAGCACGGTTCCGGGGTCCGGCAGGCACGCGGTGAGCACGTCGCAGCCCTCGGCGCGCAACGCGCCCATCACGACGTGCAGTTCGGCGGCCACCGCCTGGATGTCGAAGCCGCCGCGCAGCGTGTCGTTGCCGCCGACCAGCACGGACGCGAGGTCCGGCCGGTGCCGCAGCGCCGCTTCGAGCTGCGGACCCGCCACATCGCCCGAACGGGCCCCGCTCCGGGCGAGGTTGAGCGTCCGGGTGTCGTACGGGGCCGCCGCGAGCCCGTCGGCGAGCAGCGCCGCCCAGCCGCGCCACCCGCCGTCGGGCAGCGGGTCGCCGACGCCTTCGCTGAGCGAGTCGCCGAGTACGGCGAAGCGCACGGCGCCGGTCACGGCCTGACCCCGTCGGACTCCGGGGCGGTCCGGCGGCGCGTGGACGGTGCGGCGGCGCCGACGGCGGCCCGGTGCGCGGTGAGGAAGGCGTTGACGGCGGCGGGCCAGGTGTACAGCTCGGCGCGGGTGCGGGCCATGGCGCGGCGGCCCTCCTCGGGCGCGGCGAGGATTCGCTGTACGGCGGCGGCGTACTCGGCGGGAGTGTCGGCGCAGCCGCCCGCCGGTCCGATGAGGGTGGGCAGCGCGGAGCGGGAGCTGGCCACCACGGGGGTGCCGCACGCGAGGGCTTCGAGGGCGGCCAGACCGAAGGTCTCGACGGGTCCCGGTGCCAGTGCCACGTCGGCGGTGGCGAGCAGCGCGGCGAGGTCGGCGCGCCGCGGCACATGGCCGAGGAAGGTGACCGGCAGCCGGGCGGCCCTGGCCTGGGCGGTGAGCCGGGGCCGCAGGGGTCCCTCGCCCGCGACCACCAGCGCCGCGTCGACGCCGGAGCCGCGCAGGTGGGCCAGGGTCTCCAGCGCCATGCCCGGCCGCTTCTCGGGCGAGAGCCGCGAGCAGAGCACGAGCAGGACGGCGGCGCCGTGCCCGTGCGTCTCGCGCAGCCGCGGGTTCCGGGCACCGGGGTGGCAGCCTTCGAGGTCGACGCCGAGCGGGGCGCGTACGACGTTGCGGGCGCCGATCCGCTCGAATTCGGCGGCGGCCCAGGCCGTGGTGCACACCACACGCGTGTAGGCCAGCGCGGTACGGCGGTTGAGGGCGTCGGCGGCGCGGCGGGCGGGTCCCGAGGGCAGGCCCCAGGTGCCGAGCACACCGTCGGCGCTCTCGTGGGACACCATCAGGGAGGGGACGCGGTGCCGCCTGGCCCACTCCCCCGTCCAGCGCAGGGTGGTGCGGTCGGAGACCTCGATCCGGTCGGGGGCGAGCGAGGCGAGTGCGGCCTCCACGGGGGCGCGGCGGGCCAGTACGCGGTAGCCGCCGGTGCCGGGGATCTCAGGGCCCGGCAGGGTGATCACCCGCCCCTGCGGGGTGAGTTCGTCGGAGGCGGTGGCGCCGGGGACGATCAGCACGGGTTCGTGGCCCGCCGCCGCGTAGCCCTCGCCGAGGTGGCGCAGCGCGGTGCGCAGGCCGCCGGAGACGGGCGTGACGAAGTTGGCGAGCCGCACGATGCGCAGGGCGGACTCGGGGTCGCGGTCGAGGGGGTGCGGGGCGGTGCGGGCGCCGCCGTCGGGTGACGCGAGGTCGTCCTGGCCGTACATGACGTCGTCCCTGCCGTCGGTGGGGTCGGTGCCGAAGTCTGTGATGGTGCCGCCGGTTCGCGCGCCGCTCGCCGTACCGGCCGTTCGCGTACCGGTGGTCGTACGGTCGCCCGCGCCGCTCATGCCGTCGCCGTTGACGCCGCCGCTCATGTCGGTGGTCATGCCGCTGCCGCCTCGCGCTCGCCGAGCACCTGGTCGTAGTGGCCGAGGAGTTGGTCGCCGACGGCCTCCCACGTACGGTCGGCGACCGCTGTGCGAGCCGCGCTCCCGTAGCGCTCGCGCAACCCGTCGTCGCCGAGCAGGAACTGGACGGCCGAGCGGACGGCCGCCGGGTCGAGCGGCGGCACCAGCAGGCCGGTGCGGCCGTGCTGGACGAGGTCGAGGGGGCCGCCGGCCGCCGGGGCGACGACGGGGACTCCACTGGCCATCGCCTCCTGCACGGTCTGGCAGAAGGTCTCGAACGGTCCTGTGTGGCAGAAGACGTCGAAGGAGGCGTGGATGCGGGCGAGTTCGGTGCCGGTCCTGCGGCCCATGAAGACCGTGCCCGGCAGGGCGGTGCGCAGGCTCGGCGCGCTGGGGCCGTCGCCGACGACGACCACGCGCACACCGGGCAGTTCGCAGAGCCCGGCGAGCAGTTCGACGTGCTTCTCCGGCGCGAGCCTGCCGACGTATCCGACGATCAGCTCGCCGTTCGGGGCCAGTTCGCGGCGCAGCGCCCCGTCGCGGCGCGCGGGGTGGAAGCGGTCGGAGTCGACGCCGCGCGGCCACAAGTGGACGCGCGGCACGCCCTGTTCCGCCAGCGCGCTGACGGACGCGGAGGAGGGGGCCAGGGTGCGGGCAGCGGCGGAGTGCACCGCGCGGATCCGGCGCCAGGCGGCGGACTCGCCCGCGTTCAGATACGTCCTGGCGTATCCGGCGAGGTCGGTCTGGTAGACGGCGACGGCGGGGATACGCAACCGAGTGGCGGCGGCCAGGCCGCGCGCGCCGAGCACGAAGGGACTGGCCAGGTGGACCAGCTCCGTCCGGTGCGCGGCGATGGCGGCGGCGGTACGGCGGCCCGGCAGCGCGACCCGCACCTGCGGGTAGCCGGGCAGCGGGAGGGAGGGGACGCGGATGACGGGACAGGGGTCGGGACCGGGGTCCTGGTCGGCCGGGCCCGCGGGCGCGACCACGAGCGGTTCGTGGCCGCGCCGGGCGAGGTGCTCGGCCGTGCGCAGGGCGCAGTGGGCCACTCCGTTGACGTCGGGTGGGAAGGACTCTGTGACGATGGCGACACGCATACCGTGGTTGTCGCCGCATTGAGCGTTGTCAGGGCCACGTGGATCTTTCCCGAAGTGGAACGCCCCATGAGCGTTAGGGCCCGCCCGGCGGATCATGGGCGGTCCGGGTGCCGAAGGGGCCGTTCGTGATCCGCCGGACATGCCCTGAGACCCGCGCCGGGTTCTCCGCGGGCCGCCCGCCTACCTGGACGTACCGCCGGAACTGAGCCGGCCGCGTACGGCGGTCTGCACTTCGGCCTCTTCCGCGGGGTCCGCGGCCAGTCTGCGCAGCTGCGCCAGGACCCTCACGTCACCGGACGTCGCGCGGTGCGCGGCCAGCTCGCGGGTGCTCTCCTCGCAGTCCCAGAGGCACTCGACGGCGAAACCGGCGGCGAAACCGGGGTCGGTGACGGCGAGCGCGACGGCGGCGGTGCCGCGGAGCTGGGAGGACGACGTCTCCCGGTAGATGTGCCGCAGGACGGGCGCGGCCAGGCAGGCGGAGAGCCGGCCGACTCCCTCGACGAGCGCGTCGAGCCTTTCGGCGTCCGCGCCGCCGGTCTGTACGGTCCTGCGCAGCGCGCCCAGCACGTGCTCGGCGTCCTGCGGTCCGCCGTGGCGGGCGAGCAGCCGGGCGGCGGCGGAGCCGAGCGGGTCGGTGCGGGCGGCCCAGACGCGGGCGCGGGCCATCGCCTCGTCGTCCCTGAGCCGTTCCAGGGATTCGAGGGCGGCGCGTACGACGAGGTCGTCGGTGGAGACCGCGGCCGTCTCGATCAGGTCCAGGCGCCGGGGGTCGCAGCGGTCGGTGAGGTGGCGCAGCGCGGCGGCGCGGGCGGCTGAGGGGCCGTGCAGGGCCGCTTCCAGCAGTTCCGCGTGGTCCTCGGGGCCCGCGACGGCGGCCAGGCAGCGGGCGGCGGGCTGGTCGCGTTCGACCTGGGGGTGGCGGGTCAGTCCCTGCTGCGCCCATTCGAGGACGGCGGTGACGCTCCAGCCGGGGGTCGGGCCCGCGGAGCGCATCTGGCGCTGCCAGCGGTCGAACGAGACCTGTTCCGCGGCCTTGGCCACGCGGGTCGCGGTGGCCGGTTGCGAGGCGTCCTCGGCCCAGAGCTGCCACGGGCGGGGTTCGTAGGCCTCGCGGACGGCGCGGGCCAGTTCCGCGTCGCCTTCGGGGGTGTGCGGGAAGCGGGCGACGACGGCGGGGCCCAGCGCGCGCAGTCCCGCCTCGTCGTCGCGGACCGCCAGCTCGTCGAGCGCCCATTCCCAGCAGCCGCCGGTGGCCGCGTACCGCCGCAGCAGGTGCAGCGCGTCGCGGCGGCCGTATCCGGCGAGGTGTCCGAGGACGGACAGGGCGAGGCCGCAGCGGTGCTCGTCCGGGGCGACCAGGTCGTCCGGGTGGAAGAGGTGGTGTTCGATCCCGTCGAGCGGGCTCTCCAGGTCCGAGTAGAGGCGCGCGTAATACAAGGAGCGCGACTCGACCCGCCAGTCGAGCCGGGGATCGCGCAGCACGCACTGCTCCAAAGCGGCGAGGGCTTCCGTCCGCGGCGCCGCCAGGGCATGCAGGGGCCCGTCTCCGCGTCCTCGCTGGAGGAGGCCGAGAAGGGATCCACTGGGCGCTATGTCTGGGTCGAACATGAGGTCAGCATCCGGTGCGGGGGGTTCCATGGCAACGGGATTTCCGCTACCGGTGCCCGGCATCCTTACCGGCCGTCGTCGGATTCATGCCTGACGGGAACGGGGGATTCCGTGGGGACGGGCGGCGGAAGCCTACCGACTCGGGGTGTGCCGTGTCGCTTCCGGGCGGCGGGCGGGTGTCGAACGGGTGGCGCGGGAACGGCCGGTGGGGTGGCGCGGAGGGTGGCGTTATGCCGCTGGGCTGGTGGCATATGCCAGACGCACCACCGTATCGGGTATCGCGGAAACCCTTACGGCCGATCGCTCCCTGTGCAACAGTCGTTACCGGTCCTTCCGTCCGCGACGGCCGTCAGCGCCTGCCAGCAGACACGTTCGGAGTGTGTCATGCCGTTCCCCACGCACGCGGAGCACAACTCCGCGCAGCCACCGGATCCCGGTGCGGTGGACGCCCTGATCTCTCAGGCGCGTCGCCTCAGGACCCAGGTGGATTCGGTGCTGCGCGAGAGCGCCGCCGCCGCCGAGGACCCCCAGTTGCGCTGGCAGCGCGCCCTGTGCGATCTGGCCGTGCACCAGCTCGACGACGTGGACACCCACCTCGGCCAGCTCAGGGACGGCCTGGACACCGGGTATCCGGGCGGCGACCCGCTGACCGCCGACCTGCTGGTGGACCTGCCGTCGCAGACGTCCCTGCCGCCGGGGCCCGACGCGGTCAGCGCGCTGGGCCGGGCGGGCAGCGCGGAGTGGGACCTGCTCACCGATGACGCGCAGTGGTCGGACGAGCTGTACCGGATCTTCGGCCGGGAGTCCGCCGACGGTCCGCTGACCCTGGACGAGCTGCCCTCGTGGCTGTTCTCCGAGGACCAGCAGATCCTCACCGAGATGGTGACCGGCTGCCTGGTCGACGGCCGTCCGATCGACGGCGAATTCCGTATCGTGCGCGCGGACGGGTCCGTGCGTACGGTGCACATGGTCGGCGAGCCGGTACTCGGCGCCGACGGGGACACCGTGTCCATGTGGGCGGTGTTGCGGGACGTCAGCGACCTGCGGCGCAGCCAGCGCACGCTCCGGGAGACCCGTGACTCCCTCCAGCGGCAGCGGCAGATCGCGCAGACCGAGCGTCGGCTGGCGGTTGAGCTGCAGGAGGCCGTGCTGCCGCCCTGGCGCGGCACCCTGCGGTTCCCGCAGGACGGGGGGCCCACCACGATGGACCTGGCAGCGCATTATCTGCCGTCCGGCACCAGCGCCCTGATCGGCGGCGACTGGTACGACGCGATGCAGTTGCCCGACGGGTCCTCCTTACTCACGGTCGGCGACCTCACCGGACACGGGGTGGCCGCCACGTCCGGTATGGCGATGCTGTTGGGCGCGCTGCGCGGCATGGCCGTCGCGGGCCTCCAGCCCGGCCCCCTGATGGGCTGGCTCAACGAACTGCTCGACACCTCGGCGCAGCCCGCGCTCGGCAGCGCCCTGTGCTGCCGGTACGAGCCGTCGACCCGGCTGCTGCGCTGGGCCCAGGCGGGCCACCCCGCCCCGCTGCTGTTCCGCGACGGGGCGGGGCGGGTGCTCGAATCCCCCGAGGGCGTCCTGCTCGGAGCGACCTCCGGTGCCCTGTACGGGCAGGCCGACGAGCAACTGGCCGCCGGTGATCTGCTGGTGCTGCACACCGACGGCCTCGTGCCGCGCCGTTCCGCGCTGGACACCGACACCGAGAGCGGCTCGGGACGACTCCTGGCGATGGCACCGCTGTTCGCCCGCGCCCGGACCGCACAGGACTGCGTGCGGATCGTCGCCGAGGAGTTCGGCACCCCGGAGCGCGAGGACGACGCCTGTGTGCTGATCGCCAGGATCGCCTGAGCCTTCTTTCCTGCTTCCTTTCCCGTGGACACGTTCCGCGGACAGGTCGCGCACGAATTCCGTACGGCATTCCGTACGGGCATTCCGCGCGTGCGCTCCGCGGGTGAATCGCGATCTATTTTTTCGAGACCCTTGAGAGCCCGGCAGGGATCTCATCCGTGCTGTCGTACGAGCTGTCCGACCCGTTCGGCGGCAGGCCGGCCGGTCGCTGTCACACGGAGCGGGTCTTCCCGGTGGTTCCCTTCCCCTTGGATTTCGGCAGTGCCGTCTCGATCTCGGTGCGCAGATCCTGGATCTTGGTGTAGCCGGAATACCGGCCGGTGAGCCGGTACATCTCGCGCAGCCGGTCCCAGGTGCGGTGCGAGGAGGTCTCCCCGATGGTGAGCAGCGCCATCCGGGCGTAGCGGTCGGCCTCCTCCGGGTCGTCGGCGATGAAGCAGGCCGACGCCAGCGACAGATAGTCGAAGATCATCGACCGCTCGTGGCCGCCGCCCCGCAGCACCAGCGCCTTCTTGGCGTGGAGTTGCGCCTCGGCCGCGGCCGACGGGTCGTGGTCGGCCAGGGTGCGGAAGGCGAGCGCCTGCATCCCGTGCAGGTCGGCCTCGTCGAAATTCTGCATCCAACTGGGCGCCGGTACATCGCCCTTGTCGGAGACGAACAGGTCCTCGGCCTCGCCGAGGGTCCGCCGCATCGCCTGGCCGCGGCCCATGGACGCCTGCGCCCACGCCTCGATGGTGCGCAGCATGGCGCGGGTGCGCGGCAGCGCGGACTCGCCGGAACCTGACTTGGCGAGCTTCATCAGGTCCAGCGCGTCGTCCGGCCGCCCCAGGTGCACCATCTGGCGGGCGGCCCTGGACAGCGCCTCACCGGCCCTGGGCCGGTCGCCGCCCTCCCGCGCGGCGTGTGCGGCGATCACGAAATACTTCTGGGCGGTGGGTTCCAGGCCCACGTCGTGCGACATCCAGCCCGCCAGCACCGCGAGGTTGGCGGCCACGCCCCACAACCGGCGCTGGAGATGCGCGGGATGGGCGTAGGAGAGCATGCCTCCCACCTCGTTGAGCTGGCCGACCACGGCCTTGCGCTGGAGGCCGCCGCCGCGTGAGGCGTCCCAGGCGCGGAACACCTCGACCGAGCGTTCCAGCGACTCGATCTCCTGGGAGCCGACCGGTACCGCCTCGTACTGGTCGTAGGCGGCGGGGTCGGCGTCGAGCGGATCGTCGAGGACTGGCGCGTCGGCCGCTAGGGCCGGGTCGGTGTGCAGCCAGTCGTGCATGGCGGTGCTGAGTACGGAACCGGTGGCGAGCGCGGCGCCCGCGCCCACCAGACCGCGTCGGTTGAGCATGAGGTCCATTCCCGTGAATTCGGTGAGGACCGCGGCGGTTCGTTCCGGCGGCCACGGGAGGCCGTCTCCGGTCTGTCTTCTTCCCGTCTTCCGGCGCCGGTCGAACCCGAGATCCTCGATGGTCACGACACGGCCGAGACGCTCGGTGAACAGCGCGGCCAACACCTTCGGCACGGGATCGCGCGGCGACTCACCGGTCTCGATCCAACGGCGTACGCGCGATGTGTCGGTCGAGAGCTGCGGATGGCCCATGGCCGCCGCCTGCCGGTTGACCAACCGTGCGAGTTCGCCCTTGGACCAGCCGGTGAGGCCGAACAGGTCCGCGAGTCGGGTGTTGGCTTCATTGCCCACGTCAAGCCCCCAGGTTCCTCGGCTGAATTGACACTATTCCCCCTGACAATGGCCTCGCGACTATTCGCCAGGGTTCGCCAGGGTCCGCTACGTGGTGTGCCACCCGCGGCCGGGTGTCAGGTAGGAACGCGCCACCCCGGTCCGTCTCCGCATTCCCCAGGGTGCGGTACCGGACCGGCCGTGGCGCCCCTGAACCGTTGGCACACGAAGGGATCTGCTTCTCCTCATGTATTCGGCATCGTCCTCCGTGTCCGCACCGCCCCGGCCGTCGTACCCCGCCGTCGCGGAATCCGCCCTCCGCCCCCGCCAGGCCACCGCCGTACGGCGCGTCGGCCGGCCCGCGGGCAGCTCCCATCCGCTCAGCGGGAGACTCGACTTGACCGGCCCACAGGGCGCCCAGTTGCGCACCGCCGTCGCCGCCGTGCAGCGCATCTGCCCCGAGTTCGCCCCGGTCCAGCTCCTGCGCCGCGGCGGCCGTACCGCGCTGCTGATCGGCACCTCGGGGCGCGCTCCGGCCGTCGCGAAGTGTCTGCTCGACCAGTCCCCCGCCTGGGCGGAGCGTTTCCGCCAGGAGATAGCGGCCTACCGCACGTTCGTCCGGCACCGGCCGCCGGTCCGGGTGCCGCGGCTGATCGCCGCGGACCCCGAGAGCTGCGTGCTGGTGATGGAGCGGATGCCCGGACGGGTGGTGTCGCCGCAGCGGCACCCGGTGCAGCCGCCGACCAAGGGCGATGTGCGGGCGGCGCTCTCGGCGTACTCGCGCGTCAACATGTGGCGCCCGCCCGCCGGTTCCTTCGACGCGCCGATCGACTATCCCGTCCGCATCAACCGCTACCACGAGTTGGGGCTGCTGACCGACCGGGACATGGGCGACCTCCAGCAGCTTCTGCACGGACTAGCCCATGTGCAGGGGCAGTTCTGCCACGGCGACGCGCAGTTGTCGAATGTGCTGCTGTCGCCCGCGGGTCCCTCGCTGGTCGACTGGGAGCACTCGGGCTGGTATCTGCCGGGGTACGACCTGGCGGTGCTGTGGTCGGTGCTCGGCGACGACCCGGCGGCGCGGCGGCAGATCAGCCAGCAGGCGCAGGCGCAGGGTCCGGCGGCGCGGGACTCCTTCCTGGTCAATCTGATGCTGGTGCTGACCCGGGAGATCCGCACCTACGAGACGGCCGTCCAGCGCACGATGCGGGCCGTGGGGCCCGTGGCGCCCGGCGCGGCCGAGGCGGGCGAGGAGCAGCGGCTGCTGCTGCGCCGCCTGCACGACGACTGCGGCATGGCCCGCAGGGCGGTGCGCGCCGCGGTCGGCACCCGGTAGGAGCGGACCGGACGGGTACACCGTGACCGCGGCCGGCCACGAGTTCCGCGCGCCGTCCCGCGCGCCCCACTGGTCCACACCACTGACGAGGAGCAGGCCAGCACGCCGCAGCGGGGAAACTTCCGAAATACGCTGCTGACGTGCGAAGACGGCCTCGTGTCCGGATGCCTGACGGATGGTTGACGGATGTTCCGGCAGCCGATACCTCTGTGGTGCCGATCGTTCGGCATCTCTTGGAGGAGGCTGCTTTGCGAGGATCCGCTCCCCCGTCCGACAGACGCCGTGGACGGCGCGCGCTGCGTATGGCCACGGCCGCCGCGGCTGCCGCCGCTCTGCTCCCGGTGTTCGGTGTCGCCCACGCGGCCGAGCCCGGCCCGAGTGCCGCGGGCTCGCTGCAACAGGCGTTCACGGACGCCGCCAAGGCGTACCACGTGCCGCAGAGCGTGCTGCTGGGCGTGTCGTACCTGGAGTCCCGCTGGGACGGCCACCAGGGCATGCCGAGTGTGACCGGCGGCTACGGGCCGATGCATCTGACCGACACCCGTACCGCCCTCGCGGACTTCCCGAGCAAGGGCATGGGGGACGGCGCGGACGACGGGCGCGGGGACGACACCCGGCCGATGATCAGTACGGCGACCGCGCAGGCGCCCGATCTGGCCGCGCTGCCCGCCTCGTACACCACGCTGGACCGCGCGGCGACGCTGACCGGGCTGTCGGCCGGTGCGCTGCGCGAGGACGCGGCGACGAATGTGGCGGGCGGCGCGGCGCTGCTCGCCGACACCCAGAAGTCGCTGGGCGAGCCGCTGAGTTCGGATCCCGCGGACTGGTACGCGGCGGTCGCCCGCTACTCCGGCGCCGACGACACGGCGACGGCCGCGGCCTTCGCCGACGACGTCTTCGACGTCCTGAAGCAGGGGCAGACGCGGACCACCGACGCCGGGCAGCGGGTCACGCTGGCCGCGGCTCCCGCGGTGAGGCCCGCGGCGGGCCAGGCCGCCAGGATCGGCCTGAAGCAGGTCAACGCGGCGGGGACGGAGTGCCCGAGCGGCCTGGGCTGCGAGTGGATTCCGGCGCCGTACGAGGACACCGGCGGCGGGGACTACGGCAACTACGACAAGGCCGACCGGCCGAACACCGAGAAGATCGACACGATCGTCATCCACGACACCGAGGGCTACTGGGACACCGCCCTCCAGCTCGTCCAGGACCCGACGTATCTGGCCTGGCACTACACCGTGCGCTCCTCCGACGGGCACATCGCCCAGCACCTGAACACCAAGGACGTCGGCTGGCACGCGGGCAACTGGTACACCAACTCCAAGTCCGTCGGCATCGAGCACGAGGGCTTCCTGACCGATCCGGGCACCTGGTACACGGAGTCGATGTACCGCACGTCCGCGCGGCTGGTGAAGTACCTGGCGGCGAAGTACCACATCCCGCTGGACCGGCAGCACATCCTCGGGCACGACAATGTGCCGGGCCCGACGGCCTCGTACATCTCGGGGATGCACACCGACCCGGGTCCGTACTGGGACTGGGGTCACTACATGGCGCTGATGGGCGCCCCCCTGCGCGCGACCGCCGGCGCCTGGGGCGGCGTGGTCACCATCGCCCCCGACTACGACACCAACCAGCCGGTCTACACCGGCTGTGTGACGACCGCGGCGGTCTGTCCCGCGCACGGCTCCGACGCGGTCCGGCTGTACACGGCGCCGAGCGAGGACGCGCCGCTGGTCAAGGACATCGGGCTGCACGGCGCGACCGGCGCGAGCACCACGGGCGTCAACGACGTGGGCGCGCGGGCCTCCGCGGGCCAGCAGTTCGCGGTGGCCGAGCGGCAGGGCGACTGGACGGCGGTGTGGTACCTCGGCCAGAAGGCGTGGTTCCACAACCCGGCGTCGCGGCCGACGGCCGTCAACTCGATCGGCCTGGTGATCACCCCGAAGAAGGGGCTGGCGAGCATCCCGGTCTACGGCCGCGCGTACCCGGAGGCGGCGGCGTATCCGGCGGACGTGCCGGTGCAGGGCATCTTCCCGATGCCGTACGCGATCCTGGCCGGACAGCGGTACGTGGTCGGCAATGTGGTGCCGGGCGAGTACTTCTACTCGACCTCCTTCGACACCAGCAACCAGAAGGTGGTGCGCGGGAAGCAGCTCTACTACGAGATCCAGCTCGGCCACCGGGTGGAGTACGTGATGGCCTCCGACGTGACCTTGCTGCCGTCGGTGCTGGGCGCTCCGCGCTGAGTCCGCCGGGCCCGCGGCGGCGGGCCCGAGGGTAGCGGGGGGAAGGGCGGCATCGGGATTCCGGTGCCGCCCTTCGCCGTGTCCTGTCGCGCCCGTGTCGCGAAGCGTGCGCGTGCCGAAGCGTGCGTGTCCCGAAGCGTGCGTGTCCTGGGCGTCCTGTCGCGTCCGCGTCCTGGGCGTCCGCCCCGCGGAAGGTGTGTGTCCGCCGGTCTCAGCCCGCCTGGAACATCTCCGCGGGCAGCGGCTTCAGAAGCTGGTACAGATCGTCGGTGATCGGCCGGTCCCAGGTGGCGATGGTGACCTGGACGCCGTCGCTGCGGTCGAACTGGGCGCAGGCGACCCGCGACTCGGAGATCTTGATCCGGCGCACGATCAGCAGGCTGTCGCCGTGCATCACGGGGGTGTCCTCGATGCCGGTGACCTCGGCCGGTTCGTCGTTGCCGAGCGCCGCGAGGAGCTGGGCCACCTCGAAGGGCACCTGGCCGTCGTCCAGCTCGCGGGCGGGCGAGCCGACCGGGAGGTTGCCGATCAGCATCGCGGGGCCGCGTCCGCCGAACAGGTCGTAGCGCAGATAGATGCCCTGGCAACTGCCGTCGGGGCCGGGCAGCAGCCCGGCGCCGAGGTCACCGGGCCAGTCCCCCGGGTCCATCGCGAGGACATCGAAGTCCGGCCCGGTGGGCGTGGCTGCGCTACGGCGGCGGAGGAAGGACATGCCGCCATCGTACGGGTAGCGACCGCCGCCGGGGACCGGGCCCGCGCCCCTTCCGTGCCCTGGTCGCGTGCCGCCCCGGCCGGTGCGATCCCGTACGGCGGGCCGCCCCCGGGCCGCTCCCCCGGCCGTCAGCGGCCGTAGGCGTCGTCGTCCGGCGGCGCGGGCGCCGCGGGGGTTTTGCGCAGGGCTTCCGGCAGCCCGGTGGGGTCGGTGCCGAGCTTGCGGTAGACGGCGTTCAGGGTGCGGACGACCTCGCGCTCGCCGGTGCCGAGGGCGGCGGCGATCCGGCGGTGGTCCTCGCCCTGTGCGGCGCGCAGGGCGGCGGCGTGCTCGCGGGCGGTGAGGGCGTCGGAGTCGGCCGAGTGCGGGTGCCGCGGGCGCAGCCCGGCCAGCTCCAGCTCCTGGCCGGCCCGGTCGGCCAGTCCGTCCGCGCCGCACGCCCGAGCGGTGTCGAGTCCGCGGTGGAGCTGTTCCGCGGCTCGCTCTGGCTGTCCCGCCCGGCGCAGCGCGGCGCCTTGGGCGACGAGCGAGCAGGCGAGCTGGTGCGCGGAGGGCGACTCCTCCAGCCGGTCGACGGACTCCTCCAGCAGCTTCAGCCCGTCCGGGCCGCCGGTGACCTCGGCGGCGACCCGCAGCGCGTGGCCGACGGCGGAGGCGGCGCCGAACTGGCGGGCGCGGGCGACGGCGTCCAGCGCGGTCGCCCTGGCCCGGTCGGGGGTGTCGTGCGCCTCGGCGAGCGCGAGGTGCAGTTGCCAGGGGCTCCAGGCGGGGTTGCGCATCCCGCGCGGGTCGAGCCTGCCGCCGACGCCGGTCAGTTCGGCGACGGCTTCTTTGTACCGCCCCTGGGCGAGCAGCAGTTCGCCGTGCACGGCCTGGGCGTCGGGGAAGGTGACGGCCGCGGGGAACGGCTCCCGGAAGTCGTACGCGGCGGCGAGCGCGACGGCTTCCTCGGTCCGGCCGCGGGCCAGCAGGATCTCGATGAGGACGGCCACCGAGTACCACTGGACGGGGGTGCCGCGGCCGACCCGCTCGGCCAGCCGCAGCCCGTCGCGGGCGAAGTCCTCGGCCTCCGCGAGCCGCCCGCGGCGGTAGCGCAGGTAGCCGAGCAGCAGATACCCGAAGGACAGGTGGGCGCCGCGCCAGCCGTGCCGCTCGAAGCCCGCGATGCCGGTGGTGAACAGCTCCTCGGCGCGGCCCGGCTGGTCGGCGTACATGTAGGTCATGGCGACCAGGACGGGGACCTCGAAGCCCCAGCCCTCGTTGGCCCAGGGCAGGCCGCCGTCCAGGGCGCGGCCCGCGTGGTGCAGGACGGTGGTCGTGGGCTCGCCGCGCAAGGTGGCGTCCCAGGCGCGCAGGCCGATGATGTACCGCTCGGTGAGGTCGCGGCCGGTGAGCCGGTCGGCGAGCCTGGCCAGCCGCCGGGAGCGGCTGGGCGAGTCGGGTTCGTCGGCGCGGAAGGCGTCCCACATGAACTGTTCCGCCTGCATCCGCAGCCTGGTGCGGGCGCCGGTGGCGGTACGGGCGGCGTGCGCGACGACGTCGGCGGCCTCGCCGAGCCGGTCGCTGTGGGCGAGGGACTGGGAGAGCCGGAAGACGATGCCGTCGCGCAGTTCGGGGTCGGTGATCGGCTCTTCGAGCGCGGCCCGCAGGTGGTTGACGGTGACCGAGGGCTCCAGGAGCTGGGAGGCGGAGCCCAGTTCGTAGAGCACGGCGGCCCGGTCCTCGGGCGGCGGGGGTTCGCGCAGGGCGCGGCCCAGGTACGCGCGGGCCGCCTCGGGGGCGCCCGCGCGCAGCGTCTCCCGTGCGGCGGCGCGCAGTTGGGCGACCACCCAGGGGTCGCCCTCGGGGTGGGTCTCCAGCAGGTGGCGGGCCGCGGCGGCCGGGCCGAGGCCCTCGTCGACCACCGACCAGGCGGCCTGGCCGTGCAGGGCGACGCGTACGGCGTCCGGGATCGCCCGGTAGACGGCGGTGGCGATCAGCGGGTGGACGAACTCCAGGGTGCCGCTGCCGGTGACGATACGGGCGTCGCGCAGCCGGTCGGCGCAGTCGGCGGCCTCCTCGCGGCCGAGTCCCGCGACGGTGGCGGCCAGCGTCGGGGAGATCTCCGTGCCGAGGACGGCGGCGGCCCAGGCGAGGCGGACGGTGGAGGGGCCCAGGCGTTCGAGCCGGGCGATCAGACCGCTGCCCTTGGCCGCGGCGGCCAGGTCGCGCAGCAGGTGGGCGCTGGACTCGTCGGGGCGCAGCCCCCGGTCGCGGACCTTCTCAGCCAACTCGACGGCTTCGAAGGGGTTTCCGGCGGTGACCGCCCAGCACTCGCGGCAGAACGCCTCGTCGGCGTGCGCGCCGACCGACTCCCTGATCAGGTGGCGGATGGCGGTCGCGGTGAGCGGTTCGAGGCCGATCGGGCGGTGTCCCGCCCGGCCGGGCAGGCCGCGGAACGACTCGGCGCCTGGCGGGAGTTCGTCCGGCCGGTAGGCGACGACGATGAGCAGCGCCAGTTCGTCGGCGCGCGGCGCGAAGGCGGCGAGCCAGTTGAGCGACTGCGGGTCGGCCCAGTGCGCGTCGTCCAACACCAGTACGACGGGCGCGCGTTGGACGGCGATGTGGGTGAGGACCCAGTCCAGGCCGTCGCGCAGACCCTGCGGGTCGGGGGCGGCGCCTTCCGCCGTGCACAGTCCGAGGGCCGGGCCGACGATGCCGTACCAACTGCCGAGCCTGGCGCGGATTTCCGTCTCCGGGGCTCCGACGAGCTGGGGTTGCAGCAGTTGCCGCGCGACGTGGAAGGCGACCTGCTGCTCCTGGTCGCCGCCGCGTGCGGACAGTACGGTGCAGCCGCGTTCCGCGGCCCTGCGGCGTACTTCGGTGAGCAGTGTGGTCTTGCCGAGGCCGGCGGACGCGGCGAAGGCGATGAGCCCGCCGTGCCGTTCGGCGGGGCGCGCGGCGGTGCCCGCGTCCGTACCGGCGTCGTCGTCGGCGCCTAAGCCGGTGAGATCGCTCAACGCCTCGTCCACGGCGACGAGTTCGGCGTCTCGTTCGAGCAGCGCGCGCCGGTTGCGCGAGTGGCGCTGCGACATGGTCAACCCCCCTGCCTGCCGGTGGTGTGCGCCCGGCGCACGACATGCGGGGACGTGCAGGACGGACAGCCGACCGGTGGCCTCACAGCGTACGCCGTCGGCTCCGCTGTGTAAGGGGGACGGCCGTGCCGGTTCGCCACTGGCAGGGGACGTGACCGGCACGGCGGGAGCGGCGGCGACCTGGGAGATCTTCCCGCCGCCCAACACGGGCGAGACTGCCACGCGAGACGGTCGTCCCACCAGGCACCGCAGTCCCCGCACCGCACTGGAGCACCCGTGCGCCCCATGTGCGCCCCCCTTACCCGCCGTAACGCGCCGTCTCGTCCGTGGGTCCTGCCGCACGCCCCTCGTGCGCGCGTCAGCCCCCGCGGGATGTCGGCGTCTTTCGCTCATCGGCTCGCCGCGCACCTCAATCCGGCGCGGGCCCCAACTCGACGCGCACCTCAATCCGGCGCGGGCCCCAACTCGCCCCGCGCCTCAGCTCGACGCGGGCCTCGACTCGACGCGGGCCTCGACTCGGCGCGCACACCGGCTCGATCCGCGCGTCACCCCCTCGCTCCGGTCAACTCCCCTGCCCAGCCCGCTCCTCGCGCTGCCGCGCGTGATGGCGGGCGACGCGGGCGCGGTTGCCGCAGGACGGTTTGCACCACTCCTGACGGGCGTGCTCCTTGACGAAGTAGCGGACGCAGCGCGGGGCGGGGCAGGCGCGCAGCAGCGCGCGCTCGGGTCCGGCGAGGAAGGCGATGGCGGCGCGGGCGAGGGCGGCGGCCAGCCGGTCGGCCGGAGCCGCGTCGTCGGACACGGTGTGAGCCGCCGCGGGTTCCGCGCCGTCCGGCCAGTCCAGGCGCGGGGCGACGGGGACCAGGGCGGACGCGGTGTTCAGCCGGTCGAGCGCCTGCCGGGCCGACGGCAGTCGTCCGGCGTCCGCGCGGCTGGGCGGACCGGGCAGCACGGCGCGGGCGAAGAGCGCGCGGACCGCCGTACGCACCTCGACGACGGCGGTGCGCGCGGCCTCGTCGGCGGTGAACCGCGCCGCCGAGCCCGGCACTTCACCGAGAACGCCGCTGAGCGCGTCGGCGTGCTCGCGCACCCACCGGGTCAGCCCGGCGGGGTCCGCGAGGTCGTCGGCGACGCCGCCGTGGCCGTCGTGCCGGATGGTGACGGCGAGGTCGAGCGCGAGATGATCACCGGTCATGTCCTAATGCTATCGTCGCCATAAGCCATTAACGACTGAGGGGGTACCTGTGTCCGACCTCCGCGAGATCCTGCGCGGTCTCGATGTGTTCGACGGCGACCTGCCGCCTTTCGACATCGCGGAACTGCCCGCGGATCCGCATGAGTTGTTCATCGAGTGGCTGCTGGCGGCCGTCGCGGCCGGGGTCCGCGAGCCGCACGCCATGACGGTCTCCACGCTGGGCGCCGACGGCGACCCCGCCGCCCGCGTGCTCATCGTCAAGAACGTGTCGGCGGCGGGCTGGGAGTTCGCCTCCGACACCGGCAGCCGCAAGGGCCGCGAACTGGCCGCCCACCCCGCGGCGGCGCTCACCTTCTACTGGTCGCCGCTCGCCCGCCAGGTGCGGATTCGCGGCCGGGTCGAGACCGCGGGCCCCGAGGCGAGCGCGGCGGACTTCCTGGCCCGCTCCCCCGGCGCCCGCGCCGAAGCGCTGCTCGGCCGCCAGAGCGCACCCCTGACCGACCTCGCCACCCGCGACGCGGCCGTGCGGGAGGCCGCGGGGCGGATCGAGCGCGACCCGGACCTGGTGGCCCCCGGCTGGGCGCTCCACACGCTGCGCGCGGACAGTGTCGAGTTCTGGCAGGGCGACCGCGACCGCAGACACACCAGAGTCAACTACGTCCGCACCGAAGGTGGTTGGGAGCGAGGTCTGCTGTGGCCGTGACCGGACCCACGACCGGCCCGACGGCCGGAGGACCCGCGCTCGCGGCCGTGCTCGACGCGGGGCAGACCCGGCTGCGCACACTGCTCGACGGTCTCGACGACGCCGCCGTCCGCGCCCCCAGCGCGCTGCCCGGCTGGACCCGCGGCCATGTCCTGACGCATATCGAGGGCGTCGGCCTCGCGCTGGCCCGGCAGGCGCGCTACGCGCTGCGCGGCAAGCTGATCGAGGTGTACGACGGCGGTCGCAGTGGCCGGGACGCGGCCATCGAGGCCGGGCACGGCCGCTCCGCACCGGTGCTGACCGCCGCGCTCGGCGACGCGCTGGACGAGATCGAGGCGTCCTGGGCCGCGGTCGGCCCGGACGACTGGGACCGGCCGGTGAGCTACCGCGACGGCACGGTGACCACGGCGGGGCTCGCCTGGTGGCGCGAGCTGGAGATCCACACGGCGGACGCGCTGCTCGGCCCGACCCCGGCGGACTGGTCCCCCGAGTTGTGTACGCACCTGGTCGACTTCCTGTCCGCGCGGGTGCCGGACGGGATACGGCTCACGCTCGGCACGCCGGGGCACGCGGCGGACGACACCTGGTCGTTCACGCGGGGCCAGGGCACACCCGTGCTCGTACGGGGTCGGCTGACCGACCTGGCGGCCTGGCTGGCCGGACGGGTGCCGCCGCGGGCGCTGACCGGCGATCCGCTGCCGACGCTGGGCAGTTGGCCGTAGCGGGCCCGCTGACCACGGTGACCCGCGGCGGGCGGCGGAAGCCTCCCGGCCGCGGGTGGGCGGCGGCCGATGCCGTCCGCCCGTGCTGCGCTCAGGTGAGGTCGAACTCGCCGTCCCGCGCGCCCAGTACGAAGGCGCGCCACTCGGCGGGGGTGAAGATCAGGGCGGGCCCGTCGGGGTTGCGCCCGTCCCGCATCGCGATGTAGCCCTCGACAAAGGCGATCTGTACGTCGCCGGTGCCCTGGCTGCTGGAAAGCCACTCCGCGTCCGTCAAGTCGACCTGCGGCTTCTTCCCGTTGGCCAACGGCTGTCCGATGGTGCTTTCGGCCACGTCCGCTCTCCTCCTACGTCGTCGTCCGTCCTCCAGCCTATCCACCGGATCCGGAGCCCGCACAAGTCCGCGGAAACCACCCGGCGCACGGTGTACTTCAGGTAGTGGGGGGCTCGCTGCCCACCACCCACATGGAGAAGAACTGCGACCCGCCGCCGTAGGCGTGTCCCAGGGCCCGCCTGGCGCCGGGGACCTGGTGCTCCCCGGCCTCGCCGCGTACCTGAAGGGCCGCCTCGGCGAAGCGGATCATGCCGGACGCGCCGATCGGGTTGGTGGACAGCACGCCGCCCGAGGGGTTGACCGGCAGGTCGCCGCCCAGCTCCGTGACGCCGGACTCGGTGAGTTTCCAGCCCTCGCCCTCGTCGGCGAAGCCCAGATTCTCCAGCCACATCGGCTCGTACCAGGAGAAGGGCACGTACATCTCGACGGCGTCGATCTCGCGGCGCGGCGCGGTGATCCCGGCCTGCCGGAAGACGTCGGCCGCGCAGTCCCGGCCGGCCCGCGGGCTGACGTAGTCCTTGCCCGCGAACATCGTGGGTTCGCTGCGCATGGCGCCGCCGTGCATCCAGGCGGCCGGTCGCGGCGCCCGGTCCGCGCCCGCGGTGTCGGTGAGCACCATCGCGCAGGCGCCGTCGGAGGACGGGCAGGTCTCGGAGTAGCGGATCGGGTCCCAGAGCATCGGCGAGGAGCGCACCTTCTCCAGGGTGATGTCGGTCTCGTGCAGGTGCGCGTAGGGGTTGAGCAGGGCGTTGCGGCGGTCCTTGTAGGCGACCAGCGAGCCGACGGCGGCGGGCGCTCCGGTACGGCGCATGTAGGCGCGCACGTGCGGTGCGAAGAAGCCGCCCGCGCCCGCCAGCAGCGGCTGCTGGAAGGGGATCGGCAGCGACAGGCCCCACATGGCGTTGGACTCCGACTGCTTCTCGAACGCGACGGTCAGCACGGTGCGGTGGACACGTGCGGCGACCAGTCCTGCGGCGACCAGCGCGGTGGAGCCGCCGACCGAACCCGCGGTGTGCACCCGCAGCATCGGTTTGCCGACCGCGCCGAGCGCGTCGGCCAGATACAGCTCCGGCATCATGACGCCCTCGAAGAAATCGGGCGCCTTGCCGATCACGACGGCGTCGACGTCCGCCCAGTCCAGTTCGGCGTCGTCGAGCGCGCGGCGGGCGGCCTCGCGGACCAGTCCCGCGATGGACACGTCGTGGCGCGCGGCGACGTGTTTGGTCTGGCCGACGCCGACGACGGCCACGGGCTCCTTGGGCATGGGTTACTCCCCTTCCAGGACGGCCACGAGATTCTGCTGGAGGCAGGGGCCCGAGGTGGCGTGGGCCAGCGCGCGGTCCGAGTCGCCGCGGTGGATACGGGCCGCCGCCTCGCCGAGCCTGATCAGCCCGGCGGCCATCATCGGATTGGCGGCGAGCGGCCCGCCGGAGGGGTTGACGGCCACGTCGGGGCCGAGCCGCAGCGCCCTGCGCAGGACGACCTCCTGCGAGGTGAAGGGCGCGTGCAGCTCCGCGGTGTCCACGGGCGCGTCGAAAGCCCCGGCCCGCTCGGCCGCGAGCCGCGTCGAGGGCGAGTCGGTGAGGTCGCGTACGCCGAGCGAGGGCGCCTCGATGCGGTGGTCCATGCCCCGGATCCAGGCGGGCCGCGCGCACAGCCGCCGGGCGGTGTCCCCCGCCGCGAGCACCACGGCCGCGGCCCCGTCGCCGACCGGCGGGCAGTCGGCGCGGCGCAACGGGCGTACGACATAGGGGTCGTCGGCGGCGGGCGCGGTGGTGAGCTGCGCGTTCGGGTTGGTGCGGGCGGCGGCGCGGCTGCGGGCGGCGATCCCGGCCAGCTCGCGCTCGTCGGTGGCTCCCGCGTCGATCAGCGCCCGGGCCTGGAGGGCGGCGAGCGCGACGGAGTCGGGCCACAGCGGCGCCATGTAGTACGGGTCGAGCTGCCGGGTGAGGACCGAACGCAGGTCGCCGGGCGAGGACTTGCCGTAGGAGTAGACGAGCGCGGTCTCGGCCTCCCCGGTGAGAATCCGCACCCACGCCTCGTACAGCGCCCAGGCGCCATCGGTCTCGACGTGGGACTCGGAGATCGGCGGCCAGGCGCCGACGCCGTCCAGCGCCATGGTGAAGGAGAAGGCGCGTCCCGCGAGGTAGTCGGCGGAGCCCGAGCAGGTGAAGTCGATCTCACTGGTGGCCAGTCCGGTCTGCCCGAGCGCGTCGTGCAGGACGGGCATCAGCAGTTCGACCTCGGAGACCTCGTCGGTGCGCGCGCGGTGGCGGGACTGCGCGAAGGCGACGATGGCGACGTCGGGCATCTAGACCAGCTCCCGGTAGGTGTCGTATTCGGCGTCCGGTTCCCCGGTGGGGCGGTAGTGGTCGGGGTAGCGTCCGCCCTCGGTCCAGACCGCCTCCACCCGCAGGCCCATCCGCACCTGGTCGTACGGCATTCCGGCGATCCGTCCGTGCAGCGGGAGGTCGGCGCCGTCGAGCGCGATGTGCGCGTAGACGTACGGGACTTCTATGTCCATGGCCTTCAGATGGGCGCTCTTGATGTTGACGATGCAGAAGGTGGTGACCGTGCCGCGCGGACCGACCTCGACCTCTTCCGCGGTGGCGACGCCGCAGGTGGGGCAGGCGCCGCGCGGCGGGACGTAGACCTTGCGGCAGGACGGGCAGCGCTCGCCGACGATCCGCCGGTCCTCGGCGGCGCGCAGGTAGCCGGTCTGGGCGCGGCCGGGCGAGTAGGTGTAGTCGAGGCGGGCGGGGGCGACGATGCCGGTGACGGGGTCGGTGAAGACGCCGTCGTGGGCGGTGGCCGCGCCGCGCGTACGGCCGTCGTCGTACGGCTCGAAGCAGGCGATGTCGGTGATGGCGCCCTGGCGTTGCCCGGCCCAGCGGATCGCGACGCGCATGCCGGTGCTGACGTCCTCGGGCGCGGCGGCGTCGAGCGCGTGCAGCAGGGCGGTGTCGGCGCCGTCGAGGCGGACCAGGACCCAGGCGAAGGGCGTGGCCAGCGGCTGGTTGGGGCGCGGGTCGGGATTCCAGGCCCAGGTGGTGACGGTGCCGGTGGCGCCGACCTCGACCAGGTCGCGCACCTCGGCCGCGGTGACCGGGTCGTACTCGACGGGGGGTACGAGGACGCGGCCTTCGGCGGTCCGCACGCCGAGCACGGTGCGCTCGCGCAGCCCGGTGAGGAAGGCGCTCTGCACGGGGCCGAGCGAGCGGGTGAAGGGGAATTCCACGACGAGCGGGGCGCTGAGCACGTCCGGTGCGTGGCCTGGTGTCATGGGCTGGCCTCCTGGGGTGGGGCGGCTCGTCGGGGGTGGTGCGCGGTGGCTGTCCGAGCGCGCTGGGCGTCCGGTGCCGGGGGGTTCAGGCGCCCGGCTTCAGGCGCCGGGGGTTCAGGTGCCCGGCTTCAGGGGCCAGGCTTCAGGGAACGGGGCTCAGGCGCGGCGGAAGACCGGCTGCCGCTTCTCGGCGAAGGCGCGCGGTCCTTCCTTCGCGTCGGCGGTGGCGAACAGCGGCCAGCCGCGCTCGAGTTCGAGTTTCAGCCCCTCGGTCTCGGGCAACTCCGCGGTGTCGTAGACGCTGGCCTTGACGGCCTCGACGGCGAGCGGGCCGTTGGCGTTGATCAGCTCCGCGGTCTCCAGCGCCCGGTCCAACGCGGTCCCGTCGGGCACGACATGGCCGATCAGGCCGATGTCGCGGGCCTCGTCGGCGCTGTACGGGCGGCCGGTGAGCAGCATCTCCAGCGCGTGGGTGCGGGCGATCTGCCGGGTGAGCCGTACGGTCGAGCCGCCGATCGGGAAGAGGCCGCGACGGACCTCGAACAGGCCGAAGACCGCGCTCCGTCCCGCGATCCGGATGTCGGTGCCCTGGAGGATCTCGGTGCCGCCCGCCACGCACGGTCCTTCGACAGCGGCGATCACGGGTTTGCGCGGCCGGTGGTGCCGGAGCATCGCCTTCCAGTGCAGATCGGGGTCGTCCTTCAGCCGGGCCCGCGCCCGCGTGGCGGTCTCGTCGGCGCCCTCCGACAGCGCTTTGAGGTCCATCCCGGCGCAGAAGGCGCCGCCCGCTCCGGTCAGCACGATCGAGCGGATCGCGTCGTCCTCGTCGGCCTCGACCCAGCCGTCGTACAGCCCGACGAGCATCGGCAGCGAGAACGCGTTGCGCGCCCGCGGCCGGTTCAGGGTGAGGACGAGGGTGGCGCCCGCACGCTCCACGGTGAGGTGTTCCGTACCGCCCATCACGGTGCTCCTTCCGTCCGGTACTGGAACAGGTTGCAGTAGCCGCAGGCCGGGGACAAGGGTTTTCTGACTACTCGTCAGATTTGTTGGACGGGAGCCCTTCCCACCGCACGCCCGGACCGCTCTAATGACCGCGAGCCCACCGCCACTTCACCTTCACCGACGACCGACGCGGGACCGCGCGGGACGGGAGACGCCGTGGAGTACAACCTTGCCGACCTCTTCGAGTCGGTCGTCGACGCCGTACCGGACCGGGAGGCGCTGGTGTACGTCGACCACCCGGGCACCGGATCCGAGCGGCGGCTGACGTACGCGCAACTCGACGCGGCGGCCAACCGGCTCGCCCACCACCTCCTCGCGGCCGGCCTGCGCCCCGGCGAACACGTCGGACTGCACCTCTACAACGGGGTCGAATACCTCCAGACCGCCTACGCCTGCCTCAAGGCCCGCCTGGTGCCGGTCAACGTCAACTACCGCTATGTGGCCGAGGAGTTGGTCTACCTCTACCGGGACGCCGACCTCGCGGCGCTGGTCTTCGACGCCGAGTTCACCGACCGCGTGGCCGCGGCCCTGCCGCAAGCCGACCGGCTGCGGCATCTGATCCGGGTGGGCGGCCCGCCCGCCGCCGAGGACGCGGAATCCGCCCTGGAGACGGTGGAGTTCGCCGACGCGGTGGCCGCGGAATCGTCCTTACGCGACTTCGGCCCGCGGTCGGCCGACGACCAGTTCGTCATCTACACCGGCGGCACGACCGGCATGCCCAAGGGTGTGATGTGGCGTCAGGAGGACCTGTTCTTCTCGGGGATGGGCGGCGGCGCCCCGACCGGCGAGCCGGTCAAACGGCCGGAGGAGCTGGCGGAGCGGGTCGCGGCCGGCGGCGAGGGCCTGGTCTTCTTCCCCACCCCGCCGCTGATGCACGGCACGTCCACGCTCACCGCCTTCATCGGCTTCCACTTCGGCCAGAAGGTGGTGATCCACCGGAAATTCGTGCCGGAGGAGGTGCTGCGCACCATCGCGAAGGAACGGGTCACCAGTGTCTCGCTGGTCGGCGACGCGATGCTCAGGCCGCTCGCCGACGCGCTGGCCGGACCGCTCCAAGGCACCGACTGCTCCTCGCTGTTCACCCTGTCCAGCTCGGGCGCGGTGATGTCGCAAACGGTCAGGGACCAGTTCCAGTCGCTGGTGCCCGGGGTGCTGATCCTCAACAACTTCGGCTCGTCGGAGTCCGGTTTCAACGGCACCGCGACGGCCGACGCGGGCCCCGACCGCGGCTTCCGCATCTCGGTCGACTCGCACATCGCGGTGGTCGACCCGGCCACGCTCGAACCGGTGACCGGAGCGGCGCCCGGCCGTATCGCGCTGCGCGGCCACGTACCGCTCGGCTATTACAACGACCCCGCCGCGTCCGCGGCGACCTTCTTCCGGCGGGACGGCGAGCGCTGGGTACTGCTCGGCGACATGGCCACCGTGGACGAGGACGGCGTGGTGACGGTGCTCGGGCGGGGCTCGCAGTGCATCAACACCGGTGGCGAGAAGGTCTATCCGGAGGAGGTCGAGGAGGCGCTCAAGGCGCATCCCGACGTCTACGACGCGCTGGTGGCGGGGGTGCCGGACGAGCGCTGGGGCCACCGCGTGGCGGCGGTGGTGCAGCCGCGGGACGGGGCGGACCCGCTCACCCTCGAGGACGTGCAGGCGCACTGCCGTGCGCGGCTGGCCGGGTACAAGATTCCGCGCAGTCTGGTGGTGACCGACCGCATCCAGCGCTCCCCCAGCGGCAAGGCCGACTACCGGTGGGCCCGTTCGATCGTCGTACAGGGGGCCGGATCCGGCGGGTAGGGTCCGATCATGACCGTACATGATCACCAACGCGGCGCCGGGCGGAACTCCGGCCGCGAGTCGCCGCATGCGCCGCACTCCGCCCTGTCCCCGCTCTCTCCCGGCCTCGATCCGGCCCGCACCGCGCTGGTGCTGGTCGACCTCATGGACCGGATCGTCGCGTTACCCCTGGCTCCGCACAGCGGGCCCGACGTGCTCACCGCCGCGTGCGGCCTCGCCGCGTCCTTCCGGGACGCGGGCGCGACGGTCGTCGCCGTCCGCGCGCAGCGCACCGGCCCTGCGGAACAGCCGCCGGGCAGCGGCCTGGTGGAGGGCGTGGCGCGGGACGGCGACCTGCTCGTCGTGAAGCGGACCGTCGGCGCCTTCCACGACACCGGCCTCCACGACCGGCTCCAGGAGCGCGGCATCGACACCCTCGTCCTGGCCGGGATAGCCACCAACATGGGCGTGGAGTCCACCGCGCGGGCCGCCGCCGACCACGGCTACCGGCTGGTCTTCGCCGAGGACGCGATGTCCGGCCTCACCGCCGCCGAGCACCGGGCGACGGTCTCCCTCGACTTCCCCCGGTTCGGCACCGTCGTCTCCGCCGCGGAGGTGGAATTCGCCGGTCCCGGCTGAACCCGCCGGTCTTGGGGAACCTAGGAGTGGCGGCGGGGTGGCCCGCCGCCTTCTTTTTCACCCTGGTTTCTGTACCTACTAGTATGTACACTCGGTTCCATGGACACGGCGGAGCGGTTGATCGAGAGCGCCCAGGAGCTGCTCTGGGAGCGGGGCTATGTCGGGACCAGCCCGAAGGCCATACAGGACCGGGCGGGTGCCGGGCAGGGCAGCATGTACCACCACTTCCGGGGCAAGCCGGACCTGGCGGTGACCGCGATGCGGCGCAGCGCGGCGCAGCTCAGGGCGCAGGCCGAGGAGCAACTGGCGGGCGGCGAGACGGCCGTGGAGAAGGCGCTGGCGTATCTGCTGCGCGAGCGCGACGCCCTGCGCGGCTGCCGGGTCGGCCGGATGGCCATGGACCCGGACGTCATCGACAGCGCGGAGCTGCGACAGCCGGTGGCGGAGACCTTCGGCTGGCTGTGCGACCGGCTCGCCGGGATCATCGCCGACGGCATGGACAGCGGCGAGCTGCGGCCGGGCCTGGATCCGTACGACACGGCCGCCGCGATAGTCGCCGTCGTCCAGGGCGGTTACGTCCTGGCCCGCGCCGCCGACTCGCAGGAGCCGTTCGACCGGGCGGTACGGGGTGCCACGGCGCTGCTGACGGCGGCGCGTACGGCGTCCTGACCACCGCCGCCCTGCGCCGCTTCTCGACCCGACACCTGACAGGGACCCGTCCCGCCGCACGACGGCGGCGCACCGCTCCGAGGCGGCGCCGCGGCACTCATGGGGGAGCCACCGACCATGCACGCGATGAACTACCGCATCACCCTGCCCGCCGACTACGACATGGGGATCATCCGGCACCGGGTGGCGACCCGCGGCCACCTCCTGGACGATTTCCCCGGCCTGGGCGCCAAGGCGTACCTCATACGTGAGCGCGGGGTCGAGGACTCGCCGGTCAACCAGTACGCCCCGTTCTATCTGTGGAACACCCCGCAGGGCATGAACGGCTTCCTGTGGGGTCCCGGATTCCAGGGGATCGTCAGCGACTTCGGACGGCCGGTGGTCGAGCACTGGACCGGGCTCGGCTTCGCGCGGGGACCGTCCTTCGGCGCCGTTCCGCGCGCGGCGGCCAGGCGGGCGTGGCCGCTGGACCCGGGCGCCGAGCCCGCCGCCGTGATCAGTGCCGCGCTCGCGGAACTGCCGGAGCTGGCCGCACGCCCCGGCGCGCACAGCGTCGCGCTCGCCGTCGACCCCCGGCGGTGGGAGCTGCTGCGCTTCACCCTGTGGGAACAGACGGCCCCGCCCGCTCCCGGCGAGGAGCGGTACGAGGTGCTGCGTCTGTCGGCACCGGAGTTGGACACGATCGAGACGGGACAGCAGTGGTGACCACCCCTACGGCTGATACGGCGCGTACATCCCCAACGGTCCCTACGGTCCCTGCGGCCCCTACGACGATGACGCCGAGCACGATCGACCGGGACGCGGGCTACCGGCTGCTGGCCGAAATGGCGGGCCCCTCCACCGTCGAGTCCACCCTCACCGGCCTCGACTCGCTCGCCCCCGGCTTCCCCGACTGGATCGTCACCGCCCTCTTCGGCGGCACCTACCAGCGCGAGGGGCTGGCCCTGAGGGACCGGCAGATCGCCAATCTGGCGGCGCTGACCGCGATCGGCGGGGTCGAGCCGCAGCTCGACGACCATGTCCGCAACAGCCTGCGGATCGGCATGTCCCCACGCGAGATCGTGGAAGTGATGGTGCACCTCGCACCGTACGCGGGCGTGCCGAGGGCGTTGGCCGGGCTGCGGGTGGCGGCCGGCGTCTTCGCGGACGGCCCGGGCAGCGCGGGCGGCACGGACGACGCGGGCGGCGCGGGCGACGCCGACGGCACGGCGCCGGGCGGTGCGCGATGAGCGGGCGGTCCGGGACGAGGGCGGTGCGTACGGTCCTCGGGGACATCGCGCCCGACCGGCTCGGGGCGTGCGACGCCCACGACCATCTCTTCCTGCGCATGCCCGCGCTCGCCGGACAGGAGCTGGACGATCCGGCGGCGGCCGGGGCCGAGTTGGCCGCCTTCCGGGCGCTCGGCGGGGCGGCGGTCGCCCAGTGGACGCCGTTCGGCCTCGGGCGGCGAGCGGCCGAGCTGCCCGCGCTGTCGCGGACCTCGGGCGTGCACGTCGTGGCGGCGACCGGACTGCACCAGGCCGCCCACTACGCGCCCGAGCTGGTGGAACGGCTGCGCGCGGACGGCCTGGCCGCCTTCTTCACCGCCGAGCTGACCCGGGGGCTGCTCGACGGCGACG
This sequence comes from Streptomyces sp. NPDC088910, assembly GCF_044749865.1. Classification (NCBI taxonomy): domain Bacteria; kingdom Bacillati; phylum Actinomycetota; class Actinomycetes; order Kitasatosporales; family Streptomycetaceae; genus Streptomyces; species Streptomyces sp. NPDC088910. Next base: position 64,636 of record NZ_JBIVIV010000018.1, read on the forward strand.
ACCCGGACGGCCCGCGCGGCACCGCGAGGGCGGGCATGATCAAGGTCGCCGGGATGTTCCACGGCCTCGACGGCCACGCCCGGGGGGTCCTGGCGGCCGCGGCCGAGGCCCACCACGCCACGGGTGCGCCGATCGGCGTCCACCACGAGCTGGGGACCGCCGCGGTCGACGTCCTCGGCGTACTCCACGGCGAGGAGGGCGTGCCCACCGCCAGCGTCCTGCTCGGCCACCTCAACCGCTTCCCCGATCCGGGCGTCCACCGCGAACTGGCCGCCTCCGGCGCGTTCCTCGCCTTCGACGGCCCCTCACGCGCCAACCACGCCACCGACTGGCGGCTGATCGACTGCATGGTCGCGCTCGCCGAGGCCGGCCACACCGCGCAGCTCCTGCTCGGCGGCGACACCACGACGGCCGCCGCCCGCTCCTCGACCGGCGGCGGTCCGGGGCTGCCCTACCTCCTGCGTACGCTCCGGCCGCGCCTGGAAAGGGAGTTGGGCACAGCGGCGGCCGAGGCGGTCTTCGTGACAAACCCGGCGCGGGCGCTGTCCGCCGAATGGCTCGACGGGGGCGGGACCACGGGCGCCGACAGGCCCTAGCGCGGGTCCGGTCGGCCGCCGGTCGCCGCGCCCTGGGCCAGGTCGGCGACCACGGCCGCGTGGTCGGAGGGCCAGACGCCGTCGACCGGGCGGTCACCGGCCCGGTGGGCGCGCTGGACGGCGCCGCGCGTGCCCCCGGCCGTCGGCATGCCGACGAAGATGTAGTCGAGGCAGGTGGGCCTGTTGCCGAAGTTGGCCGCGTCCTGCTGGGTGATGTCCCACGTGCCGTTCGGCAGGGCGGGGTCGGCGAACCGCCAGGCGTCGACCAGCACGAGCCCCGGAACGGCGGGCGCCGTCCGGTAGCCGCCCATCAGCCGGATCTCGTCGAAGTCCGGTTCCGCGTTGAAGTCCCCGGTGACGACGGGCGGATGCCCGCCGGTCGACCGCTCGGCCACGAAGGCGGCCAGCTCCCGCACCTGGAGGCAGCGGACCGCGGAGTCGGCGGCCCCGGAGTTGAGGTGGGTGGTGAAGAAGGGCAGCGGGCCGCCGGGCGCGTCGATCAGCGTGTGCAGCGCCGTCTTGCCGTCGTCGGCGGCGGAGCCCGCGGGCAGCCGACGCTCGGCGGTCTCCAGGATCGGGTGGCGGCTGAGCACCGCGACCCCGACGTCGACGGTGGTGTCACCGCCGTTGCGCCCGTGCCAGCGGTCCTGCACCGGGGCGCGCGACCAGGCCCACTCCATGCCCAGCTCGTCCGCCAGCCACCTGGCCAGATTCTCGTCCGCGCTCCCCCACACTTCCTGGAGGCCCACGACGTCCGGCCGGACCTCGGCCAGCGTCCGCACGATCGCGTCCCGCCGCTCGCGCCAGTTCCCGAACCGCCACCAGAGATTCCAGGTCATGACGCGGGTGGTGTCCGCCGACCCGGAGCCGCTGCCGGAGCCGCTGCTGGAGCCGCCGTCGAAGCCCGTGTCCGGGCCGCTGCCGATATCCACTCGCCGGTTCCCCTCGCCGCGCCTACCGTGTCGGGATGTCCACTGAGGTGATCATTCTCAACGGCGGATCGAGTTCCGGGAAGTCCAGGATCGCCCGCTGCCTGCAAGATGTGCTGCCGCGGCCCTGGCTGACCTTCGGCTGCGACACCCTGGTCGACGCGCTGCCCGCCGCGATGCGCACCTCGGAGGACCCCGAGGGCGGCATCGGCTTCGGACCCGACGGCTCGGTGTCGGTCGGCGACGACTTCCGGCTGCTGGACATCGCCTGGGCGCGGGGCATCGGGGCGATGGCCCGCGCGGGGGCCAGGATCGTCGTGGACGAGGTCTTCCTCGGCGGGCCCGACTCCCAGGAGCGCTGGCGCACCGCCCTGACCGGCCTCGACGTCCTGTGGGTCGGCGTGCGCTGCGACCCCGAGGTGGCGGCGGCCCGCGAGGCCGCCCGCGGCGACCGCGCCACCGGCATGGCCCGCTCCCAGGCCGACCTCGTCCACCGCGGTGTGCGCTACGACCTGGAGGTCGACAGCAGCCGCACGCCGTCGCTGGCCTGCGCCCGTACGATCGCCGCCCGCGTCACCGGCTGACCGCCGCCGGACGACGGCACCGGGCACCCACGACGGCCACGCCGCCCGTCGGCCACGGTGTCAGGCGGCGCGGTTCCCGTCGCCGGAAGGCACTGACCGTACTCGTCGGGCCTCAGCCCCGCGCCCCGTCCGCCGGCCGACCGGCCGGGACCGGGGACAGGAAGGCCCGCACCTCGCGCAGGAATTCGGCCGGGCGGTCGTCGTGGATCATGTGACCGGCCTCGATGGTGACCAGGCGGCAGTCGGGGATGCGGCCCGCGACCCGGGCGAGCTGGTCCTGGCGCAGGTGGCTGCTCGGGCCGCCCGCGACGAGCAGGGTGGGCGCGGTGATCGCGGTGAGATCGCGCCACCAGGCCGGGTCGGGGTCATTGCGCTGCGCCGCGACGGCGGGCAGCAGACGCCAGTCGTACGGGGTCGGCTCCTCGGGGGCTTCGGTCGGGACGGGGCGCGGCGGGTCGGCGGGGAAGGGCAGCGGGCCCTCCTCCAGTACGAGCCGCCGTACGGCGTCCGGCCGCGCGATGGCCGCCAGCGACGCGGCGAACGTGCCCAGCGAGTGGCTGACCACCGTCACCCGCCCCAGTCCCAGCGCGTCGAGGAAGCCGAGCACGTCGTCCCGCAGCAGCTCGAAGGAGTACGTGCCGGGGCGTTCGCTCGCGCCGTGGCCGCGCAGGTCGGGCGCGTACGCGCGCCAGCCGTCGGCGGCCAGCGCGTCCGACACCGCACGCCAGGACGTACGGTCCTCGCCCAGCGCGTGCAGCAGCAGGAGCGGCGGCCCGTCCGCCGGACCGGCCACCTCGTAGGCGAGCCGCACACCGTTCGCCTCGACGTTCAGAATCTCACCCATACGCCGAGGCTACGGTGCCGCGGGCCGCTCACAGCGGGCGTTCGCGCTCGGCCCAATACGGCTCGCGGAGCCGTCGCTTGTACAGCTTGCCGTTGGGGTCGCGGGGCATCTCGGCGACGAAGTCGACGGTCTTGGGCCGCTTGTACCCGGCCAGTCTCCGGCCGCAGTGTTCGAGGATGTCGTCGGCGAGCGCCGGTCCCGGCTCGTGTCCGGGTGCGGCCTCGACCACGGCCTTGACCTCCTCGCCCCACTCGTCGTGCGGGATGCCGAAGGCGGCGGCGTCGGCGACGGCGGGGTGGGTGAGGAGGGCGGCCTCGATCTCGGCGGGGTAGATGTTGACGCCGCCGGAGATGATCAGGTCGATCTTGCGGTCGCGCAGGAAGAGGTAGCCGTCCTCGTCGAGATAGCCGAGGTCGCCGACGGTGAAGAAGTCGCCGATCCGGTTGGACCGGGTCTTGGCCGCGTCCTTGTGGTAACTGAAGCCGCCGGTCTTCATGTTGATGTAGACGGTGCCGACCTCGCCGGGCGGCAGCAGATTCCCGGCGTCGTCGTGGACGGCGATCTCGCTGATCGGCCAGGCCCGCCCCACGGTGCCGGGTTTCTTCAGCCACTCCCGCGCGGTGGCGAAGGTGCCGCCGCCCTCGCTGGCCGCGTAGTACTCCTCCACGCACGGGCCCCACCACTCCAGCATCGCCCGCTTGACGTGGTCGGGGCAGGGCGCGGCGCCGTGGATCGCGTGCCGCATGGACGTCACGTCGTAGCGCCCCCGTACGTCCTCCGGCAGGGCCAGCAGCCGGTGGAACTGCGTGGGGACCATGTGCGTGTGCGTGCAGTGGTAGCGGTCGATGACGCGCAGCATCTCCTCCGGCGTCCACTTGTCCATCAGCACCACCGGGTGCCCGATGTGCAGGGCGGCGCCCGCGAATTGGAGCACGGCGGTGTGGTAGAGCGGTGAGCAGACGAGGTGGACGTTGCCGTCGAAGGGCTTGATCCCGAAGATCCCGAGGAATCCGCCGAGATACGTCTCCTCGGGCGGCTTGCCCGACAGCGGGCGGCGGATGCCGCGCGGGCGGCCGGTGGTGCCCGAGGTGTAGTTCATGACCCAGCCGCTGGTCCTGGCGTCGGGCGCGGTGGCGGGCTGTCCCGCGAGCAGGTCGGCGAAGGGGCGGAAGCCGTCGATGTCGCCGACCGCGTACCGGCGGTCCGAGGCGAACCCCGCCTCGTCGGCCGCCTCGCGGGCGGCCTCGGCGAAGCGCTCGTGCGCGATGAGCACCTTGGCGCCGGAGTCGGCGAGTATCCAGCCGATCTCGGGGGCCACGAAGTGGTGGTTGACGGGCACCAGGTAGAAACCGGCCTGGAAGGCGGCGAGATAGGCGGTGAAGAACTCGACGCCGTTGGGCAGGACGACGGCGAAGGCGTCGCCGGGCTCCAATCCGGCCGCGCGCAGCCCGTGCACGAGCCGGTTGGACGCCGCGTGCAGCCGCTCGGCGCTCCACTGCTCACCGTCGGGCGCGGTGAGAACGGTACGGCCGGGGTCCTGTTCGGCCTGTGCCCAGAAGCCGTTGGGCGTGGACGTGCTCATCCGGTCCTCCTCAGCGGTCGGGTCTGCCGGAGCAGATCTGTTCTGCGCGTGCGGGCGGTCAGCGCCGGTCACGCCCTGGGCCGGGGGCGGCGCCGTCCCGCGCGCCGCGTCCGGCGATACGGTTCAGCCGGTCCATCGCGCGCTCGAAGCCGCGCGTGAGGTCGTCGAAGACGGCCTGGACGGGGCGCTCCTGGTTCATCGCGCCGACGATCTGGCCGACCGGTGTGCCGAGCAGCGGGCCGACCTCGTAGCGCTGGATGCGGGAGACGGCGTCGGCGACCAGCAGGCCCTGGAGCGGCATCGGCAGGGTGCCGGGGCCTGCCGGGTCCTCCCAGGCGTCGGTCCACTCGGTGCGGAGCTGGCGGGCGGGTTTGCCGGTGAGGGCGCGGGAGCGGACGGTGTCGCCCGAGCCCGCGGCGAGCAGTTTGCGGGTGAGGGCGGGCGAGTGCAGATCGGCCTCGGCGGCGGTGAGCCAGACCGAGCCGAGCCAGACGCCCTGCGCGCCCAACGCCAGCCCGGCGGCGACCTGTTCGCCGGTGCCGATGCCGCCTGCCGCGAGCACCGGCAACGGGTCGACGGCGCGCACCACTTCGGGGACGAGCACCATGCTCGCGATCTCCCCGGTGTGGCCGCCCGCCTCGTAGCCCTGGGCGACCACGATGTCGATGCCCGCCTCCTGATGGTGCCGCGCGTGCCGGGCGCTGCCGGCGAGCGCGGCGACCAGCACACCGTGGTCGTGGGCCCGGCGCACGACGTCGGCGGGCGGTGAGCCCAGCGCGTTGGCGAGCAGCTTGATCGGGTAGTCGAAGGCGACGTCGAGCTGGTCGCGGGCGACCTTCTCCATCCAGCCGGTGATCCGCCAGCCCGCGCGCTCGTCGGCGGCGAGTGCGGGGACGCCGTGTTTGGTCAGCAACGCCTCGACGTAGGCGCGGTGTTCCGGCGGGATCATCGCCTCGATGTCCGCCTCGGTGACTCCCTCGACCTTCTTCGCGGGCATCACGACGTCGAGGCCGTACGGCAGTTTGTCGGTGTGCCCGTCCAACCAGTCCAGGTCGCGGGCGAGTTCGTCGGGGGCGGAGTAGCGGACCGCGCCCAGGACGCCCATGCCGCCCGCGCGGCTGATCGCGGCGGCGACCGCGGGGAACGGCGTGAAGCCGAAGACGGGGTACTCGATGCCCAGCCGTGTGCTCAGCTCGGTCTCCATGGGGGGCAGGATGCCGCAGCCGGTCTGGAGAAGGAAGAGATTTTCTGACGCGGTGTCAGATTTCTGCGACCCCGCGCCCGTCACGCGGGGCCGCGACGCCCGAGCGCGCCACACCTCGGCGGCGCTCCCGGCCGCCGCCCCGTCACGTCGGCGACACTCCCGGCCGCCCCCCCGTCACATCAGCGGCTGTCGCCGCCCTCGTCGCCCCGCCGCACCGTCATCACCGCCGCCGCGACCGCGGTCGCCGCCAGGATCGCGGCGGCGGTGCCGAGGGCTGCCTGCGCGGCGGCGCGCGGTGTGCCGTCCCCCGCGAGGTAGACGCCGCCGATGACGGCGACGCCGATGGTGCCGCCGAGTTGCTGGACGGCGTTGAGCAGCCCGGCGGCCGAGCCGGTCTCCTGCCGGCCGACGCCGCTCAGCGCGGTGGTGAAGAACGGCGGGGTGAACAGCCCGGTGCCCAGGCCCGCGACGGCGAGCGCGAACAGCAGCGCCGTCGGGTACGCGTCGGGCGCGGCGGAGCGGTAGGCGAGGACCGCGCCGCCGATCCCGACGCCGAGGAAGGCGATCCCGGCGTGCATGACGCGGGTCCCGTAGCGCGGGACCAGACGGCCGCCCGCGGCCACCGACCCCGCGGACAGCCCGAGCGACCAGGGCAGCATGGTCAGTCCCGCGGTGAGCGGGCCGCGGCGCAGGCCCAGTTCGAGATGGAGGACCACGGTGATCATGACGCCGTTCATGACGGCGAAGAACAGCGTGGAGGTGGCGAGCGCGGCGGGGAAGGCACGGCCGCGCAGCAGGGCCGGTTCGATCAGCGGCGCCCCGCCGCCGCGCGCGGTGCGCCGCTGGTGGACGACGAACAGCGCCAGTACGGCGGCGCCGACGGCCGCCACCGCCCATCCGGCCGCTCCGGGCGAGCCGGTGGCCAGCGGGCACACCACCAGCGCGGTGCCCGCCATGGCCAGCGCCGTCCCCGCCGGGTCGAGGCGCGGCCGGACCGGGGCGCGGTCCTCGCGCAGCCGTCGCGCGACGGCCAGCACGACGACCGCGAGCGGGACGTTGACCATGAAGCAGGCGCGCCAGGACGAGCCGAACAGGTCGGCGTGCGTCAGGACCCCGCCGAGCACCGGGCCGAGGACCGCGGACAGGCCCATCACCGGGCCGATCGTGCCCAGCGCCTTGGCCAGTTCGTCGCCGTCGAACATCGCGCGGATCAGGCCGAAGGTCTGCGGGATGATCAGCGCCGCCGCCGCGCCTTGCAGCGCCCGCAGTCCGATCAGCGTCTCGGGGGTCGGCGCGAGCGCGCACGCCAGCGATGTGACGGCGAAGGCCGTCACCCCGATCCGGAAGACCCGGCGGCGGCCCGCGATGTCGCCGAGCCGGGCGCCGGTCAGCAGCCCGAGCGCGAACGCGAGGGTGTAGGCGGCGCTGAACCACGGGATGGCCGCTGCCGCGCCGCCGAGGTCGGTGTGGATGACCGGGCCCGCGACCTGCACGATCGTGGCGTCCAGCAGATTCATCGCCTCCGCGACCAGCACGGCGGCCAGCGCGATCCACCGCCAGGGGTACGCGGACGGCGGCACGGAACCGGCCGCCGGTCCCTCTCCCGTGCCGGGACCCCCGGTCACGGCGGGCGCGCCGTGCGGGTCGTACGTGTCGTGCGTCTCGTGTCCTGTGCTGCGGGACATGCCTCTCCCCTGCGTACGGGTGCGCGGTCCGTCGTCCGTGCGCGTGGTCCGTCTCGCGACGCCCCGGCCCCGTGACCGACGACCACCACCGTCCCGCCCGTACGGCACCCGCTTCCATTTCCGTGGCAGAATTCGATGATTACTTCCATCGAGGTCGGCTGATATGGCGAAGGCGCTCGCACTCGACGATCTGGACCGTGGCCTGATCCACGCCCTGCAAGTGGACGGCCGGGCGCCGTTCACGCTCGTCGCGGACGTCCTCGGCTGCTCCACCCAGACCGTCGTACGCCGCTACCGCCGCCTGTACGCGCACGCGGGCCTCCGGGTGGTCGCGCTGCCCGCGCCGCGCAGCGCCGGTATCCACCAGTGGTTCGTACGGCTGACCGCCGCCACGCGCGCCGCGCACGACATCGCGGTCGCCCTCGCGCGGCGCCCCGACACCTCGTGGGTACGGCTGACCTCGGGCGGCACCGAGATCGTCGCGATCATCCACACCCAGCCCGCGGGCCCCGACGCGCACGCGCTGCTGCTGCGCGACATCCCCCGTACCGCCGGGATCACCGCGGTGTCCGCGCACTACCTCCTGCACACCTACGTCGGCGGACCGACCGCCTGGCACGGACGGGTCGGTGTCCTGGACGCCGCACAGCGGGCGCGGCTGCGCGCCGAGAGCGCCGCCGAGGAGCCGGACGCGTCGCCGTATCTCCTCACCGGCTCCGACCGCCTCCTGCTGGACGCGCTGCGCGACGACGCCCGGATCAGCTACGCGGAACTCGCCGCCGCGACCGGCTCCACGGCCGCCACCGTCGCCCGCACACTCGCCGAACTGCGCACGCGCGGCGCGCTCTTCCTCGACGTGGACATCGAACCGGCGGTGCTGGGCGTGACCGTGTCTGCGCTGCTGTGGATGCAGGTGAAGCCCGCGCATCTGGACGCGGTCGCCACGGAGTTGGCGGGCCACCAGGAACTGGCGATGGTCGCGGCGACGACCGGGCCGACGAATCTGGTCGCGCAGGCGCTGTGCGGGGACGCGGAGGAACTGCACCGCTATCTGACCCGCGAGGTCGCGCTCGACCCGATCGCGCGGATCGAGACGGCGCCGGTCCTGCGCACCTACAAGGCCGCCGCGACCCTCCGGATCGGCTGAGGACGGGGCCGAGGGGCCGGGACCGGATCGGACCCGCCGCTCACAACCGCTCGGGCGCGCCCTGCTGTTGGGCGGAGACACGGCGGTACAGGGCCTGCGCCTCGGCGGTCCTGCCGAGCTGTTCCAGGCAGTGCGCCTCGTCGTTGCGACTGGTGAGGGTGTCGGAGTGGTCGGCGCCCAGCACGCGCTCGCGCGCCTCGGCGACCTCGTGGTAGACCGCGAGCGCGGTCGACCAGCGGCCCAGCCAGCCCAGCCCCACCGCTATCTCCCGCTTGCTGACGAGGGTGTCGGGGTGCTCCGCGCCCAGCACCCGCTCGCGCACCGCCGCCACGTCGCGCGCCTCGGCCAGCGCCCGGTCCCAGTGGCCGAGCCGTCCCAGATTGACCCCGAGCGCGTGCCGGGCCCGCAGCGTCTCGGCGTCGGTGGAGCCCCCGGTCCTGGTCCTGGCCTCGACCAACTCCTCGTACAGCGCGAGGGCGTCGCCGCTGCGGCCGAGCCGTCCGAGGCAGATGCCGGTCTCGTAGCGCGCGGCCAGCGTGTCGGAGTGGTCGGCGCCCAGCACCCGGGCGCGCGCGGCGGCCACGTCGCGGTAGGTGGCCAGCGCCTCGGCCCAGCGGCCCGCGCGGCCCTGCGCGTAGCCGACCTCGAAGCGGGTCACCAGCGTCTCGGGGTGATCGGCGCCCAGCACCCGCGCCCGGGCGTCGGCGACCTCGACGGCCATCGCGTACGACTCGTCCGTCCGGCCGAGACGGCCCAGGTTGAAGGCCAGATTGTGCTTGCAGTGCAGGGTGTCGGGGTGGTCCGCGCCGACCGTGCGCTCGCGCGCCGCCAGCACGGCCGAGTAGATCTGGTGGGCCTCCAGGTAACGGCCGAGGCTGCCCAGCGCGTACGCGGCCTCGTGCCGGGCCACCAGCGTGTCCGGGTGGTCGGGGCCGAGGACCCGGCGGCGTACGTCCGAGATGTACTCGTACAGCCGCAGCGACTCCTCGGTGCGGCCGAGCCTGCCCAGGCAGAAGGCGGCCTCGTGGCGGCTGGCCAGGGTGTCGGGGTGCTCGGTGCCGAGCGCGCGGTCGCGGGCGGCGGCGACGGAGGTGTGCAGGTCGTACGCCTGCCGCCAGTTGCCGACCCGGCCGAGGTCGATGCCCTCGGTGTGCCGGGCGGCGAGCGCCGCCAGGGTGTCGGGGCCCGCGGCGGCGACGACCACGCGGGTGGACCAGGCGCCGGTGAGTTCGTGGTGCGGCGCGTCGGGGATGCGGTGCGCGCGGGTGGAGCGCGCGGCGGAGCCGGTGGTCAGTCCGCTGGCCCAGGACGGCAGCGCCGAGGGACGCTCGGCGGCGGCCGCGCCCGCCGCCGCCCGCATGGCCTTGAGCCGGCCGCCGACGTCAGCGGCGTCCTGCGGGCGGTCCTCCGGGTCCTTGGCGAGCAGGTCGAGGATCAACCGGTCCAGTTCGGCGGGGAGTTCCGGTCGCGTCATCCGTGGCGGGTCGGGCGCGGTGTCCCGGTGGCCGACCAGGATCGACCAGGCGTCCTCCAGGTCGAACGGCGGCCGTCCGGTGGCCAGTTCGTACAGCACGCAGCCCAACGAGTAGAGGTCGCTGCGCTGGTCGACCTCGGAGACCGCGCCGATCTGCTCGGGCGACATGTAGTGCGGGGTGCCCATCGCCATGCCGGTGCCGGTGAGCCGGGAGGTGAAGCCGATGTCGTGGCCGAGCCGGGCGATGCCGAAGTCGCAGATCTTCACCGCGCCGTCGCTGAGCCGCATGATGTTGGCCGGTTTCAGGTCGCGGTGCACGATGCCCTGGGTGTGCGTGTACGCGAGGGCGTCCGCGACCTGTTCAGCGATGTCGGTGATGTCGGGGACCGGCAGCGGATGGCGCCGCGCGTCGTCCAGCACCTGGAGCAGATTGCGGCCGTCGAGCAGTTCCATCACCAGGTAGAGGACGCCGTCGTGTTCGCCGAAGTCGTGCACGACGGTGACCCCGCGGTGCTGGAGGGACGCCGCGACGCGCGCCTCGCGGCGGAAGCGCTCCTGGAGGATGCGGGTGAATCCCGCGTCGCCCGCGTGGCCGACCGGTTTCAGGCACTTCACCGCGACCCGGCGGCCCAGCGACTCGTCCAGCGCACGCCAGACCTCGCCCATGCCGCCGCGGCCGATCAGTTCGTGCAGCCGGTACCGTCCCTGGATGAGGGTCCCCAGTCCCTCGGGGCCGTTCCCCTGCCCGCGTCCCGGTCCGTGTCCCTGCTCGCGCCCCTGCTGGTAGGTCTGTTCGCGTCCCTGGCCGTGTCCCTGTGGATGTCCCTGGTCGTGTCCGTCGTGATGTCCAGCCGCCATCGCGTGCCGCCGCCCCCGTGGTCCTCGGTGCTTCCCCGGTCCCAGTATGGCCGCGACCGCCGACAAGCGGCACAGCGCATCAGGGCAAAACGGCCGCGGACTCGCGAAGCCGCGGCCCGCCGGGCGGGTGACGGGTGACGGGCGCCGGGCCCCACCAGTCGGACCGACGGCCGGGTGACGGCTCCGACCCGCCGGACCGCCACGGGCACGCGCCCCGGCGGGGGCCGAACAGCCGGGCACCCGCCGCACAGGTCCTAGCGGCGGACGCGCGGCATCCCCAGGCCGATCCAGGAGATGATCTCGCGCTGGATCTCGTTGTTGCCGCCGCCGAAGGTGAAGATGACGGCGCTGCGGTAGCCGCGTTCCAGCTCGCCGTGGAGCACGGCGCCCGCCGAGCCCTCCTTCAGCGGTCCGGCCGCCGCGGTCACCTCCATCAGCCAGGCGTACGCGTCCCGCCGGGCCTCGCTGCCGTAGACCTTGACCGCGGAGGCGTCCTGCGGGGTGAGGGTGCCGCGCTGGAGGGCGTCCACCATCTGCCAGTTGAGCAGCTTCATGGCGTCGAGCCGGGTGTGCGCGCGGGCCAGCCGGCCGCGGACCCAGCCGAGGTCGATGACGCGGCGGCCGTCGTCGAGCTTGGTGTCGGCGGCCCAGCGCTGGACGTCGTGCAGGGCGCGGATCGCCATGGTGCCGTGCGCGGCCAACGTGACCCGCTCGTGGTTGAGCTGGGTGGTGATCAGCCGCCAGCCCTTGTTCTCCTCGCCGACCCTGCGGGCGACGGGCACGCGGACGTCGTCGTAGTAGCTGGCGGTCGTGTCGTGCGAGGCCAGGGTGTTGATCACCGAGCAGGAGTAGCCGGGGTCGGTGGTCGGCACCAGCAGCATGCTGATGCCCTTGTGCGGCGGCGCGTCCGGATCGGTGCGCACCGCGAGCCACACCCAGTCGGCGGTGTCGCCGTTGGTGGTCCAGATCTTCTGGCCGTTGACCACGTACGTGTCGCCGTCGCGCACCGCGCGGGTCTTGAGCGCGGCGAGGTCGGTGCCCGCGTCGGGCTCCGAGTAGCCGATGGCGAAGTCGATCTCGCCCGCGACGATCTTCGGCAGGAAGTACGCCTTCTGCTCATCCGTGCCGAACTGCATGATCGTCGGACCGACGGTGTTGAGTGCCATCAGCGGCAGCGGCACCCCGGCCTGCGCGGCCTCGTCGAAGAAGATGAACTGCGCCATCGGCGTCATCCCGCGCCCGCCGAATTCGGTGGGCCAGCCGATCCCGAGCCAGCGGTCGGCGCCGAGCTCGCGGATCGTCCGCCGGTAGAAGTCCTTGCGTGCGGCGGGGTCGTCGTGCCGGGCGTAGGCGCTGTCCGGTACGAGACCGGCGAAGTAGTCGCGCAACTCGGCGCGCAGCCGCCGCTGTTCGGGCGTGTATTCCAGGTCCACGGCCCCTCCTGAACTCTTCGGGACTCCCGTCGGGACGCGTCGGCGGTGCCGGCCGCTGCCCCGATACCGGCGCACACAGTAGAACGCGTTCCAGAAATTCGGAAGGGCCGTGCGAGGGGCGGCGACGGCCGATAGCCCGGCGCGGGAACGGGGGCGGCCGGGTGCCGCGACGGTCCACGACACCCCGCCCGCGGGCAGCCGGGATTCGCCGCCGCCGTGGGTGATACTGCAATTTCGCTGGTGGGCGCCGTGTCCACCGGTCCGTGGACGGACGCGAGGGACGCACACACGTATGGCCGACGGGCAGGACGACCCCCACGAGGACGACCGGACCGGGCCGCCGGGGGCCGGCGGGGAACCGGTGGCCGAAGACGGGGTACCGGTGGCCGAAGGCGGGGAACCGGTGGCCGAAGACGGGGAATCCCCCGAGGAGGACACGCCGTCCGTGCCGGGCGCCACAGCCCTCGGCGTCCGGCGGCACCGAGGGCGGCGGACGATGCGGGTGACCGCGCTCGCCGTCTCCGTCCTGGTCCTGCTGACCGCCGCGACCGGCGCCTTCCTCTACCTCCGCCTGGACGGCAACATCCGCGATCTGCCCCTGTTCGGCGGGGTCGGCGGCGACGCGGGCACCGAGCGGGCCGACGCCTTCGGCAGGACCCCGATCAATGTGCTGGTGATCGGCTCCGACACCCGCGCGGACCCGGAGGACTGCCGGCTCGGCGGCGACTGCGGCCCGGGGCAGAACGCGGACGTGGGCATGGTGCTGCACATCTCCGCCGACCGCTCGCACGCCTCGGTGCTCAGCATCCCCCGCGACACGGTCACCGACCTGCCCGCCTGCCGCGACCCGCACGGCGGTGTCACCGAGCCCCGGCACGCCCAGATCAACTCCACGCTGCGCTACGGCCCCGGCTGTACGGTCGCGGCCGTGCACGCGCTCACGCGGATCCCCATCGACCACTTCGTGATGGCCGACTTCGCGGGCGTGGTCCGGATGTCCGACGCGGTCGGCGGCGTCCCGGTCTGCGTGGACCGCAATGTGTACGACTCTTACTCGCACCTGAAGCTGGCCAAGGGCAGGCACGAACTCCAGGGCACGGCCGCGCTCCAGTTCCTGCGCTCGCGCCACGCGTTCGGCGACGGCAGCGACCTCGGCCGTACGGACGCGCAGCATCTCTTCCTCGGCGCGCTCGCCCACCGGCTGCGCGAGAACAGCACGTTCACCGACCCGGCCTCGCTGCTGGACCTCGCGGACGCGGCCACCCGGGCGCTGACCGTGGACACCCGGCTCGGGAGCGTCTCCCGGCTGGTCGGCCTGATCGACGACCTGCGCAAGGTGCCGTCGGCGCGGATCGCGTTCGTCACCATGCCCAACATGCCCGATCCGGAGGATCCCGACCGCGTGGTCGTCTCGCACTCCGGCCGCCGCCTGTTCGCCGCCATCGCGGCCGACCTCCCGCTGACCGTCACGGACTCCCGGGCGATCGACGGCAAGCCCGACGATCCGACGGACGCCACGGGCCCCAAGGACTCCACGGATTCCACGGCGGGGGTCACGGGTGGTGACGACGGCGACCCGTCAGGGGACGCGGCGGGGGACCCCTACGGCGGCGAGGCGGCCACCGCCACCCCGCGCCCGACTCCGGCCCCGCCCCTGACCCACGCCTTCGGCCGTACCGCCGGCGGAAAGGCCGCCTGCGCGCGGGTCGCCACCGGACCCGCGGTCACTGTGCGTGGCGAGACCCTGACCCCGAGCGCCGCCTTCCGCGCCACCCCCTGGATCCCGGTCTCCGCGCCCTGACCGCCCCGCTCACCTGAGCACACGGGTGCGGAACGCGCTGTGCGGCGCGTATGCGGCGATACTGGGGGGAGACGCGACAGCCCGGCCGGAGCATGCCGTGGGCCGACCGGGCAAGGCGGTCCCCGAACCGCGTCCGGCCCCTTGACCTGGACGAGGGCCCCCGGTCGCCGCACTGCCGACCTTCTCAGGAGGTACTGATGAAGATGCTGATCAACGTCGCCGAGACCGTGGTCGCCGACGCGCTGCGCGGGATGGCGGCGGCGCATCCGGAGCTGACCGTCGACGTCGAGCGGCGGGTGATCGTGCGGCGGGGGGCGCCGTACGAGGGGAAGGTCGGTCTGGTGTCCGGCGGTGGTTCCGGGCACGAGCCGCTGCACGGCGGATTCGTCGGGCGCGGGATGCTGGACGCCGCCTGTCCCGGCGAGGTCTTCACCTCGCCCGTGCCGGACCAGATGGTACGGGCCGCCGCCGCGGTCGACAGCGGGGCCGGGGTGCTGTTCATCGTGAAGAACTACACCGGTGACGTGCTCAACTTCGACATGGCCGCCGAGCTGGCGGAGGACGAGGGCGTGCAGGTCGCCAAGGTCCTGGTCAACGACGACGTGGCGGTGGTCGACAGCCTCTTCACCGCGGGACGGCGCGGTACCGGTGCGACGCTCTTCGTGGAGAAGCTGGCAGGCGCCGCGGCCGACGCGGGAGCGCCGCTCGACCGGGTGGCGGCCGTGGCCCGCCGGGTCAACGAGTCCTCGCGCAGCTTCGGCGTGGCGCTCAGCGCCGTGACCACGCCTGCCAAGGGCACCCCGACCTTCGACCTGCCCAGCGGCGAGCTGGAGCTGGGCATCGGCATCCACGGCGAGCCGGGGCGCGAGCGCCGGGCCATGATGACGTCCGGCGAGATCGCCGATGTGACGGTCGACGCGGTCGTGGAGGACCTTCAGCCGGACGGACCGGTGATCGTGCTGGTCAACGGGATGGGCGCGACGCCGCTGCTGGAGCTGTACGGCTTCAACGCCGAGGTGCACCGGGCCCTGACCGAACGCAAGGTCCCGGTCGCGCGCACACTGGTCGGTAACTATGTGACCTCGCTCGACATGGCGGGCTGCTCGGTGTCGATCTGCCAGGTCGACGAGGAGCTGCTGGGGCTGTGGGACGCGCCGGTCTCGACGCCCGCGCTGCGCTGGGGCTGCTGAGCGCCCGCTCTCCCGCGCCGTACCGACCGCTCCCGGCCACCGGCCGCCACCGCCGAAAGGACCGTACAACCGTATGAATGCCCTCCCCTCCCCCGGATCCGCCGGCTCCACCGTCGACGCGGACTTCGTGCGGCGCTGGCTGGACACGGCCACCGCCTCCGTCGACCGCGAGTCCGAGCGGCTGACCGAACTCGACTCGCCAATCGGCGACGCCGACCACGGCAGCAATATGCGGCGCGGTTTCATCGCGGCGCGCGACGCCGTCGAGCAGGAACCGCCCGGCACGCCCGGCGGCGTGCTGGTGCTGGTGGGCCGGACGCTGATCAGCACGGTCGGCGGGGCGTCGGGGCCGCTGTACGGCACGCTGCTGCGCAAGGCGGGCAAGGAGCTGGGCGACGAGGAGGCCGTCGGCGCGGACCGGCTGCGGGACGCGCTGCGCGCGGGGGTGGACGGGGTCGCCCAGCTGGGCGGCGCGTCGGCCGGGGACAAGACGATGCTGGACGCGCTGCTCCCGGCGGTGGACGCGCTGACCGGCGCGCTCGACGCGGGCGGCTCGCTGGCCGAGGGCCTGGCCGCCGCGGCCTCCGCGGCCGACGAGGGCGCGAAGGCCACCACGCCGCTGCGCGCCCGCAAGGGCCGGGCCAGCTACCTCGGCGAGCGCAGCGTCGGCCACCAGGACCCGGGCGCGACCTCGGCGGCCCTCCTGGTCGACGCGCTGGCCGCCACGGCGCGGGACGGTGCCGCGTGACCACCCCGATAGTCGGCATAGTGCTCGTGTCGCACAGCGCCTCCGTCGCGGCCTCCGTCGTCGCGCTCGCCACCGGACTGACCGGCGGCGCGACCGATGTGCCGGTCGTCGCGGCCGGCGGCGGCCCGGACGGCGGGCTCGGCACCAGCTCCGATCTGATCGTCTCGGCCGCCCGTACGGTCGACCAGGGCGCGGGGGTGGCCGTCATCGCGGACCTGGGCAGCGCCGTACTCACCGTCAAGGCGCTGCTCGCGGACGACGAACTGCCCTCCGGCAGCCGGTTGTTGAACGCCCCCTTCCTCGAAGGCGCGGTCGCCGCGGTCGTCACGGCCTCGACCGGCGCGGACCTGGACGCGGTGGCCGCGGCGGCCGAAGACGCGTACACCTACCGCAAGTTGTGATCTGAGGCGCCGGAGAAGACCGCGGGCCCCCGCCGTCCCACAAGGGTGACGGCGGGGGCCCGCGGGCTGCTGCGGGTCAGCGTCCGTAGCTGATCAGGGCGCGGACCATGCGGCAGGTGATGTCGGACGGCGGGTGGACGCCGATGCGCTCGGCGGTGTCGTGGATCCGGCGGTTGCTCGCCTGCGCCGGGTCGTAGACGCCCGAGTCGAGCAGGGCGATGACCAGGCGCATCGTCTTGAGCCGGCGGTTGTGCGCGATGTACCACTCGCGCGGCCGTCCGGCGGGAAGCGGCTTCTTCGGCAAGGACAGTAGGGGCAGTGCGGCAACGGCCATCGGCATCCTCCTGAGGCGTCGGCCAACCCTCTCGAACACTGTCGATTTTACCGCCAAGCACTGACAAAGGCCGCTGCTCAGACGGGGGTTGGGGGAGGTTCTTCCGACCCGCGCGAGGGCCCTCCACACGGCGCTTCGCGGGGCACTTCGCAGGACATTTCACCGAGCGCCTTCGCGGTCCGCCGGACAGGCCCTAGCCGCCAAGCAGCCGTACGGCGTGGTGGGCGGCGGCGAAGCAGCGCGGGTCCTCGTAGGTCGCGTACTCGCGCCGCGCCACCTCGGCGATCTTGATGGCGTGTTCGTCGCGCAGTTCGACCGCGGCCTCGACGATCCGGCGGCGCTCCGCGGGGTCGTGGGCGTCCACGGCCGGTGCGGCGGGGTCGGGCTCGCCGCGTCCGGTGAAGATGTTGAGCAGCGTTCCCGACACGTCGCGGACCGCTTCGTAGGAGGGCAGCGCGAGTTGCGGCGGCAGGTGCGGCAGCGTCATCCGGACCGCGGCGGGCGCGGTGACGGCGTGGATGGCGGGCACCGGATTGCCGCCCGGCCGCATCAGGGTGTAGCGTCCGGCGCCGATCGCGGTCAGCTCGGCGAGCGCGGCGTCCACCGACTGTTCGAGCCGCGCGTCGGCGGCGGCGAACAGCTTGGACTTCGGTCGACGGCCGAGTGTCCTGACCGCGCCCACGGCCTTCGCGCCGCGCGCGAGGGCGCCGTCCGGCGGCTGGTAGAGCGCGGCCCAGAAGGCGAGGCCGTTGGCCAGTTCATGGAGTTGTACGGTGCTGGGCGCGCCGACGGCGGTGATGCCGCGTACGGCGTGCGCGGTACGGATCACGCCGTGGGTCAGACCGGCGAACATGCCGGGAGTCAGCCGGGGCCACCACTTGACCAGGGTCTCCCGCCAGCCCGCGCCGTCGATCTCGCGCCGGAACAGCGTCGCCCAGTCGGCGAGCCGCCGGGCCTCGCCGAGCGCGGCGCGCCAGGAGTCGGGGTCCGCCGCGTCGATGGGGGCGAAGAGGTCGGGCGGCGCGCCGAGGCCGCGGTGGCCCGCGTACCACTCGACCCAGTCCGGCACCTGGTCGCCGTGGCCGAGGGCGGCCAGTGCCTCGGCTCCCATCGGGGCGTGGAGCGCGAATCCGCGCAGTTGATTGCCGGACCCGAGGAAGAACCCGGCGTGACCGAGCCGTTCCAGGGCCTCGTTGACGGCGGTGTCGTACGTGTCGTCGTGCGTGCTGTCGTACGCGTCGTCATGGCTGGGGGTGGCGTCGGGCATGGCGGGCACGGTCCCCTCGGGGTTGCGCGGAAGCGGCGGGTCGGGCGCGGGCGGTGCGGTGCGGCGAGTCGCAGTACGGTGCGGTGCGGCGAGTCACGGGCGGCGCGGTGCGGGAAACGGGCCCCGCTCCCCCTCGAACCGGGGAACGGAGCCCGCGCACCGATGTCGCCCTGTACCGGTTCAGCCCCTGGCGGGGGCCGGGTCGGCGGGCGAGGCGGCGGCCTCCGCGGCGGCGATCTCGTCCGCGCTGAGCGGCAGCCCGTGGGGGTTGGCCGAGGCGCCGTCGATCTTCTTGACGAGCAGGCAGGACAGCGCGCCCAGCGCCATCACCACGACGGACACCAGCAGTGTCGGGTGCATGGCGTCGATGAAGCCGTGCCCGAAGACCGCGGTGCCCGCGTCCTGGATGCGGTGCGCCGCGTCGGCGGGGACGTCCGAGGGGAGCTTCAACCCCGAGGTGTTGCCCGCCACTTCGAGGTGCTTGCCCGCGTTGTCGAAGCTCTTCACGAACCCCTCGCGGTAGTCCGCGGGTACGCTCCCGGCCCGCTGCGCCGCCTGGTCCTTGAGGGAGGAGGCGAGCTGCCCCTGGAGCACCGCGCCGACCACGGCGCCCGCGAGCACGGAACCGACCTGCCGCAGCGCGTTGTTGACGCCGGACGCGGCGCCGGTGAGCTTGGGCGGCACATTGCGCATGACCTCGGTGGCCATCGGGGTGAAGGTGCAGCCCGCGCCCATGCCCATGATGAACAGCGGTGCCACGATGCCGGTCCAGCTCTGGCCGACGTCGGCCACGGACATCACCCACAGCAGACCGCCGCCGTACAGCACGAGGCCGGTCATCAGGATGTACTTGCCGCCCAGCTTCTCGGAGAGCACACCCGCGGGCCCGGCCATCACGAAGGTGCCGACGGACAGCGGCAGCAGCACGATGCCGGACTTCATGGCGCTGTAGCCGAGGATGGACTGGAGGTAGACGGTGATCGGGAGGAAGAGGCCCACGATGCCGAACGAGATCGCGATGCCGACGAAGTTCATGATCGTGAAGTTGCGGTCCTTGAACAGCGAGAACGGCACGAGGGGTTCGTTGTCCTGCTGGCCGCGCTGATAGACCAGGAAGACCGCGAAGACCACGGCGGAGGCGGCGATCGACGTCCAGATCCAGCCGTTCCAGTTGTACTTCTGTCCCTCGATCAGCGCGAAGGAGAGCAGGAAGAGGGTCAGCGACAGCAGGACGACGCCGGGAACGTCGAAGCGGTGCTTGACCGTTCGTTCCGCGTTGGGGATGAACAGCAGGGCGCCGGCCACCGCCAGGACGCCGAGCGGGATGTTGACGAAGAAGATCCAGCGCCAGTCGATCTTGGTGACGAGCACGCCGCCGACGGCCGGGCCCGCGGCGCCGGACACACCGGCCACGATGCCCCAGATGCCGAGCGCGACACCGCGCTTCTCGTGCGGGAAGACGTCGATGATCAGGGAGAGGGTCTGCGGCAGCAGCATCGCGGCGCCGATGCCCTGGATCGCGCGGAAGGTGATGAGCTGCGACGGGTTCTGCGACAGACCGCAGGCCAGGCTCGCCAGGGTGAACAGCGCGACGCCGTAGACGAAGAGGTTCTTCTTGCCGGTCAGATCGCCCATCCGGCCCGCGGTGATCAGGAGTACGGCGAGCGCCAGGGTGTACGCGTTGGTGATCCACAGGATCTGGTCGAGTGACGCGTTCAGGTGCTCCACCATGTCCGGAATGGCGATGTTGACGATCGTCAGGTCGAGCAGTGTCATGAAGAACCCGATGGACAGCACCGTCAGGATCGCCCACGGGTTGCCCCGCAACTTGTTCACAATTCCTCCTTGCCGTGGGCGTGGCAGGCGCTCACGGTCGCGTGTGTCGTTCGAGGCGGCGACGATCAGCTCTACGGCCCCAAGAGGAGCCCTCCGCGAGCGGATGTGACATCGCCGTCGGGCGGTGAGGCAGGGATCACAGGCGTGACACCGGCGCGGCCACCGGCGGGAATCGCCGAGGTGAACGCGCGGGTGCGGGGGTGTACTCGCCCGGCGCCCGCGGCGCGGTCAGGGCGGCGAAAAGCCCCCGTGTGAAGGGGAGTTCCCCCACGGAGGCTGTTGTGGGGCAGGACAAGCCCCTGGGAAAACCGTGACAGCCGCCTGCTGGTCCGTCAACCGGCGGCTACAGGTGGGTCACCTCGCGCAGCACGGCGACCTCGCGGGGTTCGAGCCCTTCGAGAATGGTCAGGGCGGTGCGGCGGACCTCGGCCGCGGCGGCCGTGTCACCGGCGGCGTGATGGGTGTCACCCAGATAACTGAGCGTCACGACCTCCTCGGCGAGGTCGCCCAACGCCCGGGTGATCTCCAGCGACCGTTCGAAGGCATCGACGGCCTCCGCGTACTGCCCGAGCCCGTGGTGGGCGTAGCCCAGATTGTCCCAGGCGACCGCCTGCATCGGCCGGTCGCCGAGCACGCTGTAGAGCGCCAGGCCCTGCTGACACTGCGTCAGGGAGGCGGCGAAGTCGCCGAGTCTGCCCAGCAGCCAGCCCGCCGCGTTACGGGCCCGCGCCTCGCCGTGCTGGTGCGCGACGACGTTGAACAACTCCGCGGCCTGCTGGGCGTATTCGAGCGCTTCCTGGTAGCGGCCCCGGTGTTCGAGCACCGAGCTGAGGCCGAAGTAGGTGTGCGCGAGACCGGTGCTGTCGTCGAGGTCGCGGTAGACCCCGGCGCAGTGTTCGAGGTGGGTGAGGGCGGCCGGGTAGGCGACCAGCCACGAGTAGCTGGTGCCGAGACCCCGGTGCACGCCGGAGCGCCGGGGGCCCCAGGGGTCGGGCGGCGAGGCCGGGTTGGGGCCGCGCCGGTCGGAGACGCCCATCAGGATCCAGCCGAGCCGGTCGGAGTGCACGTCGAAGCCGTTGACATCGGCCTGCGTGACGGTAGCCATCAGGACCTGCTCCTCGGCCTCCATCCACTCCGCAGCCCGCCGCGCGTCGGCGAGCGTCTCGGGCACCGCGCCCGGCTCCGGGTCCCCCAGCGTCAGCGGGATCGGCACCGGGCTCAGCAGCCTGGCCGCCGCGTGGGCGGTGTGCAGGTAGTGGTCGAGCACCCGCAGCAGGACCGTACGGCGCTCCGCCTCGCTGTCGTGCGTGGCGGTCAGCTCACCGGCGTACGCCCGGAGCAGGTCGTGGAAGGTGAAGCGGCCCGGCACATGCTCCATCACCAGGTGGGCGCGGGTCAGGTCGTACAGCGCGCGGCGCGCCTCGGCGACGGTCACCCCGGTCAGGCTCGCCGCGGCCGGGACGGTGATGTCGGGTCCCGGGTGGACCGACAGCAGCCGGAACATCCGCCGGGCGGACTCCGACAGGTGCCCGTACGACCAGGAGAAGACCGCACGCAGGTCGGTGGAGGCGTCGCCGATGTCGAGGGTGTCGAGCCGGTGCCGTACGTCGCGCAGCGCGGCGACCAGGTCGGCGAGCGACAGCCGGGGGGAGACGAGGGCGCGGGCGGCGGCGATGCTCAGGGCGAGCGGCAGCCGGGCGCACAGCTCGACCAGTTCGGCGGCTGCCTCGGGTTCCGCGGCGGTGCGCTCGGGGCCGAGGCGGCGGGCCAGCAGGTCCAGCGACTCCACCGCGCTGAGCAGGTCGAGGGTGACGGGGGTGGCGCCCTCGGCGGCGATCAGGCCGGTCAGTTGATTGCGGCTGGTGATCACCACGGCGCAGGAGGTGCTGCCGGGCAGCAGCGGCCGGACCTGGTCGGTGTCGCGCGCGTTGTCCAGGACGATCAGGACCCGGCGGCCCGCCAGCAGGGTGCGGTAGAGCGCGGCGCGGGCGTCCAGTTCCTCGGGGACGCTCTCGGCGGGCACCCCGAGCGCGTCGAGGAAGCCGCGGATCGCCTCGACCGGCGCCAACGGACGGGAGCCGGGAGCGAATCCGCGCAGATTGACGTGGAGCTGGCCGTCGGGGAAGCGCTCGGCATTGCGCTGCGCCCAGTGGATGGCCAGCGTCGTCTTGCCGATGCCCGCGGTGCCGTCGATGGCCGAGATGACGGCGGTACCGCCGAACTGCACGGCGTGGTCGAGGAGTTCGTCGAGGAGCTTGAGCTGTCTGCGGCGGCCGGTGAAGTGCCTTGAGGCAGCGGGGAGTTGGCGGGGCACGCGGGCCGGGGCGGCGACCGGTCCGCCCTCCGTGGCGCGCGGCTTCTCGGGGGCGGCGACCGAGGGATCATTGGCGAGAATCCGCTGGTGCAGCAGGTCGAGCGCGGGCGGTACGTCCAGGCCCATCTCGTCGGCCAGGCGGGTGCGCAGCCCGTGGAAGGCGGCGAGCGCCTCGCTCTGTCTGCCACCGCGGTGCAGTGCGAGCATGAGCTGGCTGACCGGCTTCTCGCGCAGCGGGTACTCGGCGACGATCGCGGACAGCGAGGCGACCACTTCCGTATGCCGCCCGAGGGCCAACTGGTGGTCGGTACAGGTCTCCTGGACCGCGAGTCGCCGTTCGTTCCAGGCCGCCGCCCTGGCCTCGATCACCCGCCCCGAGAGGCCGGCGAGCGCGGGTCCGTGCCACAACTCCAGCGCAGCGCCCAGCAGTTCCACGCACTCGGCGAGGTCGCCCGCGACGCGCGCCGACTCCGCGGCGGCCACCTGACGGTCGAATTCGGCACTGTCCAGCGCGCCTTCGCTCACCGCCATCCGGTATCCCGCGTCTCCGACGGCCGTGATGTCCCCGGTCCCGCTGGGAGCGGCGACCAGCGCCGAGCGCAGTCGCGACACCGCGTTGCGGATCTGCTTTCCGGCCGTGGCGGGCGGAGTCTCGTCCCAGAGGGCGTCGACGAGGTGGCTGAGCGATACGGTCCTGTTGGCTTCGAGGAGCAGCAGCGCGAGGACTCGCTGTTCCCTGGGCCCGCCGAGGGATATTCGGGTCCGACCGGACCAGGCCTCCAAGGCGCCGAGGACCCGAAACCTCACGCCGTCCCCCTTACCGGGCTCGCCCGGCGTTGTGATCGGAAACTGCATCATAGACCGCGGGCTCCAATGAGGACCAGTTGAGGACGAGTTGAGGCCGCCGTGCCCAATGCTTGAGCCAGGCCCTTCAGTTGAGTAGTCGATGTAGTCGATTGATTAGTCGATCAGTGCGGTGAAGGCAAACAAGCTTGGCGGTCTTCCGCCACCCAACGGGGGTGTGGCGTGAAGATCGGCTCGATGGCATACGCCTCGGGTCCCGGCGGCCGATGGCCGGGACACGCGCGGTGCCTCCCCTGGGCGAGGCCCGGGTTCGGAACCGGCACGGGGCGGCTCCGCACCTGGGCCTCGTTCGTACCCCCCGCGCGGGCCGGTGTCCTCGGTGCGGCTGTTACGGGGCCGGGTATCCGGGGTGCGCCGCTCCCGGAGCGGTGGCGGGCGCGAACCACGTGGGGTCGTCGCGCAGCGCCATGTCGATCCGGCCGCGGGCGATCGGGCCGAGCGGCGGCAGTTCGTCCAGCGCGAACCAGCGCACGTCGAGCGATTCGTCGTCGTTCACCCGCGCCTCGCCGCCGACGGCCCGACAGCGCAGCACGATGTCGATGTACTGGGCGCGGTCGCCGTTGTCGTACCTCACCGGCTCGTTGGTGAAGACGCTCAGCACCTTCTCGACGACGGCGTGCACCCCGGTCTCCTCCTCGATCTCCCGGACGGCCGCCTCGGCGGGCTGCTCGCCCGGATCGGGGATGCCACTGATGAGCGCCCATTTTCCGGTGTCCGTACGGCGGTTGAGCAGGATCCGGCCGCGGTCGTCGAAGACGACGGTCACCACACCCGGCAGGAGCAGCAGGGTGTCCCCCGCCTTCGCGCGGATGTCTCGGATGAATTCGGGAATCGCCATGCCCAGAGCGTACGAGAACGACGGTGAACGCCACACCAGCACCAGGTTTCCCACGTGGTGCCGGGTTCCCGTACGACGTATCCACAGGTCGGGGTGTCACCCGTTACGGTGGCGACAGACAGCGCCCACGCGGGGAACGCGGGTGTGACGGTACCCCGTCGCGCCCGGGTGGCAGGGGGTACCGGGGGATGGACACGACGGCCGGCGGGACGCCGGGCGCCACGCGTACGAAGCCGGCCGGAGCGCCGCGCCCGCCGCGGCGCGAACCGCGTCCGTACAGCGGCACCACCGACGCCGTCGGCATCGCCCTCCTCGTCTGCTGCGGCGTCTGGACGCTGATCGCCGCCGCGGGCCGCGCCGCCCGCCCCGAGGGCACCCTGCTCGCCATCCTCGCGGTCAGCGCCGGATACGCGGCCGGCCGCATCCTCGGCGCGCTGCTGCCGGTGCTCGCGCCCGCCGTCGCGGCCGTGGCCGTACTCGCCCTGGTCCTCGTCCCGCCGAGCCGGCTGTCCGCGCACCCCGACGCGCCGCCGCTCGGCTATCCGAACGCCGACGCCGCGCTGCTGGTCCTCGCGGTCGGCGCCGCCTGCTGCGCCGCGTGGGCGGTCCGGGGCAAGGGGTGGCGGCTCGGGCTGCGGCTCGTGGCGGCGGGCGCCGCCGTCACCGCGCTCGCGCTGGGCTCGGCGGCGGGCTTCGCGGCGGGGATCGGCGTCGTCCTGTACTCGCTGGCCGCCGCCCGGATGCGGCGGCGGCTGCTCGGCCTGTGCGGGCTGGCGCTGGCCGCCGCGCTCGCCGTCGGCGGCAGCTACGCCGTCGCGGTCGACGCCCTGCCGTCCGGTCTGTCCGAATCGCTGACCGGCCAGCTCACCCAGCCGCGGGTCGAGCTGTGGCACGAGGCGATCGACCTGGCCGAGCGGCACCCGCTGCGCGGGGTCGGGCCCGAGCGGTTCACCGAGGAGAACGCCGGTCCGCCCGCGGACGCCACCACCGCCGTCGCCGCCTCACCGCCGTCCGCGCCGCTTCAGCTCGCCGCCGAGCAGGGCATTCCGGGCGCGGCGCTGCTCGCCGTCGCCTTCGGCTGGCTGCTGTACGCCCTGTGGCGCTCGCCGCGCCCGACCCCCGTCGTCCTCACCGCGGGCGCCGCCCTCACCGGGCTCGCCCTGCTCGCCACCGTCGACCACGTGCTCAGCTACGCCGTGGTCACAGCGGGAGCCGGGTTCCTCGCGGGCATGGCCACGGCCCGCCCTCTGCCGGACGACGGCTGCCCGCCGGTGGCCGGGTCGGCGTCCGGCCTCTTGCTGCCGGACGACGGATTCGGTCCACTGCGCTGACCGGGTGGCGCGGCCTCGGGGCCCGCCCCGGATACGGGTGTGCGGGCCTGGGTGTCTCCGGCCCGCGGGACGCGGGTCAGGCGCCGGAGGTGTGGCGGGCGGTGCGCAGCGTCAGCAGGTCGCGGATGGTGTCCACGGCGCCCTGCGCGTCGTCGACGGTGACCGTGAAGCGGCGACCGCTGCCGAGGTCGATGACCAGGCCCTGGCCACGGCGGACGACGACCGCGGTGCCCTCCTCGGGGCGCCAGCGGTAACCCCAGCCGCCCCAGTTGCGCGGGCTGACCAGGGGCGCGAGCTGGGCGCCGCTGACCTGCTCCAGCGGGATACGGCGGCGCGGCACTCCGATGTGGCCGCAGCGCACGTCGACCGCGTCGTGGTCGACCCGGACCCTGACGTGCGTGAAGGCGACCGTGCCGAACAGCACCAGGAGCCCGACGGCCACGCAGCCCACCACGGACATCACCAGCGGGGCCAGGCCCGAGGTTGCGTCGGGGCCTTCCACGGCCAGCTCGATGCCCAGCGCCATGCAGGCGGCGCCACAGGCGGCGAGCACCCATTGCATGCGGTTACGGGCCCGCCCCGTCCAGACCTGGGGCGCGCCGCTCTCCGGCCGAGGAGGGTGCGTCATGCTGTGAAGGGTACTGGGATACCCACCAGAAGGCAGCCCTATGCACTCAGGCGGTGGCGGGTGTCACCAATGAGGCGCCTTCGGCGTACGCCAGCGCCGCCGCGGGGAGCGGGGCCGACCGGCCGTTGAGGACGACCTCGATCCGGCCGCCGCCGGTCGCCCGGGCGGCGGACCCCGCACGGCGCAGCGCCTGCGCGGCGACGGCGTCCGCCGAGCCGTACAGCACGGCGCCGGGGACGGCCGCGGCGATCCGGTCGGCGACGAGTTCGTAGTGCGTGCAGCCGAGCACGATGGCCCGCGCTCCGGCGGGGGTCAGCGCCGCGGCGGCGGCGACCGCGGCGGCCACGGCCGCGGTGTCGCCGTGCTGCACGGCGTCCGCGAGACCGGGGCAGGGCACCTCGGTGATGTGCGCGCCGTTGCCGAATTCCGCGATCAGTCCGCGCTGGTACGCGCTGCCCGTCGTCGCGGGCGTCGCCCAGATGGCGAGGGAGCCGCCGGCCGCCGCCGCGGGCTTGATCGCGGGCACGGTGCCGACGACCGGCACCGCCGGTTCGAAGGCGGCCCGCAGCGCGGGCAGCGCGTGCACGGTCGCGGTGTTGCAGGCGACGATCAGCGCGTCGGGCCGGTGCGCGACCGCGGCCCGCGCGCACTCCAGCGCCCGCCCGGTCACGTCGTCCGCGCCGCGCGGACCCCACGGCATTCCCTCGGGGTCGGACGACAGCACCAGATCCGCGTCCACCCGCAGCCGCCGTACGGCCGCCGCCGCCGCGAGCAGTCCGATCCCGGAGTCCACCAGTGCGATCTTCACCCCGCCACTCTAGCGACGCCCCCCGCCCCGCCGCCGCGTCACCACCCCCGACCCGCCCACGCCCCGATGCCGATCCCCGCACCGCCGGAGCCGCCGCCGCGCGTCGGTCGGAGGTTCGGCCCGATCCGCGTCGAGGAGGGCGGGGCGCGCCGGGCCGCAGGGGGCCGCGCCCCTGCGGATGGGGCCACGGCGGCAGCCCGGACCGAAGTCGTCGCCGCCGCAGGCGGTGGGTACCGCAGCCGCCGGGCGGCCGTCGGCGGGCAGGGAGGCGGTCCGATCGGGCTTCGGGGAGGGCGGGGCGCGGCGGGTGGTGGGGGGTGGGTGCGGCAGACTGCGGTGCGTGACGGTGTTGATGGTGATCGCAGGGGTGTCGTTGCTGGCCTGGGTGTGGCTGGTGGTCGGGCAGGGGGGTTTCTGGCGGACCGATGTGCGGCTGCCGCGGCGGGGCGCGCTGGACGAGTGGCCGTCGATCGCGATCGTCGTGCCCGCGCGGGACGAGGCCGAGGTGATCGGGGTGAGCCTGCCGTCGCTGCTGGCCCAGGAGTATCCGGGGCACGCCGAGGTCTTCCTGATCGACGACGGCAGCACCGACGGCACCGGGGACCTGGCCCGCGCGCTGCACGACCGGCACGGAGGTCTGCCGCTGACGGTCTCCTCGCCCGGCGAGCCGCCGCCCGGCTGGACGGGCAAGCTGTGGGCGGTCCGGCACGGCATCACGCTGGCCGCCGAGCGCAGCGGCCCCGACTACCTGCTGCTGACGGACGCCGACATCGCCCACCGGCCGGACAGTCTGCGCGAGTTGACGGCCGCCGCGGTCTCCCGCGACCTCGACATGGTCTCGCTCATGGCACGCCTGCGCGTGGAGACGGGCTGGGAGAAGCTCATCGTCCCGGCCTTCGTGTACTTCTTCGCGCAGCTCTACCCCTTCCGCTGGATCAACAAGGCCCGCTCCCGTACGGCCGCCGCCGCGGGCGGCTGCGTGCTGATCCGCGCGTCGGCCGTGGCCGCCGCCCGCGTGCCCGACTCCATCCGGCAGTCGGTGATCGACGACGTGGCGCTCGCCCGCGCGGTGAAGCGTTCGGGCGGCAGGATCTGGCTCGGGCTCGCCGAACGCGTGGACAGTGTGCGGCCCTACCCGGACCTGGGCGAGCTGTGGCGGATGGTCTCGCGCAGCGCGTACGCGCAACTCCGGCACAATCCGGCGGTGTTGCTCGGCACGGTGCTCGGCCTCGCGCTGATCTATCTGGTGCCGCCGCTCGCGGCGGTCGGCGGCGCGATCGCCGGGGCCTGGCCGCTGTGCGCGCTGGGGCTCGCGGCGTGGGCGGCGATGGCGGCCAGTTACGTACCGATGCTGCGGTACTACGGTCAGCCGTGGTGGCTGGCGCCGACCCTGCCGTACACGGCGGCGCTGTATCTGCTGATGACCGTCGACTCCGCGGTCGAGCACTACCGCGGCCGGGGCGCGGCCTGGAAGGGCCGCACCTACGCGCGACCCGACGCCTCCGTCTAGGGCGCGTCGGCGCCCAGCCCGTCGAGGCCCGCACCAAGTCCCTTCAGCCACGCCTCACTTGCGGCCAGGCGTCCAGTTCAGGCCCCAGCCGTACGCGTAGTCCGTCGTGCGCTGCGGGCTCACGCCGCGCCTGGGGACCAGATAGCGCGCCTCGCGCCGTACGACGAGGTCGTCGCCCTCGCGGACCAGCAGCGCGAGGGCGCAGACGTTGGACTGCACGGTGCACTCGTCGAGGACGAAGTCGACCGGGGCGCCGTACTGCGGCTGGAGCGTGACGGTGGCGTGCAGTCCCGCGAAGCTGCGGGCGCCTTCGTAGATCGTGACGAAGACGAGGATCCGCCGGAAGTGGGCGGTGTGGTCGAGGTTGACGGTCAGATTCTCGCCGGACGCGCTGCCGCCGGTGCGGTCGTCGCCGTCGAGCAGGATGAACGGCGGCTGGTAGAGCGAGCCGAAGGCGTTGCCGAGGGCCTGCACCACACCCTTGCTGCCGTCGGAGAGTTCGAAGAGCGCGCACAGGTCGAGGTCGACGCCGCCGCCCTTGCGGAACCGCCCGCCGCCGCGGGCCGGGTCGACCCGCCAGCTCAGATTGACCCGCAACGCGCCCGTCGCGCCGCCCTGTTTGGTGAGCGAGACCGCCGGCGCGTCCTTGGTGAGCGTGACCTTGGACAGCCGTACCGGCGCGGGTGCCGAAGCCGGAACGGGCGGCGTCATCGGGGCGGGTGGTACGACGGGTACGACAACGGTCGGCTCCGGAGCGACGGCACGCGTCGCCTCGGGCAGAGGGTCGGACATGGGCTCGGCCATGGGCTCAGGTACGGGATCGGGTACGGGATCGGGTACGGGATCGGGCACCACCTCCGGCAGCCGCTCCGGCAGTTGATCCGCCCGCAGCCCGTACGCGGCGCCCAGCCCCGCGAGTCCGGAGCCGTACCCCTGCCCGACCGCCCGGAATTTCCAGCCGCCGCCGCGCCGGTAACACTCGCCGAGGACGTACGCCGTCTCCGCCGTGGCCCCCTCGCAGTCGAAGCGCGCGACCTCCGCTCCCCCGTCGGTGACGCGCAGCCGCAGTCCGGGGATCCGGCCGAAGGTGCCGCCGTCGGAGCGGGCGACGATCAGCACGGAGGTGACGGTCGTTTCGACGGACGCGAGGTCAACCGAAAGAGTGTCAGTGACCGTGCCTGCGGCCGGGTCCGGATCCGGCGTTCCACCAGCCGCGTAGCGCACCGCGCCGGAGGGGTGAACGGGTGCGGCGGCGTGCACCAGATCGTCCGCATCGCGGGCCCCGGTGTCCGCCACGAGCAGCGCGCAGACGTCGGCGCGCGGGATGCCCGTACCCGCCCGCCTGGTGAACTCCACCTGGAGGACCGCCGTGGGCAGCGGCATGTTCTCGCCCTTGCGCAGCGTCATCGGATGCCCCCTCGCACGTGCGCCGAGACGCCCGGTAACACCAAGGACGCACGGCTTTTACCTGATCACATCATGAGACGCTGACCGTTTTCCCCGGATTCGCTCATATTGGGGACAGGACCGCGCAACACGCAGCGCAAACAACCCGCTAATCGGTCTCCCCAACGACCACATCGTGGGCTTAACTTATGGCTCATGAGCTCCCCCCGCGGTTCTTATGGTGGCGGCTACAGCGGCTACTACCCCTCGTCCTCGTCCTTCCCGGACACCCCGATCTACGACAGCCTCGTGGCCGAGCGAGGCACACCGCAGATCGCCCCCATCCGCGTGCCGTCCTACACCCCGTACGAGACAGGCACCGGATACAGCGGCTACCCCGGCAGCAACCTTCCCGCGCTGCCCGCCCTCCCGGCTCTGCCGTCGGGGCCGTCGGCCCCCTCGCCGCAATACACCCAGCCGCAGCCCGCCGCGCAGAACGGCTACCCGACGCCCGCGTACCAGCCGCCGCCCGCGCCGTACATCCCGCAGCAGACCGCCGCCCCGCGCGGCGGCTTCAACGGGAACGCCTTCAACGGCGGCAACGGCGGCGCTTTCAACGGCGGCGGCTCCAACGGGACGGGCACCGGCAACGGTTACAGCAACGGCGGCGGGTACCCGGCGCAGCCGCCGCAGCCCTCCCCCTCCGGCTACGAGGCCGCGCGGCCGGTGCCGCCTCGTCCCGTACCGCCGCGGCAGGCGCCCGGCGGCCACCCGGAGGAGCAGTATCCGCGGCGCAATCTCGGCCAGGGTGTTCCCCCGGCCGCCGGAGGCGGTTACTACCAGGGCTGATCAGGTACCTCCCGGGCCGATCGGCCCGGCGCGCGTGCTGGCAGGATGGCGGTATGACCTCGACCGTCCTCAGCGCGCTGCACATCTACCCGGTCAAGTCGCTGCGTGGAATC
Source organism: Streptomyces sp. NPDC088910 (assembly GCF_044749865.1). Classification (NCBI taxonomy): domain Bacteria; kingdom Bacillati; phylum Actinomycetota; class Actinomycetes; order Kitasatosporales; family Streptomycetaceae; genus Streptomyces; species Streptomyces sp. NPDC088910. Next base: position 95,190 of record NZ_JBIVIV010000018.1, read on the forward strand.
AGCATGCGGACGGCGGTCGTGGAGCCGTGGGGGCTCACCGCTGACCGCCGTTGGATGCTGGTCGACCGCGAGCGGGGCAAGGCCGTGACACAGCGGGAACAGCCGCGTATGGCGCTGCTGGCCGCCGAACCCGTGGGGGGTGGCGGTCTGCGGCTGACCGGTCCCGGGCTGCCGCCGCTCGATGTCGCCGTGCCTGAACCGGGTCCGCTGGAGACGGTGACGCTCTTCGCCCACAAGATCGAGGTCGTGCCCGCGGGGCAGGCGGCCGACGACTGGTTCAGCGGGTATCTCGGCCGCCCGGTGCGGCTGATGCACATGGACGACCCCGCGGTCCGGCGGCCGGTCGACCCCGATTTCTCCGCGCCGGGCGACATGGTCAGCCTCGCCGACGGCTTTCCGCTGCTGGTGACCACGACCGCCTCGCTCGCCGCCCTCAACTCGCTGATCGCGCAGGGCGAGCGGGCCGAGGAGGGCCCGCTGCCGATGAACCGCTTCAGGCCGAACGCGGTCGTGGACGGCACCGAGGCGTGGGCCGAGGACGACTGGCGGCGGGTACGGATCGGCGAGGTCACCTTCCGCGTCCCCAAACCCTGCGGGCGGTGCGTGATCACCACCACCGACCAGGGCAGCGCCGGGCGCGGCAAGGAGCCGCTGCACACCCTCGGCAAGTACCGCAGGATCGGTTCGAGTCTTGTTTTCGGCCAGAATCTGATCCCCGAGAACCCCGGAACCCTACGGGTCGGCGACCCGTTGACCATCGTGGAGTAACGCGTCGCCGCGGCGCTCCCGCGACCCCCGCGGATCCACACGCATGAGTCGCGCCGTTTGCGGTAGTTGAACGGGTGTGAAGGGGGTCCGTCCATGAATCGCCAGAGTCGGCAGCGTCACCGCACACGGCTCAGGAAGTTCGGCTGGCGGTGGCGGCGCAATCCGCTGCGGCGCCGCTCCGATCTCGTCGAGGCATGGCTCGGCGTGGCCACCGTGGTGCTGCTCTGCGCGACCCCCGCGCTCGGCTGGTGGGCGGGCAGTTCGGTGGACCGGGCCCTCCAGCGGGTGGTGCGCACCGAGAACGCGCAGCGGCGGCTGGTCCCCGCCACCGTGCTGGATCCGCCGGACACGACGACGCCCGTGGTCGCCGACAAGGTCGGCACCGCCGATCCGCGCCGCGGCGATCTGCTGCGCTGGAAGTCCCCGGACGGCGAATCCGTCTACAGCGCGACGGTGCCCGGCGACATCGAGGTCTGGCGCAAGGGCGGTATCTGGCTGTGGACGGACCGCTCGGGCGAACTGGTCGCGCCACCGCTGGATTCGGCCACCGCCGCCACGCACTCCGTGCTGGCGGGCACCGCGGCCGCGACGTCCGCCGCCGGATTCCTGATGATCGTACGGCAGTTGGTGATGTGGCGGCTGATGAGCCGCCGGCTGACGAGCTGGGAGCGGGACTGGGCCCGCGTCGGCCAGGACTGGGGCCGCGCGGGAGCGGGCGGCTGAGCGGCGCGACGACCGGGCGGGACCGCGGGCGGACCGGTGTTCGTCAACAGCCGCCTTCCGCGCACGCTACGGTGGGTCCCCGGTCAGCAGATGCAAGAGGTGGGGGCACAGCAGCCCGATGGCACATGGCGTGGTCCAGGTGACCAATCCGAACAGCTCGCGGTGGCGCCGCCGCACGGGCGAGTACGAGTCCCTGGCCGCCGCGGTCGAAGCGGCGGCGGACGGTGACATCCTCTCGGTGAGTTCAGGCACCTACCGGGAGAATCTGGTGCTGGACCGCGCGGTGACACTGCGCTGCGCCGACGGCGCCGGGACGGTACGGATCGCCCCGGCCTCGGGCGTGGCGCTGACCGTACGGGCCGCCGCGACCGTCCAGGACCTCGTGGTCGAGGGCCAGGACATCTCGGCCGCCGCGCTGCTCGTCGAGGCGTGCGCGCCCGAGCTGACGGGCCTGCGGATCAACACCCGTTCCGCCGTGGGCCTTGAGGTGCGCGACGGCGCCCGGCCCACGGTGCGGCAGTGCACGGTGGACAATCCGGGCGGCCTCGGGATCAGCGTGCTGGACGCCGCGGGCGGGCTGTTCGAGGAGTGCGAGGTGGTCGCCGCGGGCCAGAGCGGGATCGCCGTACGCGGCGGGGCCGCGCCGCGCCTCGAGCGCTGCCGGGTGCACAACACCTCGGGCTCCGGCCTGTCGGTGACCGGCGAGGGCAGCGCCCTGGAGGCGGTGGGCTGCGAGGTCTACGAGATCCGCGGCAGCGGTGTGCAGGTCTCCGCGCGCGCCTCCGCGCACTTCACCGACTGCCAGGTGCACCGCACGACCGGCGACGGCATCTCGCTGGACACCGACGGGGTGCTGGCGATGGCGGACTGCGACATCCACGACATCCCGGAGAACGCGGTCGACCTGCGGGCGCGTTCGGTGCTGACGCTGACCCGCTGCCAGGTCCGCCGCTTCGGCCGCAACGGCCTGTCGGTGTGGGACCCGGGCACCCGCGTGGACGCCAACCAGTGCGAGATCCACGACAGTACGGGCGACTATCCGGCGGTCTGGGTGAGCGACGGCGCCGTGGCCATACTGGATTCCTGCCGGGTCCACGACGTGCCGGACGCGCTCTTCGTCCTGGACCGGGGCTCGCGCGCCGATGTCGTGGACACCGACTTCTCGCAGATCCGCAACACCGCGGTGTCGGTGAGCGACGGCGCGAACGTCCAGCTCGACGACTGCCGGATCCGGGAGGCCGCCACCGGCGCCTGGTTCCGCGACCACGGCAGCGGCGGCACCCTCGCGCAGGTCACCATCGACGACACCGCGACCGGGGTGATCGTCACCAAGGGCGCCGACCCGGCGCTCGACCGCTGCACGGTCACCAACGCGGCCGAGTCCGGCATCTACGTCTCGGCCGAGGGCCGCGGCACCTTCACCGCCGTCCGGGTCACCGGCAGCCGCGGCTACGGCTTCCACATCATCGACGGCTGCCGGTCCACGCTGACCCGCTGCCGTACCGAGCGGTGCGCGCGCGGCGGTTACGAATTCGCCGAGCCGGGCCCGGTCACCGAGGACTGCACCAGCGACCGGGCGGCGACGGAGGCCGATCCGGTGCCGGTGCCCTCGGGCGCCGCGACCGTGCAGCAGGCCGCGGCGACACAGTCGTACGGGCTGCTCGGCGGTGTTCCCGAGCAGCGTCCGGTGGCCGAGACCGCGCCGCCCGAGCAGGTCGCGCGGGACAGCGACGACGTGCTCGGCGACCTGGACGCGCTGGTCGGCCTGGACAGCGTCAAGCGCGAGGTGCGCACGCTGATCGACCTGATCGCGGTCGGCCGCCGCCGCCAGGAGGCCGGGCTGAAGGCGCCCTCGCTCCGCCGCCACCTGGTCTTCACCGGCTCCCCCGGCACCGGCAAGACCACGGTGGCCCGGCTGTACGGGGAGATCCTGGCGTCGCTCGGCGTGCTCCAGCGCGGCCATCTCGTCGAGGTGGCGCGGGTGGACCTGGTGGGCGAGCACATCGGGTCGACGGCGATCCGTACCCAGGAGGCGTTCGAACGGGCCCGCGGCGGTGTGCTGTTCATCGACGAGGCGTACGCGCTGGCCCCCGAGGACTCCGGGCGGGACTTCGGACGCGAGGCGATCGACACGCTGGTGAAGCTGATGGAGGACCACCGGGACGCGGTGGTGGTGATCGTCGCCGGGTACACCGCGGAGATGGAGCGCTTCCTCGCCTCCAACCCCGGTGTGGCGTCGCGTTTCTCACGGACCATCACCTTCGGCGACTACACCGCGGAGGAGCTGCTGCGGATCGTGGAGTCGCAGGTCCTGGAGCAGGAGTACCAACTCGCGGACGACGCGGGCGAGGCGCTGCTCAAGTACTTCACCGCGATCCCGAAGGGTCCGGGGTTCGGCAACGGCCGCGCGGCCCGGCAGACGTTCGAAGCGATGGTCGAGCGGCACGCGGGACGGCTCGCGCAGGTCGAGGAACCCACGCACGAGGAGCTCCAGTTGCTCTACCCGGAGGATCTGCCGGAGCTGCCCTGAGCGGGCAGCGCGGTCGGCGCCGGGGCGGACCGTACGGCCCGCTCCGGCCCTGACCGCGCCAACTCGGCGAGCAGCGCCGTGCGTTCCTCGGCGAAGGCCGGGTCGGCCTGGAAGTCCGAGTGCCCGAGCACCGGTTCCGGCAGCGGGTGGTACAGACTGCGGCCGTACGCGACGGGGTCGAGCAGCGGACCCCGGTCGACGTACGGCGCGGCCGAACTGCCGTGCTCGCCCTGTGCGTTGGAGCGGGCGCCGAGGTGGACGGGGCCGCCGATCGGGTCGGTGCGGCGCCACAGATTGCGCCAGGCGTGCATGTCGTCGTGCAGTGCGCGCAGCCGGTCGGGCCCGAAGTGGGCGGGGAACCAGCGGCCGTAGAGCCGGGCCAGCGGACAGCCGTAGGTGAGCAGGGCGACGCGGGCGCGGGTGGCCGGGTCGAGCTGCCAGACCGCGGCGGCGGCCAGAACGCTGCCCTGCGAGTGGCCGGACAGGATGATCCGGCCGCCGGTGCGCCGCGTCCAGGTCTGGATCCGCCAGCTCAGGTCGGGCACCGCGCGCTCGGCGTAGCAGGGCGGCGCGAAGGGGTGCGCGGCGCGCGGCCAGAAGGTGCCGACGTCCCACAGGATGCCGACCGTGCGGCGCGCGGAGGCGTCGCGGTACGCCCGTCGTCCCAGCGCGATCAGCGCCACCACTCCGGCGCCGACCATCCAGGAGCCGAGCGCCTGCGCGGTGCCGGCGACCGCGTCGAGGACGCCCGGCGCCCCGGCGGCGGTCTCCCCCGGTGTGCGGCCCGAGCGCAGGGCGCCCACGAGAGCCCCGGCGCCCAGGGCGAACGACGCCGCGCACACCACGGCGATCAGCGTCGGCGCGCTGTCGGTCAGCCCGGCGCGGGCGAGGGTCCCGGCGATCTGCCGGGTCCTGGTCCTGTGGTGCGGCTCTTCCGGGTACATCCGCTCGACCTCCGCGCGCAGCTCCCGCTCCCGGCGCCGCAGCCGCCACATCACCGCGGCGGCGCACAGCAGGAGCACCGCGAGGACGGCGGGGATCACGGACGCCTCCCAGGTCAGCACGGCGGGCGGCCCGGCCAGCGAACTGCCCTTCTCGCCGGGCGTCGGACCCCGGTCCAGCCAGTCCGCGCACCGCTGCGCCACCCCGCCGGTCAGCACTCCGCCCATCGCGCAGGCCAGCAGCGCGACGGCGGGCCCGGCGAGCCCGCGCAGCGCGACCCCGCGGTCGGCGGGCAGGCCGTCGGGCGCGTCGTTGGGCGCGTCGTCAGGCGCGTCGTCAGGCGCGTCGTCAGGCGCGTCGTCAGGTGAATCGTCAGGTGAATCGTCAGGTGAATCGTCGGGCGCGTCGTTGGGCGCGTCGGCGGACCCGCGAGGGGCCGCGGACGTCGGCGCGTACTCCGGCGGAGGCGAGCGGTGCAGGAGCAGCGCCGTCACCGCGAGCGCGGCGATCAGCGCGCCCTGGAGCACGGTGAGCACGGTGAACGTCTGGGCGGCGGGCAGCCGTCCGGCGGAGGTCCAGCCGGGCCGGTGCCAGGCGCCGTAGACGACGGCCGCGGTCAGTGCCGCCGCCGTGCCGTTGAGCAGGACCCGCGTGGTGAGCCGGTCGGTGGTGTCGTCCACGTCGTTCTCGGTACGGCGGGCCCGGCACGCAGCGACGACGGCCGCCGTGCCGAGGACAGCGAGCAGCCCGGCGAGCGTCCAGCCGACCGCCGGGAGCGCCCGCCCGCCGTGCCCGTGGTCGTAGCGCAGGGCCGGGACGCACAGGGCGGCGGCGACGGTGAGCAGGCCGGCGGCGGTGTGGGCGGTGCGCAGCCGGGCGACGGACCGGCGGCCGTACCAGAAGCCGGGCAGCGCGAGGGCGGGGGTGCCGGAGCCGGGCGGCGGGGCCTGCCGGTCGTTCGGGCGCTGCGACTCGTACGCGTACCAGGTGCGGTGGGACAGCCACCACAGCAGGCAGGTCAGGGCGAGCGGTGCGGTGGCGGCCAGGGCGAGGCGGCGGCCGGGCTCGCTCCACCAGCCTCCGCGCTCGACGGCCGCGAAGCCGAGCCACGCCTTGTCGCGGGCGCAGGCGGCCCGGCCCGCGCACTGCCACGCGACGATGTCGAGGGCGACTTCGCAGGCGGCGGCGACCAGCAGCACGGTGAGGGTCAGCGCGATCAGCCGGACGAGGACGTCGTAGCCGCGGCGCAACCGGTGCCGGGTGGACGGCGGGCGCATCCAGTGCGCCAGGTTGGCGATCATGAACGGCAGGAGCAGCAGCCACAGCGCGCGGCTGCCGTTGCCCGAGGTGAGGTTGGACCAGCAGTACGCCTCGGCCACCGGGCCGTCGCGGTGTTCCTCGGGGTGCTCCTCGGCGTCGGCGTCGCGGACGCGGCGGTGTATCCCGGCGATGTCGTCGCCCGCGACGCAGACGATGCGGGAGTCGTCGAGCATGAGGGCGGGGGTGGTGCCGCCGACTCCGTGGACGAGGAGTTCCAGCGCGAGCGTCTCGCACGTACCGGCTTCGGGTCCGGTGTTCGCCTCGGGTTCCGCTTCGGCTCTCGCCTCCGCTTCCGCCGCCCGCGCGTCCGTTCCGCCTTCCGCTCCCGCTCCCGTTCGTGGTGACACTGCGTCCCCCGTCCCTCGCTGTTCCCTCCGGTGGTGCCCGCCCGGCCCGCGGGCAGCCGTCAGGCCCGGCAGCCGTGCCGTAATCGTGATGTCGATGGTCGGAAGTCGTACCGGTCCGGTCACCTGACGTACACGCGATGTCGCCGCTCATGGAAAGATGACCGCAGCACGTCGGTGGACGGCATCGCGGACAACGAGACGGACGGGACGGGGTCACGGGTGAGCGACAACCAGAACCTGCTCGCGGAGCAGCGGCGGGCCCTGATCCTCGACGAGGTGCGGCGGCGCGGCGGTGTCCGGGTCAACGAGCTGACACGGCGGCTGAACGTCTCCGACATGACGGTGCGGCGCGATCTCGACGCGCTGGCCCGGCAGGGTGTCGTGGAGAAGGTGCACGGCGGCGCGGTGCCGGTCGTCGAGGCCAGCAGCCACGAGCCGGGCTTCGAGGCGAAGTCGGCGCTTGAGCTGGGCGCGAAGGAGGCCATCGCGCGGGCGGCGGCGACCCTGGTCACGCCGGGCAGCGCCATCGCGCTGGCGGGCGGCACGACCACCTTCGCGCTGGCCCACCATCTGCTGGACGTGCCGGATCTGACCGTGGTCACCAACTCGGTGCGGGTCGCGGACGTCTTCCAGTCGGGGCAGCGGCGGACCGGCGCCCACAGTGGCGAGGCGAGCGCGACCGTGGTCATCACCGGTGGTGTGCGCACCCCGTCGGAGACGCTGGTCGGCCCTGTCGCGGACCGGGCGATCCAGTCCCTCCACTTCGACCTGCTCTTCCTCGGCGTGCACGGCATCTCCGTGGAGGCGGGCCTGTCGACGCCGAACCTCGCGGAGGCCGAGACCAACCGGCAGTTCGTACGGTCCGCCCGCCGCGTCGTGGTGATCGCCGACCACACCAAGTGGGGCACGGTGGGCCTGAGTTCCTTCGCCTCGCTGGAGGACGTGGACACTCTCGTGACGGACGCGGGCATTCCCGAGGTGCTGCGCGCGGAGATCGCCGAGCACCTGTCGGAGCTGATGGTCGCCGAGGAGCCGGAGGGCTCGACGGGCGCGGCCGACAACTGACCGCCCGGCTAAGGGTGTTCAGGGCTTCGGCTCAGTTCGTAGAGGGCTTCGGCTCCGGTCGTCCAGGGACTCGGCTCAGGCCGCCCAGGGACTCGACCCAGCCCGTCCAGCGGCTCAGCGGTATTCGGCGAAGCGTGCGCGCACGGCGAGGAGCACCAGCAGACCGGCCGCGCCGAGCGCGCCCGCCGGGATCTGGGGCCAGCCCGCCAGATCGTCGTGGGCGGCCCTCGCGTGCGTGTCGAAGTCGTCGAGCTGACGGCCCGCGAGGGCGTCCAGGGTGGTGGCGAAGTCCCAGAAGTCGAAGGCCACGTCACCGCGTCCGACGTTGGTCAGGACAACCGCGGCCTCGTCCGTCCTGCCCCGCGACTTCAGTGACCGCAGCCGCTTGTCGTCGGCGAGGAAGTGGCCGTAGCGGGTGAGAACGTCCTCGTACGCGGCGCGTTCGGCCGCGGTGGCGTATCCGTCGGGGCTGAGCAGTGCGTCGAGTCGCTTGACCAGACCGTCGAACTGCCGCTGGTCGGCGACCCCGTAGGCGGCGTCGTGGACGAACCAGCGGCTCTCGCTCGCGGCGGCCTGCGCGGCGGTGGCGCGGGCCTCGGCCAGCCGGGACCAGGGGCGCAGCCCTTCGCGGCCGGCCGCGGTCACGGCGTCGGCGGACGAGGTGAGGGCGAGAGTGCCCACGAGGGTGACGAGCAGCGCGGCGACGGTGGCCGCGACCAGCGCCGGGTTGAACAACCGCCGGTAGTCGGTGGCCAGTTCCCACTGCCACCACAGGAGGAAGCCGAGCGTCAGCAGGCCGACAACACCGATGACGAGGGCCCAGCGCAGCGCGGCCGAGTGGGCCGCGGACTCCAACTGCGCCGCCTTCGCCTCGTACCCGGCGGACAGCTCCGTGGCCTCGGGCAGGAGCTGGTCGTGCATGATCTGCCCGGCCTGGACGTTCATCGCCACGGCGCGCGGCGGCGGGTGGCCCGCGGTGCGGTCGGGCTGCTGCTCGTCCACGTAGGCGGCCCGGCCGCTGAGGTCGTCGTAACGGCCGAGCCCGTCGAGCAGGTCCCGCACCCGGACGCTCTGCGAGCGGTCGGCGGCGAGCTGCCGCAGCAGGTCGCTGATCTCGGCGCGCCGCTGCTGCGCGGTGATCAGCGCGATGAGCTGGTTGCCGACCTCGACCTGTGCGTCGGTGGCGGATCTGCCCGGTGCGAGGGTGTCGGCCCGCTGGGCGTCCAGGTCGGCCAGGGCGAAGCGCAACTGACCCGCCACGGCGGCCCGTTGGGTCACCGCGTCCCGCAGGCCCGCGGTGTCGGACCGTACGCCGATCGCCCCGGCGACCGCGACGGCGCACAGCGCGGCCAGCAGCGCCAGCGCCGTCACGGCCCTGGTACCGAGCCGCCGCGGCCCGGCCTTCCCCCGTCGAAGGCCGCGCCGCGGCGCGCGTATCGTCTCCGGTTGCCTGACCGTTACGGCCACCACCGCCGGCGGGTCGCCCGCCGGGGGCCGCGTCACCTGAGACGTCGTCATGCGGCGACGCTAGGCGCGTCCCGCGAAACCCCGGTGGCCCCGGAGCGACCGCCCGGTGTCCGGCCCGTAACAGAACTGCCGCGAAAGGTACGTGCGACCGCGAACCGGCCGCGGGCGCACCGGAGTTCAGCGCGGCCCGCGCGCCGTGGTCTACCCCGACTTCCCCGTCCTCCCCGGAGCACGGCCGCCGCCGCTCCCCTCCCCGTCACCCTCGGTCGGGGATTCCGGCTGCCACAGCGGGTGTTCCTCCTTGATCCACCAGCGCGGTACGTAGCCGGTGCGCAGGCCGCGCCGCGCCTCGGGGTCCTTGCTGGCGAACCAGACGTGTCCGGTGATCCCGGCGGCCAGCAGGAGCGCCAGCCAGTCGTGCACGAAGGTGGCGCCGGTGCGGTAGAGCAGCGGGGACATCCGGGGGAACCACATGATCAGCCCGCTGCCGATCATCACCAGCACCGCGCCGACGCTGAAGGCGGCGAAGAGCTTCTGGCCCGCGTTGAACTTGCCCGCCAGGCTCGGCTCGCGCCTGCGGGTGCGCAGCGCGGCGCGCAGCCAGCGCCAGTCGTGCGGGAAGAACCGGCCGAGCCCGCTCGCGTCCCGGCGGAAGGCACGCGAGGCCAGTCCCAGGATCACCGGTACCGGGAGCAGGATGCCGGACCACTCGTGGACGGTGACGACCAGCCGTCTGCGGCCGACGATCTCCGACAGCGGCGGGAAGTACAGACAGGCGGCGGTGAACACGCACACGCCCATCAGCCAGGCCAGTGAGCGGTGCACCCAGGTCTCGGCGCGGGTGAAGCGGCGCAGCCCGGTGACGGCCCGTGCCTCACGTAGTCGGGTCATCATGGCGGCCGTTCGACGTGCCGACCCATCCGTCCACGTCATAGCCGTAGTGCTCCCAGTAGCCGGGTTCGACGTCCTTGGTGACCGTGATTCCGGACAGCCACTTGGCGGACTTGTAGAAGTACATGGGCGCGGCGTAGAGCCGTACGGGTCCGCCGTGCGCGTCGGTGACGGGCTTGTCGTTCATGGTGAGCGCCACCAGCATGTCGGGCCGCCTGGCCTGCTCCATGGTGAGGCTCTCGGTGTAGACGCCGTCGAAACAGTTGAAGCGGATCGCCCCGCCCTTGGCCTGGACGCCCGCCGCGTCGAGCAGGGTGGACAGCCGCACCCCGGAGAATGCGGTGCTCGGCACCCGCCAGCCGGTGACGCACTGCACGTCGTGCACCATCCGCACCTGCGGCAGCGCCCGCAGATCGGCGAGGCGGTACGAGGCGGGCTTGTCGACGAGGCCGCCGACGGTCAGCCGGTAGTCGTTCTCTCCCCGGTGCGGGATGGAGTTGGACACCGAGTAGAAGCGGAAACCGCCGCCGCCGGGCAGCAGTCCGGTCACCCCGGTGGGGTCCTTGGCGCTGACCGACGCCAGGATCGTGTCGAGCTTGCCCTGGACGGCGCTGCCCACGCCGACGCCGACGGCGCCGAGTCCCAGCATGCCGAGGATGACTCGGCGACCCACGGGGGTGCCGCGCCCTTCCGATTCCGCGCCTTCCGGGGAGTCCTGAGCGTCCTGCGAGTCCGGGGTGTCCCGCGGTTGGGGGGTGTCCGGCGTTCTGGGGGTGTCCGGCGATTTCGGGGTGTGCGGGACTGCCGACGGCGGAAGCGGTTCCGGTGACCTCACCGGGTGGGACGTGCTGTCTTCCATTCCTCGATTCGAGCACGCCGGAGGCCCGCTGGCCAGGGTCGGCGGCACTCCGTCAGAGTTTCGTCACATCCGGGTCCGTTTATCCGCGTCCGCTGTGCGTTCCGCGAGGTCGCGGCGGGTGCGGGTGCGGGGACCGGCACACGGCTGTGCCACCATGCCCGTCATGGGTGACAAGGATCAGTCGGACATCGCGCACTACGAGCGGCCGGAAGGGCTGCCGCCGGTCAACGGGTACAGCCACGCGGTGGCGTTCACCGGACGCATGGTCGCGGTGTCGGGTCAGGTGCCGCTCGACGCGGACGGCACGCTGGTCGGCGGGGACGACGCCGAGGCCCAGATCCGGCAGGTGTTCGTCAATCTCGTGGCGGCGCTGGCCGCCGCGGGCGCGACGCCGGACCGGATCGTGAAGCTCACCGTCTTCCTCACCGATCTCGCCGACCTCGCCGCCTTCCGGCGGGTGCGGGACGAATTCCTGGTCCCGCAGAGGCTCCCCGCGTGTTCCCTGGTACGGGTCGCCGGGCTGGTCAACCCCGCGTTCCGGGTGGAGATCGACGCGCTGGCGGCGATCTGATCAGGCACTGGGTCCGGCGCCGGACCGCGCCGACCTCGTATCTGACGTGGCGTCAATTCGGCCAACTGCCGTGCGCCAGAAAGGCGTCGATCGCCGCCGCGTACGGCGCGATGTCCAGGCCCTGCGCCGCGAGCCAGGCGTCGGAGTAGTACTTGTCGAGGTAGCGGTCGCCCGGATCGCAGATCAGCGTGACGACGCTGCCGGTGCGCCCCTCCGCGACCATCTCGGCGATGATCTTGAAGGCGCTCCACAGCCCGGTGCCGGTGGAACCGCCCGCCTTGCGGCCGATGGCCGTGTCGAGGGCGCGTACGGCCGCGACCGAGGCGGCGTCCGGGACCTTCATCATGCGGTCGATCGCGCCGGGCACGAAGCTCGGCTCCATGCGCGGCCGTCCGATCCCCTCGATCCGTGAACCCCGGTCGCAGGAAACGGACTTGTCACCGGTCAGCCAGCCGTCGAAGAAGCAGGAGTTCTCCGGGTCGGCGACGCAGATCCGCGTGTCGTGCTGCGTGTAGTGCACATAGCGGGCGATGGTCGCCGAGGTGCCGCCGGTCCCCGCGGTGGCGACGATCCAGGCCGGGTCCGGGTACCGCTCACGGCGGAGCTGCTGGAACATCGACTCGGCGATGTTGTTGTTGCCGCGCCAGTCGGTGGCGCGCTCGGCGTACGTGAACTGGTCCATGTAGTGCCCGCCGGTCTCGGCCGCGAGCCGCGCGGAGACCTCGTAGACCGTGCGCGGGTCGTCCACGAGATGACACCGGCCGCCGTGGAATTCGATCAGCCGCTGCTTCTCGTGCGCGGTGGTGCGCGGGAGGACCGCGACGAAGGGCACGCCGATGAGACCCGCGAAATAGGCCTCGGACACGGCAGTTGAGCCGCTGGACGCCTCGATGACCGGCTTGCCGGGGCGGATCCAGCCGTTGCACAGCCCGTAGAGGAAGAGCGAGCGGGCGAGGCGGTGCTTGAGCGAGCCGGTCGGGTGGGTGGACTCGTCCTTGAGGTAGAGGTCGATGCCCCACGACTCGGGCAGCGGGAAGCGCAGCAGGTGGGTGTCGGCGGACCGGTTGGCGTCGGCCTGGACCTTGCGGACGGCTTCCTTCAGCCAGGCGCGGTAGCCGGTGTCGGTGCGGTCGACGTCCACCGTGCCCGTACGGCCGCCCGCCCGGTCACCCGCCCCGGCCACTCCGGTCGCCCCCGCCGCTCCGGCCCCCTCGGCGGTTCTTCCCGCGCCGCTCGCCCCGTCCGATCGCTCGCCGGTCTCGTCCGAATCGTTCGCGTCCATGCCGTGGATCATAAGCGTCTAAACCACCGGAAAGCGGTCCAGCACTGGCCCGTCGGCCTTTGCGCAGGCGGGCGACGGTCCCGGAAGTTGCGGATTCGGCCACCTGGGGAGACTCTGAAATCGCATCACGGAGTGCTGTAGCAGTCACTCTACGCATTTTCGCTCAGGTGTTCCCATCGGAGCGGCGTACGTCCCGGACCCGCCCCGCGGTGTTCCGGCCCCCGCCGCGGAGGGAGTCGCAGCCGTGATCATGCAAGCCGACCAAACCGACAGAGAGTGTGCGCTCGAACTCGACGCGCATCCGTACCGGATCCAGCAGATCCGGCGCATCGTGTCCGCCCAGCTTCGCTACTGGCGCCTCGACCCGCTGATCGACGCGGCGTCGCTCGGCATCAGCGAACTGCTCGCGAACGTCCACCGCCACGCCAAGCCCGACAAGCACTGCTCGGTGCGTCTGTCGCACGCGTCCGACCGCCTCACGGTGGCCGTCACCGACAACGACCCGAGGCTGCCGAAGCTGGCACCGGCCGCCGCGGAGCCGCTGGCGACCGCCGGTCGCGGGCTGGCCATGGTGGAGGCGGTGAGCGACAGCTGGGGCACCGATCTGCTGCCCGAGGACGGCGGCAAGGTCGTGTGGTTCGTGCTCCGCACACCGATGCCGCGGCCGTCGCTGGTCCCGCTGCGTGCCGCTGTGGCCTTCGAGCCCCCGCGTGAGCGCATCGCCGCCGTCGCCGCCAGTATCGCCGTACCGGTCGCCTGACCGACCCGGTGCGCAGGCCGCCCGTCACGGCGATCCCGTACGGTGCCTGCGCGGCGATCCGCGAGGCCACGGAACCGGCCGTCGTATCCCCCGTGCGGATACGACGGCCGGTCCGTCTGTGCGCGCGCTCCTCCGCCGTGTCCCGCTGTCGTGTCCCGCTGGCGTGTCCCGCTGGCGTGCCGGGCCGCCGTGCCCCGCTGGCTCACTCGGTGGTGACGGCCCGCAGGACGTCCAGCCGGGCCGCCCGTCGCGCGGCCCGCTGGGCAGCGCGCTCACGCCGTACCGCCCTTGCCCTCGCGCAGGTCACGGCCGAAGCGCTCGTCCAGGACCGACAGCCGGCGCCAGTACTCGTCCTCGTCGATCTCGCCCGCGGCGAAGCGGCGGCCGAGCAGGGTGACCGGCGAGTTCTCCGCGGCCTCGCTGACCGCCTCCGACCGCCACGGCGCTGCCCGCCAGGGGCCGCCGCGCCCGCGTCCGCGCCAGACGGTGCGGCGCAGCACGGTGATCACGGTGACGGCCACGGCCGCCCAGATCAGGGGCAGGAACACAATCCACGGGCCGGGCCCGCCGTCATGCCAAGCCAGGGTGTTCATCGCTCGTCAACTCCTCGGTGGATGCCGGGTCGGGAGGTTTCTTCCGACACCACCGAGCCTCGTCCTCCACAGGCCGCCCGTCGTCGTACGGCCAGCGGCACCCGCGCTACCACCCGCGCAGTACGCGGCGGCCCCGGCGCTGCTCCCGGCCGGTGCGGGCACCGCCACCGGCGGTCGAGGACGGGCGCTGTCGTACCCCTGCCCTAGGGTCGGGGACATGTGGCGCTGCACGGGACTGGGCTGGGGCCAGGGCGGTCCCGAGTGGACGTGGTGGCATCCGGTGCATCGCGGCCGATCGAGCCCGCTGCGGCTCGGCGGACCGCTGTCCCTGGCCGTCGGCGCGGACGCGGTACGCACCTGCGCGGGGGTGTGGCGCGGTGGCAGGTACGTGACGTGTCCTTACGGCGCGCGGCTGCCTCCCGACGTACGGCGCGACCAGTGCGAGCGGTGCGCGGCGCTGGACCGTTCGTATTCGGTGGCGGCCGACACCAAGGCGGACGATCCGCGGCCGTACGCCGTCTATCTGGCCTGGTTCGGCCCCGGACTGCTCAAGGTGGGCATCACGGCGGCCGAACGCGGCGCGGCCAGGCTGCGGGAGCAGGCCGCCGTCTGCTTCACGTTCCTCGGCGAGGGGCCCCTGATGACGGCCCGCCGTACCGAGGCGATCCTGGGCGCGGCCCTCGGCGTCCCCGACCGCGTCTCCGCTCCGGCCAAGCGCGCCGCCCGCCACGCGCTGCCCGACGCGGAGGCCCGCGCGGCCGAACTGCGCGGCCTGCACGCCTCGGTGGCCGGCCTGCTGCCCGACACCTTGCGGGCTCGGCCCTGCGAAGTCGTCGACCATGCCGTCCTGTTCGGCCTCTCCCCCGGTCAACTCCCGCCTCCGGCAGCCCGCATCACCGCGCTGCCGCCGGGCAGCACGGTGACCGGGACGGTCAGGGCGGCGGCCGGTTACGACGTCTACGTGCGGGTCTCGGAGCCGGAGGGGGCGGAAGACTCGGGCCGCCTTCTGCTGCTCGACACCCGGCTCGCCCAGGGCTGGCCCCTGCTGCGCGCGCCGCACGGCGCGCCAACGGACGTCCCGACGGCCGTCACCGCGCCGGCCAAGCAAGCCCCGCCGCCGCTCTTCTGAGGGCTCGCCGCTGCGCGGTCTGTCTTGCCCGCCCGCCCGCCCACCCGTGCGGGTGCTTTGTCGTCTGCGGGTGCCGCCTGTGCCTGGTCGGTGCCAGTCCGGGGCACCTCCTCGAAATCCGTACCACCTGGCCTTTCCGCATTCGGTACCCAGCCGTCAACGTATTTCTGCGGGGGCACCCCGCCCCGTCCCCTCCCGGTACGTCGGCGTCCGACGGTCCGGTGGGGGCTGCCGGGGAAGGGGGTGGGTGGGGGCTCCGCCCCTGCGCCCCCCGACCCGCCCGCGTAGGCGGGAGGGGGATGGATGGGCTCGGGCACGTCGGCGTCCGACGGTCCGCTGTGGCTGAGGAAAGTCCCAAAGACCGGCGACGGCACCCGGCCGTTCCTCCACCGCGGGATCGACGGAGAGCGCCCCCTCAGGGCGGAAGACACCCGGGGCACCCTCACAATCTTGGACCCCCACCCCGGCCCCCCACGGACAGGCGGACGCCGACATACCCGAGCCCACCCACCCCTTCTCGTCCGCCCCGGCTGGACGGTCGGTCGCGCAGGGGGCCGAGCCCCCACCCACCCCGTCCCATCCGCCCCAGGCGGACCGTCGGACGCCGACGTACCCGAGCCCACCTACCCCCCTCCCCGGCAACCCCCACCGGCGGGCGGACGCCGACGTACCGGGAGGGGACGGGCCGGGGTGCCCCCGCAGGGGGACGAACAGACAAGGGGCTGGACGTCATCGAAGTGCGGACACGTTCGTCCCCCGAGGAGGTGCCCCGGACCGGCACCGACCAGGCACAAGCGGCACCCGCAGACGACAAAACACCCGCACGGGTGGGCGGGCGGGCAAAGACAAGGCACACAGCGGCGAACCGCCAAACGAACGGGCGCCCCTCACCCGCCCAGCAGCGCCAGCGGATCATCCAGCACCGGCTGCCACGCCAACTCCGCCGCCCCGACAAGGCTGTTGTGGTCCAGAGCACAGGCGAGCAGCGGCACACTACCGCTGCGCCCCCAAAGGCTGTGATCGGCGACAACAGCCCGCAACCGCTCCGGATCGGCGTCCAGCAGATACCGGTGCAGGCCGCCGAGAAGGATGCGATCGGGGTTGAGGACGTTGACAAGTCCGGCCAGACCGCGGCCGAGGCGGTCGATGAGGGTGTGCGCGGCGTCGCGGACGGAAGGGTCGGACGGGTCGTCGTACTCCCTGCGGAGCAGGTCGATGGACTGCTGGAGCAGCGAGCCCTCGGGCCCCGGCGCGCGACCGGCCGCTTCGAGGAAGGCCAGCGGGTCGGCCTCGACGTCGAGACAGCCTCGGCTGCCGCAGTGGCAGGGGCGTCCGTCGGGCAGCACGGTGAGGTGGCCGACCTCCAGGGCGAGCCCTGAACTGCCGGTGTGCAGACGGCCGTCGAGGACCAGGGCGCCACCGACACCGCGGTGTCCGGAGGCGACGACGAGCAGGTGCTGGGCGTCGCGTCCCGCGCCGTGCCGGTGCTCGGCGAGCGCGGCGACGTTGACGTCGTTGCCGATGAAGGAGGGGACGGGGTCGCCGTCGGGTCCCGTGATCCCGACGCGGGCGATCTGGCTCGCGAACACCTGCCGTACGGGGGCGCCCGCGGGCCACGCGAGGTGCAGCGGGTTGAGTGCGGTGCCCTCGGGCTCCGCGACGGCGGACGGTACGGCGAGGCCCGCGCCGACGCAGACCCGTCCCGACGCGCTCAGCAGCTCCGCTCCGGCCTCCACGACCGCGGCGAGCACATGCGCGGGGTCGGCGTGCACGGTCATGGAGCCGGGCGCGGTGGCGACGATCTCGCCGCCGAGTCCGACCAGCGCGGCCCGGAATCCGTCGGCGTGCACCTGGGCGGCGAGCGCGACCGGTCCGCCGGGGGCCACGTCGAGCCGGTGCGAGGGACGGCCCTGGGCGCCGGAGGGGCCGGTGGGCCGGGTGTCGACCCGGATCAGTCCCAGCGCCTCCAGCTCCGCGGCCACCGCCCCGGCCGTGGCGCGGGTCACTCCGAGCTCCGCGGTGAGCAGGGCGCGGGTCGCCGCGCGGCCGGTGTGCACGAGGGAGAGTGCCGGGCCGAGCGCGCCCCGACCCCTCTCAAGCCTTGTCCGAATCTGTGTCACCCCTCTATTCTGACTTTGTGCCGACGCTAAACAAAATAGGGACGGCCCTCGGCCGATCCCACCACACTCCCCCACCCTCTCCTGCCCTACGCCGCCTGCGCGTCGCCCTGACCGTCTTCTTCGCCGTCGACGGCTTCCTCTTCGCCGGGTGGGTCGTCCGCATTCCCGCGATCAAGGCCCAGACCGGCGCGACCGCCGGTCAGTTGGGCCTCGCGCTGCTCGGTGTCTCCGTCGGCGCCATCGCCACGATGGTGCTCACCGGACGGCTCTGCCGCCGCTTCGGCAGCCGCCGGGTGACGGTGCTGACCGGCATCCTCCTCTCCCTGAGCATCGCCCTGCCCCCGAGGACGCACTCGGCACTCGCCCTCGGCCTCGTCCTGCTGCTGTTCGGGGTGGCCTACGGCGGCATGAACGTGGCGATCAACAGCGTCGCCGTCGACCTGGTCGCGGCCATGCGCCGCCCGGTCATGTCCAGCTTCCACGCGGCGTACAGCATGGGCGGCCTGCTCGGCGCGGGGCTCGGCGGCCTGCTGGCACCGCACCTGTCGGCCGCCACGCACCTGCTGCTGCTCACCCCGATCGGCCTGCTGACGGTCTTCCTCGCCGGACGCGTCCTGCTGGCGCACCCGCTGCGCCAGCCGTCGGCGGTCGCGGCACGCCAGACGGCCGGACCCGTACAGGCCCGTACGGAACCGCCGCTCGCGGACGGCCCGGCCCGTACGGTCGCGGCACCTGCCGACGCGGTCACCGCGACGGCGAAGGACCCGGTGCACGCGCCCGCCGCGAAGACCGCGCCCGGCAAGCCCGCCAGGACGGGGCTGATCGTCCTCCTCTTCGGGCTGATCGCGGCGTGTTCCGCGTACGGCGAGGGCGCGCTCGCCGAGTGGGGGCCGCTGCACATCGAGCAGGATCTGCACGGGGGGTCGAGCATCGCGGCGGCCGGTTACGCGGCGGTCGCGGGCGCGATGATGCTCGGCCGCCTTTCCGGTACCGCGCTGATCGAACGCCTCGGACAGACACGGGCGTTGGTGCTGGGCGGCCTCACCGCCTCCGCGGGGATGCTGATCGGCGCGCTGGCGCCGTCCACCCCGGTCGTGGTGGCCGGTTTCGCCGTCACCGGGCTCGGCCTGGCCAACCTCTTCCCCACCGCCATGGCCAGGGCGGGCGAACTGACCGGCCCCGGCGGCGTCGCGGCGGCCTCCACCCTCGGCTACGGCGGCATGCTGCTCGGCCCGCCCTCGATCGGTTTCCTCACCGACGCCGTCGGCCTGCCCACCGCGCTGACCACCGTCTCCGCCCTGGCCGCGGTCGCGGCGGCCATCGCCTACGGCGTACGGAACAGCGCCGCGCGCGCCGAGAAGTGACCGACGGAACAGGCGCTCACCGCCACGTATCACGGCATGCTGGTCCCCGGCCGCGAGATCCACTGCCGGAAGCGTAGGGCCCGGAGACCGGGCGGGGCGAAGGCGTCGGAGCCTCACGGGCCGGAACCGTACGGGTTCGGAACCGCAAGGAGGAGCGATGCGCATACCGTCCTGGCTGACCACCGCCACCGGCCCGCTGCACCGGGAACGGATCTCCCGCGGCTATCTGTACGTCGTCGGCGCCGCGCTGGCGCTGATGCTGCTGGACACGGCGGCCTTCTCGCACCGCAACGCCTCGCTCACCGCCGTCCTGCTGGTGCTGCTGACCCTGCCGTGGACGCCGCTGATCTGGGCGCTCTTCGCCGCGGTCGGCGGCATGGACACCCGTGGCACCGCCTTCGGCTGGTCCGGCTGGACGCTGACCGTCGTGGCCGCGCTGGTCTCCGCGGCGCTCAACGCCGTACTGCTCGGCTACGCGGCCCGGTACGCCCGCCGCCGCGCCGACACCAGGGGCGAGCGCTCCGCCGACGGCTCGACGGCCGCGGAGACGGGCGCCCGGCCCACCCGCTGAGCGGGCCGCCGGCCCCGTTTACTCCCTCGCCCGCACGGTGACCGTCCTGCGAGAATCCGCGCATGGAGAGCGATCAGCGGACGGGGAGCATGGAGACAGCCGAGTTCATCGACACGCTGCGCGACGAGGGCACGCTGCTCGCCGACGCGGCGGGCGGCGCCGGTCTCGACGCGCCCGTGCCGCCGTGTCCCGGCTGGCGGGTGCGCGACCTGCTGGCGCACACCGGCGCGGTGCACCGCTGGGCCACCGGGTACGTCGCCGAAGGCCGCATGGAGCGCGAGCCGTTGGACCCGGCGGTGCCCGACGACCCGGAGCTGGTGGACTGGTACCGGGGTACGCATCGGCGGCTCACGGAAGCGCTGGTCGCCGCCCCCACTGATCTGACGTGCTGGTTCTTCCTGGCGGCGCCCTCGCCGCTGGCCTTCTGGGCGCGGCGCCAGGCCCATGAGACGACGATCCACCGGATCGACGCGGAGGCGGCGCTCGGCCGCGACCCGTCCCCGGTGGCCACCGGCTTCGCGGCGGACGGCGTGGACGAGCTGCTGACCGGCTTCCAGGCCAGGCGGCGGGCCAGGCTCCGCACCGACCGGCCGCGCACGCTGCGGGTCCGGGCGACCGACGTGCCGGGCGGCGCCCGCGAGTGGCTGCTGCGGCTCTCGTCCGAGGCCCCGACCGCGGAGCGCGACGCGCCCGGTGAGGCGGACTGCACCGTCACCGGCTCGGCGGCCGACCTCTATCTGGCGCTGTGGAACCGCGGGCCGTACGAGCGGCTGTCGGTGACGGGTGACGACGCGCTGGTGGAGCTGTGGCGTCGGACGGCGAAGATCACCTGACGAACGGACCGGGGCCCGCGGATTGACGAACGGGGTCAGCTCTGGACGAGCATCCGTTCCAGCACGGCGCGGTGGCAGGGGCGGGCCTGTTCGTAACGGGCGCGGCCGGTCTCGGTGAGGCCGACGCGTACGCCCCGGCGGTCCTCGCTACAGATGCCGCGGTCGACGAGACCGTCCTTCTCCAGCCGGGCGACGAGCCGGGACAGCGCGCTCTGGCTGAGGTGGACGCGGTCGGCCAGCTCCTGGACGCGGAAGGTGCAGCCGCCGTCCTGGGGGTCGCCGGAGGCGAGCAGGTCCAGCACCTCGAAGTCGCTGGCGCCGAGCCCGTACTGGTGCAGCGCACGGTCGAGTTCACATGCCGTGCGCGCGTGAACGGCAAGGATCTGCCGCCACTCGTCCACGAGCGCCCGCTCACCCTTGTCGCCGGTCATGTCTGCACGGTAGCAGAAAGCGAACCCTTCATGCACGGACATTAAATGCGCTTGCATTGAATGCGTGCGCATGTAAGTCTCGCCTCCATGACCTCTCCGTCTCCTACCGTCCCCCGCACCGAGGAGCGATGGAGTGCCCTGCAGTGGGGCACGCTCCTGGTGCTCTGCGCGGCGCTCTTCCTCGACGCACTCGATGTGTCGATGGTCGGCGTGGCGCTGCCTTCGATCGCCCACGACCTCGACCTCTCCACGTCCTCGCTCCAGTGGGTCGTCAGCGGTTACATCCTCGGCTACGGCGGCCTGCTGCTGCTCGGCGGCCGCGCGGCCGACCTGCTCGGCAGGCGCCGCGTCTTCCTCATCGCGCTCGGCGTCTTCGCCGTCGCCTCACTGCTCGGCGGCCTGGTCGACTCGGGTGAACTGCTGATCGCGACCCGCTTCATCAAGGGCCTCAGCGCCGCGTTCACCGCGCCCGCCGGACTGTCGATCATCACCACGACCTTCGCCGAGGGCCCGGTCCGCAACCGCGCCCTCACCATCTACTCGAGCTGCGGCGCCACCGGCTTCTCCATGGGTCTGGTGCTCTCCGGCTTCCTCACCGAGGCGGGCTGGCGCTGGACGATGCTGCTGCCCGCGCCGGTCGCGCTGATCGCCCTCGCCGCCGGTCTGAAGCTCATCCCGAAGAGCCCGCGCGAGAGCGGCAAGGGCCGCGGATACGACCTGCCGGGCGCCGTCACCGGCACGGCCTCGATGCTGTTGCTGGTGTTCACCGTGGTCTCGGCGTCCGAGGCGGGCTGGGCCTCGGCCCGCACGCTGGTCTCCTTCGCCGCCGTCGCCGTCCTGCTGGCGTCCTTCGTCGCCATCGAACACCGCTCCTCGTCCCCGCTGATCCGGCTCGGCGTCCTGCGCTCGTCCAGCCAGATCAGGGCCAACCTCGGCGGCGCCACCTTCTTCGGCTCGTACGTCGCCTTCCAGTTCCTCGTCACGCAGTACATGCAGAACGTGCTGGGCTGGAGCGCCCTGCACACCGCGCTCGCCTTCCTGCCCGCGGGCTCACTGGTGGCCGTCCTGTCCACCCGGATGGGCCCGATCGTGGACCGGTTCGGCACACCACGGGTGATCGCCGTCGGCTTCACCTCGCTGGTCATCGGCTACATCCTCTTCCTCCGGATCAATCTGGACCCGAACTACGCGGCGGCCATCCTGCCGTCGATGCTGCTGCTCGGCGCCGCCTTCGCGCTGGCCTTCCCCTCCCTCAACATCCAGGCCACCAACGGCGTCAAGGACCATGAGCAGGGCATGGTCTCCGGGCTGCTCAACACCTCCTTCCAGGTCGGCGGCGCCATCTTCCTGGCCGTGGTCACCGCGGTGGTCACCGCAGCCAGCGGCGATCACCCGGCGAACAAGCAGGCCATTCTCGACAGTTACCGGCCCGGTCTGTGGGTCGTCACCGGCATCGGTCTGGTGGGCCTGCTGCTGACCCTGTCCGGGCTGTTCACCCGCAGGAAGGCGTCCTACGGCATCCTGGTCGCGTCCTCGGCCGACTTCGAGAACGGGGGCGCGGGACGGACCGGCGCCGCCGGTTCCGCGGCTGCCACGGGGTCTGTCGGTTCCGCGGGCTCCGCCGAGGCGGCCGACGAATCGGAACAGGTCGCCGTGCGCGACTGATCACCCGGTCGGCCGACCGCTCGGCCGACTGTGCGATTCCCATCCCGCGTCCCTCCCGGCGTCCTCCGACTCCCTTGGTGATCCGGGCACTTGACGACCGGCCCCGCGCGAAAAGGCATCGCGCGGGGCCGGTCGTGCCATGGCAGACTTGGCCGCATCGCGATTGCGACGGGAGGGGCGGGGGATGCGCGGAAGCCGTACGCAAGCGGAACGCGACGCCATCACAGTCGAAATGGTCTTCGCCATGGTGTCGGGCGCCGTGCTGGCGGCGGTCGGATTTCTGGCGGTGGTGAGCCCGGTCATGGCGGACGAGGCCCACGGCACGGCCCGCGAAGGGTGGTTCACCGCCGCGGTGATCGTCGCGGCGGCCGCCTTCTGCGGGCGCGTCGCCCTGACGCTCCGCCGCTTCGAGCAGCGGGGGCACGCGCTGCACGAGCGGATTCCGTTACCGGGGGCACCCGTCGGCGCGGACGCGGGCGCCGAGAGGGGCGCGGGCGCCGAGTCGGGCACCGGAACCGGTCCTGATACGGGGGCCCAGTGGGGTACGGCGGCGGGCCGTTCGCCTTCGGGCGGTGGGTCGGTGACGTCGGGTCAGCCCAGCCAGCCGGGCCGGACGAGCCCGGACTCGTAGGCCATCACGACCAGTTGGGCCCGGTCGCGCGCCCCGAGTTTCACCATCGCGCGGCTGACGTGCGTCTTGGCGGTGAGCGGGCTCACGACGAGGCGGCGTGCGATCTCGTCGTTGGACAGCCCGATGCCGACCAGCGCCATCACTTCCCTTTCCCGCTCGGTGAGTTGGTCCAGGCCGACCGCCTGCGCGGGCTCCTTGGAACGAGCGGCGAATTCGGCGATCAGCCGTCGGGTCACACCGGGCGACAGCAGCGCGTCGCCCTCCACCACCGCCCTTACCGCGCGCAGTAGTTCCTCCGGTTCGGTGTCCTTCACCAGGAAGCCGGAGGCTCCGGCGCGGATCGCCTCGAAGACGTATTCGTCGAGTTCGAAGGTGGTGAGGATGACCACCTTGACCTCGGACAACGCCGGGTCGTCGGTGATCCGGCGGGTGGCGGCGAGACCGTCCGTCAGCGGCATGCGGATGTCCATCAGCACGGCGTCGGGGGTCATGTCGCGGACCAGCCGCAGCGCCTCCTCGCCGTCGGCCGCCTCCCCCACCACCTCGATGTCGCTCTGCGCGTCCAGCAGCGCGCGGAATCCGGCGCGTACCAGCACCTGGTCGTCGGCCAGCAGCACGCGGATCACGAACGCTCCTCGGTGGCCTCGGCGGCCTTGGTGAACTCGGTCGCCTCAGCGGCTCCGTCGGCGGGGGTGGGCCGGTCGGCGCGGTGGTCCCCCGCTAGCGGCTCGGCCGTGCCCGATCGTACGGCGCGTGGCGTCGGCGGGGCGGCCGGTGGGGTCGGGCCCTCGGGGCGGTCGGCCGGGGCGGAGGGTCCGGGCGTCGGGCCGATTGGGGCCTCGGTGCCGCCGGCCGGTACGCCCGGCGCGACGATCGGCAGCAGCGCGCGGATCCGGAAGCCGCCGTCGGGGCGCGGGCCCGCCTCCAGCGTGCCGCCCAGCGCGACGCTCCGCTCGCGCATGCCGACCAGGCCGTTGCCCCCGCCGCTCTCGCCGCCCGCGACGGCGGGTCCGTCGTCGTCGACCGTCACTTCCACGCTGCCGGGCCGGTAGCCGAGGCGGATACGGGCGGCGCGGGAGCCGGAGTGCCGCACGATGTTCGTCAGCGCCTCCTGCACGATACGGAAGGCGGCGAGGTCGACGCCGGGCGGCAGCGGGGCCGGTGCGCCGTCGACGGTGACCTCGGCCTTCAGGCCCGCGGAGCCCGCCTGTTCGACCAGTTCGGGGAGCCGGTCGAGGCCCGGTGCGGGCGAGCGCGGTGCCTCGCCGGGGGCGCGGAGCGTGCTGAGCACCTGCCGTACCTCGCCCAGCGCTTCCTTGCTGGCGGCCTTGATGGTGACCAGCGCCGTCCGCGCCTGCTCCGGCCGCTCGTCCATCAACGCGAGGGCCACGCCCGCCTGCACATTGATCACCGAGATGCTGTGCGCGAGCACGTCGTGCAGTTCGCGGGCGATCCGCATGCGCTCCTCGTCGGCCTTGCGGTGCTCGGCCTCGGCCCGCTCACGGCGGTCCCTGGCGATCTGCTCGCGCCGTACCCGGTACAGCTCGGCGGCGGCCAGCACCGCGAGCAGCCAGGCACCGGCCGCGGAGGTCGCCGCCCAGGACGCGCGGCCGTCGCCGGAGGGCGGCAGGTAGCGGTAGAGCCACTGGCCGATCAGCGTGTGTCCGGCGAGGAACACCAGGGCGATGGCCGGCACGGCCCTTCTGTGGCCCGCGGCGACGGCGCTGAAGAAGGCGACGACGAGGCTGGCGAAGACCGGGCCGTAGGGATAGCCGAGCGTGATGTAGAGCAGCGTCGCGCCGCAGGTCGCGGCGGCCACGACGACCGGTGCGCGGCGGCGGAGGAGCAGGAGTGCCGGGCCCGCGAGCAGCAGGAGGTAGCCGAGCCAGTCCAGGTCGACCCGGCCGGTCTGGTGGCCCGATGCCACGCGGGTGCCGACGACCTGGACGAAGGCCAGCGCGAGTGCGGGGATCCAGACGGGCCGTGCGAACGGGATTCCGTGGCGCGGCGGCCCTGTCGGCTCCTCGTTGCTCATGCGTTCCACGCTAGACCGCGGTCCGGGAGGCGGCGTCCGCTGTACGGGGGCACCGCGACTACTTCGCGGGGAGTACGCCGTCCGTCGCCGACGCGTCCGCGGGTATGTCGTCAGGGGTGTCCGCCGAGGCGCTCGCGGGGGCGCCGAGGCCGACTTGGCGGGCCAGTCCCGCGGCTGCCAGTTCGAGGAATTCGCGGCGGGCCTCGACCACCCGGTTGAACTGCCCGAAGACCTCGAAGCTGATCAGCCCGAAGAGCTGCGCCCAGGCGGCGACGAGCGCGGCGACCGTCCGCACTGGCAGATCGGGGGCCAGTTCCGCGGCGAGCCGGGCGGCGTCGGCGCGGACGGGGGCGGCGAGCGGATTGCCGGGCGGCTGCGTGAGCAGGCCGTCGCGGTGGGCGTCGCGGACGACGGAGAACAGGGCCAGGGCGGCGCGGGAGGCGGGGCCGATGGTGTCGAGCGGCGCGGTGTAGCCGGGTACGGGTGAGCCGTAGATCAGCGCGTACTCGTGCGGATGGGCGACGGCCCACTCGCCGGCGGCGCGGCAGATCGCGACCCATCGGTCGGCCGGTGCCGCGCCCTGCTCCACCGCGCTCGCCAGGGCGTCCTCCGCCGCCGCGCCGATCGCGTCGTAGGCGTCGATGATGAGAGCGGTGAGCAGATCGTCCCTGCTCGGGAAGTAGCGGTAGAGGGCGGATGAGACCATGCCCAGTTCGCGTGCGACCGCGCGCAGCGAGAGCCGCGCCGCTCCCTCGGCGGCGAGCTGGCGTCTGGCCTCTTCCTTGATGGCCGCGGTGACTTCGATCCTCGCCCGTTCCCTGGCTCCTCTGATCACGCTCATGGCAGTCAGTGTGCCACCTTCAAGAGCATCAGCCAAGAAAGAGAGCAGTGCTCTTGCTTTTTCTCACGAGGCGCTGGCACACTGTTCTCAAGCGAGAGCACCGCTCACAACAGCGGTCACGACAGCAGTCGAGAAATCGGAGAGATCGCCATGTCTGAGCAGGTCGCACACGTCAAGAAGCCCGGCTGGTTCACCGTCAACGTCCTCAATCGCACGGTCGGCTGGCTGACCCGGCGCGGCTTGAGCGTCTGGGGTTCGCGGGTACTGGCCGTCCGGGGCCGCAAGAGCGGTGAGTGGCGGCAGACCCCGGTGAATCTGCTGACCTTCGAGGGCCGGCGGTATCTGGTGGCCCCGCGCGGCCACGTCCAGTGGACCTACAACATGCGGGTGGCCGGCGGCGGCGAACTGCACCTCGGCAAGAAGGTCGAGGAGTTCACCGCCACCGAGGTGGCCGACGACGACAAGCCCGCCATCCTGCGCGCCTACCTCAAGCGCTGGAAGGCCGAGGTCGGAGCCTTCTTCGACGGCGTGGGCCCGGATTCGACCGACGAGGAGCTGCGCGCGATAGCGCCCAACCACCCGATATTCCAGGTCCACGCCACCGACGGGAAGTGAGGCGTGGGAGTACGGCACAGGGCCCGGAGCCGGGCCGGGGCCGATGTCAGGCCCGGTCGACGGCCTCCAGCGCCTTGCGGGCGAGCGGGTGGGTGCGGACGAGTTCGGCGAGCGAGCTCTTTCCGCGGGTGATGCCCGCGAAGGCGCGCCAGGCGGGCGGGAATGTGGTGAGCACAGCGTGCAGCATTCCGGGGCGACGTTCGAAGAGGGTCAGCATGCGGCGGCCGACCCCCATCTCGACGCCGAGCCCGGCCTTCACCGCGAAGGTGTAGTTGAGGGCCTGGCGCCTGGCGTCCACCGCGTCGTGGGACTCGGCGATGCGCACGGCCCACTCCCCCGCCAGACGGCCGGAGCGCAGCGCGTAGGAGATGCCCTCGCGCGTCCAGGGTTCGAGCAGGCCCGCGGCGTCGCCGCAGACCAGGACCCGGCCCCGGGAGAGCGGGGAGTCGTCGGCGCGGCAGCGGGTGAGGTGGCCGGAGGAGACGCTGGGTTCGAACCCGGCCAGGCCGAGCCGGGCGATGAAGTCGTCCAGGTAGCGCTTGGTGGCGCTGCCGTCGCCGCGGGCGGAGATCACGCCCACGGTGAGGGAGTCGCCCTTGGGGAAGACCCAGCCGTAACTGCCGGGCAGCGGGCCCCAGTCGATCAGCACCCGTCCCGCCCAGTCCTCCGCGACGGACGTGGGGACCGGGATCTCCGCCTCCAGGCCGAGGTCGACCTGGTCGAGCTTGACGCCGACATGAGCGCCTATCCGGCTCGCACTGCCGTCGGCGCCGACGACGGCGCGGGCGTAGACGGTCTCCTCGACGCCCTTGCCCGCCGGGCCGCCGCTGCCGTTGAGCACGACGGCGACGGTGCGACGGTCGGGGACACCGGGACCGTGCTGCTCCACACGGGAGACGGTCACTCCGGTGCGCAGCTCGGCGCCCGCCTCGCAGGCGGCCTCCACGAGGGCGTTGTCGAATTCGGGCCGGTTGATCAGCCCGAAGAGCATCTGCCGGGAGCGCTTGGTGCGCGTCAGCTTGCCGTTGAGACTGAAGGTGACCGCGTGCACCCGGTCGCGCAGGGGCAGTTCGAATCCCGGCGGCAGGGCGTCCCGTGAGGACCCGATGATGCCGCCGCCGCAGGTCTTGTACCTCGGCAGTTCGGACTTCTCCAAGAGGAGGACCCGACGGCCCGTCACGGCCGCGGCGTGGGCCGCGGTGGCCCCCGCGGGGCCCGCGCCGATCACCACGACGTCCCAGACCGCGAGCGCCTCGCCGTCGTTCGCGCCGCTGTCCTGCGCCGCCTGCTCACCGCTCACGTCTGTTTCGCTCCCGCTCGGCCTGTCCGGCTGTGTTGCCCCTGTTCAGCCGCATCCTATTGCGCCCGTCCGGAACATCTCGCTGTGGCACCATCGGCAGCGACCCCGTTGTGTGCACCAACGACCGATGTTGCCACCTGATTCCTGCTAGGAGCACCTATGTCCAGCACCCCGCTCGCCGATATTGTCGCCGCCCTGCTTCCCCGTGCCCGGACGGAGCTGGCGGAGCTGGTGTCGTACGCGTCGGTGGCCGATGAACGACAGTTCCCGAAGAGCGAGTGCGAGAAGGCGGCCGTCTGGGTGGCCGACGCGCTGCGGGCGGAGGGCTTCCAGGAGGTGGCCCTGCTGGACACCCCCGACGGCACGCAGTCGGTGTACGGCTGGCTGCCGGGGCCCGAGGGCGCGCCGACGGTGCTGCTGTACGCGCACTACGACGTGCAGCCGCCGCTGGACGAATCGGCGTGGCTGTCCCCGCCCTTCGAGCTGACCGAGCGGGACGGCCGCTGGTACGGGCGTGGCGCGGCCGACTGCAAGGGCGGCGTGCTGATGCACCTCACCGCGCTGCGGGCGCTGCGCGAGCACGGCGGCGCTCCGGTGAACATCAAGGTGATCGTGGAGGGTTCCGAGGAGCAGGGCACCGGCGGTCTTGAGCGCTACGCCGAGGAGCACCCGGAGCTGCTGGCCGCCGACGCGATCGTGATCGGCGACGCGGGCAACTTCCGGGTGGGGCTGCCCACGGTGACCTCGACGCTGCGCGGCATGGTGCTGGCGGAGGTGCGGGTCTCGACGCTCGAAGGCAACCTGCACTCGGGGCAGTTCGGCGGGGCGGCACCGGACGCGCTGGGGGCGCTGATCCAGATCCTGGCGTCGCTGCGGGACGCGGACGGTTCGACCACGATCGACGGTCTCGACGCCTCGGGCGAGTGGCCGGGGCTGCGCTACCCGGAGGAGGACTTCCGGCGCGACGCCAAGGTGCTGGACGGTGTGGAACTGGTCGGCAAGGGCAGTGTCGCGGACCGGATCTGGGCGCGTCCCTCGGTGACGGTGCTGGGCATCGACGCGCCGCCGGTCGTCGGCGCGACCCCGTCCGTACAGGCCACCGCGGGCGCGCTGGTGAGCGTCCGGGTCCCGCCGGGCACCGCGGCCGAGCAGGCGGCCGAGGCGCTGACCGCGCATCTGCGGGCGGCGGCTCCGTGGGGCGCGAAGGTGGAGGTGACGCAGCGCGGCAGCGGTCAGCCGTTCCGCGCGGACACCGGGAGCCCGGCGTACACGGCGATGGCGGACGCGATGCGGGAGGCGTACGGGGAGGAGTTGGCGGTGGCCGGGCAGGGCGGTTCGATCCCGCTGTGCAACACCCTGGCGACCCTGTATCCGCGAGCCGAGATCCTGCTGATCGGCCTCAGCGAGCCGGAGGCGCAGATCCACGCGGTCAACGAGAGCGTGTCGCCGCGGGAGCTGGAGCGGCTGTCGCTGGCGGAGGCGCTGTTCCTGGGCCACTACGCGGCCTCCAAGTCCGCGGGCGGCGCGGCCTGACCGACCCGCGGGACCCGGCCGCCGTCACCGCCGTCCACGCCGGGTGGGCGGCGGCGGGGGCAGCGGCGGCCGGGCGGGGCGGGGTCATTCGGCCGGGTGACCGGCCTCCAGGTTGAGCGGGCGGCCCTGTTCGCGGGCGCGCAGCGCCCAGCGCAGCCGGTCGAGGCGGGCCGGTGGGAGCAGTCCCGCGGCCTCGTCCTCGGTGACGAAGCGCCAGCCGCGCAGTTCGGCGCCGGGCAGCAGCAGGCGGCCGATGTCCGCTTCCGCGACCCGGCCGCCGTCGAAGATCAGGCGGAGCCCGCCGTAGCCGGGCGGGCGTGGCGGTTCCCAGTCGACCACGAGGAGTTCGAGGCCGCGGGCGAGTTCGAGCCCCAGTTCCTCGGCGACCTCGCGGTGTCCGGCGCGCGCGGGCGACTCGCCGCGTTCGACGACGCCGCCGGGGAACTCCCAGCCGGGTTTGTAGGTCGGGTCGACCAGCAGGACGCGGTCCGCGTCGTCGAAGAGCAGGACGCCGGACGCCACGGTCTCCGCGGTCGGTTCGGGGGTCTGGACGATCCCGCAGGCCCCGGCGCCGCGCCCGACGGCCTCGGTGACCCGCAGCGCGGTCTGACGGGGGGTCAGGCCCGCGGTGGACAGGATGTGCGCGTCCAGGGCGAGCCACGGCAGGGCGTTCTCGTAGTCGGCGATGCGGTCCAGCGCCCAGCGGCGGGCCCGGTCGTTCGTTCCGGTGCGGTCAGGGTGGTCGTCCCTGGTGGCGATGCGTTCACGCAGGATCGTTTCTCCTGGTTCCAGCAGTACGTGCCGGACCTCGATGCCACGGGACGCGAGGCCACCGAAGATCTCGTCGCGGTAGTCCTGCCGCAGCAGGGTCATCGGGGCCACCAGAACGCCGCCCACCTCATTGAGGAGAGCGGCGGCGGTCTCGACCACCAATCGCCGCCATATGGCCAGGTCCTGATAGTCGGTCACTTCTTGGAGCCGTTTTTCCGGCAGCAGTTGGCGCAGACAGCCGCCGAGTACCTCGGGGTCGTACAGGGTGCTTTCCGGTATCAGCTCCAGCATCTCCAGTGCGGCGCTGGTCTTCCCCGCGCCGAACGCCCCGTTCACCCAGATGATCACGGTGCCCCCTTTTCCGTAGACCCCTACGAATTGCCCGGATCATCGTGGGCGGCAAACGCGCCGTGGCCCGCGGCGGCGCGTACCGGCCGCAACGGTCGGCGCGGGGAGGCCAGCGTGACGGACACCGGACCGTCGCGGTGCGGGCCGTCGGAGCGCGGCCCGGGCCGCGTCGCCGCCTCCGCGGCCGCCACCCTGTGCTCACCGCGGACCGGCCAGCGCCCGCCGCGTCGAGCCGGGCGCCGCACGCGATCCGGTGGAAGGCGCGGGTCGCTCCCGCCTCCCGGTCCTCGGAAACGCGCCGCCCCTCAGCGGGAATCCGGCACGGCGGCGGCACGGGCGGGCCTCGGCGCGGCGCCCATGTCCCGCTTCCCGACGCTGTTCTGGGCGATCGTCGTGGGCATCCGCGTCAGCAAGCCGAGCCCCGCACCGGCCACCACCATGGAGCAATGCGTCGCCGTGCGGGAGGTGTGCACGTCCATGGTGGCAAGGACCAGCATGCCCGCCGTCATCAGCGTGGCGCCCACGATCGGGAAGACCTTGTAACGGCCGGTCTTCGACATGGCCTTGCCCGCGACCTGCGAAAGAACCACGACCGGGATCATCATCGGCAGCAGCAACAGGCCGGAGCTGGTGGCCGACGCGCCCTGGACGCTCTGCCGTTACAGCGGCGGATCGAGCGTGGCACCGAACATCGCGGCGCCCACCGCGAAGATCATCATCGACGGGAGCCGGACGTTCCGGGTGTCGAACACCCGCAACGGCAGGACGGGTTCGGCCGCGCGGCGCTGCGAGGCGACAAAGGCGGCCAGGCCGAGCGCGGCGGCGCGGGCCAGCACGCCGATCCGCCAGGAGGCCCAGGCGTAACGGTTGCCCGCCCAGGCCCCGGCGAGCACAACCGAGAAGAGGGCGAAGGTCATGAGGACGATGCCGGGCCAGTCGGTCCTGGCCTTGCCGCGGGTAGCGGGTGGCGGGTGGCGGGCAGCGGGCAGCGGGCAGCCGCAGCATCACCTGGCACCACACCAGCGCGAGCAGGCCGAGCGGCAGATTGACGGAGAAGGCCCAGCGTCAGCCGAGGTGGCCGGTGACGAAACCGCCGAGCAGCGGGCCGCCGATGGTGCCGAGCGCCATGACCGTGGCGGTCATGCCCTGGCAGCGGCCCCGCTCGCTGCGGGGGGCACCGGCGCGCCGATCAGCCAGAAGGCGCCCACGGCGAGACCGCCCGCGCCGAGCCCCTCAAAGGCACTGAAGGCGATCAGCGCCGTCATCGGCTGCGCGGCACCGGAGTGCGCGCCCCCTGACGAGACACGGCACGCGGTGGCGTCCATGACGCGAAGCACACCGCGCGGAGGCCAAGGTCTCGGGGCCCGCCGCCAGACGCCCTCACCTCGCGGAAGAAAGCACACCGAGATCTCGGCGGGCACGGTGCGCCGCCGTCACCAATCGCCAGAGGGCACGCCAGGTCTTTTGAGGGGCGCGGGGAACTGCGCGCCCAGCCAGCGCGCAGCCGCGGACCGCAGCCGGCCCCCGCGAGGCGGTCACCTCTTCGGATTGTCGGGCCACCGGCCCGACAAAAGCCGAGCACGCCGCGGGCCCCCGCCCCCACAGGAACCGCCCTCGCGGACGCGGACCCGGCGGCGAGCCGCCCGGTCAGATCGTCGTCGTAAAGGCGTCCAACCGCAGCGCCTGCGCCGCAGCCGCCGCCGCCCCGACCAACCCGGCATCCGTCCCGAGCTTGGCGGGCACGACATCGACCCCGGCCGCGAAAGAAAGCGTGGCGTACCGCGCGAGGTGCCCCCGGAGAGGATCGAAGAGAATCGGCCCGGCCCCCGCGACACCCCCGCCGATGACGGCGACATGGATCTCGACGAGCGTCGCGGTGGCCGCGATCCCGGCCGCGAGCGCCTGCGCGGCCCGGTCGAAGGAGGCCAGCGCCACGGCGTCCCCGCCGCGCGCGGCCTCGGCGACGGCCGCCGCCGTGGGCGCGGCACCGGCGGGCGGCACCCAGCCCCCGTCCAGCGCGCGGCGCGCGATGTTCGGCCCGCTGGCGATCCGCTCGACGCAGCCGCGCGACCCGCACGGGCAGAGATCACCGTCGAGGTCGACGCTGATGTGACCGATGTGCCCGGCATTGCCGGTGGGCCCGGGAAGGAGGGCGCCGCCGAGGACCAGACCGCCGCCGACCCCGGTGGAGACGACCATGCACAGCGCGTTGTCGTAACCGCGGGCGGCTCCCTGCCAGTGCTCGGCCGCGGTCATGGCGACCCCGTCGCCGGTGAGGACGACGGGCAGGCCGCCGACCGCGTCGGACACCCGCGCGACGAGCGGGAATTCGCGCCAGCCGGGCACGTTGACCGGGCTGACGGTGCCGTGCGCGGCGTCGACGGGACCCGCGCTGCCGATGCCGACGGCGACGACGCGGGGCCACACGGCGGTGGCCCGCAGCTCGGCGATCACGTCGGTGACCGCCCGCACCACCGTCTCGCCTTCCTCCCCCGCGGGCGTCGCCCGCAGCGCCCGCGCCAGCAGTCGCCCCTCCGCGTCGATGAGCGCCCCGGCGATCTTCGTACCGCCGATGTCGATTGCGGCCACGAGTGGACCGGTAGCGCCTTGGGGGTGCATCGCTCGGGGATCTCCTCTTTCCTGACGTTCCTGACGAATGTCCTGGCGAATCGCCCGGGGTTCCGCGGAAACGGCACCAGAGATAGTCTCGCCTAACTCTGACAACGTTGTCCAACTCTTCCCGCAGGGAATACTACGATCGTGACCCACAGTTCTGGACGAGTTCCCCGGCCCACCATGAAAGATGTCGCCGCCCGAGCGGGCGTCGGCCTCAAGACGGTGTCGCGGGTGGTGAACGAGGAGCCCGGCGTCACCCCGGACACGGTCGCCCGCGTCCAGGCGGCGATCGACGCGCTCGGCTTCCGGCGCAACGACAGCGCGCGACTGCTGCGCACCCGCCGCACCGCCAGCGTCGGCCTGGTGCTCGAAGACCTCGCCGACCCGTTCTACGCCCCGCTCAGCAGGGCGGTCGAGGACGTGGCGCGGGCCAACGGCGCGCTGCTGTTCACCGGGTCGAGCGCCGAGGACCCGCGGCGTGAGCAGGAGTTGGTGCTGGCGTTCTGCGCCCGCCGGGTGGACGGGCTGATCGTGGTGCCCGCGGGTGACGACCACCGGTATCTGGTCCCGGAGATCGAGGCCGGGGTGGCCACGGTCTTCGTCGACCGTCCCGCGGGCCGGATCGACGCGGACATGGTGCTGACCGACAACGCGGGCGGCACCCGTGACGGTGTCGCGCATCTGATCGCGCACGGACACCGCAGGATCGGCTTCATCGGTGACCAGCCGGGCATTCACACCGCCGCCGAGCGACTGCGCGGCTACCGCGAGGCGATGGCCGACGCGGGGCTGACCATCAGGCCCGAGTGGTATTCGATGGGCCCGACCAACCCCGAGCGGGTCCGCGCCGTCCTGGCGTCCCTGCTGTCCGGTCCCGAGCCGGTGACGGCGCTGTTCGCGGGCAACAACCGCGTCACCGTCACCGCGGTGCGCGTGCTGTCCCACCACCCGCGCCCGGTCGCCCTGGTCGGCTTCGACGACTTCGAACTCGCCGATCTGCTCGACCCGCCGGTCAGCGTCGTGGCCCAGGACTCGCCGGGGCTCGGACGCAGCGCGGCGCAGTTGCTCTTCCGCCGCCTGGAGGGCGGCGCGGACGCCGCCCCCGCCCGGCTGGAGCTCCCCGCCCGCCTGATCGCCCGCGGCTCCGGCGAGATCCCCCCGTCCGACTGAGCACCCGCCGGGCCCGTAACGGCATCGGCCCGTGTCCTGCGGGCATGCGCCCGCCGCGTCAGGGGCCGTTCGCGATCCGCGGGACAGGCTCCTAGCGGCCCGCCAGCGTGTCCAGCTCCGCGCGGCCGAGGCCGGTGCGCTCGGTGACCTCCTCGGCGTCGATGGCGCCGCAGTCGAGGCCGCGCAGCAGGTAGCCGCTGAGGGCGCGGACCGTGGCGGGCTCGTCCATGACGTCGCCGCCCGCCTTGGCGACGTAGGCGGCGAGGCGGGCGGCGGAGGCGTCCAGGCCCTCGCGGTAGAAGGCGTAGACGGCGGCGTAGCGGGTCGGCAGGTGGGCGGGGTGCATGTCCCAGCCCTGGTAGTACGCGCGGGCCAGTGAGCGGCGGACCAGGCCGTAGTGCAGGCGCCAGGCGTCGTGCACCTGCGCGGCCGGGCCGACGGGGAGCACGTTGGTGGAGCCGTCGGACAGCCGGACGCCGGTGCCCGCCGCGGCGACCTGCATGACCGCCTTGGCGTAGTCGGCGGCCGGGTGGTCCATCGACTGGTGGGCGGCGCTGACCCCGCACGCGGCGCTGTAGTCGAAGGTGCCGTAGTGCAGACCGGTGGCGCGGCCCTTGGCGGCGTCGATCAGCCGCGGCACGGTCGCCGTGCCGTCGGGGCCGAGGATGGACTGGGTGGTCTCGATCTGGATCTCGAAGGCGATCCGCCCCCGCGGCAGCCCGGCCGCCCGCTCGAACTCCTCGCACAGCCGCGCCATCGCCGCGACCTGCGCGGGGAAGGTCACCTTGGGCAGTGTCAGCAGCAGCCCGTCGGGCAGACCGCCCCCGTCCAGCAGGGCGGTCAGGAAGAGGTCGAGCGTACGGATGCCCCGGTCGCGGACCGCCGCCTCCATGCACTTCATCCGGATGCCGACGTACGGCGGCGCGCTGCCGTCCGCGAGGGCGGCCGTCACGGTGCGGGCGGCGGCCACGGCCGCCGCGTCCTCCTCGGTGTCGGGGCGCGGCCCGTAGCCGTCCTCGAAGTCGATCCGCAGGTCCTCGACGGGCTCGCGCTCCAGCTTGGCCCGCACCCGGTCGTGGACCTCGGCGGCCAGCCCGGTGGACGGCCCCGCGGGCAGGCCGAGTACGGCGGCGAGCGCGGCGGCGTCCGGGGCGTGGGCGTCGAGTGCGGCCAGCGCCTGGTCGCCCCAGTCGCGTACGGTCCGGGGGCCGAAGGCGTCGGCGGGTACGTAGACGGTGTGCACGGGCTGCCGGGTGCCGGGGTCGCCGGGGTAACGGCGGGCCAGTTCGGCGTCGGTGCCGGCCAGACCGGCGCCGATGTCCGCCCGTACCGCGTCCGCCAGTGTCGTACCGGCCGCCGCCGCGCCCGCTGAGCCCTGCGCCATGTGCCACCCTCCCGGAAATTCAACAAATCGTTGAAGTGAAGCTAGCCGTGCCGTAGGCCGAGGTCAACACCCCACCAGCTGGGCGCCGGACGGACGACGGCCCCCGCACGCGGCTGGCGTGCGGGGGCCGTCGGGGAGGGGTCGGTCAGCCCTTGCGGGCCTTGATCTCCTCGGTGAGCTGGGGGACGACCTGGAAGAGGTCGCCGACGACGCCGTAGTCGACGAGGTCGAAGATCGGCGCCTCCGCGTCCTTGTTCACCGCGACGATCGTCTTGGACGTCTGCATGCCCGCGCGGTGCTGGATCGCGCCCGAGATGCCGTTGGCGATGTAGAGCTGCGGCGACACCGACTTGCCGGTCTGGCCGACCTGGTTGGTGTGCGGGTACCAGCCCGCGTCCACCGCCGCGCGCGACGCGCCCACGGCCGCGCCCAGGGAGTCCGCCAGCGCCTCGATGACCGAGAAGTTCTCGGCGCCGTTGACACCGCGACCGCCGGAGACCACGATCGCGGCCTCGGTCAGCTCAGGACGCCCGGTCGACTCCCGCGGGGTCCGCGAGACGACCTTGGTGCCGGTGGCCAGTTCACCGAAGGCCACCTCCAGCGCCTCGACCGTCCCGGCCGCCGAAGCCGCCTCGACCGGCGCGGAGTTCGGCTTCACCGTGATGACGGGGACGCCCGTGCTGACCCGGGAGCGGGTCGTGAAGGCGGCGGCGAACGCCGACTGCGTGGCCACCGGGCCGTCGGCGCCGGCCTCCACGTCGATCGCGTCGGTGATCAGGCCCGAGCCCAGGCGCAGCGCGAGCCGCGCGGCGATCTCCTTGCCCTCGGCGGAGGACGGCACCAGGACCGCGACCGGGCTCACCGCCTTGGCGGCGGCCTCCAGCGCGTCGACCTTCGGTACGACGAGGTAGTCGGCGAACTCCGGCGCGTCGGCGGCCAGTACCCGCACGGCGCCGTGCTCGCCCAGCACGGAGGCGGCGGCGTCGGCGCCGGGGCCGAGGTGGACCGCGACCGGCTCACCGATCCGGCGGGCCAGCGTCAGCAGTTCGAGAGTCGGCTTGCGGACGGCACCGTCCACGTGGTCGACATAGACGAGGACTTCACCCATGGAAATGCACTCCTACGAAAAAGTTTGACGGGGCGGATACGGACCGGAACGGCCGGAAGCGGGCCCGGGACAGCGTCCGGGAGGGCGCCCGGCATCCGGTCAGATGAACTTCTGGCTCGCCAGGTACTCCGCGAGCTGCTTGCCGCCCTCGCCCTCGTCCTTCACGATCGTGCCCGCCGTCCGCGCCGGACGCTGCGTGGCGTCCTCGACCGCCGTCCACGCACCGGCCAGGCCCACCTCGGCCGCGTCCAGACCCAGATCCGACAGGTCCAGGGCCTCCACCGGCTTCTTCTTCGCCGCCATGATCCCCTTGAACGAGGGGTAACGGGCCTCGCCCGACTGGTCGGTCACCGAGACCAGCGCCGGAAGCGACGCCTCCAGCCGCTCGCTGGCCGCGTCGCCGTCGCGGCGGCCGGTCACCTTGCCGTCCTCGACCGACACCTCGGACAGGAACGTCACCTGCGGCACGCCCAGCCGCTCGGCCAGCAGCGCGGGCACCACGCCCGCGGTGCCGTCGGTCGAGGCCATGCCGGTCACGACGAGGTCGAAGCCCGCGCGCTCGATGGCCTTGGCGAGCACCAGCGACGTGCCGAGGATGTCCGTGCCGTGCAGGCCGTCGTCCTCGACGTGGATCGCCTTGTCCGCGCCCATCGACAGCGCCTTGCGCAACGCGTCCTTCGCGTCCTCGGGACCCACGGTCAGCACCGTGATCTCCGCGTCGTCCGCCGCGTCGGCGATCTGCAGCGCCTGCTCGACCGCGTACTCGTCCAGCTCGGAGAGCAGGCCGTCCACCGCGTCGCGGTCAGTGGTCAGGTCCTCGGCGAAGTGACGGTCGCCCGTGGCATCGGGCACGTACTTCACTGCGACTACGATCCTCAAACTCACGCCAGCTCTCCTACCTACTGCATCGTTGCAACGTCTTCGTCCAACTGCCCCGGAATCCGCCCCGGAATGGCAGCATAGGCGTCCGCGGCGGCGGCTCCCCGCCGGGACGCAGCAACTGCCCCGACAGAAATATTACTCGCCAGTACACAGAGCTGGTTCCCCGTTAGCAAGGACCTTGAACTGTGATGTGGCCGACGCCGCCGCGGTCAGTGGCCGAGTGAGTTGAAGCCGCCCTGGTGGTAGAGGAGCGGGCGGCCGGGACCCTGGGGGTCGCCGGCGACGGCCTGGGCGATGACGATCCGGTGGTCGCCCGCCGGGATGCGCGCCACGACGCGGCACACCAGCCAGGCCGGTACCTCGTCGAGCAGCGGCACGCCGTGCGGGCCGGACGCCCAGGCGGTGGCGGGGCCGAAGCGGTCGGCGCCGCTGCGGGCGAACGTGCCGGCCAGCACTTCCTGGTGCTCGCCGAGTATGTGGACGCCGACGAACGACGCCTCGGCGACGGTCGGCCAGCTCGACGACCCCAGGCTGATGCCGAAGGAGAGCAGCGGCGGCTCGGCGGACACCGAGGTCAGGGAGGTGGCGGTGAAGCCGACGGGATCGGGGCCCGCGGCGGTGATCACGGCGACTCCGGCCGCGTGGCGGCGGAAGACCGAACGGAAGACGGCGGGGTCGAGAGCGGGGCCGGGCGTGGGGTCGAAGGCCGAGGAGTCAAAGGCGGCGGGGTGATCGCTGATGGCAGTCACGGTCAGATCCTTCTGAAGCGGTCGAGCGGCGGAGTGCGGGTCGTGGGCGCTCAGCAGCTCGGACAACGCGCGCTGGAGTGCCGACCGAAGTCGACATCGGCGCGCGCGTACAGATACGCGTACAGAAAGTGGTCGTGCGACATAACGTCAGAGTGACGATTCGGACGGGGTCACGTCAAGACCCGCCCGGAATATGGAATTTCCGTCACACCGCGCTCCGCCGGAGGCTGACAGCCCCTCAGATCGGCCGGCCCGCCCGGCTCGTCAGACAGCCGCGCCCAGCGCGGCGATCACGTCCGCCTTGCGCGGCTGACCGGCGGCCCTGCGCACGATCGCGCCGTCCGCGTCGAGGACGAACACGGTCGGGGTCTTGAGGACGCTCAGCCGCCTGACCAGCTCCAGGTGCGCCTCGGCGTCGATCTCGACGTGCCGGACGCCGTCCACCATGCCCGCCACCTCGTCGAGCACGCGCCGGGTGGCCCGGCAGGGCGCGCAGAAGGCGCTGGAGAACTGCACCAGGGTGGCGCGCTCCCCCAGCGGCCCGCCGAGGTCAGCGGCCGTCAGCCGCTCGTCGCCGTCCTTCGTCCGCACCCGGATTCTCCCGTCCCTGCGCCGGTGCACCAGCCCGTAGGCGCTCGCGGCCAGCAGTACGGCCAGGCAGACCACCAGTCCCGTCAACGCCGTGCTCCTCGTCCGCTCACACATCTCGTACGTCTCATACGCCCGGTCATACGTCCGGTCACATACACGGTCGTACGTCCGGCGGCTTCCCGCCCCGCGTCTTTCCGATCCGTGCAGCGTTCATGCGAACGCAATGATTCCCGCGGTCGCGTTCCGTCGCTGGTCGGCCATTATTTCAGTCATGGAGATCGATGTACGAGGGCCCCGCTTCGGTGCGTCCCTGACCACGGTGGTGCTGGCGGTCGTGCTGATCACCGGCAGCGGCTGGCTGCTGGCCGTTCAGGCCGCGGTCTTCGCCGTGGGAGCGGTGGCCGGAGTGCAGAATTCGCCGTACGGCTGGGTTTTCCGCACCCTGGTGCGGCCCAGGCTGGGGCCGCCGCCCGGCACCGAGGACGCGGCCCCGCCGCGGTTCGCGCAGGCGGTGGGTTTCGGCTTCTCCGTGATCGGTGTCATCGGCTATCTGATGGGCCCGCAGTGGCTGGGTCTGGCGGCCACCGCGTGCGCGCTCGCCGCCGCCTTCCTCAACGCCGCTTTCGCCTACTGCCTGGGGTGCGAGGTGTATCTGCTGCTGAAACGGGCAGCAGCCTGATGGGTTCCGCCGCAGGTCGTGAGAAGAATCTCGCCTCGGCACCGGTCCCCGGGATGACAGGGGGCCCGCCGGCGGGGCACCATCGCTCAGCGGCCGAACAACTTACGGGCGCGTAACTTCCGCCGGGAGCGCCGCCCCGGAGAGAGCAGGTGCCCCGACATGGCCGAACTCGTCTACCCACCGGTGATCGCTTGTGCCCGCACCATGTTCAAGGTGCAGGGGCTCAAATTCGACATCCGGGGCACCGAGAACGTCCCCCGCCAAGGCGGCGCCCTGCTCGTCAGCAACCACATCGGCTATCTCGACTTCGTCTTCTGCGGTCTGACGACGCTGCCCGCCAAGCGCCTGGTGCGCTTCATGGCGAAGGAATCGGTTTTCCGGCACAAGGTGTCGGGTCCGCTGATGCGCGCCATGAAGCACATTCCGGTGGACCGCTCCGAGGGCATGCACGCGTACGCGCACGCCCTGGACGCCCTGCGCGGCGGTGAGATCATCGGAGTCTTCCCCGAGGCGACCATCTCGCAGTCGTTCACGTTGAAGTCGTTCAAGTCGGGTGCGGCCCGGCTGGCGATGGAGGCCGGTGTGCCACTGCTGCCGATGGCGCTGTGGGGCACTCAGCGGCTGTGGACGAAGGGGCACCCGCGCAATCTGGGCCGCAGCAAGTTCCCGATCACGCTGCGGATCGGCGAGCAGATGCGCCCGCAGGAGAACGAGAAGGCGGGCGCGCTCACCCGGCGGCTGCGGCTGCGGGTGCAGGAGCTGCTGGACGACGCGCAGCGTACGTATCCGGGCAGGCCCTCGGGCCCCGCCGACCGCTGGTGGCTGCCCGCGCATCTGGGCGGCACGGCCCCGACGCCTGAGGAAGCGGCGGCCAGGGACCGCGAGCAGCAGCCCCAGCCGAGCTGAGGCGGGACCCTCCGGACGCGGGACGCGACGGCGTCCTCACGGCAGTTCGGTGGGCAGCGTCCTGGCCAGTTCCGACCGGTCGCGTGCGCCGCGCAGGGCCTCCAGTACGGCCGTGGGCGGCGCCGCGTGCACGAGCGGATAGTCGGCCTCGCCGATCTCCGGGCGCGCCGCCCACGCGAGCCGTTCCTCGTCCAGCGAGAAGCGCGCGTCGACGCCGGGTTTGTTGCCGCGCGCGTCCAGCCGTGACCAGTGGCCGCGCCCCGGCAGCAGCAGGGCGATCAGGCCGTGGACCACTGGGTCCGTACCGTCGTCGTCCGTGAGCCGCTGGTAGCAGAGCCCGGCGGGGATGGACGCGGCGCGCAGCAGCGCCGTCAGCGCGTGCGACTTGGCGTAGCAGATGCCGGTGCGCTGCTCCAGCACGTCGGAGGCCCGCCAGGTGACGCGGTCGTCGCCGGAGTCGAAGGAGTGCGGGATCGTGTCGCGGACGAATACGAAGGCGGCCCGCGCATAGTCATGCGGTCCGGTGGTACGGGCCAGCAGCGCGGCCGCGGTGTCGCGCACTCGCGGGTGGCCGTGGTCGATGACGTCGTCGGCGGCCGTATACGCCGAGAGGTCGGCGGTCTCCAGGATCAGCTCCATATGCGGGAGCCTAGGAAACCGCCGACCACTCGATCAATCGAATTACCGCCAACCGCATACTCATGCGGCCGACTCCGGGCCGCCGGACAGGCCCTAGGCCCGCATCTCCTCCTCGAGCGCGGCGGCGAAGCCGTCCACGTCCGACTCGGTCGTGTCGAAGGAGCACATCCAGCGGACTTCGCCCGTCGACTCGTCCCAGAAGTAGAAGCGGTAACGCTTCTGCAGCCGCTCGCTGACCTCGCGCGGCAGCAGCGCGAAGACGGCGTTGGACTGCACGGGCCGCAGCACGGTGACCCCGTCCACGCCCTGTACGGCCTGCTCCAGGCGGCGGGCCATCGCGTTGGCGTGGGCGGCGCTGCGCAGCCACAGGTCGCCCGAGAGCAGCGCCTCGAACTGCACGGAGACGAACCGCATCTTGGAGGCGAGCTGCATCGACAGCTTGCGCAGGTAGTCGATGGCGCGCACCCGCTCGGGGCTGAGGACGACCACGCACTCGCCGAACAACAGGCCGTTCTTGGTGCCGCCGAAGGAGAGGATGTCCACGCCCGCCTCGGTGGTGAAGCGGGCCAGCGGCACGTCGAGGCCGGCTGCCGCGTTGGCGATCCGCGCGCCGTCCAGGTGCACGGCCATGCCGAGCTGGTGCGCGTGGTCGCAGATCGCCTTGATCTCCTCGGGCGTGTAGCAGGTGCCCAGTTCGGTGGTCTGGGTGATCGAGACGACCTGCGGCTGGGCCCGGTGCTCGTCGGAGAAGCCGTACGCCTGCCGGTCGATCAGCTCGGGGGTGAGCTTGCCGTCCGGGGTCGGGACGGTGAGCAGCTTCAGGCCGCCGACCCGCTCGGGGGCGCCGCACTCGTCCACGTGGATGTGCGCGGACTCGGCGCAGATCACCGCGCCCCAGCGCTCGGTGACGGCCTGGAGCGCCGTCACGTTGGCGCCGGTGCCGTTGAAGACCGGGAAGACCTCCGCGCGCGGGCCGAAGTGGCCGCGGAAGACCTCCTGGAGGTGGCCGGTGTACTCGTCCCCTCCATAGGCGGGCTGATGGCCGCCGTTGGCGAGGGCGAGCGCGGTGAGGATCTCCGGGTGCACCCCGGCGTAGTTGTCACTGGCGAAGCCGCGCACCTGCGGGTCGTGGCGGCGCACGGCGTCGCTGGCGAGCTGTTCTGTCACGGTCGGGGCGTCAGCCACTGTCGGGTCCCGTTCACTTCCGTAGGGCTCTGGTCCCAGACGTCCGCGATGGCCTCGGCGAGGTCGCGCACGTCGGTGAAGCCGGCGAATTTGGCGTTCGGGCGCGTGGCCCGCATCTCATCGTGCACCAACGCCTTGATCACCAGCACAGTGGCCGCGGCCGTGGGTCCGTCGGCGCCGCCGAGCTTGCGGAAGGAGTCGCCCAGCGCGAGCGTCCACGCCTCGGCCGCGGCCTTGGCCG
The DNA here is from genome assembly GCF_044749865.1 of Streptomyces sp. NPDC088910. Classification (NCBI taxonomy): domain Bacteria; kingdom Bacillati; phylum Actinomycetota; class Actinomycetes; order Kitasatosporales; family Streptomycetaceae; genus Streptomyces; species Streptomyces sp. NPDC088910. Next base: position 137,645 of record NZ_JBIVIV010000018.1, read on the forward strand.
CGGAGTAGGCGGCGTTGCCCGCGGTCGGCGTGGTGGCGCCGGACGCGCTGATCAGCACGTACCGGCCGCCGTGGCTGCGCATGAGGCCGTCGTGGAAGGCCAGCGAGGTGTTCTGCACGGTACGGATCAGCAGCTTGTGCAGCACGTCCCAGTCGCCGAGGTCGGTCTCGGGGAAGGACGCGGAGCCGCGCCAGCCGCCCACGAGGTGGACCAGGCCGTCGACCCTGCCGTGGTCCTTCTCGATCCGGCCGGCCCAGTCCTGGGTCGCCTCCAGGTCGAGCAGGTCGACGATCTCGCCGGTGATGTCGGCGCCGCCCGCGTCGTAGCGCGCCGCGTCGACGGCCTCGGCCAGCCGCTCGGGGTCGGCGTCGGCGGCGATCACATGGCCGCCCTCGCGCGCGAGCCGTTGCAAAACCGCCCGCCCCGCGGGGCCGCCCGCGCCCGCCACGGCGATCACCGCTCCGTCGAGACCACCCGTGTACGTGTCGGTCGTCATGTCCGCCTCCTCGGCCGCACCGGTCACGCGGCGCCCCGAAGTGAGCTCTCGCCGGTGATTCCCTTGGTCGAGGTGATCACCGTCCGCAGCTTCTTCGCAAGGGCCTCGTAGAACATGCTGAGCGGAAACTCGTCCGCCAGCACGTCGTCCACGAGTTTGCGCGGGGGCTGGGACAGGTCGAGGGCGTCGGGGCCCTTCGCCCAGACCGAGCCGGGATGCGGGGAGAGGTAGCTGGCGACCAGGTCGTAGGCGGCGAACCAGTGCACGAGCTTGGGCCGGTCGATGCCGTCCCGGTAGAGCGTCTCGATCTCGGCGCAGAGCTGGTTGGTGACCTGCGGTGCGCGCTCCCAGTCGATGTGCAGGGTGTTGTCTGTCCAGCGTACGGCGTCGTGCTTGTGCAGGTACGCGAAGAGGAGCTGTCCGCCGAGTCCGTCGTAGTTGCGGACGCGTTCACCGGTGACCGGGAAGCGGAAGAGCCGGTCGAAGAGGATCGCGTACTGCACGCCCAGGCCCATCGGGTGGCCCTCGGCCTGGAGCTTCACGGCCTCCCTGAACGTGGTCAGGTCGCAGCGCAGCTCCTCCAGCCCGTACATCCAGAACGGCGCGCGCTGCTTGATCATGAACGGGTCGAACGGCAGGTCGCCGTGGCTGTGCGTGCGGTCGTGGATCATGTCCCACAGGACGTACGTCTGCTGCGCCAGGTCCTGGTCGGCGATCAGCCGGGCCGCCTCCTCGGGCAGTTCCAGGCCGAGGGTGTCGACGGCGGCGGCGGTCACCGCGCGGAAGCGGGCGGCCTCGCGGTCGCAGAAGATCGCGCCCCAGGTCCAGCGCTCGGGGGCCTCGCGGACGGCGACGGTCTCCGGGAAGAGCACCGCGGAGTTGGTGTCGTAGCCGGGGGTGAAGTCCTCGAAGGTGATCGGTACGAACAGCGGGTTGTCGTACCGATTGCGCTCCAGCTCGGCCAGCCAGTCGGGCCAGACGACGCGCAGGGCGACGGCCTCCAGGTTGCGGTCCGGGTTGCCGTTCTGCGTGTACATCGGGAAGACGACCAGGTGCGGCAGGCCGTCGCGGCGGTCGGCCGCGGGCTGGAAGGCGAGCAGCGAGTCGAGGAAGTCCGGGACGCCGAAGCCGTCGTCGGACCAGCGGCGCAGGTCGGCGACCAGGGCGCGGTGGTACTCGGCGTCGTGCGGGAGGAGCGGGGAGAGCTGTTCGACCGACTCGGTCACCCGGCGCACGGTGCGCTCGGCGTCGTCCTTGCTGGGCGCGCCCTCGGCCTCGAAGTCGATGGAGCCGTCCTTGCGCTGCCAGGGCCTGATGGCTTCGACGGCCTGCTTCAGCACCGCCCACGCGGGGTGGCCGACGATGCCCACGCCGGACGTACCGCCGCCGTCCGCCACCTTCGCCGAAAGAACTTCGCCCATGACCCCTCCTCCACAAAAGAAACTGTCGTCCGGACACCGTATCCGTGACCTTGTTGATCCATCAAGGGGAGCCGGTGGAGATTGTCCTGCCTGATGGTCGACAGGCCGCTGTTCTTCCTGTCGTCTGCCGGGATGGGTCACTAAAACTTGCGCATAGGGGCCGCTTGAGCACGCGGTCCCGAGTCGTCACGGCGTGTTCGGCCCGCCGTCGCCCGGTCTCGCTAGGGTGCCGGTATGAGCTTCCTCACCGTCGGCCACCGCGGGGTCATGGGCGTCGAGCCGGAGAACACCCTGCGCTCCTTCCGCCGAGCCGAAAAGGCGGGCCTGGACCAGATCGAGCTGGATCTGCACCTCAGCAAGGACGGCGCGCTGATCGTCATGCACGACGCCGACGTCGACCGCACCACCGACGGCGCCGGCCTGGTCCGCGACCTCACGCTGGACGAGATCCGCGGCCTGGACGCCGGGCTCGGCGAGCGCGTACCGGTCTTCGAGGAGGTCCTCGAAGCGGTCGGCCGGCCGATCCAGGCCGAGATCAAGGACGTGGCGGCGGCCCGCGCGCTGGCCGACACCCTGAGCGCGCACGGCGCGACCGACCGGGTCAGTGTGCTGTCCTTCCACGACGAGGCGCTGGCCGAGATCCGTACGCTGCTGCCCGACGTGCGCACGGTGCTGGTCGCCAGCGACCTCGGCCCGGAGATCGTCACCCGCGCCCAGGCGGTGGGCGCCCGCCTGGTCAGCCTGGAACTGCGGCAGGTGAACCTGGACGTCGTCGAGCGCTGCCAGGCCGCGGGCATCGCCGTCATGGCCTGGACCGTCAACACCGCGCAGGAGTGGGCCCTGGCCCGCGCGCTGCGGCTGGACGGCGCCGCCACCGACCTCCCCGAGGAACCGGCCATCGCGTAGCCCCGCGGTCCCGTACCGGCGTCACCCCGGCGCGCCACGGTCCCGCGGCTTCGCGCAATGTGCCGGACACAAAGGTCCGGCATCCGGACAACTGGCCGAATCGCGTGGACAGACGCGCCCGCGCGGTGCCAAGGTCCCGCCATGCGTCCCGCGATCTCGCTGTCCCCGCGCCGTGCCGCGCTCGCCGCGGCTGCCCTGCTCACCCTCGCACTGGCCGGCTGCTCGCCCCAGGACGACACGACCGACGCCGGTCCCTCGTCCTCCGCGGCGTCGGCCGGTGCGACCGGCACCACCACCGCCACCACGGCGTCGTGCGCGCCCGGCACGCTCGCCACCCGTACCCCCGGCAAGCTCACCGTCGGCACCGACAATCCGGCGTACGACCCGTGGTTCTCGGACAACAAGCCGTCCAACGGCAAGGGGTACGAGTCGGCGGTCGCGTACGCGGTGGCCAAGCAGCTCGGTTACGCGCCGGACCAGGTCGTCTGGCAGACCGTCGCCTTCAACAAGGCGTTCGCGCCCGGTGCCAAGAACTTCGATTTCGACATCAACCAGGTTTCGATCAACGACGAGCGCAAGAAGGCCGTCGACTTCTCGCCCGGCTACTACGACGTACGGCAGACCGTCGTCGCGCTGAAGACCTCGAAGATCGCGAACGCGCACAGCGTCGCGGACCTGAAGAACGCCAAGCTCGGCGCCCAGGTGGGCACCACCAGCCTGGACGTCATCGACAACCTGGTGAAGCCCGCCAAGCAGCCCGCCGTCTACCAGCGCAACGACCTCGCCGTGGCCGCGCTCAAGAACGGCCAGGTCGACGGGATCGTGGTCGACCTGCCGACCGCCTTCTACATCACCGGGGCCGAGGTCACCGACGCCAAGGTGGTCGGGCAGTTCGCGGCGGCGGGCTCCTCGCCCGAGCAGTTCGGGCTGGTCCTCGACAAGGGCGGCAAGCTGACCGCGTGCGTCTCGCGGGCCGTCACCGCCCTGCACGGCGACGGGACGCTGGCCGCCCTGGAGAAGCGGTGGCTGTCGGACGCCGTCGGCGCCCCGGTGCTCGGATGACCGTGCGGGACGACCCCGCGCAGGTCGACACGTACCAGCCGTCCGCGCGGCGGATCGAGCGCGAGCTGTACCGACGCGCCCGCGGCCGCCGCGCCCTGGTGGTGGCGAGCGTCAGCACCCTGGCGACCGCCGGGGTGCTGATCGGGCTGATCGTCAGTTCGCCCGGCTGGCAGCGCACCCGTGAGACGTTCCTCAACGGGCACTACGCGCGGCTCGCGCTGCCGGACGTGCTCCAGGGCCTCTGGCTCAATCTGCGGCTGATGGTGGTGTGCGGCGCCGTCGTCTTGGTCGCGGGGCTGCTGCTGGCGGTCGTGCGCACCCTGCGCGGCCCGGTGTTCTTCCCGCTGCGCGCCCTGGCGACGGCGTACGTGGACTTCTTCCGCGGGCTGCCGCTGATCATCTGCCTGCTCGCGGTGGTCTTCGGCGTGCCCGCGCTGCGGCTGAGCGGCGTCACCAACGACCCCGTGCTCCTCGGCGGCCTGGCGCTCTGCCTGACGTACACCGCCTATGTCGCCGAGGTGTTCAGGGCCGGGATCGAGACCGTCCACCCGAGCCAGCGCGCCGCGGCCCGCTCGCTCGGCCTCAGCAGCGCGCAGACGATGCGGTACGTGGTGCTGCCGCAGGCCGTGCGCCGCGTGGTGCCGCCGCTGCTCAACGACCTGGTGTCGCTCCAGAAGGACACCGGTCTGGTGTCGATCGCGGGCGCCGTGGACGCCGTCTACGCGGCGCAGATCATCGCCAGCCGCGACTTCAACTACACGCCGTACGTGGTCGCGGGGCTGATCTTCGTCGCGCTGACCATCCCGATGACGCGGTTCACCGACTGGGTGACGGCCAGGATGAACCGGCGGCAGTCGCAGGGAGGCGTCGTATGAGCGGCACGGGCGGGGACCGGCTCGCCAAGGACGTACCGCCCCGGGCGCGGGACCTGGCCGATCCGGACCGGAGCCGGGACACGCCCGTGCTGCGGCTGGAGTCGGTCCGCAAGACGTACGGCTCCTCCGTCGTTCTGCGGGACATCGCGCTCGACGTGCCCGCGCACACGGTCACGGCGCTGATCGGCGCGTCCGGCTCAGGGAAGTCCACGCTGCTGCGCTGCGCGAATCTGCTGGAGGAGATCGACGACGGCGCGATCTTCCTGGACGGCGAGGACATCACCGACCCGCGGGCCGACCAGGACGCGGTACGGCGCAGGATCGGCGTCGTCTTCCAGGCGTACAACCTGTTCCCGCACATGACGGTGCTGGACAACATCACGCTGGCGCCGCGCCGGGTGCACGGGGTGCCGCGGGGCGAGGCGGAGGAGCGGGCGCGGGAGCTGCTGGCCCGGCTGGGGCTCGCCGACCGGGCCGCGGAGTATCCGGACCGGCTCAGCGGCGGCCAGCAGCAGCGGGTGGCGATCCTGCGGGCGGTCGCGACCAGGCCGCGGCTGCTGCTTCTCGACGAGGTGACCGCGGCGCTCGACCCGGAGCTCGTCGGCGAGGTGCTGTCGGTGGTCCGCGACCTGAAGGAGCAGGGCATGACGATGGTGATCGCCACCCATGAGATGGCGTTCGCCCGCGATGTCGCTGATCAGGTCTGCTTCCTGGACGCGGGCGTGATCCTGGAGCGCGGCACTCCCGCCGAGGTGTTCGGCGCCCCGGCCGAGCAGCGCACGCGGGACTTCCTGCGCCGGATCACGGAGGCGGGACGGCTGTGACGGCCGGCGCCGGGCGACCGGGTTCGGGGCGCCGGGTACCGGGTGGGACGGGTGGATCGGGTGGCGGGCGTCCGGGTCTCAGACCAGCTTCTTCGTGAGCAGCTCGAACTCCAGGTCGTCCCTGGTCGGCAGCCCGAAGCGCTCCTCGCCGTACGGGAAGGGGCTGGTCTGCCCGGTGCGCTGGTAGCCGCGGCGGACGTACCAGGCGATCAGGTCCTCGCGGACCGAGATCACCGTCATGTGCAGCTCGGCGACGTCCCACTCCTCGCGGGCGAACCGTTCGGCCTCGGCGAGGATCACCTTGCCGAGACCGGCGCCCTGGAGCGCGGGCCGTACGGCGAACATCCCGAAGTACGCGTGGTCGCCGCGGTGTTCGAGCTGGCAGCAGGCCACCACCTCGTCGCCGGACTCCACCACCGTCAGCCTGCTGTCGGCGCCTTCGATGACGGCCAGCACGCCCTCGGGGTCGGTCCGCTGCCCCTGAAGGATGTCCGCCTCCGTCGTCCACCCCGCGCGACTCGCGTCGCCGCGGTAGGCGGACTCGATCAGCCCGACCAGGACGGGGACGTCGTCGGGGGTGGCGGCGCGGAAGCGGGGAGCGGCGATATCCATGCGGGCAAGGCTATCCCCAGGTCCGGGCCGCGCTCACGGGTCCTGCCGAGGTCTTCGCGGGCGGGCGGCGTCGGCGCGCGACGGGGCGAGTGTTCGACGTGGGGCAGGGCGCGTGTGCGGCGCGCGGAAGGGCGCGTGTGCGGCGCGCGGAAGGGCGCGTGCTCGGCGCGCGGAAGGACACACGTGCGGCGCACGGAAGGGCTTCGCGACAGGGCTGGTGCTCACAGCGCGGGGGCGGTCTCGCGCAGCGCCACCTCGAAGCGCCGGACGCCTTCGGTGATCTCGGCGGCGCCCGTGGTGTAGGCGAAGGTGATCCGTATGTACGGGGCGGGCGACTCGGCGGGGAAATAGGGACGGCCGGGGGCGACGGCCACGCCCGCGCGGAGCGCGGCGCCGGTCAGCGCGGTCTCGTCGGTGCCGTCGGGCAGCCGCAGCCACAGGTGGTAGCCGCCGGTGGGCACCGGGTCGGGGACCAGTTCCGGCAGGCGGTGCCGGAGCGCGGCGAGCATGGCGTCGCGCCGCTCGCGCAGTGCGGCGGTGACGGCGCGCAGATGGCGCGGCCAGGAGGGCGCGCCGACGAGTTCCAGGGTCGCCTCCTGGAGGGGCCTGGGCACGAAGAAGCTGTCGACCACCTGGATCGCGCGCAGCCGTTCCATCACCGGGCCGCGGGCGATCAGCGCGCCGACGCGCAGATTGGGCGAGGTCGGCTTGGTGAGCGACGCGAAGTGGACGACGGTGCCGTACGGGTCCTCGGCGACCAGGGGCGGCGGCAGCGGGTCGCCGTGGCCGAGCCGCCGGGCGAAGTCGTCCTCGACCACGAAGGCGCCCGCCGCCCGCGCGATGTCGAGCACCTGGCGGCGGCGCCCGGCGGCGAGCACCGCGCCGGTCGGATTCTGGAAGAGCGGCTGGCAGAAGAAGACCCGCGCGCCGCTGGCCTCGAAGGCGTCGGCGAGCAGATCGGGCCGGACGCCGTCCGCGTCGAGCGGGACCGGCACCGGCCGCAGCCCCGCGGCGCGGGCGACGGAGAGCGCGCCGGGGTAGGTGGGCGATTCGACGAGTACGGCGGAGCCCGGCGCGGCCAGCGCGCGCAGGGCCGTGGTGAGGGCGGCCTGCCCGCCGGAGGTGATCAGCACCTGGGCGGGCGGGACTCCCGCCTCGCGGCCGAACCAGTTCCGCAGCGCGGTGAGCCCTTCCAGCGGCGGCCGTTCCCAGGCGCCGGGCCTGCGGGCGGCGCGGGCCAGCGCGGCGCCGAGCGCCCGCTCGGGCTGGAGGCCGGGGTGCAGATAGCCGCCGTTGAGGGGGATGACGCCCTGCGGCGGGCCGACCAGGCAGCCCAGCACTCCGGAGGCGTCGACCACGCGCGGTGCCACGTCCGGATCCTCCGCGGTGAGCGCGACCTGCTGCCAGGAGGTGTCGACGGCGGTGGCGGTCGCCGTGCCCTCGGCGGCCCGGTAGGTGCCCGCGCCGGGCCGGGTGACGACCAGTCCCTGCGCGGCGAGCGTCGCCAGCGCCCGCGAGACCGTCACCGGACTGACCCCGAACCGCTCGACCAGGGCCCGGCTCGACGGCAGTTTCGCTCCCGGTGAGAAGCGGTCCAGCTCTCCTCGGAGGGATTCTGCCAGCGCACTGGCGCTGCTATCGTCATTCATGAAGGATAAGAATAGCGCTACTCCCCGCACCTCAGTAGCGGTCGCGGGCACCGCGCTCGCCTGTCTCGGTGTGGCCGCCTTTTCGCTCACCTTCCCTTCCACCCACTGGGCGCTGAGCGGATTCGGCGCCTGGTCGGCGGTGACGGTCCGGGCGGTCCTGGCCACCGCGGTCGCCGGGGCCTTCCTCGCGGCGGGCCGGGCGAAGGTGCCGGACCGGGAGCACTGGGCGGGACTGGCCGTGGTCGCCTGCGGTGTCGTCATCGGCTTCCCGCTGCTGACCACCCTCGCGCTGCGCACCACCGACACCTCGCACGCCGCCGTCGTCGTCGGCGCGCTCCCGCTGTGCACCGCGGTGCTCGCGGCCGTGCGCACCGGCGCGCGGCCGTCCCGTACGTTCTGGATCGCGGCCGTCGCGGGCGCGGCGGTGGTCACCGCCTTCTCGCTCGGCGAGAGCGGCGGCGCGCCGACTGCCGGGGACGGCTTCCTCTTCGCCTCGTTGCTGGTCTGCGCCGCCGGTTACGTGGAGGGCGGGCGGCTGGCGTCGGTGCTGCCGGGCTGGCAGGTGGTCGGCTGGGCGCTGGTCGGTACGCTGCCGCTCACGCTGCCCGCCGCGGTCGTGTCGCTGTCGCTGGAGCCGGTACGGCTGACCGGCGAGTCGGTCGGCGGGCTGGTGTGGGTTTCGGTGGTGTCGCAGTTCCTCGGCCTGATGGTCTGGTACCGCGGCATGGCGGCGATCGGGGTGACCAGGGCCAGCCAGCTCCAACTCGCCCAGCCCGTGCTGACGTTGGTGTGGTCCGCCGCGCTGCTCGGTGAGCACCTGGGCCGTGCCACACTGCCCGCGGCGCTCGCCGTACTGGTCTGCGTGGCCGTCACCCAGCGCTCCGGCGCCCGGCAGGCGCGGGAAGTACGCAGGTCGCGGGCCGCGGCGCGGGCGCGCGGGGCCGAGGCGCCGGACGCCGGCCCGGAGGCGTTGCGGTCGGGCGACGCGCACGAGATCGTGGCACACGGCGATCCGCGACGGCGCGCGCCGCGGTGACACGCTCCCCCGACTACCCCGATGCGCTCGGGTGTGCGCCCTCGGACCTGGGCAGTTCTCCTGGGACCGCCGAACAACCGTCCGGCGGTCCGGTCGTCACGGACCGGACCTGAACGGACCGGACCGGACCGGACCGGCCGAGGGTCACCGCACGGACCGGGGCGCGCCGAAGAGGCGTGGGGATGAGGGGGAGGACGGCATGCACGGACCACCGCTGGTGGCCTGGCTGCTCGTGGCGCTCAGCACCGTCGCCGCGGTCGCGTGCCTGCTGCGCCGCGAAGCGCGCGACGAGGCGGTGATGGCGGCGGGCATGGCGGTGATGGCCGTCCCGATGTCCGTCCTCGACCCGCGGCCGTGGGGGACGCCGCTGTTCGCCGTCGTCCTCGGCGTGGTCTTCGCGCTGGCCGGGGTACGGGCGCTGCTGCTGGTCCGGCGGCCCGGCCACCATCTGCACCACTCCGTGTGCTCGGCCGCGATGGTCTACATGGCCGTGGCGATGGGCGGGGCGGCGTCGGCGCACGGCGGCCACGCCGAGCACATGGCGGCCACCGGCGCGGGCACCCCGCTGCTCACCGGCCTGCTGCTGCTCTACTTCGCGGGCTACGTCCTGCGCAGCGGCACCACCCTGGTCGCGCTCCCGGCGCAGGCGCACGGCGCGCCGGGCGGCGGCCCGCTGATATCCACCGGCCAGGCGGAAGGAGGCGCGGGCGGCGGCCGGGACCGTGTCCCGCTGCGGCACGCGCCGGAGGTCGCGGCGGCCTGCCGGGTGGCGATGGCGCTGGGGATGTTCGCGATGCTGCTGACCCTGTGACGGACTCGCTGCCGTGAGTCATGCGTCACATCGGGTCGTGGTCCGTCCCCCGTGCACCGCGCGCCTCCTAGGCTGATCACCATGACGGTCCCGTTCGTGCTGCTGATTCTCGGCGCACTTGCGGCGGCGATGGCGCCGCGTCTGCTGTCCCGTGCCAAGTGGCCGGAACGCGAACCGGTGCTGGCCCTGTGGGTCTGGCAGTGTGTGGTCGCCGCCGTACTGCTGTGCTGCGTGCTGGCCATGGCGCTCTCCGCCTCGGCCGCCTGGGCCGCGGTCCGCGGCAATCTCTTCGCGTTCGCCCCGAGCGGTGTGGTCGACGCCTACGCGCTGTCCGAGTACGGCCGCTGGGCCGGGACTATCGCCGTCCTGCTCGCGCTCGGCGGTGTGTGGACCGCGGCGATGCTCACCCGCGAGGTGCGCGGCACACGGTCGCGGCGCAAGCAGCGCCGCGCGGAACTCCGCGTGCGCGCGCCCCGGCTGCCCGGCGAGACCGTCACGCCCGGCGAGCGCCTGGTGGTCCTGGAGGACGCCCGCTCCGACGCCTGGTGGCTGTCCGGCGCCGAGCCCCAACTGGTCATCACCACGGCCGCGCTGCGCCGCCTGAAGGGCCGCCAACTGGACGCCGTGCTGGCCCACGAGCAGGGACACGTACGCGCCAGGCACGACGTGCTGCTGCACTGCTCGGGCGCACTCGCGGGCGGCTTCCCGCAGGTGCCGGTCTTCGCCGCCTTCCGTGACCAGGTGCACCACCTGGTGGAACTGGCGGCCGACGACACCGCCTCGCGCCGCTTCGGCCGCCTCACCACCGCCCTCGCGCTGGTCGAACTCAACGCGGAACGCGGTGTCTTCGGCCCCTGCCCCACGCCGCTCGCCGCGCTGCCCGGCCGCGTGCACCGGCTGCTCGATCCCGCGCCCCGGCTGCCGCTCGGCCAACGGGTGCGGATGACGGCCTTCGCGCTGCTGGTCCCGGCGGTCCCGCTGCTGATCGCTTTCGGCCCCGGCCTCGGCGCGCTGACCTGAGCGGCGGCGGGAGAGGCGGGGCCATGGCCGTCAAAGGCGTGATGTTCGACTTCTCCGGCACCCTGATGCGGGTCGAAGCGGCCGAGTCCTGGCTGCGGTCGGCGCTCACCGCCGAGGGCGTCACGGCCACCGACGACGAGGTCGCGGCGTACGCCGGAACGCTGGAGCGGGCGGGCGCGCTGCCCGGCGGCGGACCGCCCGAGCGGATTCCGCCGCGATTGGCGGCGGTCTGGGCCCGGCGCGACACCAGCGCGGCCGAGCACCGGGCGGCGTACGGCGGCCTGTCCCGTACCGTCGCGCTCCCCTGGGATGTGCACGACGCGCTCTACGACCGGCACATGGCGCCCGCCGCGTGGAATCCGTACCCCGACACCGAGCGCGTGCTGCGGGCTCTGCGGGACCGGGGCGTGCCGGTGGCGGTGGTGAGCAACATCGGATGGGATCTGCGGCCGGTCTTCGGGGAGCACGGGCTGGACGAGTTGGTGGACGTCTTCGCGCTGAGCTTCGAGCACGGCGTCCAGAAGCCGGACGAGCGGCTGTTCCGGATCGCCTGCGACGGGCTCGGGCTGGAGCCCGCGGACGTCGCGATGGTGGGCGACAGCCGTGCGGCGGACGGCGGCGCCGCCGCGCTGGGCTGCCCGGTGTTCCTGGTGGACCATCTGCCGGTGACGGCACGTCCCGACGCGCTGCTCGGCGTCCTGGACCGACTGGGCTACCGACTGGGCTGATGCGGCGCCGCGCACCGTACGCGCCGAGCGTTCATGAACCGGCCGCTGAAGGGGCAAGCGCTTTCAGGACACGAGCCTCGATGACAAGCGCTTTCGGGATCGGCGCCGGTCCCGGCGATCCCCCGCGCCGCCGGGCCCGGCACCATCCCCCGTTTCCCGGACAGGGCGAAGCCCGCCGGGTTGCGCTGAGTATATTGGCTCGCAGCCAGTCAACGCAGGAGTAAATAATGTCCCCTCGGAGCGCATCGGTCAATGAAGCTATGCGTCAGCGTTCCCGGGAACGGTTGCTCCAGGCAACCGTGGAGCTGGTGGAGGAACGCGGCTACGCGGCCACCACGCTGGCGGACATCACCCAGCGGGCCGGGTCGGCACGCGGCCTGGTCTCGTACTACTTCGCGGGAAAGCGCGAACTGTTGCAGTCCGCCGTGCACCGGCTGATGCACATGGAACTGGCCGCCGCGCTGGACCGCGAGCCGCGGTCGGAGGACGGCCAGGAACGGATGGCGCGGGCCATCGACGCGATCCTCGGCCTCACGCAGACGCACACCACCTTGATGCGTACGCACATGGCGTCGATCCTCCAGGCGGAGGGTTTCATCCAGTGCCCGGAGCAGCAGAAGCTCGCGGCGCTGCTGAGCCAGGCGGTGGACGGCGCGGGAATCGTGTCGGGACCCGAGGGTCCGGAGGCGGAGTACCGGCTGCTGCGCGCGCTGCTGATGGGCGCGACCGTGGCGCTGCTGCTGCCGGGCGCTCCGATGCCGCTGTCGCGGCTGCGGGCCGAACTCTTCGAGCGGTACGGGCTGGAGTGGACGCTGGGGGTGCCGCCGAAGGACTGCGCGGTGGCCCCCGCGAAGGCCGGCGCGGGCGGGGACGGGGGCGGCGGGGACGGCGGGGACCGGCGACGGGTGGGCTGAAACCGTGCGCCTCGACCGGGCGCCGGGTGCGGCGCTCTGCCGCGACGCGTCCGGAGGGCGCATGCTGGTGACATCCCGCCGAAGGGAGCACCGTCGTGTTACGCGTCGCAGTCGTCGGTTCGGGTCCGAGCGGGGTGTACACCGCGGACGCGCTCACCCGTCAGGAGTCGGTGCCGGATGTCGCGGTTGACGTGCTCGACCGGTTGCCGTGCCCGTACGGCCTGGTCAGATACGGTGTCGCGCCCGACCACGAGAAGATCAAGTCCCTCCAGGGCAGCCTGCGCAAGGTGCTGGAGGATCCGCGGGTCCGCTTCCTCGGCAACGTCGGCGTGGGGCCCGCGCCGCTGACGCCGGAGCGGCTGCTCGGTCTGTACCACGCGGTGGTCTACTGCGTGGGCGCCGCGACCGACCGCAGACTGGGCGTGCCCGGCGAGGAGTTGCCCGGCAGCTACTCGGCGACCCGCTTCGTGTCCTGGTACAGCGCGCACCCCGACGAGCCGCCGGACGGCTTCGCGCTGCGGGCCCGCTCGGCCGTGATCATCGGCGTGGGGAACGTCGCGGTCGACGTGGCGCGCGTGCTGGCCCGGCGCGCGGACGAACTGCGGCGCACCGACGTACCGGAGGCGGCGCTGCGGGCGCTCGCCGACAGCCGCGTCACCGACATCCACATGGTGGGGCGGCGCGGGCCCTCGCAGGCGAAGTTCACCACCAAGGAGCTGCGTGAGCTGGGCGCGCTGGCCGACACCGATGTGATCGTGCGCGAGGACGAGTTGGCGCTCGACCCGGCGTACGCCGCCCCCTCCGGTCTGCCGACTGCGGCCCGGCGCAATGTGGAGGTGCTGCGCTCGTGGGCCGCACAGCCGCCGCGGGGACGGCCGCGCCGACTCCATGTGCGGTTCTTCCTACGCCCCACCGCGTTCCTCGCCGACGAGGCCGGGCGGGTGCGCGCGGTCCGTTTCACCCGAACGGGTCCTGACGGGCGCGGCGGTGTGTCCGATACAGGCGGCGGCGAGGAGATCGACGCGGGACTCGTCCTGCGCTCGGTCGGCTACCAGGGGGTGCCGCTGCCCGGCCTGCCCTTCGACCCTCGGGGCGCGGTGGTGCCGAACGACGCGGGCCGCGTGCTGCGCGACGGCACGCCCTCCCCCGGCGAGTACGTGGCGGGCTGGATCAAGCGCGGGCCGACCGGTGTGATCGGCACCAACCGGCCGTGCGCCAAGGAGACCGCGGCGGCGCTGATCGCCGACGCGCCGGGTCTGCTGACGCGAGAGCTGTCGGCCGATCCGCTGGCCGGGCTGCGGGCCGCGGGCGTACGGCCGGTCGCCTGGCGGGGCTGGCTGGCGATCGAGGCGGCGGAGGCGGAGTGGGGCCGTTCCCTGGACCGGGGGACGGTCAAGATCCCCGACTGGGAAGGGCTGTTGACGGCGGCGGGCCACTCGTCGTCGCCGCCCGCCGAGGGACCGGCCTGAGGCCCGTCACGGACGGGACGGATCGAGGCGCGTCGAATCCAGCCACTCGAAATCCGGGCACTCGAATCCAGGGACTCGGATACAGGGACTCGGATACAGGGACTCGGATACAGGCACTCGGATACAGGCACTCGGATACAGACTTTGGATCCGGGCGACCGACGCCCCACGGTCAGCCGTCGAGCCGGGCCGCCTGGCGGGCCGCCGCGTCGAGGACGCGGTCGAGCAGACCGGGGAAGAGCGCTTCGAGGTCGTCCGTGCGCAGCGCGTTCATCTTGGAGGTGCCGCGGTAGATCTGGCTGATGACGCCCGCCTCGCGCAGCACCCGGAAGTGGTGCGTGGTCGTGGACTTGCTGACCGGCAACGGCACGTCGGAGCAGGCCACTTCACCGTGGGCCGCGGCCAGATTGCGGACCACGATCAGCCGCATCGGGTCGGACAGCGCGTGCAGCACCTCTTCGAGCCGGATCTCCCCGGTGCCGGGGTGCTCCAGCGCGCGCCCGGCGGCGGCCGGGGCGTCGGGGCCCGCGGCCGGCGCCGACGACAACGGTGCCGCTGCCGGTGGCGCGTGGGACGGAATCGGGAGTGTCATGAACGTCATATTACGATACCCGTCGTAGTTTGACGTCTGCCGTACTACGGCGTCTATCGTAGAAGCCGTCACCAGTGCGCGGCGACAGGCCCCGACCGGTGGAGCCCCGCGACGGAGTCCGACGACGAGGAGAGTGCCGTGAGCGCGCTGTTCGAGCCCTTCACCCTGCGGTCCGTGACCATTCCCAACCGGGCCTGGATGGCGCCGATGTGCCAGTACTCGGCGGCGACCGAGGGGCCCGACGAGGGAGCGCCCGGCGACTGGCACTTCGCGCACTACGCGTCGCGGGCGGTCGGCGGCGCCGGACTGATCCTGGTCGAGGCGACCGCGGTCAGCCCCGAGGGCCGGATCAGCCCCGCCGACCTCGGCATCTGGAACGACCACCAGGTGGCGGCCTTCAGCCGGATCACCCGCTTCCTCAAGGACCACGGCACCGTGCCCGGCATCCAGATCGGCCACGCCGGACGCAAGGCGTCCACGGACCGGCCGTGGGCGGGCGGCGGCCCGCTGGGCGCGGACGAGCGCGGCTGGCAGCCGGTGGCGCCGAGCCCGGTGGCGTTCTCCGACGAGTCCAAGGTGCCGACCGAGCTGTCGGAGGCGGACATCAGGGACGTCGTCGGGCAGTTCGTGGCCGGGGCCCGGCGCGCGCTCGCGGCGGGCTTCGAGGTGCTCGAACTGCACGGCGCGCACGGCTATCTGATCGGCGAATTCCTCTCTCCGCACAGCAACCACCGCACCGACGGCTACGGCGGCGCCTTCGAGAACCGGATCAGGTTCGCGCTGGAGACGGTCGACGCCGTGCGCGAGGTCTGGCCGGAGGAACTGCCGCTGTTCTTCCGCATCTCGGCCACCGACTGGCTGGAGGACGGCGGCTGGACGGCGGACGAGACGGTCCGCTTCGCCAAGGAACTGCTCGTGCGCGGGGTCGACCTGCTCGACGTGTCCACGGGCGGGAACGCCGCGGGCGTACGCATTCCGCTCGGCCCCGGCTATCAGGTGCCCTTCGCGGCCCGCGTGAAGGCCGAGACCGGTCTGCCGGTGGCGGCCGTCGGCGAGATCACCCACCCCCGGCAGGCCGAGACGATCCTGTCCACCGGCCAGGCCGACGCCGTCCTGCTCGGCCGCGAACTGCTGCGTACGCCGAACTGGCCGCTGCACGCCGCCCGTGAGCTGGGCTCCGAGGTGGCGGTGCCGCAGCAGTACGGGCGGGCCTTCCGCCGGGCCGGTATCTGACCGGTCCTGCCCGGCGGTCCGCCGCCGGAGCCGTCGTTGCGCGGGCGGGTCCGATCCCCGTCCGCGGCACGGCCGTTGAGCCAGTAGAGTGACGGACCGTGACAGCGCGACCATTGAACGAGATCGTCGAAGCGGGCTGGGCGAAGGCGCTCGAACCGGTGGCGGACCGGATCGCGGCGATGGGGGACTTCCTCCGCGCCGAGATCGCCGCGGGGCGTACGTACCTTCCCTCCGGTGCGAACGTACTGCGCGCGTTCCAGCAGCCCTTCGACGACGTGCGGGTGCTGATCGTCGGGCAGGACCCGTATCCGACCCCGGGTCACGCGGTGGGACTCAGTTTCTCCGTCGCGCCGGACGTACGGCCGCTGCCGGGCAGTCTGGAGAACATCTACCGCGAACTGGGCTCCGACCTGGGGCTGCCGCGGCCGTCCAACGGGGATCTCACGCCGTGGACCCGGCAGGGTGTGCTGCTGCTCAACAGGGCGCTGACCACCGCGCCCCGGCGGCCCGCCGCGCACCGCGGCAAGGGCTGGGAAGAGGTCACCGAGCAGGCGATCAGGGCGCTCGCCGCCCGGGGCCGTCCGCTGGTCTCCGTGCTGTGGGGCAGGGACGCCCGCAATCTGCGGCCGCTGCTCGGGCAGTTGCCCGCCATCGAGTCCTCGCACCCCTCCCCCATGTCGGCCGACCGCGGCTTCTTCGGCTCACGGCCCTTCAGCCGCGCCAATGATCTGCTGGTCCGGCAGGGTGCGCAGCCGGTCGACTGGCTCCTTCCCTGACATGTCTTGACGGTACTCTGCCCGGGTGACGACGCATCCCAATACTCCGGCGGGCTGGTACGCCGACCCGCAAGGCACTCCGAATCTGCTCCGCTACTGGGACGGCAAACAGTGGACGGAGCACACGAACCCCGGCCAGATTCCGCAGCAGCAAGGCGGCGGCAACGCGTGGGAGGTGAATGTCAGCGGCGCCCCCGACCCGTCCAAGGTCCAGCGCCAGGTGCAGCAGCAGGCCGGGATAGCGCCGACCTCGTTCGGCGGCGGCACCCTGTTCACCGAGCCGATCCTGGTGGTGAACCAGAAGGCCAAGCTGATCGAGCTGGTCAACGAGTACAGCGTCTTCGACCAGCAGGGCCGTACCCTCGGCTCGGTCGTCGAGATCGGGCAGAGCACGGCGAAGAAGGTGCTGCGCTTCGTCTCCAGCGTGGACCAGTTCCTGACCCACAAGCTGGAGGTCAGGGACGCGCACGGGCAGCCGCAGTTGGTGCTCACCCGGCCCGCGAAGTTCATCAAGTCCAAGGTGCTGGTGCACCGCTCGAACGGTGAGCCGCTCGGCGAGATCGTGCAGCAGAACGCCTTCGGCAAGATCAAGTTCGCGTTCATGTACAACGGCCAGCAGATCGGTGCCATCAAGGCCGAGAACTGGCGGGCGTGGAACTTCGCCATCGTGGACCACACGGAGACGGAGATCGGCCGGATCACCAAGACGTGGGAGGGCCTGGCCAAGACCATGTTCACCACGGCGGACAACTACGTCCTCCAGATCCACCGGCCGCTGGCCGACCCGCTGCTGAGCATGGTCGTCGCCTCGGCGCTGACCGTGGACACCGCGCTCAAGCAGGACTCGCGCGGGCTCGGCTGATCCGTGCCCGCTTCCGCTGACTGGGTGCTCGGGATCGACTCCGGCGGTTCCGGCGTGCGGGTGGCCGTCGCCCGCGCCGACGGCACCGAGGTGTCCGCGCCCGCCGTCTCGGCCCGCCCGGCCGTGACCGGCGAGCGCGGGATCGACGCCGCGAGCCTGCTCGACCAGGTCGTGCCCCTGGTGAACGGCCTGCTGGACAAGGCCGGGGCCGGCACGCTGGCCGCCGCATGCGTCGGCGCGGCCGGTATGGCCACACTCGGCACCGACCTGCGCGCCGTGCTGCCCGACGCCCTGGCCGCCGCCTTCGGGGTGGAGTCGCTGGCGCTGGCCGGTGACGCGGTGACCGCGTACGCGGGCGCGCTCGGTCTGCGGCCGGGCGTCGTCGTCGCCGCGGGCACCGGCATGATCGCGCTCGGCACCGCGGCCGACGGCCGCGGCTGGCTGCGCGCGGACGGCTGGGGCCATCTGCTGGGCGACGCGGGCGGCGGGTCCTGGATCGGTCGCGCGGGCCTGGACGCGGCGATGCGCGCGCACGACGGCAGGGCGGGCGGCTCCACGGCGCTGCTGGCCCGCGCGGAGGACCGTTTCGGGCCGCTCGACGGAATGCCCGCACAGCTCTACCCGCGCCCCGACCGGCCCGCCGTACTGGCCTCGTTCGCGCCCGACGTGGCCGCCTGCGCCACGGGGGGCGACCCGGTGGCCTCCGGCATCCTGCGGGCCGCCGCGACGCACATCCTGGAGTCGGCGGCTGCCGTACGGCCGGACGCCGCCGCGGTGGACGTGGCGCTGACCGGTGGCCTGTTCAAGATGGGTGAGCCGCTGCTCGGGCCGCTGCGCGAGCGGGCCGGGCGGATGCTGCCGGACGCCAGGCTCGTACCGGCGGCCGGTGATCCGCTGGACGGCGCGCTGCTGATCGCGGGGGCGCTGCACCGGGACGCGCTGCCGCTTCCGGCCGACCCCGCGCTGCTGCGGCTCGTCTCCCGTGCCGCACCGGCACGTTCGCGTACCGCACCGGTTCGTTCCGGTGCCGACGCGGCGCGTTCCGGCACAGCTCAGACTCGTTCAATGACCGAACGTGAGCGGTGAAACGGACAGATCAGGACAGGTCTGCCGCGGCTCCGACCCGGCCGAACATCCAGGCGCCCCAAGGCGTTAGCATGCGTCGCCATGAGCACTGCCACAGGGCCCGCCTCCGGCCTTCCCGTTCGAATGCCGCGCCCGCGCCAGCCGGGACGTCACCGCCGACCGGAGGCGCTGGCCGCGCCCGAGGGCGCGCCGGTGCTGGTTCTGGCCGTCCCCGGCACTCCCACCGCCGCCGCGCTCAGTCTGGCGGAGGAGGTCGTGAGCATCGCCCGCTCCGAGCTGTCGGGACTCGATCCGCGGATCGGCTTCGTCGACGGTGAGGACGGCGCGGAGACCGAATTCCCGGCGCTGCGCGGCGTCCTGGCCGCCATCGCGGACGAGCGGTCGGGGGAGGACACCGCGGCCGTCGTCGTCCCGCTGCTCGCGGGACCCGAGGCTTCGGTGCTGCGCAGGATTCGGCAGGCCATCGCCGACACCAAGGCGCAGGTGGAGCTGACCGACGTCCTCGGTCCGCACCCGCTGCTCGCCGAGGCGCTGCACGTCCGGCTCGCCGAGGCGGGTCTGGCCCGCGCCGACCGCGCCCGGCTGTTCACCGTGGCGACCGCGGCCGACGGGATCATCCTGGCGACCGTCGGCGGCGAGGAGGCGGCGCAGGCCGCGGGTGTGACCGGGCTGCTGCTGGCCGCGCGGCTCGCCGTGCCGGTGCTGGCCGCCGCGCTCGACGAGGACGGCTCCATCGCACGGGCGGCGGAGCAGCTGCGCTCCTCCGGCTCCGGCCGGCTCGCGCTCGCCCCGTGCCTGATCGGCCCGGAGATCGCGCCGCAGCTCCTGCACACCGCCGCGGCGGAGGCGGGCTGCTCGGGCGCCGACGCGCTCGGCCCGTACCCGGCGGTCGGCAAGCTGGTGGTCACGCATTACGCGGGCGCGCTGGGCATCGCAATGCAGCAGCAGGAGAGCGCGCCCTCGCACTGAACGAGGCGGCGCGTCGACACGGCGACGACAACGGCGCGGGCGGGCGGTCCTTCGACAAGACCGCCCGCCCGCGCCGTTTCCTCGTCGTGCGGGCCGCGCGAGCCCGCCGCCGCGGTGTCAGGGCCGGGCGAAGAGCACGCAGGACACGGCGGGCAGCGCCAGCGAACCGGCCTGCTTGGGGATGCCGGTGCCCGGGTCGACGTCGAACCAGGTGACGTCGCCGGAGCGCTCGTTGGCCGCGTACAGCCGGGTGCCCGACGGGTCGAGGGTCAGGTGGCGCGGCCAGTCGCCGCCGCAGCTCACGGTGTCGAGCAGTTCCAGCCGCTCCCCCGTCTCGTCCAGGGCGAGCACCGCGATGCTGTTGTGGCCGCGGTTGGCGGCCCAGGCGAAGCGGCCGTCGGGCGAGACGACCAGCTCCGAGGGGTAGTTCTCGCCCTCGGTGCCGTCGGGGAGCACGCGGACCTCGGCGAGCGGGCGCAGGCTGCCGATGGAGGGGTCCCAGCGGCAGACGGTGACGACGGAGTCGAGTTCGTTCATCACATAGGCGTGGTGGCCGGCCGGGTGGAAGGTGAGGTGGCGCGGGCCGATCCCGGAGCGCAGTCCCAGCTCGCGCTCGATCTCCAGCTCGCCGCTGTCGGTGTCCAGTTCGCAGACCCGCACCGAGTCGGTGCCGAGGTCGACGCTGACCGCCCAGCGTCCGCTGGGGTCGGTCAGCACGGCGTGGGCGTGCGGCCCGGTCTGGCGCTCGGGGTGGGGGCCGTCGCCCTCGTGCTCCAGCAGTGAGCGCAGTCCGCCGAGCGCGCCGTCCTCGCCGATGGACAGGACGCTGACGCTGCCGGGCTCCGCGTAGTTGGCCGTGAGCAGGTGGCCGCGGTGGACGGCGAGGTGGGTGGGCCAGCCGCCGTGCACCTGCACGGGCGCGCCGAGCAGCCGGGGCGCGGCCGGGTCCGCGAGCGAGAACGCGGCGGCGGTGCCCTCCGGCTCGGTCTCGCCGACCGTGTAGAGGGTCCGCCCGTCGTCGGACAGGGCGAGGAAGGACGGATTCTGCACCTCGGCGTTGTCGCCGAGCGCGGTGAGCGCTCCCGTGTCCGGGTCGACGGCGGCCGTGGTGAGCCCTCGCCCGCCCGCCGAAGTGAACGACCCGATGTAAACGTGCCCGGCCACTGCCGTACCTCTTCCGCCTGATGTCTGTACGGCGGCTGAGATTAGTACCTGACGGCGGCCGCGTCGCCCCCGGGTCCCACTGGTCAGGCGGCGAGCGGCGCCCGGGGGTCGGCGTGCAGGGGGGCGGCGAGGTCGGTGAGCGCCGTTTCCAGGACCCGCAGGTGGCCGAGCGCGCGTTCGGCGTGCGGATGTCCCGCGCCGTCCCGGGGCGTTTCCGGCCGCGGTTCCGGTGCCTCGACGCCGCGTACGACCAGGCGGCGCACGGCGTCCTCGACCCGTCGGCAGGCGGCCGACAGCCGCTCGTCGTGGCCCGCTTCGGGGTGGGCGACGACCTCGGCGAGGCCGCGCACCTGGTGGGCGCAGGCGTCGAGGAGGCGCAGTACGTGACCGGCCCGCGCTCTGCGGGCCCGCAGGGGGCTCAGCGGGTGCACCAGCGGCGCCAGGCAGGCGCGTACCCGGCCGAGTACCAGGTCCAGTTCGGCGGCGCGTCCTGCCAGGTCGGCGCCGGGTTCACCGGCGAGGTGCCGGGCGGCCTGCGCGGTGAAGTCGCGTACGGATTCCAGGGCGCGCTGGATCCAGGCGTCGGTGGCGGCGTGCGTGGTGACCGGCAGCACCAGCAGCACGGCGAGGGCCGCCCAGAGCGCGCCCGCCCCGGTCTCCTCAAGGCGCAGCAGGAGCAGCGCCGGGTGCAGGACGCCGAGCAGCCCGTAGAGGGAACCGGCCATGACGGTGACGAAGAAGGTCATCCAGGAGTAGGAGACGGCCGCGCTGTAGAAGATGCCGAAGACGCACACCGCGACGAGGACGGCGGACGGTACGGGGGCGCCGTGCAGGGGAAGGGCGAGGGCGAATCCGGCCACGATGCCGAGCGCGGTGCCGAGCACGCGGCGGAAGCCGCGCACCAGGGTCTCGCCGCGCGACGCCGTGTTGACGAAGATCCACCAGGAGGTGGCGACCGCCCAGTACCAGCGGTCCTCCGACAGTGCCTGGCCGAGCGCGAGGGCTCCGGCCGCGGCGGTCGCGGCCTGGACGGCCTGCCGGGTGGTCGGCCTGCGCAGACCGGGCGGTTGGACAAGAGAGATGGCCGGTACGGGAGCGGCGCCGCGTTCGTAGCACCACAGGCCGAAGCGGACGGTGGCGGCGACGGCGAGGCTGAGGCCGATCGCCGCGTACAGCTCGGGGAGTTCGGCCGGGACGGCGTGCAGGAACTGCGCGATGAAGAACATCATGAAGCCGAAGACGCCGAGCGCGTGGCCGCGGGCGCCCCAGCGGCGGACGTAGACCCCGGCGAGGACGACGGCGACGAAGGCGGCGTCGCGGGCGAGCGGGTACGGGTGCAGCCAGGCCGCGGCCGTGAGCACCGGCAGTCCGGTCAGGGGCATCAGGGCGGTGGTGACCGCCTGCTGGCCGACGCGGGGGTCGGCGACGACGAAGAAGGCGAGCAGCGCGGCGAGACCGCCGCCGCACATCGCGGGCAGCGGAAATCCGGCCAGGCCCGCCGCGGTGACGGCGAGCGCGATGCCGAGGACGGCGCGGGAGGCGTGGCGCAGCCGCGCGCGGCCCGGATCCGGTGCGACGAACAACTTCTTCACGTGTGCGGTTCCACCCCTGTCCGGTACGGGCGCCCGGCGGCGGTCGGCGCCGGACATGGCAAAGGCGTTGCGGAGGACCGCAACGCCATCGTCACCACCAGGAAAGCACCCGAGCGGGCAGTGGCTCAAACTGGTCGCTCGGCGCTGTGCCATTGGTACGGTGAGAGTGCCCTGTCATCGACCATGAGGAGACCAGTGGCCCATGGCCGTCGACGCGCTGGACACCCGCATCCTGCGGCTGCTGCTGGAGCAGCCGCGCACCAGCGTCCGTGAGTACGCCCGCATACTCGGCGTGGCCCGCGGCACCCTCCAGGCCCGGCTCGACCGGCTGGAGCGGGACGGGGTGATCACCACGGCGGGACCACGCGTGTCGCCTGCCGCGCTGGGCCACCCGGTGCTGGCCTTCGTGCGGATCGAGGTGACGCAGGGGCGCCTGGACGACGTGGGCGAAGCGCTCGCGGCCGTGCCGGAGATCATCGAGGCGCTCTCGATCACCGGCGGCGGGGATCTGCTCACCCGGGTCGCGGCCCGCGACAACGCCCATCTGGAGGACATCATCCAGCGGCTGATCCAACTGCCGGGCGTGGTCCGCACCCGTACGGAGATCGCCCTGCGCGAGCGGGTCCCGTACCGCGTGCTGCCGCTGGTGGAGGCCGTGGGCCGCAGCGCGGCGACCCGACGCCAGGGCGGACCGGGCGGCAGGGCGGCCGGGGCCTCGGGGCCCGGCGCCGGATCGGGCGACGGATCAGGCGGTGGCGCTCAGCGGGCGACCCGGTAGCCCTTCACCGCCGGGCGACACCCCCAGCGACCGCGCCCGATACGCAGGCGGCAGGCGGCAGGCGGCAGGCGGCAGGCGGCAGGCGGCAGGCGGCAGGCGGCAGGCGGCAGGCGGCAGGCGGCAGGCGGCAGGCGGCAGGCGGCAGGCG